>NZ_AYWB01000024.1:0-132757 GCF_000503035.1 Mesorhizobium sp. LSHC412B00 | reverse complement strand
TATCGTTCGCAAAAATCCTGTCAACCACTTGATGCCCTTCCCGAGAGATGGGTGACAGTTCATTCCGGAGACATGGGTTACACTTTCGGCCCTTTGCAAGGAGAGCAAGGTGCCTTGGAAGGAGTGTAACGTCATGGAAGAGCGGCTGAAGTTCATTGCCCGGCTGCTGGACGGCGAGAAGATGGCGGTGCTTTGCCGTGAGTTCGATATCTCGCGCAAGACCGGCTACAAGATCCTCACACGCTACAATGACAGTGGCCTTGAGGGGCTGACGGATCGATCACGCCGACCCTACCGCCACGCCAATCAGCTTCCGTTTCAAATCGAGAAGCTGATTGTGCGCCTCAAGCAAGACAAGCCGACCTGGGGTGCGCCAAAGATACGCGAACGGTTGGCCCGGCTGTATCCTGACGTTCACCGGCCTGCGATCTCGACGGTGCATGCGGTTCTCGACCGCCATGGCCTGGTCGAGCGCCGCAAGCGAAGGCGCAACAGGGCGATGGGAACACCACTTTCAAACGGCTATCGGCCCAACGATCTGTGGTGTGCCGACTACAAAGGCGAGTTCATGCTCGCCGATCGGCGCTATTGCTACCCGCTGACGATCACCGACTTCGCCAGCCGCTATCTCATCGCCTGCGAGGCGTTGTCGACTACCAAGGAAGCCTATGCCTTCACGGTGTTCGAGAGCGTTTTCAAAGAGTTCGGCCTGCCCAGCGCCATCAGGACCGACAACGGCGTTCCCTTTGCCAGCCCAAACGCGCTGTTCAATCTCAGCAAACTGTCGGTCTGGTGGCTGCGCCTGGGCATCGACATCGAGCGCATCCAGCCGGGCTGTCCGCAGCAGAACGGGCGCCATGAGCGCATGCACCTGACTCTCAAGAAGGAAACCACCAAACCGGCTGGCGCCAATTTCCTGCAGCAGCAGGCCAGGTTCGATGACTTCATCAATGAGTTCAACTCAGAACGCCCACATCAGGCGCTCGACATGGCCTGTCCAGCCGAGCGCTACACCCCGTCACCGCGCATCTATGCCGGCCTGCCGGATCTCGATTATCCGTTTCACGACAAGGCCGTCACCGTCACCACCTGCGGCCGCATCTGCTACAATCGCAAGAAGATCAACCTCAGCCTCGTCTTTGCCGGCCAGACCGTCGGCATCAAACAGGTCGAGGACCATATCTGGCTGGCTTCCTTCATGGATTATGATTTGGGCTACTTCGATGATGAGACATGCAGGCTCGAACCACTCCAAAACCCCTTCGGGCCAAAAGTGTTACCCATGTCTCCGATATAAACCGTAACCTATGTGTCCGGAATGGACCAGGAGGGGATGGTGCCCAGAGGCGGATTCGAACCACCGACACGCGGATTTTCAGTCCGCTGCTCTACCAACTGAGCTATCTGGGCCTCGCCGGCAAACGAGACATCGCCTGACCGGATTTCAGGAAAGCGCCGTGGGGCACCCCTTGAAAGCGCGTGGGTTATAGCACGGGAATCCGGCCTGTCCAGCGCCTAAGCGCTGATTTTCCGGGGCAATTGTCGCAGACAATACCGACGCCGGCAAAGCAGCAATTGCGTAAGGTCGGCGAAGTGGAATTGCGCGGCCGGCACCGCCCAAACCCTACTTCGGCTCGTCGCTCTCGTCCTCGTCATCCCGCGCGGTGATGACATAGGCGCCCTTCAGCCAGCGGTTGAGGTCGATGTCCTTGCAGCGCTTCGAGCAGAACGGATAGGTCTCGCGCGCCGACGGCTTGCCGCATTCGGGGCAGGGGCGCTTCGGGCGCAGCGGTGTGACCTTATCGTCCAGGCTCATGGCCGCGCGGTATGCCAGCTGGTGTGGACCTTGAAGCCTTCGCCCGAAAGCAGCGCCACCGTCTCGTAGAGCGGCAGGCCGACAATGTTGGTGTAGGAGCCGACCAGCTTGACGACGAACGAACCGGCGAGACCCTGGACGGCATAGCCGCCGGCCTTGCCGCGCCATTCGCCGGAGGCGACATAGGCGTCGATCTCCTCGCGTGGAAGCCGCTTGAAGCGTACCCTGGATTCAACCAGCCTTTGGCGCAGCTTGCCGCCCGGCGTAATCAGGCAGATGCCGGAATAGACCCGGTGCGAACGGCCCGAAAGCAGTCCAAGGCAATTGGCGGCGTCGTCCAGCGTCTCGGCCTTGGGCAGGATGCGGCGTCCGACCGCGACCACCGTATCGGCGGCCAGCACGAAACTTGGCGCATAGTCTTCCTCGCTTTTCAGCGAGGCCAGCGCCTTCTCGGCCTTTTCCTTCGACAGCCGCTTGGCCAGCGAGCGCGGATGTTCGGCGCGCAGCGGCGTTTCGTCGACATCGGCCGGCAGCACGCGGTCCGGCTCGATGCCGGCCTGTTGCAACAGTTCGATCCGGCGCGGCGAACCAGAGGCAAGCACGAGCTTCTGCAGGATGCTCATCGCGGTTCGCGCCGGACTGTTACTTGAAACGGTAGGTGATGCGGCCCTTGGTCAGGTCATAGGGCGTCATCTCGACCAGGACCTTGTCGCCGGTCAGCACACGGATGCGGTTCTTGCGCATGCGGCCGGCCGTATGGGCGATGATCTCGTGTTCGTTTTCGAGCTTCACCCGGAACATCGCGTTGGGCAACAATTCCGTCACGACACCCGGAAACTCGAGGACTTCTTCCTTCGGCATTCGATACCTTTGCTTGGATTGCAGTTCCGGCGCCCTGGAGCGCCCAGGCCGGAATTTCGGCGGAACCTATATGATAATCGTGCGCTTGTGAACACGCTTAGATCGCGTCATAAGCGACGCGCTCCAAGCTTTCGTTTATGCATGTCGTTATCTCAAAACCGGGACCGCTTTTGAGCGACATGCATCAATCCGCCGCGTTTTTTACCTCCGGAAGCAGAAAACGTCGGCTGATGCGCGCTTTCAGCCGTTCCCTCACGTCGCGATAGCTGGCCATGATCTGCTCGCGCCTGCCGCCGACATCGGTCGGATCCGGCATCGGCCAGTATTCGACGTCGACGGCAAGCGAGCGGGTGAGCTCGAGCGCGGCGTGGTGGGCTTCAGGCGCCAGGGTGACGATCAGGTCGAAATAATCGTCCTCGAGATCGTCCATCGAGCGCGGCTGGCGCTCGCCCAGCGTCAGGCCCTCTTCGGCCAGCACCGCGTCGACGAACGGATCGCGCTCGCCCCTGTGCACGCCGGCAGAGGCGACGAAAGTGGCCGGCGGCAGCATGCGCCGCGCCAGCTGCTCGGCCATCGGCGAGCGCACGGCGTTCATGCCGCACAAAAACAGGATCGAGCGGGGCGCCCCAGTCAGGTCTAACCCCGCCAGTGCAGCACGCAGACCAGCGTGAACAGCCGCCGCGCCGTGTCGAAGTCGATGTCGATCTTGCCGGCCAGCCGGTCCATCAACGTCTGCGAGCCTTCATTGTGCAGGCCGCGCCGGCCCATGTCGATCGCCTCGATATGGCTTGGCGTCGAGGAGCGGATGGCGTCGTAATAGCTTTCGCAGATCAGGTAGTAGTCCTTGACGATGCGCCTGAGCGGCGTCAGCGACAGGATATGGGTGACGACATCAGCACCATCCTCGCGGGCGACCGCAAACACCAGCCGGGATTCGGCCAGCGAGAGCTTCAGCCGATAAGGCCCGGCGCCGTCATCATTGACCGGCTGAAAGCTGTTTTCTTCGATCAGGTCGAAGATCGCCACCGCGCGCTCATGTTCGACATCGGGCGTCGAACGGCCGATCGACTCGTCGAGCTCGACATCGATCAGCCTTGCGCGGGTTTGATCGCCGTCCGCCATCGCCGCCTACATGTTCAGCCGGATGGCGACGGAGCGGCCATGCGCGTCGAGGCCTTCCGCCTTGGCCAGCGCAATCGCCGCCGGCGCAAGTGCTCTCAGCTGCTCCGGCCCGAGCTTCAGGATCGAGGTGCGCTTGACGAAATCGAGCACCGACAGGCCCGAAGAGAAGCGCGCCGAACGCGCCGTCGGCAGCACGTGGTTGGAGCCGCCGACATAGTCGCCGATGACTTCGGGCGTATGGCGTCCCAGAAACACAGCACCCGCATTGCGCATCCTGGCCAGGAAGCCTTCGGCATCGTCGATAGCAAGCTCGACATGTTCCGCGGCGATGCGGTCGACCAGCGGCAGCGCGGCCTCGATGGTCTCCACCAGGATCACCGCACCGAAATCGCGCCAGCTGGCAGCCGCCGTCTCGGCGCGCGACAGGCTCTGCAGCTGCCGCTCGACCGCCTGTTCGACGGCCTTGCCGAAGGCCGGATCGTCGGTGATGAGGATCGACTGCGCCGACACGTCATGCTCGGCCTGAGCGAGAAGATCAGCGGCAATCCAGTCGGGATCGTTGCTGCCGTCGGCCACGACCAGCACTTCAGACGGTCCGGCGATCATGTCGATGCCGACCGTGCCGAACACCTGGCGCTTGGCGGCGGCGACATAGGCATTGCCGGGCCCGACGATCTTGGCGACCGGCCGGATCGTTTCGGTGCCATAGGCAAGGGCGGCAATCGCCTGCGCGCCGCCGACGCGGTAAATCTCTGAAACGCCTGCTAGATCGGCGGCCACCAGCACCAGCGGATTGATGATGCCGCCCGGCGCCGGCACGACGATGACGATGCGCTCGACGCCCGCCACCCTGGCCGGCACGGCGTTCATCAGCACCGAGCTTGGATAGCTTGCCGTGCCGCCCGGCACATAGAGCCCGACCGCCTCGATCGCCGTCCAGCGCGAACCCAACTCGACCCCGACGGCATCGGTATAGCGATCGTCCTTGGGCATTTGTCGCCCGTGATGGGATCGGATGCGGTCACGGGCAAATTTCAGCGCCTCGACCGTCTGCGGATCGGCGTCTTTGTAGGCCTGCGCGATGTCGTCCTTCGACACGGCGATGCCGAGGCTATTGAGGTCGGCCTTGTCGAATTTCAGCGTGTAGTCGACCAGGGCAGCGTCGCCCTCGGCACGAACCCGCGCAATGATGGCGCGCACGGCAGTGTCGACGTCCTCCGATACCTCCCGCTTGGTGGTCAGGAAGGCGGCGAAACGCTGCTCGAAACCGGCATCGGACTGGATAAGCGTAATGGCCATCGGCTGCGTCTAGATCGTGATGAGACTTGGTTGAAATCTCATCACGATCTAACCCTTTGTTGGAGCATGATCTCTGGACAAACGATTCCCGTTTTGTCCAACAAAAACCGGCACCCACTTTTTGGGATCATGCTCTACACCCTGTGCACCGGACGCGAGGTCGCTTCCCAGGCGCCGCCTATGTCGGCAAGCCGCGCCTCGATGCATTCGACGTCGAGCATGATCGCGCCGCCGCCGGAAAAGACCAATTCGACGATGCCGGCCGGCTTGCTGATTTCGATAAAGCTGATTGCCAGAAGCGACAGCACCTCGGCCGGCCGATCGCGGGCAATGCCGCTGGTCTTGGCACCGAGCACGCGGTCGAAATGCAACACCGCCTGGCGCCGCTCATTGTGCTGGCTGAACAGCCCGGACTTCGCCTCCCAGACGAAGCGGTTCATGGTCAATATGAAACGCTTGGCCGAAGGCAGGTATTCGAGATCCGAGACCTTCATCACGGCGTCCTGGACGTGAGCCGAGACGATGCTCAGATCCTGATCGTCGAGCGCAATGAGTTTGAGGGCTGCCATGCCGAATGCACACCTGAAAGTTGGTTTCAGCCTTCTGTTAGGCGGTCTTTCCGGTCGGTGCAACCGCGACACAAATTCAACCCGAGGCTAGCGCCTCGGGTTTGAAGTGTTGGCGGTGAATGGAGGCAGCACCAGACGCCTGTCTGTCTGAAGCAACTGCCGTGCGGTCAAGCCGAAATCCGCTCGATCACCGCGCCGCAATTGGAGAGCTTTTCTTCCAGCCGCTCAAAACCGCGGTCGAGGTGGTAGACGCGGTTGACCGTCGTTTCGCCTTCGGCCGCCAGACCGGCGATGACCAGCGACACCGAGGCGCGCAGATCGGTCGCCATCACGGGTGCGCCCTTCAGCTTGGCGACGCCGTCGACGATCGCCGTTTGGCCGGACAGCGTGATGTGGGCGCCGAGCCGGGCCAGTTCCTGCACATGCATGAAGCGGTTTTCAAAGATGGTCTCGGTGATGCGCGACTTGCCCTTGGCCATGGTCATCAGGCCCATGAACTGCGCCTGCAGATCGGTCGGGAAGGCCGGAAAGGGCGCCGTCGTGACGTCGACCGGCGAAATGCCGGCGCCGTTGCGCTTAACGCGAATGCCGGAGTTGGTCGGCGTGATCTCGGTACCGGTCTGGGCAATCACATCCAACGCGGTCTGCAGCAGCTCGGGGCGGGCGCCTTCGAGCACGACATCGCCGCCGGTCATGGCCACAGCCATGGCATAGGTCCCGGTCTCGATGCGGTCGGGGATGACGCGCACGCGCGCGCCCGACAGCGATTCGACGCCATCGATGGTGATGGTTGGAGTGCCGGCGCCGGAAATTTTTGCGCCCATGGCGTTGAGGCATTCGGCGAGGTTGACGATTTCGGGCTCGCAGGCGGCGTTTTCCAGCACCGTCTCGCCCTTGGCGAGCGCCGCCGCCATCATCAGCACATGGGTGGCGCCGACGGAGACTTTCGGGAACACATAGCGATTGCCGACGAGGCGGCCGTTCCTGGTCTTGGCCAGCACATAACCAGTGTCGACATCGATGTCGGCGCCCAGCGCCTGCAGGCCTTCAAGGAACAGGTCGACCGGCCGCGTGCCGATGGCGCAACCGCCGGGAAGCGACACTTTCGCCTCGCCCATGCGGGCCAGCAGCGGGCCGATCACCCAGAACGATGCCCGCATCTTCGACACCAGCTCGTAAGGCGCGGTCGTGTCGACGATGTTGCGGGCCGAGAAATTGATGGTGCGCGAATAGCCCTCATTCTGCTTCTCGCGGCGGCCGTTGACCGAATAGTCGACGCCGTGATTGCCGAGAATGCGGATCAGCTGCTCTACATCGGCCAGATGCGGCACGTTTTCCAGCGTCAGCGTGTCGTCGGTGAGCAGCGAGGCGATCATCAGCGGCAAAGCGGCGTTTTTCGCGCCCGAAATCGGAATGCTTCCGGCGAGCTTGTTGCCGCCGACAATTCTGATGCGATCCATGAGAGAATGTCCCCTCGGCCCGAAAGGCCGGTTTTCGTCAGTTTGCGTATCGGCCCGTCTAGACCATTGGCCGGCTTGGTTCAAGATTCCTGAGCCCGTTGGCCAAGTTGGCCGGCCAGTGTGGCCGATATCGGTCAGTCCTTGTGCATTTTTTCAGCAGCCGCCAGGCCTTCCGGGCGCTGGTCAGCGTCACCGGTGCGCCGCGAACGCGCTTGCGTCTTGCGCTTCATGAGATTGGCGCGCAACTGCTCGGCCAGACGGTCCTTGCGGTTAGTCCCGTCCTTTTTTGCCGGATCAGCCTTTTTCGGTGGATTTATCTTGTCGTCCATCGTTCCGTCCCGCCCGCGACTGGCAGGGCCTGCCGTTCAAGGGATAGCTAGCATTGTGGCGCCGCCATGTCAGCGAAACTTGTCTGGCAAAGCCTTTCACAGACGCCTTGCGCTTGCCGGTTCTATATGGCAGAAGCCCCGCCATCAGCGGCTGCGGTAGCTCAGTGGTAGAGCACTCCCTTGGTAAGGGAGAGGTCGAGAGTTCAATCCTCTCTCGCAGCACCAGTTCATTCCTTTGATTTTAAGAAGATGCAGTCGCGAAGTCGGGGTCTCGTTGCGGACCAAAAAAGCCGGCTGACGTAAAAGTGCCAATCCCGCGCATCCAACCGTGGCCCCCTCGCCCGGAAACATTGAGAGAAAGAGGCTCTACGGGGCCGGACGACTGCTCAACAAGTCCGGACCTGTCAACTCATGAACAGGCCGGACTGGCCGTATCCGGCATGCTGAACACTACCGCTCGCACGCTGAAAGCCAGCCGCCTCGTACGCATATCCATGACAAGAACACAGCTCGCCCAAGGACTTGCCATCGGCCGGCCATCATGATGCCATCTCGCTTGCGGAAGATAGCGTCGGGTTTTGGGGTAGAGAATGCTCTTTGGGCGAACAGCAGGTGCGACAGGGCGCATGTGCGCGGCACTTGCCGCGGCACTGGTGTGCCTATGCGCGTTTGGCCCCGCTTTGGCTGAAGAGCCGAAGGCGCTGAAAGGCGTCGCGCTCATCATCGGTCAGTCCGACTACCAGCATGTCGGCAAACTGCCCAATCCGGAAAACGACGCCCGCGCCATCGAGGAGATGTTCGACAAGCTCGGCTTCGAGACAAATGTCGGCACCAATCGCGACGCACGCAAATTGCGGCGCGATCTCGAAGGCTTCGTCGACGATGCCGAGGGCGCCTATGTCGCCATCATCTACTATTCCGGCCACGGCATCGAAGCCGGCGGCGAGAACTATCTGGTCCCTGTCGATGCCGATATCTCGGCGCTCGACAATGCCGGCGAAAAGCTGGTGCCGCTGTCGTCCATCGTCGCCGAACTGAAGGCCAAGGTGCCGGTCACCATCGTTCTGCTGGACGCCTGCCGCAACGATCCGTTCCCGCCGGGCACGCTCTTGAAGCTGGCGCCGGGCGACGAAGGCAAGCCGATCGGCGCCGGCGGTCTCGGCGAAACGCGCGGCGTGGTTTCCCTGAAGGGCGGCGCCGACGCCAAGGGCTCGGTCGACGGCAGCCTCGGCCAGGTCATCGCCTTTGCCGCCGAGCCCGGCAAGGTTGCGCTGGACGGTCCGGCCGATGGCAACAGCCCCTATGCGGCAGCGATCCTGCGCCACATCGACACGATGGGCGGCGAGGAATTCGGCACCGTTTTGCGCATGATCGGCGAGGAGGTCTATCTCAAGACCAATGGCCAGCAGCGGCCCTGGGTCAATGAGAGCCTGCGCCGGCTGCTCTATTTCGGTACCCCCGCCGAGGCGCCGAAAGGCGACGAGGGGGAAATCCTAAGGGAGCGGCGCCAGCTCCTGCTGACTATCTCGACGCTACCCGATCCGGAACGCCGCCAGATCGAAACCATAGCGCGTGACGGCAAGGTGCCGATGGATGGGCTCTACGCCATGCTGAAGGCGCTCGGGGTCGACATACCCAAGGATCCGGCTGAGCTCGACAAGCTGCTGCGTGGCCAGACCGAACGGCTGAAACACGTGTTGGCCGAACGCGAGACTTTGAAAAACCCGGACCCCGAAATTGCCAGGCTATCGAAACTCGCCGAACAGGCGGTTCAGGAAGGCGCGCTCGAAGCGGCGCAGAAATTCAACGAGCAGGCCAAGGCCCGCATCGGCGAACTTTCGTCTACGGTCGACCAGGCCGAGGCCGAGCTGAAGGCAAAGCGGCTGGAATTCGCAAAGGTCTTCGCCAGCAGTGCCAGGACTTATGAAATCTCCTTCAACTTCAAGGAGGCTGCGCAGGATTACGCCAAGGCCTTCGAGCAAGCTGCCAAATGGAGCGACGAAGACGCGTTCTACTACAAGGCGGCAGAGGCCAACGCTCTGTCGGAACAAGGGGACTTCTCCGGCGACAATGCGTATCTCGCCCAGGCCCTGACAGCCTATGAACAGGCATTGACCTATGTCACCCGCGAAAAGTTGCCGCTGCTTTGGGCGGCCACCCAGAACAATATGGGCGCCACGCTTGCTACGTTGGGCGAACGGGAAGCCGGCCGCGAAAACCTCGACAAGGCAGCTGCCGCCTATGAGCAGGCGCTGACCGTCTATACGCATGACGCCTACCCCGACGACTGGGCATCGACCTATGGCAATCTGGGCACGGTCTACTGGCGGCTCGGCCAGCGCGAGAACGGGACGGCGCTTCTGGAGCGGGCTGTCGCGGCCTTCCGCTCGGCGCTCGAGGTGCAGTCGTTGAAGAAACTGCCGCTGGAATGGGCGGCGACGCAGAACAATCTCGGCATCGTGCTGTCCGAGATCGGCGAACGCCAGACCACATCGGACAGTTTTCGCGCCGCAATCGAAGCGCATCGTGCGGCATTGACGGAATACAACAGAGAGCGCGTGCCGCTCGACTGGGCGCTGAGCCAGGTCAATCTGGGTGCTGCGCTCTACCGCCTCGGTGAGCGCGAAAAGGATATCGCGACCATGCAGCAGGCGGTTGCTGCCTATCAGGCGGCGACCGGCGAAATGACCAGGGAACGCGCGCCGGCGCAATGGGCGACAATCCAGAATAATCTGAGCACGGCGCTGGAATCGATCGGAACCATTAACGGCGATGTCGCCACGCTTGAGCAGGCGCGCGACGCCGCCCTGGCAGCGCTTTCGGTTCGGACGCGCGAGCACGCCGCGGCGAGCTGGGCGAACGGCCAGCTGACGCTGGGCAACGCCTTGCAGCGCCTCGGCGCCAAGCAGAAGAACAAGGAACTGCTGCTGCAGGCAGCCACCGCGTACCAGGCCGCTCTGTCCGAATATCCGCGTGAGAAACTGCCGCTCGACTGGGCTTCGCTGCAGCAGAATCTGGGATCGGTCAACGACACGCTCGGCGATCTCGATACGGGAACCGATTACTACATTCAGGCGGTGACCGCGTATCGTCAGGCATGGGAGGTCTATACCGCAACCGCCGCGCCGGGCGAGTTCGCTTCGATTGGTTACAGCCTTGCAGGCACGCTATCGAACTGGGGCGAACGCGCGGGGGACATCTCGACCCTGCGGCAGGCGATCGATGTCTACGGTCAGGTGCTCAGGGTTCGCACCCGCGACAAGGACCCAGCCAATTGGGCCAAGACGGAATTCCGCCTCGGCTGCGCGTTGATGATGTCAGGCAAGCTGGCCTCTGACGATCAACTGCTGCAGCAATCGGTCGACGCGCTGCGGGCGGCGCTCGACGGGCAGACGAAAGGCGGTGATGTCACGGAGATCGGCCAGACGCGGCGCGTGCTCGGCCAGACCCTGTCGATCCTGGGCGACGATACATCCAACCTGGACTTGCTGGCGCAAGCAGCCGACATGCTGGAAGCCGCGCTCCCCGCCTACTCCAAGGACGCCGACCCGGAGGAGTGGGCCAATATCAATTACGACCTCGGCTTTGCCGTCTACAGCCAGGGCCGGATTGGTGGCGACGCCACGTTCAACGCCAAGGCCGTGCAGAGCTTCGAGACGGCAGCGCGGATCTACGACGGTTTTCCCAACCGCATGCAATGGGCGCGCACCAAGGGCGATATCGGCAATGCCTTGCTGATGGCCGCGGACGGCAAGGACGTCGAGTTGCTCACCCGCGCGATTGCCGCCTATGACGCAGCGCTCAGCGTGGTAACGCGCGAGAATGCGCTGGCTGTCTGGGAGAACAATCAGAACAATCTCGCCGGCGGGCTGTCGAGTCTTGGTTACTGGGCGAACGATGTCGGCAAGCTGAAACGAGCCGCTCAGATCTACCGCGACCTCGCCACGGTGCGAACGATCGCCCGCGATCCCGATCTCTGGATCACCAACCAGACCAGTCTCGCGCAGACGCTGAGCATGATCGCGGCCCGCGAGCCTTCGGCTGAATTGTACGAGGAGGCGATTGTCGTCAACCGGGCGCTTGCCGAGCAGCTCGGTCGCGACCGCGATCCCGAACGTTGGGCCAATGCGCGCAACGAGATGGGCTATGCCTTGACCATGGCCGGCCGCGCCGAAAACAATGTCGCGCATTTCGAGGAGGCGGTGTTGGTCCTGCGCGAGGCGATCGTGGTGCAAAAGAAGATCAATTCGGTGCCGGCTGTCGCCTTCACGCAGGACAGCCTGTGCGACGTGCTGGCCGACCTGGGCGCCGCCCGCAAGGACAAGGCGATGGCACAGGAAGCGATCGCCGCCTGCCAGGACGCGCTCGTCATCTTCCGCGACAAGAAGATGGACGACCTCGCCGCCGGTTCGGAAAAGAACCTCGCCGAGGCGCAGGCGTTGCTGGCCGAGTTGCATTAATCCGAGCCCGCGCTCCCGGATGCGGGCGAATGGTGGGCACGTCAGCGTTCACGCTGTTGCGCAAGCAGATGTCACCGGCTCGCCATGGCATGACAGAGATGCGATGTGGCAGTATCGGCTTGTGCGCCGGTCGCCACCCGTCATTCAGGACGACAGGTAATCATATTCCGTTGGAGCGCCAGATGACCCTATTCACCCGCCGCCGGCTTCTAAAAACAGCCGCGCTTGCCGGCGTTGGCGGGGTTGGCCTTGCAGCGATGGCCAGGCTCAGTGGCTGGGCCGCAGCCGCGCCCGAGCCGGTGGTTCTCAAGACGGCAAAGATCCAGGCAAGGTTCATGGATATCGGCCAGACCCGCGATGTGCTGACTTATGGAGAGGCCGGAATGCCGCCGGTGCTCAGGATGAAAAAGGGCGAGCCTTTCGCCGCTCGCGTCGTCAACGGCATCGACGATCCGACGACGATCCACTGGCACGGCATTCGCGTTCCAAACAAGATGGACGGCGTCCCTTTCCTGGTTCAGCCCTACGTCTATACCGGCGATCATTTCGACTACGCCTTCACCCCGCCCGACGCCGGCACGTTCTGGTATCACCCGCATTGCAACACGCTGGAGCAGATGGGCCATGGCCTCACCGGCGTGATCGTGGTCGAGAACCCCAACGATCCAAAATTCGACGCCGAGGCAATCGTCAATCTGCGCGACTGGCGCCTCGGCGACGACGCGCAGTTCATCCAGCAATTCCGGCCGCGCGATGCCGCAAAAACCGGAACCTATGGCACGGTGCGCACCGCCAACTGGCTCGACCAGCCGCAATTCGACGCGCCGGCCGGCGGGTTGATGCGGCTGCGGGTCGCCATCACCGATGTCACCCGCATCTACGCCTTTCGCGTCGAGGGTGGGGAGGCCGCGGTCATCGCGCTGGACGGCAATCCGGTGCCGCAGCGTTTTGCGCCCGATGCTTTGCTGCTCGGACCGGGGCAGCGCATGGAGCTCGCCATCCGCATGCCTGACCAGGAGGGCGCGATCGTAAGCCTGGGCGACATCAGAGGCACCAAACCCAAGGTCCTCGCCACCTTGCGCGCCACCGGCAGCTCGCTCAAGCGCGATTTGCGAGACCTCGCACCGCTGGAAGCCAACCCAGTGCCGGAGGTGGATCTCGCCAGCGCGAAACACATCGCGCTCTCGCTCAGCGCCACGGCGGAAAACGTGCCGAGCGACAGGATATGCGGCACGCTAGGCTACTCCTTCTGGGCCATCAACAAGGTACCGTGGCCGGGCGACACGCCGGACCCGACCGCGCCTTTGGCCGAGCTGAAGCTCGGCAAAAATTATGTCATCGACATGGAGAATTTGACGCCGCAAGCGCATCCGATGCATCTGCACGGCATGAGCTTCAAGGTGCTGTCGTCGTCGACACGCCAGGTTCAGCCGGTCATCTCCGACACCTATCTCATGCAGCCCAACGAGAAGGTTCAGCTCGGTTTCGTCGCCGACAATCCCGGCGACTGGCTGCTGCACTGCCACATCATCGAACATCAGAAAACCGGCATGACGAGCTATATCAGGGTGGTTTGACGCCGAGGCGGGTCAATCAGCCTCTACCGGGGTTGGCCTCACCGGCCGGGCCTGTTGCCGGAGAAATTGCCGGTGTTCGCCGGTTTCGTTGGCAAAGCGGCGCCGTTCCCTGCTATTCCCGCCTGCAAATCAAGAAGCCGTGGACACGCTTGCATGACCAATGTCGCCCTGACCGGACTGGCCCGCGATCTCGCCAGGCGCGCCGCCGAGGGACGCCCGGTGCGCATCGGCGTCATCGGCTCCGGCGAAATGGGCACCGACCTGGTCACGCAAGGCATGCTGATGCCCGGCATCTCGGTCGCGGCCATCTCGACGCGGCGTCCGCACACGGCGCGTGACGCCATCCGCATCGCCTATGGCGACGAGGCGATGGCGGTCGAGGCGGACAGGGGCTCGAAAGTCACCGCGGCGATCGAGGCGGGCAAAATCGCCATTACCACGAACGAGATGCTGGTCACCAATCCGCTGATCGACGTCGTCATCGACGCCACCGGCAAGCCTGGTGTCGCCGCCGATTTCGACTTGAAGGCGATGGAGCACGGCAAGCACCTGGTGATGATGAATGTCGAGGCCGACGTCACGATCGGCTGCTACCTCAAGCAGCAGGCAGACCGGCTCGGCGTCGTCTATTCGGTCGGCGCCGGCGACGAGCCGTCGAGCTGCATGGAGCTGATCGAATTTGCGTCGGCGCTCGGCTACACCATCGTCTCGGCTGGCAAGGGCAAGAACAACCCGCTCAACCACGATGCCGTTCCGGACGACTATCGCGAGGAAGCGATCCGCCGCAACATGAACCCGCGCATGCTGGTCGAATTCGTCGACGGTTCCAAAACCATGGTCGAGATGTGCGCCATCGCCAACGCCACCGGGCTGGTCCCAGACGTTCCCGGCATGCACGGCCCAAAGGCCGACCGCGATCAGCTGGCCAATGTGCTCATCCCGAAGGCGGATGGCGGCATCCTGTCGAAGAAGGGCGTTGTCGACTACACCATCGGCAAGGGCGTGGCGCCCGGCGTGTTCGTCATCGTCGAGGCGACGCATCCGCGCATCGTCGAGCGCATGGACGACCTGCACATAGGCCACGGCCCCTACTACAGCTTCTTCCGGCCGTATCACCTGACCTCGCTGGAAGTGCCGCTGACCGCGGCGCGCATCATGCTCTATGGCCGGCCAGACATGGTGCCGCTGCCGAGGCCGGTCGCCGAGGTCTGCGCGGTGGCCAAGCGCGATCTCGCCATGGGCGAGACCTTCGATGCCATCGGCGAGACTTGCTACCGCTCATGGACCATGACCGTCGAAGAGGCGCGCGCCAATCGCGCAGTGCCGGTCGGCCTGCTCGAAGGCGGCAAGGTGCTGAAACCGGTGAGGAAGGGCGAACTGCTCACCGCCGACAATGCTACGCCCGACCGCACGACGAGGCTGTTCGCTTTGCGGAAGCTGCAGGATGATATGCTCTACGGGGCTGAGATGGCATGAACAGGCCAGATCTCTGGCTTTGTCATGACAAGATCACTATATTGTAGTGACAGCGAACGGAGGCTTCCAGAATGAATCTCCAGATCAGAGACCCGCGCGCCCGTGACCTCGCCCGGCAGCTTGCCGAAAAGCGAAAGATTTCCTTGACCGAAGCGGTGATCGAAGCGCTCGAATCCGAACTTCAGCGCGAACGTGAACAGGTTCCGCTGGCTGAGCGGCTGGCCGCCATATCGAACGATCTGAAGGCCAAGGCGGGAAGCGGCGGCAGGGATTTGACTAAGGATGAGATCGACGAGATGTGGGGACATTCCTGATGTTCATCGACACCTCGGTGGTGATCGCTGTCCTCGCCGGAGAGGAAGACGCCGCCGATTGGAGCCGCCGGATCGGGCAGGCCTCGGTACGGATCACATCTCCGCTGGTCGTGCTCGAAGCGGCGATGCGGCTTTCATCGAAGTTGGTGGTGGAGCCGCTCTTCGCCGAAAAGGCGATAGAGGACTTCCTGCGTGAGGCCGAGATCGAGGTGGTTCCGATCGAAATCGGTGATGCCAAGCTCGCGATCCAGGCTTTTTCGACCTATGGCAAAGGTCGCGGCCACCCGGCTCAGCTCAATCTCGCTGACTGCCTGTCATATGCCTCGGCAAAAAGCTGTGGGATGCCCTTGCTCTACAAAGGGAAAGACTTTTCCCACACCGATCTGGCCTGATCCTACTCCCCCAGTTCTACGATTCGGCCAGCAGCTTCGTCAGCCGGTCCCGCCCAGCAGGCCAAATGCTGCCGCGCTCTCGCCATGGGGCTGTTGACCTGCTCGCGCATGATCATTGCGCTCGTGCTGACGACGCAGACCATCGGCTGCCATTGTATGATCGATTCATACAGTCTGTCTTTTTGATCCGGATTTTTCAAACGATGCCGAGATGCCAATCTCGATCAGCTGAACCCCCATTGAGGATTGAAATCTTGCAAACCATTTGGACAAGACGCGAGACGATGAAAACCCTTCTGGCAACGGGCATGGTTGCCATGCTTCAGCCTCTGGCTTTTGCAGCCAGGGCCGCCGCCAAGCTGGAATGGACCTATTTTCAGGCTGACGAGAATGGTTTCCGCCGCACGCCGGTGCTGCTGACCGGGGAAAAAGAAGCCATCCTCCTCGACGGCGGATTTACCCTGTCCGATGGCCGTGCGGTCGCGGATGCGATCAAGGCGACGGGCAAGACCCTGACGACGATCTATGTCAGTTGCAGCGACCCTGACTATTATTTTGGCCTGCGTCCCGTCGCGGATGCTTTCCCCGGCGCCAAGATCATCGCGGCCGCTGCGACGGTGGCGGCCATCAAAGCCAATGTGCAAGCCAAGCTGGATGTCTGGGGCCCGCAGCTCAAGGACAATGGACCGAAGGTCCTGGCGGATGTCGTCATTCCCGAGGCATCCGATATCACCTCACTTGAAGTCGAAGGAAACAAGATCGAGATCGTCACCGTCGCCGATCTGAAAGACCGCCGCTATCTCTGGGTGCCCAGCCTTGAAGCGGTGTTCGGCGGCGTGCTGATCTCGTCCGGCGTACATGTTTGGGTTGCCGACGAGCCAACCGTAGACGACCGCAAGAAATGGATTGCCGCGCTCAACGAAATCGCGTCCCGCAAACCCAACATCGTGGTGCCGTCCCATCAGGTAGCCGGTGCACCGGACGGTCTGGCGGCCGTGGAATTCACCCGCGCCTACCTCGAAGCTTTCAATAAGGAAGCCGAAAAAGCGAAATCCAGCGTCGAGCTGATTGCAGCGATGAAGCGGCGCTATCCTGATCTTCTTGACGTCTCGTCGCTGGAACTGGGAGCAAAGGTCGCCAAGGGTGAAATGAAGTGGGGCTGATACGGTTGGCCCGGGGCTAAGGCAGGAGCACACGGGCCACCTACAGCCCTGACGTATCGCGAACGGTTTACTTCCCCAATTCCACCGACCGCAGCCGTGCCGCTTCGACTGCTTCGGTCAGCAGCTTCGTCAGCCGGTCTTCGCCCATCAGCACGGCAAGGGCGGCTGCCGTGGTTCCGTTGGGACTGGTCACCTGCTGGCGCAGGACGCCGGGCTTCTCGCCGCTTTCGGCAGCGAGTGCAGCAGCGCCATAGACGGTCTGCATGGCAAGCAGCCTGGCGGTCTCGGTCGGCAGCCCGGCCTTCTCGGCTGCAACCGTAAGCGCCTCGATGAAATGGAAGATGTAGGCCGGACCGGACCCCGAAACCGCCGTCACCGCGTCCATCAGGCCTTCGTCGTCGATCGTCGTCACCACACCGCTCGCCGACAGCAGCTCGGCAACGAAACGCCTGATGTCGTCGGTCACCAGCGGGTTGGAATAGACCACCATCATGCCCTTGCCGATCGCGGCCGGCGTGTTGGGCATGCAGCGGATGACAGGCGCGAGATGGCCGAGTATGTGCTCGAAGGTGGCGACCGGCGTGCCCGCGGCGATGCTGACGAAGGTGGTCCTGCCGTCGCCGAAGCGCTTGTAGGCGGCGGTGACGTCGCGGATCACCTGCGGCTTGACGGCGATGACGACGAGGTCGGGCTCTGCGTCGGCGGGGATCCCGTTCGCGTCCGCGGCGACACTGCAACCGAGGTGCTCGGCGCGCTTGCGCAATTCGGCATTGGGCTCGACCACGAACACGGCTTGCGGGGCAAGCTTGCCGGATTTCAGCCAGCCCGCAAGCATGGCGTAACCCATATTGCCGCAACCGGCGAGAACAAGCCTGATCGTCATTGAGAGCCCTCCGAGACAAGGGTTCTCCTTAGACGCTAGCGGGCAGACGGGAAAGCCCCTCAAGGGGTGCTGGATCAGGCCAGCCGGTCAAGGTCGCCGGCGCACCGCGATCGGCCGCAGCGACACTTGCCGCAGGCCAAGCGCGCCGAGCACGAAGAACAGCCAGACCGGGTCGCCGCGGTGGAAGAAGAAGCTTTCGAGGAAAGCGTTCAGCGCCGTGAACAGCACCACCATCATGAAGAAGTCACCGAGATAGATGTTCTCCTTGCGCGGCGGGATGCGCATGTAGTCGCGCAGCGGCGCGATCAGGAAAGTGCAGACGGCAACGCACAGCGCCGGGATGCCCATCAGCACCGCAATGTCGAGATAGCCGTCATGGCCATGCACGATGGTCCGGATGTCCCAGGCCCGGTCGAAGGGCTGGTCCTGGCTGAGCAGCAGCGGCGTGCCCCAGAAGCTTTCATAGCCGTAGCCGGTCCAGGGCTTCTTCGCCAGCATCTCGCCGGAGAACTCCCACAGCGTCGTGCGCCCGGTATAGGTGAGGTCGGGGAAATAGATGGCCGCCAGTTCCTTCACCGGCGGGATGAAGACGATGCCTAAGGTGCCGATGGCCGTCGCAATGATCGCCAGTGCAAACAGGACCGGCGTGCCGAACCGCATGCCGATCAGGCCCGGCAGCACGACGATCAGGATCGAGAACGGCACCAGGCCGGCCGTCGTCTTGGATCCGGTGTGCAGCATGAAGATCATCGCCGCGCCGAAGATCGCCACGCCCCAGAATTTCTGGCCGCGCCGGAAGAGATAGAGGCCGGCGAAGCTGAAGCAGGCCATGATTGGTCCGGCAATGTTCTTGTGGGCGAACACACCACGCCACAGGCCGGCATGTTCGGGCTCCTGCGAATCGGCCGTATGCAGGGCCTCATGCGGAAAGACGATGAGGCCGATATAGGACAGGCCGATAACGACGATCGCGCAGAATATGATGACTTTCGAAAAACTGTCGCCGTCGCGCGGCAGCACCAGGACCGTCGCTATCGTCAGAACGCCAAGCAGCGTGAAGAAGGCCGCGCGCATGGCCGAGGACGGGTCGGTCGCGTTGATGACCGAAAGCATGAAAAAGCCGAACATCAGGATCCAGGACGGGCTGAGCAGCGAGCGCACCATCTTGGGGTCGGCGAACGTCAGCAGTGAGAAGATCGAAATGGCGCCGAGCGAACTGAAGCCGAGCTGGTTGACGATGTCGCCGCCGTCGCCGGTCAGTTCCGCGCCTGCCGGCTGAAACGGCCGGAACGACACGATGATGACGGCAAACAACAGCGCGGCAATCGCCGTCGCCACACTGTTGCGGGTGACGATGCCGCCCAGCAGCAGCTCGTCAGTTCTTCTCAGGCTGCCTGTATTGCTCATTGGCGTATCCGAATTCGGCAAGCACGCGGCCGAGCGAGACATAGACGGGGTAAAGCGCCGTCGACAGCGATCCTGTCCGCGCCAATTTGATTGCGCCGCGCACGGGCGAGGCTATCAGCAGCGCCAGGCTTTTTGCAAACACCTTGGCGCCGGCGAATGGCGTGCCGGCGCGCTTCTTCTTTTCGACCAGCGTCGAGATTACACCGTTGCGTAAGGATCGGGCGCGGATCCAGTCAGCCTCGACGCGCCGGGCCGGAACGCCTTCGCGCACCTTTGCCTCGGCGCACCAGCCAAGCACGAAACCTTTCCGCGCAGACCGGCTGAGAAAGTCGGAATCGCCGCCGCCCATGAAGTTGAACCGCAGGTCGAGGAAGGGTGGCCCCATGATGGTGAGCACATTGCGCCCGACCAGAAGGTTGCCCGAGGAATAGAGTGCAGCCACGCGCCCGGTCTGGCGATAGGGCGGCGCAAACACCGGGTGCTCGGCCCATTTGGCGTGAGCAGGATCGGTAAACACCGGCACTTGCGGGCCACCGACAATGTCGGCGCCAAGCGTCTCCGCCGTCCTGCACATGCGCTCCAGCCAGTCCGCGTCGGCGATCTCGTCATCGTCGATGACCAGCAAATGGCGGAAATCCGGAAAATGCAGGATCGCCGTCTGCCAGCCAGCATTGTAGGCACTGCAATTGCCCCGCTCATGCGCGATGATGACCATGCCCTTCATATCGTCGCGTTCGAACAGCGGCACGGCCGCCTGGGCGCCCTCACGCGCCTCGGCCTCGTTTTCGATGACGATGACGGCGAAGCGCCGGCTGGTTTGCTGTGCCTTGAGCGACGCCAGCGTTTCGAGCAGCAGTTGCGGCCGCTTGAAGGTCGGCAGCGTGACGACGGCTTCCATCGTCTCTGCGGCGAGCCCCGGAGAGCGTCCCGCAATCGATACCGAACCGTCCGATGGCAAAGGGATCATCCGCTCCAGCCGCATGTTTTGAATCTGGCTTTCGATAACACCGCGACGATAACGTTTCGTTAATCACCTTTCGCAGCGGCGCCTGCCGGTCCGCGCCTTTCAGCCGTTGCGTTGCGTGATTTAATCAAGGGTTCACCCAGCTTTGCTAGTGGCTGACGCCTGGATAGGTGAGATGCATCTGCTGTTCGCCACATCGATCGTGCCCGACGGCGCTCTCGCTTCGGGCTATGAGATCGCCAATGCTGCGATCATCGCCGCCTTGCGGCGCGCCGGCGTGCGCGTCACCGTCATCGGCTTCATCTGGCCGGGCAAGGCGCCCAGCGACCCCGAAAACACCATCGTGCTCGGCGCCGTCGACGTGCGCACGGAAAGCGCCTCGGCGCGGCAGAAGCTCGCCTGGCTTGGCAAGGCGGTGCTGTCAGGGCTCACCTTCGCTTCCGTGAAGCTGCGCGCGGTTTCCGACAGCGAAGTCCGTGCCGCGATCGAGCGCGCCGGTCCCTTCGACGGCTATGTCCTGAATTCGGTGCAGTTCGCCGGCGCCTTTGAAAAACTGTTCGCCGACCGTCCCTCGATTTTCGTCGCCCACAATGTCGAACATGGTTCGGCCAAAGAGAATGCGGCAGCAGCAAACAGTCGCTTCCAGCGCCTGCTGTTTGCCCGCGAGGCCAGGCTGCTCAAGACCATGGAGGAGCGGCTCTGCCGCCGGGCTCGCTTCGTCTTCACGCTGGCCGAGGAAGACCGCGCCGCACTCGGCGTTGCCAGCGACGACCGCTCGGCGGTGCTGCCGCTGGTGACCACTGCCACGGCGCCAAAGCCGGTCAAGCCGCGCCGCATCGATTGCGACGCGGCGCTGATCGGCACTTGGACCTGGCAGCCGAACCGCATCGGCCTCGACTGGTTCCTGGAAAAAGTCGTGCCGCATCTTCGCCGGAGCTTTCGCATCAGGGTCGCCGGCAACATGCCGTCGGATATCACCTCTGCCCATCCCGGTGTCGAATTTGTCGGCCGCGTGTCCGACGCCCAGAATTTCGTGCGCGGCGCCGCCGTCATTCCACTGATCAGCACCGCGGGCAGCGGCGTTCAGCTCAAGACCATCGAAACCTTCGAGCTCGGCCTGCCGTCGGTCGCCACCAGCCGTTCGCTGCGCGGCATCGATCATCGCCCGGCAAATTGCTTCGTCACCGACGATCCGGCCGCCTTCGCCGGCGCGCTGGAGGCAGCGGCGGCCGATGTCAAGGATGTCGATGGCAGCGCCTTTCACCGCCGGCAGATCAAGGCACTGGATGCCGCCATCAGGCTCGGCCTGGAAAAGCTCGGGTCGGTGGGGGAGGAGGTGTTTGCATGAACATGCACACCGCCCGCGCCGCCTTCGGGCTCGATACGCTGAAGACGATCCTTGGCATTTCGGTCCTTGCCATCGGCTGGGATGACGCGATCGCGCTGCTCGCTCGTCTGATTGCCGAGCGGCGCTTCACCAAGGTCAGTTTTCTCAACGCTCACAACGCCAACATCGCCTCTACCGATCCGGTCTTTGCCGAGGCGCTCGACGATTTCCTCATCCTGCCTGACGGCGTTGGCGTCGATCTGGCGGCAAAGCTGCTCTACGGCGCGCCGTTCCCGGACAATCTCAACGGCACTGATCTCATTCCGGCCTTTCTGCAGGCATCGGCGAGGCCGCTGACCGTCGGGTTGCTTGGCGCCACCCGCGCCAACGCCGAGGCGGCGTCGGTCAGGCTAGCCGCTCTGGCGGTGCAGCACGAATTCGTCGTCATCCATGACGGCTATTTCTCCCCCGCCGAAGAGCAGGCGATCGTCGATCGCATCGAGGCATTGCGGCCCGACGTGCTGCTTGTGGCCATGGGCGTGCCGCGCCAGGAATTGTGGATCGCCCGTCATATCGATGCCCGCCACTGCACGCTGCCGATCGCCGTCGGCGCGCTGCTCGATTTTCTCTCCGGCACGGTGCCGCGGGCGCCTCTGTGGATGCGCCAGCTGAGGCTCGAATGGTTGTTCCGTCTGTGCATCGAGCCCGGCCGGCTGTGGCGCCGCTACGTCGTCGGCAATCCGGTGTTCCTGCTGCGTGTCGTCAGGCAGAAATTCTCGCGTCGGCCCGAGCCCGCCGGAGAGTTGCGGTGAACAGCCGCGTCGTGCCGAGCCCTGCAGCCGAGACCGGTGCCCTGCCGCAAACGCCGACGGCGGCGGTGGTGACCGCCAGCTATGCGCCGGATTTCGAACGCTGCCGCCTGTTGTGCGAGACCCTCGACCGCCAGGTCTCCGGCTTGGCGCATCATTACATTCTGGTCGAGCACCGCGACGTGGCGCTGTTTCGCCAGTTGGAAAACGACCGCCGCAGCGTTGTCGACGAGCGCGACCTGCTGCCGCGCTGGCTGCGTGTGTTCGACGATCCGATGAGCCTCTTTCGCCGTCGCATCTGGCTCAGTTTCAAGACCCAGCCGCTGCGCGGCTGGCATGTGCAGCAGCTGCGCCGCATCGCCATCGCTGCGCATGCTGGAGAAGACGTGCTGGTCTTCTGCGATTCCGACGTCGCCTTCCTCAAGCCATTCGATCTGAGCGCCTTCTGGCGCGACGGCAAGGTGCGGCTGTTCCGGCGCGACGGCGTGCTGTCGAGCGACGGTCACGACGAGCATCGCATCTGGTCGCGCAATGCGGCCTCGGCGATTGGTATCGATGCATCCGAGGTTTCGAACCACGACTATATTTCGACGCTGATCGCCTGGCGCCGTCAGACCGTGACGGCGATGTGCGCCGAGATCGAGAAGGTGCACGCGCGCGGCTGGGTCGAGGTCATCGCTTCAGTGCGCCGGTTCTCCGAATGCATGATCTATGGCCGCTATGTCGACGATGTGCTGGGGGGCGCCGGCCATTTCCACGGCTCGGAGGAATTCTGCCGCGTGCATTGGACCGGGGAGGCGCTGTCGGATGACGAATTCCGCAGCTTCGTCGCCGCCATGGCACCGGGGCAGGTGGCGATCGGCATGCAATCCTTCATCGGCACCGATATCGGCCGCATCCGCCGCCTGATCGGATTGGCTTAGATTGCCTTGGCGGGCTTGCGCAGCGCCGAATAGGTCAGCAGCGCCGAGGCGAGATAGAGCAGCAGGAAGACGACATTGAGCGATACGACAAGCCTGGGCGTGTCGGCAATCGTGGTCAGCACATAGGTCAACAGCACCGCCTTCAGCCCCGCCAGCAGGCCGAGGTTGAGCGCCCTGAGCGCGGTCTGGCCGCGCGCGAACAGCAGCTCGGCCTGGTATTCGACCAAGTTGCGCAGTCCCGGCACGCCGATTGCCAATGCCACCAAGGGCGCCGCCTCGGCGACATTCCGGCCAAGTGCATTGGGGAAGAAATGCAGCACGATGCCGAGTGCGGCCAGCGCCAATGTCGATACCAGGAACACGCCGGCTTCGATACCGCTCTTGACCCGCAGTCGCGACAACAGCTCCGGCGACCGCATCATCTTCTGCACCAGCATCATCGAGAAGGTGCGGATCGGTATTGCCGTCAGGTCGACCAGCCGCATGATGATGGCATAGATGCCGGCCAGATGCGGCCCGCCGATCGCCAGCACGAGCAGCTTGTCGAATTCCGACTGCAGGTAGAACAGCACTTCGGCTCCTGCAACATAGATCGAATCGGCAAGCCGCCTGAGATAGAGCTCGGTGCGCAGCCTCAGCCGCTGGCGTGGATAATAGAAGCCGAAGGCCAGCAGCAGCGAGGCGGCGTTGGCGCCGATGTAGAACAACGACCAGATCCAGACGCTGTGCTGCCCCGACAGCATGAACAGCACGGCGCCCAGCGCACGGAACGCCGTGGTCACGATCGACAGCACCGCGGCGCGGCCGAATTTGCCGAGCCCGTTGTTGACGATCAGCACCACCTCGACCGGCCGCCACAAAAGCGCTTCGGCAAAGGCGATTGCGGCAAAGACGGCCAGAGGCACGGTGCTGGCGAAGAAGATCAGGTAGACGCCCCACGAGGCGGCCGCCAGCAGCGGCAAGGACACGGCGCCAAGCAAAAGGAAGCCGGCGGTGAAGGTGCCGATCAGATTGGGGCGGATGGTGGCTGTGCGGTAAAGCGCCGAGATGAAGCCGAAGGCGAGGATGCGCGACAGCATGACGCCGGCCGCCGAGGCGGTGGCGAACATGCCGAACTCGGCAATCGACAGCGTGTTGGCAAGTGCAATGAAATAGGCGAGCGAGAACACCAGCCGCCCGCCGGCGCCGCTGATCGCTGAAAGATAGTCGCGAACCAGCCCCCGTCTTTCGGCAAGGAAGGTGCCGATGCGGGCGAGTGTCCGCCTTTGCGGTATGTCGCTGGCCTGCGTCATATCGAGGAAAGCCGTAAGCCGGAAAGCTTAACGTGCGGTTCTGACGCCATTTTACAGATCCCGGCAATGCGTGGCGAAGCGAGAAACTTCACTTGCAGACTTCGGAAATTAACCTTTTGTTTCCCATGCCTGTTTAGCGTGACTTAACGATTGGCCGACCGCCGCTCCCGCGCCGTCGAAGGTAAAGTTTCGAGACAATGGTCGACAGGGAAAACCGTGAAGACTGGAGGCGCGAGCGCTCCCTCCTGGCGCTCGGCAAAGCCGTGCGCGGCGATGAGGCGGCGGATGCGTCGGCGGTCTCCATCGGTGACCGGGCCGATCCGTCATGGCGCGAGGATGCCGCCACGCGTCACCGCATAGCCCGCTCGCAACGCGAGGCGCGGTCGAATCCGGCGCCAACGTCACCGCCCGAGCCGCCGCAGTTCCAGGCCGACGGCGAACCCGTTTCGGCCGCCAGCGCGCGTGAGGAGCCTGTTTCCGGCCGGCGTCAGGAGCCTCGCTCCCGCGCGGCCTATGAGCCCCGCTCTTTCCACGAGCAGCAACCGGACCGCGACGACGATGACGGGCAGGAATGGAAGCCGCTGATCGATCCGCTCCAGGTCGTCCGCGGCATTAGTCGTTCCAAGTTGCTGATCGTCTCGACGACGATATTGGGCACAGTGCTCGGCGTCGCCGTCGCCGTTTCGACACCGAAGAAATACGAAGCCACCACACAGATGGTCATCGAGCCAGGCGACCTGAAGCTTTCCGACAACGATCTCACCCAACCGGTCGGGCAGCCCGATGCGGCGCTGGCTGTTGTCGAAACCCGCATCAAGATGGTGACATCCGGCAAGGTCCTCGACAAGGTCGTGGCCGATCTCAATCTCGTCGACGATCCGGAGTTCAACGGACAGGGCTCTGGCGGCCTTGGCGTCCTGTCACTCATTCGCTCGATACTGTCGCGCCAGGATGGCCTTGGCGACGGCGGTGAAGTGCGCCGCCAGGCGCTGGCGGTCGGCAATCTGGCCAAGAGCCTGTCGGTTGAGCGCAGCGGCAAGAGCTTTGTCGTTTCCATCAGCGCCACCACTCAAAGCGCCGACAAATCGGCGGAGATAGCCAATAGGACCAGGGACGTTTTCCAGCAGGAGGCGGCCCAATACCAGTTCGGGATGGCCGGGCGCGCGACGGACCAGCTGACGGCCAAGCTCGATGACCTGCGCAAGAATGTCGAGACGGCGGAGCGCAAGGTCGAGGATTTCAGGGCCACGCATGATCTCGTTGACGCGCAGGGCCATCTGATCAGCGACGACCAGATGCTGAAGCTCAACGAGCAGCTCTCAGTCACCCGGGCCCGCACGCTGGAACTCAATGCCCGGGCGGCGTCGGCGCGTTCGCTGGACGTCAATTCAGTCATCAACGGCACCTTGCCGGAAGAAATCAATTCCAACACGATGAGCGAACTGCGCGCGCAATATGCAGTTTTGAAGCAGGAGGCCGACCGCGCCGCCGTGCGTCTGGGACCGCGTCATCCCGAATACCAAGCGCTCAGTGCCCAGCTCGACGGCTCGCGCGAGCGCATCGCAGGCGAACTGCGCCGCATCGGCTCGTCGCTGCAGGTCGATTTGAAGCGCTCGGTCCAGCTTGAGCAGGATCTCGCTTCCCGCCTGGCTCAGGCAAAGGTCCAGAGCGGCGACGTCAACAGCGATCTGGTCAGCCTGCGCGAACTGGAGCGCGATGCCACCGCCAAACGCTCCGTCTACGAACAGTACCTTCTGCGCGCCAAGGAGACCGGCGAACAGCAAAACATCAACACCACCAACATCAATCTGATGACCCCCGCGCAACCGCCGCTCGAACCCGACGGACCGTCGCGGGCTGTAATAGCGCTGGCCGGCCTGCTGCTCGGGCTTGCTTCGGGCATCGGTGTCGGCGCCATGCGCGGCGCCTTTGCCAGCCTGCGCGGCGCTGCCAATTCGCGTTCGCGCGGCAGAATGGACGAGCGCCGCCCTCCGGTCGAGGACAAGGTCTATCGCGCGCCGCTGCCTGTGGCGCCGCCACCGGCAGCACCTCCGGTGTTGCCGACCGCGGCCGCTCCCGCCCGGAGCCCAGGTCTGTTCGACGGACTGTTCTCGGCGATGCGCAAAGCCGCGCCGGGTAGCGGGACGTCAGGCGAACCCGTCGAGACCTACCGCGCCCAACCAGCCGCCGAATATACAAGGCCGGTACAGGAGCCTGTGGGCTATCGCCAGCCGGACTTCCGGAACGAGGTTCCGCACGCCAATTCCCCTGCGCAGCAGCCTGGCTACGCGCGGCCTCGTCAGCCGGCTGACTATGCCTATTCGCAGGCTCAGCCGATGCCCGCGGCGTCCGGGCCGTGGTCTTCTCCGCAGCCCGCTGGGGCGGCGCCGGAAGACCAGCAGGCGCAAATCGACGATATCCGCGCCAGCCTGCGCGAATTTCGCGAAGCGGTGCGCGAACTCACCGAAAGCCGTTCGCACCGCCGCTATTTCTGAGCAATTCCAGGAAAAGTGTGAAACGGTTTTCCCGGGAAAAGCGCGTAGCGCGCTTTCCCTTGGGAATTGCGTCAAAACAAGAAATAGAGCGGTTCAGCCTTTCCGTGAAAGGATGAGTCGCTCTGAGCCCGTCAGCGCAGAATAAAAGCTGCCGGTTTCGAGTTTACGGCATGTGACGGCGCTTTGACGGGATTGCTTAGGCCAAATTTCGTGACAATGCCGCGCAGCATGGCGCCCAAAAAGCGCTGCCGTCGGGCTTTACCCGAATGGGCGGAACGTTTGGAACAACGACATGCACGAAGCAACGTTCAAGGCGCGCGCC
The DNA here is from genome assembly GCF_000503035.1 of Mesorhizobium sp. LSHC412B00. Taxonomy (NCBI): domain Bacteria; kingdom Pseudomonadati; phylum Pseudomonadota; class Alphaproteobacteria; order Hyphomicrobiales; family Phyllobacteriaceae; genus Mesorhizobium; species Mesorhizobium sp. LSHC412B00. The sequence goes on along the minus strand of NZ_AYWB01000024.1, from coordinate 105,497 downwards.
GCGCCTTGGCTGGAATGATGTCGAGGATGGTTCATGGCCGAAGTGATTGACGGAAAGATCGTCGCCGCAGACGTGGTTCAGAAGGTCAAGGCCTTGACCGAGGACCTGGTCGCCAAGGGAAAGGCCCAGCCCGGCTTAGCGGTGGTCATCGTCGGCGAGGATCCGGCAAGCCAGGTCTATGTCGCGTCGAAGTCGCGCACCGCCAAGGAATGCGGCTTTCATTCGCTGCAGCACACACTGCCGGCCGACACGTCCGAAGCGGCACTGCTGAAGATCATCGGCGAACTCAACGCCGATCCGGCCATCAACGGCATTCTGGTGCAGCTGCCGCTTCCCGCCCATATCGATGCCGGCAAGATCATCCAGGCCATCGCACCGCAAAAGGATGTCGACGGCTTTCATTTCATCAATGTCGGCAAGCTCGGCACCGGCGAACTCGAAACAGCCTTCGTGCCCTGCACGCCGGCCGGCTCCATGCTTTTGATCGAACGCGTGCGCGGCAAGGATCTTTCCGGCCTCAACGCGGTCGTCGTCGGCCGCTCCAACATCGTCGGCAAGCCGATGGCAAATCTGTTGCTTGCCGCCAACTGCACCGTCACCATCGCCCACAGCCGCACCAAGGATCTGCCGGCGCTGGCCCGCACAGCCGACATTCTGATTGCCGCCGTCGGCCGGCCCGAAATGATCAAGGGCGACTGGGTCAAGCCGGGCGCCACCGTGATCGATGTCGGGATCAACCGCATTGCCGCACCCGAGAAGGGCGAAGGCAAAACCCGCCTCGTGGGCGATGTAGCCTATGCCGAAGCGGCCAAGGCCGCCGGCGCCATCACCCCCGTGCCGGGCGGTGTCGGACCGATGACCATTGCCATGCTGATGGCCAATACGTTAGCCTCAGCCTACCTTGCGGCCGGCTTGAAGCGGCCTTCCTTCTGACCCAGAAAGCAGCTTCTTTGCCGAACCTTACTATACCCTCTGAACGGCCGGATGATCCCGTTCAAGGGGGCCGGCAATTCGCGTTCCTGCTGGTCGACAAGTTTTCGATGTTTTCGTTGGCAGCGGCGATCGATACCTTCCGCTCGGCCAACCGCCTGCTCGGCCGCGATTTCTATGGTTGGACCACGGTCTCGGCCGACGGCGATCCCGTCATGGCCTCCAATGGCCTGCCGCTCAAGATCGACTATGCCGTCGCCGATTTGCCGCCGGTCGATATCCTATTCGTGTCGGTGGGCCTGTCGGTCGAGTTCCCCGGCAAGAGCAAGGTGCTGGCGGCGCTGCGCAGCTGGGGCCGGCGCGGCAATGCGCTCGGCGCGCTGTCGGTGGGCTCTTATCTCCTCGCCGAAGCCGGTCAGCTCGAAGGCTATCGCTGCACCATCCATTGGGAAAACCGCGCCGGCTTCGTCGAGCGCTTTCCCGACATCAATTGCACCGGCAACGTCTTCGAGATCGACCGCAAGCGCTACACCTGCGCCGGCGGCACCACCTCGATCGACCTGATGCTGGAGATCGTGCGTGGCGACTTCGGCTCGAACCTCGCCAACGGCGTTGCCAACCAGTTCCAGCATGAGCGCATCCGCTCCGCCGGCGACCGCCAGCGCGTCGGGCCGGAGCGCGACCTGACCGGCAAGTCGGAGAAGCTAAGGCGCATCGTCGAACTGATGGCCGACCATCTCGACGAGCCGCTATCAGCCGTGCAGCTTGCTAAATCGGCGGGCCTGTCGGTGCGCCAGGTCGAGCGCTTGTTCCTGCGCCATTTGAGCGTCACGCCCGGTCGTTACTACATGCGGCTCAGGCTTGAGCGGGCGCGCGAACTGCTGCGCCAGACCAACATGCCGATCCTCGACGTGGCCATTGCCACCGGCTTTACCTCGCACTCCTATTTCGCGCAGAGCTATCGGCTGCAGTTCGGCCGTCCGCCTTCCGAAGAGCGGCGCACCACCTACTGATTTCGTGCTACCAGCTCTGCCGGTGCCGATCCTGTTACACTGCAACCGTTAGAAGCATGATCCCAAAAAGTGGGTGCCGGTTTTTGGAAAAGATCGTGCTGCAACAAAGGGTTAGATCATGATGAGATTTCATCCAAATCTCATCATGATCTAGTAACCCGCTCCAGGCTTGTGTCCGGACGCGCTGTCAAATAGCTTCCGGCGCGGATCAGAGGGCGGCCTCAAGGAGATTTCGATGGCGGGACTTTTGCGGAGCGTCGCTGCGGCGCTGCTCCTTTTGTCGATGACTTCGCTCGGCTTTGCCGCCAATAGGGTTATCATCATTCTTGACGCTTCAGGCTCGATGTGGGCCCAGATCGACGGCAAGCCGAAGCTCGAGATCGCGCGCGAATCGCTGAGGACCGTACTGCAGTCGGTCCCGGGCGACGACGAGATCGGCTTAATGGCCTATGGCCACCGCGAAAAGGGCAGCTGCGACGACATCGAGCTGATCGTGCCGCCGCAAGCCGGCTCGGCTAGCGCCATTTCGGCCGCTGCCGACAGCCTGAAATTCCTCGGCAAGACGCCGCTGACCGCAGCCGTCAAGCAGGCGGCCGAAGCTCTGAAATACACCGAGGGCAAGGCGACCGTGGTTCTCATCACCGATGGGCTTGAAACCTGCGAAGGTGACCCGTGCGCGCTGGGCAAGGAACTGGAGGCCTCAGGCGTCGATTTCACCGTCGACGTCGTCGGCTTCGGCCTGACCGCTGACGAGGGCAAGCAGATCGCCTGCCTTGCCGACAACACCGGCGGCAAATATATCCAGGCCTCGGACGAGAAGGCGCTGCAGGAAGCACTGGTCGAAACCGTCGCCGCGCCGGCTCCGGCGCCGGCACCCGAACCCGCTCCGGCGCCTGCCCCTGAACCGGCAAAGCCCGAATTCAATTTCATCCCGAGCGTGGTCATGGCGGAAGGCGGCGATCCGATCACCGACGGCAATGCCTGGGAGGTCTACAAGGCCAAGCCCGATGGCACGCGCGGCGAGGCCGTCACCACCCAGTACAACAACTACGAGGCCAATCTCGAGCCGGGCGACTATGTCGTCGTCGCGCGCGCCGACGAAGCTCGGGCGGAACAGAAGGTCAAGATCCAGGCGGGCCAGGTCTACAAGCCGCTCTTCACCTTGAACGCCGGCACCATGCTCATCCATCCGAAGCCAAGCCAGGGCGCCGAGATCAGTGACGAAGCCCATGTCGACTTCGCCTTCCCGGGCGGCAGCACCACCCACTATGGCGACACCAGGATCATCGTGCCGGCTGGTGAGCAGAAGGTGACGGTTGCGATCGGCAGCGGCTCGGTGACCGAGACCATCCAGCTCGCCGCCGGGCAGACTGTGGAAAAGGACATAGTCGTCGGCGTCGGCCATGCCGCCGTCAACGCCTACTACACCGCAGGCGGCGACAAGGCTGACTCCTCGGGCATCAGCGTCCAGATCGTCAAGGCCAAGAAAAAGATCGACGGCTCGCGTGACGATGTCGCTCACTCCTATGGGCCCGACAGCAAGTTCTGGCTGCCGCCGGACGACTATGTCGCGGTCACCTCGCTTGAGCTCGCAACCGTCGAGCAGCCTTTCAGCGTCAAGGTTGGCGACGTCAAGGACGTCAAGGTGACGCTCGATGCCGGCGTGCTGGTGATGTCGGCGCCGGGCGCCTATTCGATCGAGGTGCTGTCGTCGAAGAAGGATATCCAGGGCAACCGCAAGGCGCTCGGCCTGAACTATGGCGACACCTGGCAGCAGACTATCCCAGCCGGCGACTATGTCGTCCTCCGCCACATGTCCGATCAAGGCCATGACAAGGAAATGCCGGTGACGGTCAAGGCCGGCGAACGGAGCGAGATTACGGTTCAGCCGTAATCGCCATCCATCCCTCACCAAAGGGCGGCCTCAAACCGAGCTCGAGCCGCCCTTTTTACAAAATAGGCAATGATGCCTCAAGCCGTGCCGAAAGCACTGGCGCCGTGGTCGGCGCGGCCGACCAACTGGCGGAAACCAGCGAACAGCTCGCGGCCGAAACCGAACTCGTTGCCGATGAGATCGATGTCGGCCGTGCGGCGCAGCGCGAGCTCGGGCCCCGGCACCAGCACTTCCAGCGTGCCGGCATCGGCGTCGAGCCGGATGATGTCGCCGTCATGGATCCTGGCGATCGGCCCTTCCTCGACCGCTTCCGGCGTTACATGGATCGCCGCCGGCACCTTGCCGGAAGCGCCAGACATGCGCCCGTCCGTGACCAGCGCGACGCGCTGGCCACGATCCTGCAGGATGCCGAGCACGGTGGTCAGCTTGTGCAGTTCCGGCATGCCGTTTGCCTTCGGGCCCTGGAAGCGGATGACGGCGATGAAGTCGCCGGTCAGCGTGCCGGCCTTGAAGGCTTCGTTCAGTCCCTGCTGGCTGTCGAACACCTTGGCCGGCGCCTCGATGACGCGGCGTTCCGGCTTCACGGCGGACGTCTTGATGACGGCGTGGCCGAGATTGCCGGCGAGCACCTTCAGGCCGCCGGTCGGCTGGAAGGCTTTCTTGAACGGCGCCAGCACCTTCTCGTCGCCGCTCTGCAGCGGCGAGGCTTCACGCACGACGCCGCCATCTTCGCCGAGCCGGGCCTCGACCGCATAGGGCCTCAGGCCTTCGCCCCATACCGTCTGCACATCCTCATGCAGGATGCCTTCGTCGAGCAATTCGCGGATCAGGAAGCCAAGCCCGCCGGCGGCGTGGAAATGGTTCACGTCGGCAAGCCCGTTCGGATAGACGCGCGCGAGAAGCGGCACCGCTTCCGACAGGTCGGAAATGTCCTGCCAGGTCAGCGTGATGCCGGCCGCCGCGGCCATGGCGATGAGATGGATGGTGTGGTTGGTAGAGCCGCCGGTGGCGTGCAGGCCGACGACGCCATTGACGAAAGAGCGCTCGTCGATCATGCGGCCGACCGGCGTGTAGGCGTTGCCGAGCGCGGTGATCTCCAGGGCTCGCCTGGTCGCCTCGCGCGTCAGCGCGTCGCGCAGCGGCGTGCCTGGATTGACGAAGGACGCGCCGGGCGTATGCAGGCCCATGATCTCCATCAGCATCTGGTTGGAATTGGCGGTGCCATAGAAGGTGCAGGTGCCCGGCCCGTGATAGGATTTAGACTCCGCTTCGAGCAGTTCTGCGCGTCCGGCCTTGCCCTCGGCATAGAGCTGGCGAACCTTGGCCTTCTCGTCGTTGGGCAGGCCCGTCGTCATCGGCCCGGCCGGCACGAACACCGCCGGCAGATGGCCGAAGGTGAGAGCCGCGATCACAAGCCCCGGTACGATCTTGTCGCAGACGCCGAGATAGACGGCGGCGTCGAACATGTTGTGCGACAGGCCGATCGCCGCGGACATGGCGATCACGTCGCGCGAAAACAGCGAGAGCTCCATGCCGGGCTGTCCCTGGGTCACGCCATCGCACATGGCGGGCACGCCGCCGGCCACTTGCGCGATGCCGCCAACTTCCTTCGCGGCTTCCTTGATCAGCGCCGGGAAGGTTTCGAAGGGCTGATGCGCCGACAGCATGTCATTGTAGGAGGTAATGATGCCGAGGTTCGGCACCTTGTCGGCGCCGAGCGCCAGCTTTTCAGACGGGCTGCAGACGGCAAAGCCATGCGCGAGGTTGCCGCAAGACAGAACCCCCCGGTTGGCGGCGCGGCTGGAGGCCTCGGCGATGCGGCCGAGATAGCGCTCGCGGCCGGCTTTCGAGCGTTGGCGGATGCGTTCCGTGATGGCTTGGATGTCGCGTCTGGCTGTCATGGTCGGTCCTTTCGAGCCCCGGAAGAACGTCCTCCACCGTCTGCCGGGACTGCTTTGCGTGAAATCAGGGTGCCCAGAACACCTCTACCGGGATGGGTGCCGCTTCGAGCACTTTGCGGATGGGCTTTTTCGCACCCGGTCCCATCGCACCGTCGAAGGCGGTGCGCTTGTCCTCGCCTTCTATATGCAGCGCGATGAAGCCGGCGTCGACGATCCGCGCCAGCGGCAGCGTCAACCGGGGTTCGCCGGCGCTTGCCGCGTGAACCGGCAGCACGATCCTTGATGAGGCCGGGTCGAGCAAATCGCCGAGATTCTTGGCGTCGGGAAAGAACGAGGCGGTGTGGCCGTCGCCGCCCATGCCGAGCACGACGACATCGAGGGGCCAGGGCAGAGCCTTCAGCGCCGCATCGTCGGCCGCCGCGGCGGTCTCGATGCTTGCCGCCTCATGGTAGAGCGGCACGAAGTGCGCGGCAGCCGCCTTGTTCTGCAGCAGGTTGGCCGCGACCAGCCCCGCATTCGAGCGCGGCGAGGAGGCCGGCACGAACCGTTCGTCGACCAGCGTCACCGTCACCTTGTTCCAGGCGATCGGAATGGCCGAAAGTGCTGCAAAGAACTTTGCCGGCGTGGTGCCGCCGGAAACGGCAAGCAGGGCCGTGCCGCGCTCGTCGATGGCCTTGGTCAGGCGCGCCGCGACATTGCCGGCAAGGGCTGCCGCCAGATCCTGGCGCCCGGCAAAGCCGTTCCAGTTATAGACGGGCTCGCTCAATTGCTTTCGTGCCATGTCCGCCCGTCGCGTTCGATCAGCGCAATCGAGGCCGAGGGACCCCATGTGCCGGCCGTATAGCCTTGCGCCTCCTGCCTGGCGCTTTCCCAGGCGTTCTGGATCGGGTCGATCCACTTCCATGCCGCCTCGACTTCGTCGCGGCGCATGAACAGCGTCTGGTTGCCGCGGATAACATCCATGATCAGCCGTTCATAGGCGTCCGGCGCGCGACCGTCGAAAGATGTTGCAAAGCTCATGTCGAGCGGGATCTGGCGCAGCCGCATGCCGCCCGGGCCTGGATCCTTGATCATGATGAACTGCTTGACGCCTTCGTCGGGCTGCAGCCGGATCACCAGTTGGTTGGCTGAGATCGGCCCGGCGCTGTCGCCGAAGATCGAATGCGGGATCGGCTTGAACTCGATGACGATTTCCGAAACGCGGGTCGCCAGCCTTTTGCCGGTCCGGAGATAGAACGGCACGCCGGCCCAGCGCCAATTGCCGATCTCGGCCTTGATGGCGACGAAAGTCTCGGTGGAGCTGTCTTTGCCGAGTTCCTCGACATAGCCTTTCACCGCGCCGCCTGCAGAGGCGCCGGCGCGGTATTGGCCGCGCACGGTGTGCTTGGGTGCCTCATTGCCGTTGATGCGCTTCAGCGCCCGCAGCACCTTCAGCTTCTCGTCGCGCACGGCATCGGCATCCATCGACGATGGCGCTTCCATGGCAACCAGGCAGAGCAGCTGCAGCATGTGGTTCTGCACCATGTCGCGCAGCGCGCCGGCCTTGTCGTAGTAGGTGACGCGGTCTTCAAGACCGACGGTCTCGGCCACCGTGATCTGCACATGGTCGATATGGGCAGAATTCCAAAGCGGCTCATAGAGCGCGTTGGCAAAGCGCAGCGCCATCAGATTCTGCACCGTCTCCTTTCCGAGATAGTGGTCGATGCGGAAGATCTGGCTTTCGTGGAAGTCGTCTCCAACCACGTCGTTGAGCTTGCGCGCCGAATCGAGGTCGCGGCCGATCGGCTTCTCCAGCACGATGCGCGAATTCGGCGTGATGAGATTGTGGGCTTTCAGCTGGTGCGAGATGTCGCCGAACAGCGCCGGCGCAACCGCCAGATAGAAAGCGCGAATGCGGTCGCTTTCGCCGATCGCCTTTTTCAGCTTGTCGAAGCCGGCACCCGTCGTCGCGTCGGCCGATACGTAGGACAGCCGGGCAAGAAATGTCTTGAGTTCCTCGGCGTCGATGTCGGCCGGCTTAACATGCTGGGAAATCGCCTGCTTGGCGAAAGCCTGGAATTCCTCGTCGCTCATCTTGGAGCGCGAGGTGCCGATGATGCGGGTCGGCTCGGAAAACTGGTGGTCGCGCTGGCGGTGGTAGAGCGAGGGCAGCAGCTTGCGTTCCGACAGGTCGCCGGTGCCACCGAAAATGATGAAGTCGAAAGGCTCGACGGGAATGATCTGGCTGGTCATGGTCTGTCCGCTTTGACGCCGCTCGCTGTGACGCGGCAGGATATAATCTAATCGATTTAAATTATCCAGTGCCATGGTGTCACATCAAGGACAAATCACTGCATATTGATTCGGTCCAAATGTGCCTTGACACTGGCTGCCACCCGGAGGCCTTTCGTCAAGCGATGGTCCCGGGGCTTTCGCGCCTGCAACATAAAGCGGGAATGTGACGAAAGCTAATGCGTGTCGCCCAGAAGTGCGAAGCGGTTCTGGGAGACAGACACGCATCAAACAAAAAGGAAAATGCGCTTGCGAGGTGGGTCTTCAATGAGCGGAAAAAGCATGCGTCTGGAAAACAAGGTTGCCGTCATCACGGGTGCTGCGTCAGGTTTCGGCGAAGGCATGGCCAGGCGCTTTGCCGAAGAGGGCGCCAAGGTCGTCGTCGCCGACCTCAACGCCAAGGGCGCGAAGCGCGTTGCAGCAGAGATCGGCCAGGCCGCGATCTGGACCCAGACCGACGTTTCGCAGCGTTCCGAATTCGACGAGATGGTCCATGCCGCAGAAAGCGCCTTCGGCCGCATCGATATCATGGTCAACAATGCCGGCTACACCCATCGCAATGGCGACATGCTCGAGGTCGACGAGGCGACCTTCGACCTGATCACTTCAGTCAACATGAAGGCGATCTATCACGCCGCACTTGCCGTGGTGCCGATCATGGAGCGGCAGGGCGGCGGCGTCATCCTGACCACGGCTTCGACCGCCGGTTTGCGGCCGCGTCCGGGGCTCACCTGGTACAATGCCTCGAAGGGCTGGGCGATCACCGCGACCAAGTCGATGGCGGTCGAACTCGCGCCCAAGAACATCCGCGTGAACTGCCTTTGCCCGGTCGCCGGCGAGACCGGCATGCTGGAGAAATTCATGGGCACTGACACGCCCGAGATCCGCGAGAAATTCCGTGCCTCGATACCGCTCGGCCGTCTGTCGACGCCGCTCGATATCGCCAACGCTGCGCTTTGGCTTGCGTCGGACGAAGCCGCCTTCATCACCGGTGTGGCGCTGGAGGTCGACGGCGGCCGCTGCATTTGAGCAATTCGGGAAGTACCTCGCTGTTCGCAATGCATGGCAGGCAGAGCCACATCGGCAAGAGTTCGCATCGGTGCGCCGGCCAGCCGAGGAACGAACAGTTGACGTCGTCACGCCGGACCCCCGTTTGACTTCTCGATCCCCCGAAAGGCATAACGGGATCGTGGATAGTGTTGGCGGGTGATGAAGATCAGGCAGCAGAAAAGTCGCTACGATCTGGGATGGCGGCTGCGGCTTTACCTGGCCACGCGTGCGCGGGCGCGAAGCAAGGCAATTTTCATCGGCATTACCGGAAGCTCCGGCAAGACCACGGCGGGAAGCCTGCTTGGACACATCCTGGCCGGTCATGGTTCGGTCCATACACAGGTTCTGGCCAACACGATGAAACTGTTGGTCTCGACGCTATCCAGGCGAATGGGAAAGGGCGGCAAAACCGACTACGTCGTCTTCGAGGCTGCTGCATTCGGCCCGGATACAATGAAGCCCATGGCCGAATTGCTTCGCCCCAACGTGGCTGTTGTCACAATGGTCCGGCTGGAGCATCGGGCCAGTTTCAAGACTGTGGAAAACGTCGCTCGAGAAAAGAGCGCCCTGGTCGCGGCGCTGGAGCCGGGCGGCTTCGCGATGCTCAATGCCGATGACCCTCTTGTGATGGGCATGGCCTCGGCGAGCGACTGCCGTTCCGTCACATTCGGCACATCGGAGCAGGCGGATTATCGCGTCAGCGATATCGAGGCCGCCTATCCCAAGCCGTTGCGGTTCTCGCTCCACTGGCGCGGCGGTGTGCTCCATATCGAGACGTCGTTCCCCGGCGAGCATTTCTGGCTGCCGACTTCAGCGGCGGTGGCAGCTGCTCTTGAGCTGGGCGTGCCTGCGCAGATGGTCAAGGACAGAACCGCGACGTTCCAGCCTCTGGAAAATCGCGGCCAGGTGCTCGTCCCCGCGGGCGGCCCTCACTTCATCGTGGATGCCGCAAAGGCGCCCTGGCATTCGCTGAGCCTTGCCTTCGACATGATAGCCGGATCGACATTCGGGCGAAAACGCATCGTTCTTGGCCAGCTATCGGATTTTTCCGGCTCGAATAACAGATATGCCCAAGCCTACAGCAGCGCGCGCGAGATTGCAGACCAGGTGATTTATGCCGGCGATCATGCCCATCGCTCCAAGGCGAACCAGGCAGATCGCGACAGCGGCCGCTTCATCGAATTGCGCACGGCCAGGGAAGTGTCGGACTACATCGCCCAAACCGCGCAGCCTGACGAGTTGATCCTGCTCAAGAGCTCGTCCAATCTGCACCTCGAGCGTGTCGCACTTGCCTGGACCCACGACGTCCAGTGCTGGGTTTCGGTATGCGGCAAAACCGAGGGATGCGAGCAATGCGGCCTCTATGAAGTGCCGTTTGAGCAGCACCGTGAGTTTGTGGCGCAGAGAAAATCGAAGCGCCGCAAGCACAGACTGCTGCGGCTCCTCGGTCGCTAGAATCTTTGGCTCAAGCACGCCAGCGCCCGTTTGACTCTGGAACTTGGCACGACGCATATTAGGCTGGGCTAAAAGCTGGCGGGGTGTGAAACTGGAATTGCTGAAAATTCGCAAGGACTTGGGCTGGGCGCTGCGACGGCTGCAGGCGCGCTGGGTGCGGGCGCGTAACAAGGCGACGTTCATCGGCATTACCGGCAGCTCCGGCAAATCCACATCCACCAGCCTGCTTGCACACATACTGGCCGCCCAAGGCAAGGTGCATCTACAGGCCCAGGCCAATACAATGCCTGCGCTCATCCGAACGCTTTACAAGCGCCTGAGGAAGGCCGGCAAAGTCGATTACGTCGTTTTCGAAGCCGGCGCTTCCGACTTCGGCACGATCAGCGCCATGGCGCAGATGCTGAAGCCGAGCGTAGCGGTGGTTACGATGATCCGCCTGGAGCATTTCGGCAAGTTCAGGACTCTGGAAGCTGTGGCGGCAGAGAAGCGGGCGCTGGTCGGGGCACTCCAACCTGATGGACTTGCGGTTCTCAATTGCGATGACCCACTGGTGATCGGTATGGCGTCTGGCGCGAAATGCCGGATTGCGACCTTCGGCCAGTCCGGCGAGGCAGACTACCGCGTGAGTGACGTGCATGCCGCGTATCCGGAATTGCTGCGGTTCACCCTTCATTGGCGCGGTGGCAGCCTGAATATTCAAGCTCCTTTTCCCGGCGAGCAATTCTGGCTGCCGACTGCAGCGGCCATGGCCGCCGCCTTGGAACTTGGCGTCCCGCCAGAGCAAGTCGTAGCGAGAACAGCATCGTTTGCACCACTGCCCAACCGCTCTACGGTGCAAGAGGTATCCGCGGGTCCGAAATTCCTGGTCGATACGGCCAAAGCGCCCTGGCATTCGCTCAACATTGCTCTGGAGATGATTGCAAAGGCCAAGGCCGCTCGCAAGCGCATTGTGCTTGGGCAGATATCCGACTACGCCGGCTCGTCGAGGAAATACGGCAGTGCGTACAAGATCGCTCGCGAAATCGCTGATGAGGTCATCTACACGGGCGGCAATGCGCATCGCTCGCGCGCCAGCCAGGCCGACCGCGACAGCGGCCGGTTCATTGAGCTTCGCAGTCCCAAGGAAGTTTCGGATCACATCAAACAGACGGCAGTCCCAGGAGAACTGATTCTGCTGAAAAGTTCGTCCAACCTTCATCTGGAAAGGATCGCGCTCGCCTGGACGCACGATGTGAAATGCTGGACCCCGCTATGCGGCAGGTCAGAAAGCTGCCAAATGTGCGGCCTCTATGAGGTGCCGTTCGAGGAACACCGGGATTTCCTGGCGAAGCGCAAACTTGCTCGCAGGAGACACCGTTTTAGGTGGTTGCTCGGCGGCTGACCAGATCTGGCGGCTTGTGTCTCAATCCCCGGTCTTGATGTAGCTCTTGTAGATCCAGCCGCGCTTGCCGTTGTAGACGATCTGGCACCATTTCTTGCAACTCATCACCTGCACCGACGACTTGGCGGGCACGGTCCCCATGGCGGCGGCGTTTTTCTGCGGACCGCTGCGCATTGTCACCGCCCTGAGGATGCGTCCGGTGCCGACGGCAGCAGCCACCTTCTGTGGCTTGGCCTTGGCCTGGGTATCGTCCGTTGCGGCGGAAGATTGCTCGTCTGGAAGTTGCGGTTTTGGCATCGGTATGGCGGCGGTCTCGGCGTCGTCGTCATTGGCGGGAGCAGCGACCTTTGACAGCTGCGTCGTGGCGTCGCTCTGCGCCGCCGGTTCTTCGAATGCCGCGGCATCGGACGGTTTGGCGGCAGCCTGCTCGGCAGGCGCCTGATCGGATGGCGTCGCGGCAGGGTCGCTGTTGGATTGCGCCGCAGTCCAGCGCGGATCGTTGGCCGACAGCGGCGGCATGGCAGCCCCACCGGCAGCGACCGTCGATGAAACCGCGTCGCCCTTGCGCGCGGCTTGTGGCGCCGCTACCGCGGTAGCCGTCGCCGCGACCGGGGCAATCTTGGTCGTCTTGACCGGAAAAGTCGGAACGTTCTGCTGTGTGCTGGCGATCGCTTGCCGGTCGTTGGCCGGCAATGCCAGCCAAAGCGCTATGCCCGCCACACCAAGCAGCGCTGCGGTGCCGACCGCGGCGATCACCAGATGCGAATTCGTGCGCACCCCCTGCCAGAAGGAGGGCCGCATGTCATAACCGAATTGCATGGCGAAGCGCCGACGTTCCGGCGCGCCGAAACTGAAGGGCTCGTTCACTCTTGCCACCTCCAAAAGATGAGCCGGTGTTCTTTCGATCGGCGCCGGCAGCCCGGCATTCGATCGGCATCGGTCCCAACAACAAAGCGGGCAGGCCCGCAGAAATCCCCGTTCAATCGCCCAGAACCGGCATCCTTTGCCCTTGATTGTGGCATCAGTGCGCCCTCAGGGGAATTGTGCGCTCTTGTTGAGGATTCTGCAACGTCTCGCTGCGGCAACCAACAGCTCAATAGAATCAGCTCAGTACCAGCCACGGCTGATATGAGATACTTTCCCTATATTCGGTCCCTCAGGGCAAACCAGTTCAGTGCCAAGAACAATAATGGCGTTCTAAATCGCCGGCCGCCGGGAAAAGCCGGGATGTTCAGGTCCTCGATCAGCTTCAGTCTGTCGCGGTTGCCGGCGACGGTCTGGGCATAGAGCTTGCCGAAGAAGTTCGACAGCATCACGCCGTGGCCGGAATAGCCTCCGGCCGAGATCACATTGGGCATCACCTCGCGCACGAACGGTTTCCTGGGCATGGTGATGCCGACATAGCCGCCCCAGCCATGGGTGATCTCGACATCGCTCAGTTCCGGATAAAGCTCGGCTATCTGCCGGCGGATATGGACATGGATGTCCTTCGGATCGTTGACGCCATAGACCTCGCGCCCGCCGAACAGCAGCCTTCCATCCCTGGATTTGCGGAAATAACGCACGACGAAACGCGAATCGTCGACCGCCTCGCCGCCCGGCAGCACTTTCGAATCGACGCCCAGCGGCACCGTCGCGCCGATGAAGGAACCGATGGGCATGATGTGCGCGGCACTCACCGGCTCGAGCGTGCCGCCATAGGCATTTACACCGATCAGGCATTTCTGGGCGGTGATGGTTCCTCTCGAAGTCGTCACCCTGACCTTGCCGCCGCTGGAGGTAACACCGGTCGATAGTGTCTGCTCGAACAGGTGCGCGCCGGCCGCTGCCGCGACCTTTGCCGTGCCGATCACCAGCTTCATCGGGTGGATGTGTCCGGTGCCGGTGTCGCGGGTGCCGCCGAAATAGCGTGTGGAGCCCAGCCGTTCGGCCGTTTCCCTGGCATCCATGAAGGCGATGTGCGGATAATTGAAGCGGCCGGCCATGATCTCGGCATGTGCCTTGTAGTCGTCGAGATAACGCGGCTTGTGCGCCACGGACAACTGGCCCGGCATATAGTCGATGTCGATCTGGTTGACGGCGGCGAATTCGAGCAGGTGCGCTTTCGCCTCTTCAGCAAGGTCGAACAGCGCCTTGGCGCGGGAGAAGCCGTAGTCGGCCTCCATCTCTTCGGCCCAGGCGCGCTGGCCCGTGCCGAGCTGGCCGCCATTGCGCCCTGAAGCGCCGTCGCCGAAGCGATGCGCTTCGATCAGAACGACGTCGGCTCCCGCCTTGGCCAAATGAGCGGCCGCCGACAGCCCTGTGAAGCCACCGCCGACGACGACGACGTCGCAGCTGCGGTCGCCGTCCAGGGCAGGGTACTCAGCGCGTGGTCCGGCTGTGTCTTCGTACCAGGAGCGACCGGGGGAGATAGGTGATTGGTAAGGCATGGGGACACCAGCCAATGGTGAATGGTGAATGGTGAATGGCTGCGAGACGCACGTCGTCTGCGCTCATCCATCCAATATGAAACTACTCAGCATTCACTATTCACCATTCACACGACGAAGTCGCCGCTCACACGTTGAGCAACAGATACTCCCGCTCCCACGGGCTGATCACTTCCATGAAGGTCTCGAACTCCGCCCGCTTGATCGCTGCATAGGTTGCGGCAAAGGACTTGCCCAAAAGGGCGCACAGCTCCTCGTCGCCCTCGAACAGGTCGACGGCTTCGAGCAGGCCGCGCGGCAGGTCGATCTCATCGGCGTTTGCGGTGGTCAGCACCGGAGGCTCGGCCTTGATCTTGTTGGTGATGCCGATCAGCCCGCAGGCAAGTGAGGCCGCCAGCGCCAGATAGGGGTTGGCGTCGGAAGACGGGATGCGGTTTTCGACACGCCGCGCCGCCGGATCCGAGCGCGGCACGCGGAACGCCGTGGTGCGGTTGTCATAGCCCCATTTGTTGTTGACCGGCGCCGAGGCCGACTGCGTCAGCCGGCGGTAGGAATTGACGTAAGGGGCAAACATCACCAGCGCGTTCGGCACATGCTTCTGCATGCCGCCGATAAAATGGAAGAAGTCGTCGGTTTCCGAGCCGTCCTTCGCTGAAAAGATATTCAGCCCGGTCTTCTTGTCGATGATCGACTGGTGGATGTGCATGGCAGAACCTGGCTGGCCCTGGATCGGCTTGGCCATGAAGGTGGCATAGATCTCATGCTTCAGCGCTGCCTCGCGGATGGTACGTTTGAACATGAACACCTGGTCGGCGAGCTCGACCGGATCGCCGTGACGCAGATTGATCTCGAGCTGGCCGGCGCCTTCCTCGTGGATCAGCGTGTCGATCTCCAGGCCCTGGCTTTCGGAGAAATGGTAGATGTCGTCGATCAGTTCGTCGAACTCGTTGACGCCGGCGATCGAATAGCCGGCGCCGCCGCCGATTGCCCGTCCGGAACGTCCGACGGGTGGGGTCAGCGGATAATCCGGGTCGGGGTTCTTGCGCACCAGATAGAATTCGATCTCGGGCGCCACCACCGGCTTCAGCCCGCGCTTGTCATAGGCTGCTACCACGCGCTTCAGGACGTTGCGCGGCGTGAACTCGACCGAACGGCCATCCTGATGGACGAGGTCGCAGATGACGGCGGCCGTCGGGTCTTCTTCCCACGGCACCACGGTCAACGTCGACAGATCCGGCATCAGCTTCAGGTCGCCATCATCCTCCGGATAGTGGAAACCGTTGCCGTCCTCGGGATAGCCGCCCGAAATCGTCGTCATGAACACTGCCGATGGCAGCGCCAGCGAGGTGTTGGAAGTGAATTTCTTCGACGGCATCATCTTGCCGCGCGCGACGCCAGCCTGATCAGGCGTGATGCATTCTATGTCTTCGATGCCGCGCCATTCCAGCCAAGCGCTGACTTCCTTCCAGTTCTTCACGCCGCGTTGATTTTTCACGAAGGCAGGCGTTCGGACGCGTCCTCCGCGGGTCGACGGACGGACTTCCTTTTTCGCAGGCGGCATCATTCACCAGTTTGGGTTGCAATTATCACAGTATAGCTGTTGCCGGTGATGGAAGGGAAGGGGAGCTGCCTGTCTTCGCCTTCCTGGTTGAAAATCGCGCCACGCAGATTAGGGTCAACCTCCCGCAGATCGAGCAGCAGAAGACATCGTATGCCAGGCAAATTGACCACGATCGGCTTCGACGCCGACGATACCCTATGGCAGAACGAACAGTTGTTCCGCCTGACCGAGAAGCATTTCGCAACCCTGCTCGCCGACCATGGCGAGGCCGAGCACATCTCGGCACGGCTGCTGGAGGCCGAGAAGCGCAACCTTGCCGTCTACGGCTTCGGCATCAAGGGCTTTACCTTGTCGATGATCGAGACGGCGATAGAAGTGACCGAGGGCCGTGTGCCGGCCTCGACGATCGCCGAAATCCTTGCCGCCGGCCGCGACATGCTCGGCCATCCTGTCGAGGCGCTGCCGCATGCGCGCGAGACAGTCGAAAAGCTCGCCGGCGCCTACCATCTGGTGCTGATCACCAAGGGCGATCTGTTCGACCAGGAGCGCAAGCTGGCGGCGTCCGGCCTTGGCGACCTGTTCGATGCCGTCGAGATCGTCAGCGACAAGAGCGCCGCCACCTATGCCAGGATCTTTGGCCGTCACGGCAGCCCGCAGACCAGCATGATGGTCGGCAATTCGCTCAAGTCGGACGTGGTGCCGGCCATCGAGGCCGGGAGCTGGGGTGTGTACGTCCCGCACGAACTGACCTGGGTGCTCGAACATGTCGAACCGCCGGTGGCAGCACCGCGCTTCCGCCAGATTGTCGATCTTGGCGAACTGCCGGCTTTGATCGAGAGCATCGGCAAGGAAGGCTGACCGCCCCGCACGCGTTCGGGCGGATTGCGATCAGCCGCGCCCGAGACTGATCAGCCGGTCGACCACCGGCTGCAGCCTTTCGGTGGTGATCGGCTTGGTTACCACCACATCGACCACGCTCGACAGGCCCAGGCTGTCGGGCGTGCCGGTCTTGGTTGAAAGCAGGATCACCTTGGGGAGCGACCGCCCAGATGTCCGCCGCAAGGCGTCGATGGCCGCCATCAGCGCGCGGCAGTCCTCGTTGTCGGGGCCGCCATCGAGAACGACGGCGCCCGGAATGAGGGTTCGCAATGTCTTGGCCGCCATTTCGGGCGACTCGGAGATCGGCTTCAGTCCGGACTTCTCGACGATCTTCGACACCACCACCCGGTTGATCGGCGATTTTCCAACGACCAGCACGTGGGAGAAATCCGTCGATATCTCGGAGTTCGCGTCCCTGCTTGACGAATTCAGATGTTTGGCGGTGTCGGTCTCGCGGTTCACAGGGCACATGGGCGGGGCGGGCACTCGGCGCTGCTTCAATGCAGGGTTGAAATCCGAGAGCCAATTGGCGTGAGATCGCCCGCCATGTCAAGCTGAAATGACGGACCTGCGAAATATAGCCGGAAATATTAAACCCCGGAGACAAGTTCTGTTTTCGAACTGTAGTTAAGTTCACGCTCAAAAGCGAAAGTCACCCGCGCTGAAAACTCGCGGGTGACGTTGAAGTCGGCCAGTGAGCGGCGGGGCCCATAGGTTCCACAAGCACAAAGCTTCCGTAAGGGAAGATCAGCCGTGACTCTTCTGCGTGACGATCACCGGGATCAGCAGGTCGCCCCAATTGCCGTCGCCGCCATGATGCCGGGCCGAGCGCACCAGTTCCACCGAGACGCCGGCCTCGACTGCCTTCATCACCGATTGATTGAGCCTGTGCAGGTCGTTGGCCAGCATGCGGATGGTCGCCTGTTGGTCGACACTCATCGTTGTGGACTGCTCTTCTGCACGTTCCTTGACGCGGCTTATGGATGCCATTTTCTTCTCCCTTGCCCTTCGGGCGTTTCCTCTGTTGGTTATGTCGATCGGTTCATTCCGCTGCCGGCTTGAACTGGACGTGCTCGGTCGATTCATGCATGGCGGTGGTCGACGACTGGCCGCCGCTGATTGCCATCGACACGGCGTCGAAATAGCCGGTGCCGACCTCGCGCTGGTGCTTGGTCGCGGTGTAGCCGTGGACTTCGGCCGCGAACTCGGCTTCCTGCAACTCGGAATAGGCCGCCATCTGCCGCGCCTTGTAGCCGCGGGCCAGCTCGAACATGCCGAAATTGAGCTGGTGGAACCCGGCCAATGTGATGAACTGGAACTTGTAGCCCATGGCGCCGAGCTCGCGCTGGAACTTGGCGATCGTCGCGTCGTCGAGGTTCTTCTTCCAGTTGAACGACGGCGAGCAATTATAGGCGAGCAGCTTGCCCGGATGATGCCTGCGCACGCCTTCGGCGAATTTCTTGGCCTGCGCCAGATCGGGCTTGGATGTTTCGCACCAGATCAGGTCGGCATGCGGCGCATAGGCAACGGCGCGCGCGATGCACGGTTCGATGCCGTTCCTGACCTGGTAGAAGCCTTCAACCGTGCGGCCGGCATCGTAGTCGACGAAAGGCTGGTCGCGCTCGTCAATGTCGGAGGTCAGAAGCTTTGCCGCTTCCGCATCGGTGCGTGCCACGACTAGCGTCGGCGTGCCCATCACGTCGGCCGCCAGACGCGCCGCGTTGAGGTTGCGGATATGCGCGGCGGTCGGGATCAGCACTTTGCCGCCGAGATGGCCGCACTTCTTCTCAGAGGCCAGCTGGTCCTCATAGTGGACGCCGGCAGCGCCCGCCTCGATGAACGCCTTCATGATCTCGAAGGCGTTGAGCGGTCCGCCGAAGCCGGCCTCGGCATCGGCGACGATCGGCGCGAACCAGGTTTCGACCGACAGGCCGTTGCCTTCCGAGGTCTCGATCTGATCGGCGCGCTGCAGCGTGCGGTTGATGCGCTTGACCAGTTCGGGCGCCGCATTGGCGGGATAGAGCGACTGGTCCGGATACATGGCCGACGCGGTGTTGGCGTCGGCGGCGACCTGCCAGCCCGAGAGATAGATTGCCTTCAGCCCGGCACGCACCTGCTGCATCGCCTGGTTGCCCGACATGGCGCCGAGTGCATTGACGAAGTCTTCCTCGTGGATGAGCTTCCACAGCCGGTTGGCGCCCATTTCGGCAAGACTCTGGCGTATCTGGACCGACCCGCGCAGCCGCTTCACATCGTCCGGCGAATAGGCTCGTTCGATGCCGTCGAAGCGGCCTTCGGGCGCGGATGGGACAAGATTGTAAAAATCAGTCATTGGTCACTCCAGATCAATCGATGCCAGTGTCTTGAAACGCCGCGCCCCTGGGATGGTGTGCGTCGTCTGTGTGTGACATCATTTACATTGCGCCGTGACGAGAGCGAGGAAAACCGCCATTTCCGGTAGAAAATAAGAGAAAACCTGTGTTGTGTTTGACTGCTTGCCGCTGTAAATCTGTCATGATTGTAAAAAGATAGTGCGCCGTTCATCGCTCGCAAGTCGTGTAAATTCCTGTCAAGGAAAGCCGGTGGCCGACCAGAAGATATTCGCCGGGCCGCGCATCCGCCGCATCCGCATCGCCAAAGGCCTGACCCAGACGGCGATGGCCGAGGGGCTCGGCATCTCGCCGTCCTATCTCAACCTGATCGAGCGCAACCAGCGGCCGCTGACGGTGCAACTGATCCTGAAGCTGGCCTCTGTCTACAAGGTCGACCCGCATGAATTGCAGGGTGAGGCGAGAGGGTCGATCTCGGCCTTGAAGGAAGTGTTCGGCGACCCGCTGCTTGCCGGTGAGCTGCCGGGCGACCAGGAACTGATCGAACTGGCCGAGGCAGCCCCCAACGCATCGGCTGCGATGATAAAACTGTTTCGCGCTTACCGCGAGCAGGCCGAGCGGCTGTCCGATCTCAACGAGCTTCTGGCGCGCGAGGGCCGCGCCACGGCGCTGTCCGGTGCGCGGCTGCCGATCGACGAAGTGCACGAGATTTTCGAGCGCCGGCCGAACCATTTTGCAGCACTGGAGGAAGAGGCCGAGGCCTTCACCTCGATGCTCGACCCCGGCGACGATCTGTTCGGCGCGCTGAAGGCGTGGCTGAAGCGCGAGTATGGCATCGTCGTCAAGGTTCTGCCGGTCGCCACCATGCCGAACTGGCGCCGCCGTTATGACCGTCATTCGCAGCGTCTTTTTCTATCGGAGCGGCTGTCGCCGTTCGACCAGTTGCGCGAAGTCGCCATGGAGGCCTGCCTGATCCGCATGACGGTCGCGATCGCCGGCGAAATTCAGGCGCTGAAGCTCGGTACGGACGAAGCCCGCCGGCTCGCCCGCTTCGAGTTCGGCCGCTACGCCGCCCATGCCTTGATGATGCCCTATCAGGCCTTTCATGCCGCCGCCGTGCGGGCTCGTTACGACATCGATGTGCTGCGCTCGCGTTTCGGCGTCTCCTTCGAACAGGCGGCGAACCGCCTGACCATGCTGCAGCGTCCTGGCTTGTCCGGAGTGCCGTTCTTCATGCTCGAGGTCGACAATGCCGGCAACCGCTTCCGCAAGGCCGGCGGCCAGGGCTTTCCGCAAAGCCGCTTTGGCGGCGGCTGCCCGAAACTGCCGGTCCATGCCGCTTTCGCTTCGCCTGGCCAGATCCTGGTCGAGGCGGTGGAAATGCCCGACGGCGCCGAGTTCCTCTGCATCGCACGCACGCTCGAGGGGCCGCAGGGTTCGTTCTCCGAGCGCCCGCGCCGCACCGCGCTGCTGTTGGGCTGCGATATCGGCTTTCGCGACGAGATCGTCTATGGCGCCGGGCTGCCGGCAAAGGCCGGACAGGGCGCCGCCACGCCGGTCGGTCCCGCTTGCCGGCTGTGCGAACGCATCGGCTGCCTCGCCCGCGCCGAGCCGCCGGTGACCCGTCCGCTGGGCCTGGACGAGATGGCGACGGGCCTGAGCGCCTTCGATTTCCAGTGATGCTTCTCGGGCAGGAGGTCGCGGAAGACCGCAGCTGTTTGCGCTAAGCAATAGAGCGCGGCCCGAACCATCGCCGAACCAAATATTGATTAAGCATCGGCGCTGCGCTATCGAAGGTGAGCTGCAGGGCAGCCAAGGGGGGACGGCTTATGAACAGGAAAGCTTTGTGGCTTGGCGTGGCGCTTGCCCTTTTGGCGGGGCCTGTTCTGGCAGAAAAATCCTCGGAATTCTTCAAGGACTATCAACAGTATAGTGACGACGGCAAGGCGTTCCTGGACAAGATCGATCCAAAGACCGGCGCGGTCGACCTTCCCGAAGGCATCCATCTCGATCTCAAGGACAAGTTCTATTTTCTGGGCAAGAAGGACGCGACGTCCGTCCTGACCGAGGCCTGGGGCAATCCGGCTGATACCGCGTCCGAAGCAATCGGCATGATCTTCCCGGCCAAGTACGAGCCCATCGCCGGCAACGGTTGGGGCATCGAATTGCGCTATGAAAAGATCGGCCATGTCGATGACGCCGACGCCGCATCCATCGACTACACCGAATTGCTGAGCAGCATGCAGGCGGACACATTGTCGGCCAACGATCAGCGGGTGAAGGACGGCTTTCCCCCGATCAAGCTGATCGGCTGGGCCTCGCCGCCGGTCTATGATTTCGTCCACAAGCGGCTGCACTGGGCCAAGGAACTGCAGTTCGGAGACGATACCGTCCACACGCTCAATTACGACGTCCGTTTCCTCGGCCGGGAAGGCGTCTTCGTGATGAGCTACATCGCTACGGTCGAACAATTGCCGGAGATCAAGCAGAGCCTGGACGAAGTGCTGGGCGTGGCGGACTTCAACACCGGCAAGAAATACACCGATTTTCTGCCAGGCACCGACACGGTCGCCGCGGTTGGCATTGGCGGCCTCATCGCCGGAAAACTCGCGGCAAAGGCCGGCCTGATTGCAGTCGCGCTCATCGCCCTGAAAAAGTTCGGCATTCTGCTGCTGGTACCGTTGGCCGGTCTCTGGCGCTTTATCCGCGGCAACAAGGGCATGTCCTAGAAACGGCGGTGTTTGCCCGTATGGCTGCCGGTTGGCGGTGCGCCAAAGGGAATGCCGGGCTGGGTCACGTCCGGCGGTAGCCTATGCGCTAGGCGAATACGGCACGTTTCTGTCGTCCATTGTGCATCATGCCACCCCGAGATAGCCGACAGTCGCACCCCATGACCGATACCGCATCTTCTCCAATCGCCGCACCGCCGATCGTCTCGCCGCGCGAAGAGCGGGTCGGCTTGCTGCTGGTGTTCCTGTCGGCGCTGATGTGGAGCTTTGGCGGCACCATCGCCCGCTTCATCGACACCGCTGACAGTTGGACGGTGGTGTTCTGGCGCTCGCTGTGGGCGGCTGTGTTCCTGATTTGCTTCATGGCCTGGCGCGACGGCTGGCGCGGCATGTTGCGGCTGTTTCGCGACATGGGCCTGCCCGGCCTTGCCGTGGCCGTCTGTTTCGCCACGGCGTCGACGTGCTTCGTTGTCGCGCTCGCCTACACCACCGTTGCCAATATCCTGTTGATGCAGGCCGGTGTGCCGCTGCTGGCGGCATTGCTTGCCTGGGTGCTGTTTCGCGAACGCGTCGCCGTCGCGACCTGGGTGGCGATCGCCGCCGTCATCGCCGGCGTCGCCATCATGGTGTCGGAATCGCTCGACGGCGCCGTATCGCCCATCGGCGACGGGCTGTCGCTGCTGATCGCCGTCATGTTCTCGATTGCCACCGTCATCACCCGGCGCTTCGCCCATGTGCGCATGACGCCGGCGACGTGCCTCGGCACGATGCTGGCAGCGGCTTTCGCCGCATCGCAAGCCACGCAGTTTGCCACGTCGACCCACGACATGGCTTTCCTGTTTGCCTTCGGCGTTATCAATCTCGGCCTGGGCCTTGCCTTCTTCGCCACCGGCGCGAGGCTGGTTCCGGCGGCGATCGCAGCACTCCTCGGCACGTTCGAGCCGATCATCGGACCGATCTGGGTCTGGCTCGTTCATGGCGAGGTGCCCTCGGTGCGCACCATCATCGGCGGCGCGGTGGTGGTCGCCGCGCTGCTCGTCCATATCGCGCTTGAATTCAAGCGCCAGGCGAGGCCTGCACGGCCGGGGACCACTGGCCTGCCATCCCCTAATTGACCCGCCTTTCCCTTGGTTGAGCCCGTCTTCCCTAATTACGCCCGTCTTTCCCCAATTAGCGAAGCCGCACGCCCCTATTGACCGAGCTTCCCCGCGCGGGCCATTGACAACCTTGCTGCGGCACGGGCAGGCTGGGGCACGGCAACAACAAGACAGGCTTATCTTGCCAAGTGTCCCCGCCGGTCGGACCAAGACCGGACCACAGCGTCGTATCCCTGCCAGCGCCGCGGCGAAAGCCTCTGACGGCGTCACCGCGCCCGCCATGCGGGCACACAGAGCCATCATCTGCCGCTCGTCGAACCGCCCGGACGGCGCTGGCAGTTCATGCTTGTGGCTGCCCGGAAAGCTCAATACTCTGAAGCAAATGCCCAATCGCGCTCGAACAGCGACGACTTGGCGAAGGAACACTCATCAAAGGAGAACAGCATGATCCGCAAAGCGCTCTGGCTTTCGGCAACCTCGGCATTTCTGACGCTTTTCGCCGTTGGCGGCCATGCCGAGAATCGCGTCGTCAACGTCTTCAACTGGTCGGATTACATCGACAGTTCGATCATTGACGACTTCACTAAGGAGACCGGCATCAAGGTCGTCTACGACACCTTCGATTCCAATGAAATCCTCGAAACCAAGCTGCTTGCCGGCGGCAGCGGCTATGACGTCGTCGTGCCCAGCGGCAACTTCCTGGCCCGCCAGATCCAGGCCGGCGTGTTCCAGAAGCTCGACAAGTCGAAGCTGCCCAACATTTCCAACATGTGGGACACGGTTTCGGAGCGCACCGCCAAATACGATCCGGGCAACGAATATTCGATCAACTACATGTGGGGCACGGTCGGCATCGGCTACAACATCAAGAAGGTGAAGGCTGCACTCGGCACCGACAAGATCGACAGCTGGGATGTGTTCTTCAATCCCGACAGCCTGGCCAAGCTGAAGGACTGCGGCGTCTATGTGCTGGACTCGCCGGCCGACATCATCCCGGCGGCGCTCAAATATCTCGGCCTCGATCCGAACAGCACCTCACCTGACGACATCGCCAAGGCCGAGGAGACGTTGCTGAAGGTGCGGCCGTATATCCGCAAATTCCATTCGTCCGAATACATCAACGCGCTCGCCAACGGCGATATCTGTTTGGCGGTCGGCTGGTCGGGTGACGTCTTCCAGGCACGCAACCGCGCGGTCGAGGCCAAGCAAGGCGTCGAGATCGGCTATTCCGTGCCCAAGGAAGGCGCCCAGATGTGGTTCGACCAGATGGCGATTCCCGCCGATGCGCCGCATGCCGCCGAGGCACTCGAATTTCTCAACTACATGATGAAGCCGGAAGTGATCGCCAAGTCGTCCAACTATGTGCTGTACGCCAACGGCAACAAGGCTTCGCAGCAGTTCGTCGACAAGGCGCTGCTGGATGATCCGGCGGTCTATCCGGACGCCGAGACCTTGAAAAAGCTCTATACGGTCCAGCCCTACGATCCCAAGACCCAGCGCCTGATCACGCGCAGCTGGACCAAGATCGTCACCGGCCAGTAAGCAATGCGACATGGTCCCGGCAGTCATCTGCCGGGACCATTCTTCTCTGGGGCAAGAAGCAAAAAAAACAGGACGGAGTGGGACATGAAATCGCTTGGCAGCATCCGCAGGGATTTCGCGCCATGGAACGACCCGAACGCCAAGCCATATATCCAATTCGAGAATGTCACCAAGAAGTTCGGTGACTTCACCGCCGTCAACAATCTGTCGCTGACCATTTTCGAGCGCGAGTTCTTCGCCCTGCTCGGCGCGTCGGGCTGCGGAAAGTCGACGTTGCTGCGGATGCTTGCCGGCTTCGAGGAGCCCACCGCCGGCCGTATCCTTCTCGACGGCCAGGATTTGCGCGGCATCCCGCCCTATCGCCGCCCGGTCAACATGATGTTCCAGTCCTATGCGCTGTTCCCGCATATGACGGTGGAAAAGAACATTGCCTTCGGCCTCAAGCAGGAAGGCATGCCGGGACCGGATATCGAAAAGCGCGTCGCCGAGATGCTGAAGCTGGTCAAGCTCGAGCAGTTCGCCAAGCGCAAGCCGCACCAGCTCTCCGGCGGGCAGCGCCAGCGCGTCGCACTCGCCCGCTCGGTCGCCAAGCGGCCGAAAGTGCTGCTGCTCGACGAACCGCTCGGCGCGCTCGACAAGAAGCTGCGCGAGGAAACGCAGTTCGAGCTGATGGACCTGCAGCAAAATCTCGGGCTCACTTTCGTCGTCGTCACCCACGACCAGGAAGAGGCGATGACCATGGCCGACCGCATCGCCATCATCGACAAGGGCGAGGTGATGCAGGTGGCGACGCCGGCGGAAGTCTATGAAGCCCCCAGTTCGCGCTTCGTTGCCCACTTCGTCGGCAATGTGAACATGTTCGAGGGCAAGGTCGCCGAGCGTGCGGCAAACACCACGCGCATCACCGGCGCGACAGGGGCCCAGATCGTCGTCGAAAACAGCACCGATACAAAGGCCGGTTCCGACATCGTCTTCGCCATCAGGCCGGAGAAGATCAAGGTGTCGTCGACGAAACCGGCCGACGCCGTCAATGCGCTTGAGGGCGAGGTCTACGACGTTGCCTATCTCGGCGACATGACCGTCTACCACATCCGGCTGGATGACGGGCAGATCATCAGGGCAAGCGCGCTCAACGCGGCGCGAGTCACCGAGGACCCGCTGACCTGGAACGACCGCGCCTGGGTCTCCTTCCGGCCGGATGCCGGCGTCGTGCTGACACGGTAGGGGGCGGCCATGTCCAACATTGCACTCACCGACGCCGGTCCATCGGCCGCGGCCAAACCGTTCCTGATGCGGCTCGGTGCCGGCTTTGTCAGCCGGCTCGTCATCATCGTGCCTTATCTCTGGCTGCTGTTCTTCTTCTTCATCCCGTTCATCATCGTCTTCAAGATTTCGCTGTCGCAGTCGGCGATCGCCATGCCGCCCTACACGCCGGCGCTCGATTTCAGGGACGGCATGTCCGGGTTCTTTGTCCGCTTCCGCGAACTCAGCGTCGACAATTATGTCTGGCTAACGCAGGACGCGCTTTACTTCAAAGCCTACGTGACCAGTGTTATCATCGCTGCTGTCTCGACGATCCTGACCTTGCTCGTCGGCTTCCCGATCGCCTACGGCATGGCCCGCGCGCCGGCGACGATCCGTCCGACCTTGCTGATGCTGGTTATCCTGCCGTTCTGGACGTCGTTCCTGATCCGCGTCTATGCCTGGATCGGCATCCTCAAGCCCGAGGGTCTGCTCAATCAGCTGCTGTTGTCGCTGCACATCATCAATCAGCCACTGATCATCCTCAACACTTACACGGCGATCTTCATCGGCATCGTCTATTCCTACCTGCCATTCATGGTGCTGCCGCTCTATTCGTCGCTGGAAAAGATGGATTACTCGCTGATCGAGGCGGCAAAGGATCTCGGCTGCCCGCCGACATCAGCCTTCTGGAAGATCACGTTCCCGCTGTCGCTGCCCGGGGTCATCGCCGGCTGCCTGCTGGTGTTCATTCCAGCGGTTGGCGAGTTCGTCATTCCCGATCTGCTCGGCGGCTCGCAGACGCTGATGATCGGCAAGACCTTGTGGAATGAATTCTTCGCCAACCGTGACTGGCCGGTGTCGTCGGCCGTCGCCGTCATCCTGCTGCTGCTCCTGATCGTGCCGATCATGCTCTTCCAGCAGGCCCAGGCACGCGCCCAGGAGCAGGACAAATGAACGCCACCTGGAGCCGCTTCAACGTCACCTCGGTCGTGCTGGGCTTTGCCTTTCTCTATCTGCCGATCGTGCTGCTCATCGTCTTCTCCTTCAACGAGTCGAAGCTGGTCACCGTCTGGGGCGGCTTCTCGACCAAATGGTATGCCTCGCTGTTCCACAATCAGGGGCTGATGGACGCCACCTGGGTGACCGCGCGTGTGGGTGTCATCTCCGCCACTGTGGCAACCGTGCTCGGCACGCTGGCAGCACTGACCTTGACCCGCTACACCCGCTTCCGCGGCCGCATCCTGTTTTCCGGCATGGTGTTTGCGCCGCTGGTCATGCCGGAAGTCATCACCGGCCTGTCGCTGTTGCTGCTGTTCGTTGCCGTCGGTCTCGACCGTGGCTTCCTGACCGTGACGCTTGCTCACATCACCTTGACCATGTGCTTCGTGGCTGTCGTCGTGCAGTCGCGCCTGGTGTCGTTCGATCGTTCGCTGGAAGAAGCTGCCTTGGACCTCGGCGCAACGCCGGTAAAGACCTTCTTTCAGATCACGCTGCCGGTGATCATGCCGGCCATCGTCTCCGGCTGGATGCTGGCCTTCACCTTGTCGCTTGACGATCTGGTGATCGCCTCCTTCACCTCCGGGCCTGGCGCCACCACGCTGCCGATGAAGATCTACAGCCAGGTGCGTCTCGGCGTGACGCCGGAAATCAACGCCGCCTGCACCATCCTGATCGCCGTCGTGGCGGTAGGCGTCATCATCGCTTCGGTCGCCAACAAGCGGCGTGAGGTGCAGCGCCAGCTCGACGAACAGGCCGCGCAGCGCGGTTGATTGCGTCAAACGAGGGATAGGGCGGTCCCGGTAAGGGTCCGCCTATTCGCCTGAGACGCCGCGGCTGATCGGCGAGATGAACGGCGTGCTCCAGGTGCCGCCGACGAAGAATGACGACTGGTTGGATCCCTGCTGGCCATTGACCGGTGCCGCTGCCGGGTCGGCCTGGGTGACACCCCCCGAAAGCGCCAGCCCGCGTCCGCCGTAAGAGGCGATGCCGGACAGCCAGACCTTGTATTTCGCCGAATTGGCCTCGGCCTTGTCCAGCCTTGCCACACCCTTCGAGATGGTGGCCTTGAGCTCGGCGCCGTCCATCGGCAGTGTCCCGTCCGAGACGTCGTCGAGCGCGAAGAAGCCGCCCTGTTCCGTGTGCTTCAGAAATGCCGGCAAATTGAGCCCGCTCAGCGCGCCCGGCCCGAACGTCGCAGAGACCGAGCCGTCCGCGTTCTCGAAGATCGAGTCCCAGGATTTGCCCGGCCCTTTGAGAATGACCGAGACAGTGCCGGTGCTGGCCGGCACCAGCCGCGTCATTCCGGCCGCGGTGCCGAAAGCGGCGCCGTCAATGTCGGAGGCGAGCAGCCGGATCTCGACCTGCGAGCCCTCCGGTTTGCGGTCGAAACGCAGGCTACTTTGCACGTTGCCGCCAAAGGCCGACGCATCGGAGATATCGAAGACGGCAAGCCCGTTCTTCACCTGCGCCGTAGCGGCGACGTCGGCAAGCTGGATTGCGCCGGCCGAGGCATGTGCCGCTGACAGCCTCAGATCGAGATTGATCCGGTCGGCGAAGCTGGTGTCGATTTCGCCGGGACCGGTCTCGCCGGTCGGCGCCAGCGGCGTGAAGGCCGAAAACAGCGACCTGAGGTCGAGCGTATCGAAGGCGAGTGTGCCTGATATCACCGGCAAGGCGTCGCCGAACGAAAAATCCAGCGCCCCCATTCCCGGGTTGTTGTCGAGCGTCACCGCGGTGTTTTCGAATTTGACGCGGCCGGCGGTCGCCGTGATCTTGCTCGAAATCGAGACCGAACCGATCGCCGTACCAGGAGCAATGCCGGCCTGCGACCATTCCAGCACGCGCCGCAGCGAGGGCGCGGCGAATTTCGCCTGGCCATCGAAATAGGCGTTTTGCGACATGCTGGCCGTGCCGTCGAACGAGAAGCTGGCCGGCGCTGCCTTGAACGAAAACGTGACCGGTGCGGCGCCGCCGGCAAACAGCACCAGCGGCTTGGGCGAGGCGGCATCGACGGTGACGCTCTCGCCGCGCCAGATTCCGGTCGCCGACAAGGTCGCGTTGCTGTTCATCGCTGCCCAGCTCGCCTGGCCGGACAGGCTGGTCAGCAATTCGACGTCCTTGCCGCCGACGGAGGCGACCATACGGCCGTCCCTGAATTCCACGGTGCCGAACGGATCGGCGGGCAGCTTGCTCAGATCCGGCTTCGTCGGATCGGCGTTGACCACGCCGCGCGCCGTGTCGATGGAGCGGGTGATGCGTCCGCCCGTTGGTATGGCGGGCAGGAATATGCCGTTTGCGGCGCGCTGGACCCGGATCGTCGGCCGCACCAGCCGCGCCGTTGAAAACACCACATCGCCCTGCAGCGCCGCCATGGCCGAAAGGTCGACCTCGACCCGTTCGGCCTCGATCACCGGCGGCGCGTCGGTCTCGGTCCACTGCGACAGCGTGACGTCGCTCAATATGGCGCGGAACTTCGGCCACACCTCGATGCGCGGCGAACCGGCGATGGTGACCCTGAATCCGCTCCACGCGCTCATCTCCCAGGCAATGCGATCGCGCACGATCCGGGTCGAGGCAATCAGCGGCAGAGCGGCGACGACCAGCGCGATGACGAGCACGGCAACGCCGATCGCCCATATTCCGCGCCGGATCAAAGGTGATGGCATATTGCCCCGGTTGCTTTTCATTCCGATAAAAATCGCCTGACGGGTGTAACCGCCAGTTGTCACCACGCCTTCCAGTCGTCACTACGACTTAGGGCTGAGGCATTTCAAGTCTTTATGGCCCGGCGATGGCAATTGCGCACACATGGCCGAGTTTAGCGGAACAAAATCTTGCTCTGCCGCACGGTGGTAGGCATAAGCGATGCAGCTTCAGCCTGCTACGAGGCGCGGCGTTTTTGGGACAGCGGCGCTTGTAAAGCTGAGGCTAGTGCATGTCGCCCGGAAGAGTGCAGCGGTTCCGGGACAACGACGTGCATCAAAACAAAAGCATATCTATCTTGCGACGCGACGGGCTTCAAGGAGGATCGATCATGGCTGCCGAAGCACCGCTCTGGACTCCGACGCAAGAGCAGATCGACGCAGCACCACTGACCGCGTTCATGAAGGCAGCAGCGGCCAAAAGCGGCACATCCTTCACCTCCTACGCCGAACTGCACCGCTGGTCGGTCGAGGATCGCGAAGGCTTCTGGAGCCTGCTGTGGGACTTTTGCGGCATTGTCGGCGACAAGGGGACCGATGGGACGGTGCTCGTCGATGGCGACAAGATGCCCGGCGCATCGTTCTTTCCCGAAGCGACACTGAACTTCGCCGAGAACCTGCTGAAGAAGACCGGTTCCGGTGACGCGATCGTCTTTCGCGGCGAGGGCAAGATCGAGCGGCGGCTGTCGTGGAACGAACTGCACCAGCTGACTTCGCGCTTTCAGCAGCTTTTCCTGTCGCTCAAGGTAAAAAAGGGCGACCGCATCGCGGCGATGATGCCCAACATGCCGGAAACCGTCGCCGCCATGCTGGCGGCCGCCTCCATCGGCGCGGTCTGGTCGTCCTGTTCCCCCGATTTCGGCGAGCAGGGCGTGCTCGACCGTTTCGGCCAGATCGAGCCGGTCATATTCATTGCGCCGGACGGCTATTGGTACAATGGCAAGGCAATCGAGGTAGCCGACAAGATCGCTGCCGTTGCGGCGAAGCTCGAAACCGTCCGCAAGGTCCTGATCGTCGACTATCTCGGTACCTCGCGCGATATCGCAGCGATCATCGACAAGGCCGTGGCGCTCGAAGAGGCGCTGTTACCCTTTACCGCCAAAGCGGTCACGTTCGAGCGGCTGCCGTTCGCGCATCCGCTCTACATCCTGTTCTCGTCAGGTACCACCGGCATTCCCAAATGCATCGTCCATTCGGCCGGCGGCACGCTGGTCCAGCATGTCAAGGAACACCGGCTGCATGCCGGACTCATCGAAGGCGACCGCTTCTTCTACTTCACCACCTGCGGCTGGATGATGTGGAACTGGCTGGTGTCGGGCCTGGCCTCGGGCGCCACGCTGCTGCTCTATGACGGCTCGCCCTTCCACCCCGACGGCAATGTGCTGTTCAGCTTCGCAGATGCCGAGAAGATGACCTTTTTCGGCACCTCGGCCAAATTCATCGATTCCGTACGCAAGGCCGGGCTCAAGCCGATCCGCAGCCATGATCTGTCGTCCGTGCGGGCGATTTCCTCCACCGGCTCACCGCTGTCGCCGGAGGACTTCCGCTTCGTCTATGACGGCATCAAGAAGGACGTGCATCTGGCCTCGGTTTCCGGCGGCACCGACATCGTCTCCTGTTTCGTGCTCGGCGTACCGACGCAACCGGTCTGGACCGGCGAGATCCAGGGTCCCGGCCTCGGCCTTGCCGTCGATGTATGGGACGATGACGGCAAGCCGATCCGCGAGCAAAAGGGTGAGCTGGTTTGCACCAAGGCGTTTCCGTCGATGCCGATCGGCTTCTGGAACGATCCTGAGGGCAAGAAATACCAGGCCGCCTATTTCGAGCGCTTCGACAATGTTTGGTGCCACGGCGACTTCGCCGAATGGACCGCGCATGGCGGCATGATCATCCACGGCCGTTCCGACGCGACGCTCAATCCGGGCGGTGTGCGCATCGGCACGGCGGAGATCTACAATCAGGTCGAACAGATGCCGGAGATCCTCGAGGCGCTGTGCATCGGTCAGGATTTCGACAATGACGTCCGCGTCGTGCTGTTCGTGCGGCTGGCCGCCGGCGTGACGCTGGACGAGGATCTGGAAAAGCGCATTCGTTCCAAGATCCGCAGCGGCGCCAGCCCGCGCCACGTGCCGGCAAGGATCGTCGCCGTCAGCGACATTCCGCGCACCAAATCGGGCAAGATCACCGAGCTTGCAGTGCGCGACGTGGTGCATGGCCGCGCCATCAAGAACAAGGAAGCGTTGGCCAATCCAGAGGCGCTGGAGCTGTTCAGGAACCTGCCGCAGCTGGCTGAGTGACGCGGCCGGGATGGTTAACCAGATATGTCGGTCGAATTTACCTAGATTTCATGAGTGGTACACATTCGTAAATTTTTTGGACGGCCGGTAAGGAGTTGTTAAGGCCCGGCGTCGATAGTCGCACGTAACTTGAGGGAGAAATCCCGTTCCTCGTCCCCTGAGGATCAGATTCGCTCAAGCCCCGTTGTGACAGCAAATCCCATTTAAGGCGTCCTGTTGGACGCCTTTTCTTTGTCCGGGCTTCTCGCCCGGGAATGGCCGGCCCTATTCGGCCAGCACCCGCGTCGACGGGAAGGCGACCTCGACCAGCGTCCCTTCGCCCGGCGTCGAGGTGATGGTGAAGCGGGCGCGGTTGGCTTCCACCATCGCCTTGGTCAGCGGCAGGCCGAGACCGGTGCCGTCGCCACGCCCGCGCTTCAGCGCATTGATCTGCTTGAATGGCTTCAGCGCCTGCTCGATCTCGGCATGGCTCATGCCAATGCCGGTATCGCGCACCCGCATGACAACGTCGCCGGAGGTTTCATAGGCGGTCGACACGATCACCTGTCCGCCGGCTTGCGTATAGCGAATGGCGTTGGACAGGATGTTGAGCGCGATCTGGCGTACGCTTCTGAGGTCGGCGACCACTTCGGGCAGTCGCGAGGCGAAGCTGGAGCGAATGATGACACGCTCGCGGTTGGCCTGCGGCTGCATCATCGCCACCGTCTCCGCCAGCGTATCGTTGAGCGACACCGCCTCGTAGTCCATTTCCTGCTGGCCGGCCTCGATCTTCGAAATGTCGAGGAGGTCATTGACGAGATCGAGCACATGGTTGCCCGAGCGGTTGATGTCTCTGAGATAGTCGCGGTAGCGGTCATTGGCTACCGGGCCGAACTTCTCGTCCACCATCAGCTCGGAAAAGCCGATAATGGCGTTGAGCGGCGTGCGGATCTCGTGGCTGATGCGGGCGAGGAAATCGGTCTTCTGCGAGGAGGCGCGCTCGGCCACCGCGCGCGCCTGGGTCAGATCCTCTTCGGCCCGCTTCCACTGCGTGATGTCGCGCACCACGGCGCAGAAGCCGCTGTCATTGGGCAGCCTGCCGATGGTCATGAACAGCGGGATGAAGCGCCCTTGCGCCTCGCGCCCGATCACCTCGCGGCCATCGTTCATCACACTCGCCACGCCGGGCTCGGACAGGCCGTTCAGATAGTCGCGCGCCGCGCGCTGGCTTTCGATGGCAAACAGCGAGGCGAACGGTTTACCGGTGACGTCGTCGCTGTCGAAGCCGAACAGCGCCTCGGCCGGCCGGCTGATCGAGCGGATGTCGCCGTCGCGGCCGATCAACACCACACCATCGGTCGCGGTGTCGATGATGGTGCGCATCTCGGCAATGCGCGCTTTGAGTTCGGAGACATCGGGCTGCGTCTGCTCGTCGGCTGCGAGATGCGCAACCATCGGCGGCTCGTTGTCGCCGGTACGTCGCACCACCAGCATCAGCGCCTTGCCGGCGCGCCACGGCACCGAACGCAAAATGGCTTCGATCGGAAATTCCTGGCCCTCGCGCGTCTTCAGTTTGAGTGTGTGGTCGCTTTCGCCGGCCATTTCTGAATAGGGATCGGCAAACAGCGCGTCGAGCCCGCCGGCGTCGCTCAGGTCCTCAAGCGTGTCATAGCCGGTCAGGCCGAGGAATTCCTCATTGGCGTAATGAAGCTCGTCGCCCGAATGGATGAGCAGCGGCACCGGCAGCTTGCCGAGGATCGACGTGTCAGGGGCCTTGTGTTCATCTCCGGCCGAGAATGCCGAAGGCATGAACCCCTCAAGCTTGAGCGGCGGCACTTTCAGGCGCTGTGGTTCTGCCGGCACTGTGTCCGCATCGCCGGCCTTGTCCCCGTCTTCCACGGCGGAATCGGTCGCCTCGTCGGACGGCGCCCAATCCTCATTGTCCTCGGCATCGCGGAAGTCGGCCGACGTCATGCTGTCGTCTTCACCGGCATTGGCCGGCGTCTCGGCAACAACCGGCTGTGGCTCTGCGGCCTCGACGATCTCTTGGGCTTGCGTATCATCCGGTTCGGAAGCCGGCGCAAGTTCGTCGTTGGACGACGTTGCTTCCGTACTGTCTTCGGTGACGGAGCCTGGTTCGGGATCGGCATAGTCGAGCAGGGAGCGCGACACTGTCGGCGCCTTCGCCTCGCTTGCTTCGCTGTCCGCAAGGCCGTCGTCCGGCTGCTCGCCGTCAAGCCGCGTCAGGTCCTTTTCGTCCTCGGCATCGCTTTCCGGCGGTTCGGCCTCAGCCGTTTCGCTTTCGGGTGCGGCTGCCGATGGTTCAGCCACGGCAGCCGGGCCGGCTTCGTCCGGACTCGAGACCTCGGCGGGTTGTCGGGCTGGCGCGGCTGTTTCAGGCTGGTCCGCCTCGACATGATCCGGCTTGGGCTCATCTGCCTTGGCCTGGTCTGGCGTTACCTGATCCGGATTGGCCGGTTCGGCCTGCTTGGCAGTCTCCGGCTGCTCCGGCGGGGGATTGTCCTTCTTCAGCCGCTCGCCGATTTCGCGGAAAGCGCTGCGCTCCAGCGTCGACAGGCCCCTCTCGCTTGTCGGCTGCTTGTCGTTGGCGGGCTGCCGATGCTCGGCCAGCCGGATGACCTTGTCGGCAAAACGACGTTCCTGCTTCGGCACGATGGTCAGTGCCGGCACTTCGCCCTCGAACGGATCGGCCGCCTTGGGAGCTTCCGCCACGGGCTGTTCCGGGGCCGGCTCGGCTGCTGCCGGTGGCGCGCCATTGGGGACCAGCGCCATGCCGATTGCTTCCGGATCGACCACCGCATCGCCGGCGCGGGCGACGCCGAAACCACGAAAACCTTCGAAGGCGCGGCTGCGGCCATAGACAGGCAGTGCTGCCAGATCGACCGGTATCTTCAGGTCGGAGCCGGCAACCGGCCACAGTACCGAGCGGCCCGACCAGGTGTCGCGCCGTTCAAGCAGGCCCGCGATCTCGCCCGAGGCGTCGAGGCCGAAAATTGTCGCGACGTCCTTGAAGCGGCGGCCGATCACGTCGGCGGCGGCTTTGCCGACAATGTCGCCGAATTCCGGCGACAGCGCGCTGAACTTGCCGTCGGCGTCGGTGCGCCAGACGAAGCGCAGCGGCGGCGCCGAGCGGTCGACCTCACGTTTGGCGGGAGGCGTAGCCGGTGGGGCTGCGTCAGACGGCAGGGCGGGCGCAGCGGCACTGCTGTCCAACTGCGCACTCTCGGCCGGGGAAACAGAGTCCGGCTCGGCCTGCGCCGGGCTGTCCGGCTCGCCCGCCTGCGGCTCTTCGCCGGCATGGAAGTACCAATGATCATGTTGCGCCGGCGCGCTGTCATTCGCCGCCTGCTCGCGGCCGGTCGTCTGCTCGCGATGGTCCGCCTTTGTATCGGTTGACGCCGAAGCATCATGCTCGGTGGCAGCCGGACCTGTCTCCCCGACATCAGGCGCGGCCGCGAGTGGGGCGCCCTGATTCCCGCTTGCGGTGGGGTGGTCAGCCACCGCATCCACCGTTACCGCGTTCTCCGCGGCGGCTTGCGCCGGGCCATCGTCGACCTGCGCTGCAGCAGGTTCGGCATCCAGCTCGCCGACAGGATTTTCCTCACCGAGCTGATCCTCGTCGATGACCACCAGCAGATGCCTGGACTCGGTCAGGCGCGCGAAGCCGGCCGGATAGGACGTGGCGCCGCCGGGGACCAGCCGCTTGACGATGCGGTCGTCCTGGCTCGCCACGTCGGCGACAAGCGCGGCCAGCGTCTCAGGCCGGATGGCGAGCGCGCCAAAGCCATCCGAAGCCGCCTCGACAGTGCCGGCGGCGTCGACAAAGGCGATGAAATGGCCGTCTTCGGTAAAGCCGCTGATGGCGCGGGCCGCAATGTCGGCAGCACTGCGCGAGCCGGCCTGCGCTGCCGGCACCACCAGCATGATGGCGCTTTCGCCGTCCGGCATAGTCACCGCACTGGCCAGGAAGCCGACGGCGCGGCTGGTGATGCCGGTCGCCAGCCGTACCGTAATGGCGCGGTCGCTGCCGATCTGCGGGAAGCCCGCGGTCGCCATGATCTGGCGCCTGGCGATCAGCGGCAGCTGAGCCGAGGCGCCGATGATGGCCTCGATATCGGGATAGCCGAACACCGCAGCGCCCGGGCCGTTGGCCCAGATCACCTGTTCGAGGTCGGCCGACAGAATCGCGATCGCGTCGCCGGCGGCGAAGCGCTGGCGAACCGCATCAAGCACGGCGACATCGAGGAAAGAGTAGTTCTCGGAAGGCATGCGCTTGGCGGACCCTTTCGGTGTAACCTCTTGGCGAACCCCTCTTGGCGAACCTACAAGGCGGGCAATTTGCAGTTAACGCTTTGTTAATAAAAGCCCGCGCGGCGAAGGTCCACAAGCCATGGCGGGAAGCAGGTGGAATCTCTGGCCACTTGGTTAACAGCTCTCGGAATGTCCCTGGATAACCTCTTGGGTGACGCATGGGAAGAAATTTATGGTGCACTGCAACAAAGATGTTGCATCGCACAAAAAAACCGCTATATTGCCATCATACATGAACGAGACGGCTTTTTGTCAAAGCCGCTACCCCGAAAGGATGGAAAATGACCAAGGCCAAGACCGCTGAGACCATCGAAAACGTCGAATTCCCGAGCTTCGACGCTTCCAAGGCAACCGACCAGATCCGCGCTTTCGCCGAAAAGGGCGTCGAGCAGTCGAAGGAAGCCTACTCCAAGCTGAAGACCGGCGCCGAAGAGACCCAGAAAGTCCTGGAATCGACCTTCGAGACTGCCAAGACCGTTTCCAGCGACCTGTCGCTCAAGACCATCGCCGCTCTGCGCGCCAATGCCGAAGCCGGCTTCTCGCATCTCGAGGCCCTCATCGGCGCCAAGTCGCTGTCGGAAGTGGTCGAACTGCAGACCGCCTTCCTGCGCAAGCGCGTCGAGACCACCGTCGAGCAGGCCAAGGACTTCCAGGCTGTTGCTTCGAAGGCTGCCGAAGACGTCTCCAAGCCGGTCAAGACCGCTTTCGAGAAGGCCCTGAAGGACATCAAGGCCGCCTAATAATTGCGCACAACTCTGCGATGCATCAAAACGTCGCATTTCGTCAGACAAATAGGTGTGCGATAGAGTTGTTCAAATGAATACCCGGCGAGTGGAACCTCCTCCCTCTGCTCTCCGGGGTGACCAGCCAGCACCTCCTCCCGCTGGCTCGTAACAGGAAAAGGCCGGCACCTCCTCCCGCCGGCCTTTTTCTTTTGCCGAAGAAACGGGCGTCTGTTGGCAGACCGGCTTTGCCTTATCAAAGGCCTTGAATTAGTCTCTGATAGACCGTATTGGACGCATCGCCGAACGACAGAGCGGATCTCGGAGAATGAATTTTCACCACGATTCTGGCTCAGGCGAACGTGCCGTTGTAGCTCAGATGGTTAGAGCGCCGGATTGTGGATCCGGAGGTCGCTGGTTCGATCCCAGCCAACGGTACCATTAACCTTCCCGATAAGTGTTTGAATCACTGGAAAACTTTGGCGAACGCTTCGTCCTGGTTGCGCTTTGATGCTGGGCGAAAATCCACACGGGGCGCGCGCCCGATACCGCCAAGCGATCAAGCGCGCCGAATCGCTGGGGTTCGTTTATCGGCCGCTTGCCGAGATTCCGGTCGCCGAGCCGCTCGACACGATCCTGCAGAGGGTCGAGCGCACGATCGGAGCACCCGCCACATCACCATCGGTAAGTCAGCGATCTGCGCCTGGGCGGCGGAAACGCCAAACGCTTGCAGTAGCTTAAGGCACAGATACTCGTTCTCGACGCTGTTGGAGAGATCGATGCCGTTCGGCAGCCGGCCGATCTGCGGCTTCAGGAGATGGGTGGTCGCCGCCGTCCCGATGGGTTGAACCAGCCTCCGTCCTTGCTCACGCTCAGCTAAAGCGTGTCACGATTAATTAGCCTCGTATCCGGCAACCTTGAAGAAGTTTCTGCATTCAGCTGGCTCGAACAGGTGGCAGATATCGCCGAGTGCTTGGCAGAGTGCGTCTTGTTCACAAGCGAGGCGAAACGCGGAAATGGCGCGCTGCCTCGCGGTGACCATGCCCCTCATCGACATACGCACAACGCGCTGACGCAACTCAAGCGGTAGCGGCTTGCCCATCGCGGTCTCCTTTCAACCGCAATGAATCACGAAGGCGTCGTAGCGTTTGGTCGGGGATGATGGTTTGAAAAGCCCAGCCGAGTCGATTGGATGCATCGTCCGTTTTTCACAGGATGGACAACGCCTGGGATCAGTTTTACGAGTCAGCCCAACCAGCGGAGATGTTCGCGTCCCCAAATGAACAAGATGGACACCCAAAACAGCAAGGGCGGCGACGAGCGCTCGACCGCCACCAGCCTTCTGCGGCTCGGCATACGGTTGAAACTCTCCCGGCAGACGCGTGGACTGACCTTGAAGGCGCTAGCTGCCGCCGCGAACTGCTCTGAAAGCCTGCTTTCCAAGGTCGAGAACGGCAAGGTCTCGCCCTCGCTTCCCATGCTGCACCGGCTTGTCGAGGTGCTTGGCACTAACATTGGCTGGATGTTCGAGGAATCCGATGGTGAGGAAGGCATCGTCTTTCGGGCTGGATCGCGGCCGTTGATCGCGCTCGATCCGCTTCGGCGCGGCGAAGGCATTTCGCTCGAGCGCGTCATTCCGTATTCGCCCGGCCATCTCCTGCAGTGCAACATCCATCACATCGAGGCGGGAGGTGAGAGCGCCGGCCCGATCCAGCACGCTGGCGAGGAAGTCGGCTACCTCCTGGAAGGTGCGATCGAATTGATGGTCGGCGAAAAGACGTTTCGCCTGTCGGCCGGCGATTCCTTCGTCTTCAATTCCGAACTGCCGCACTGGTACCGCAATGTCGGCGACGAACGCGCCAGCATTTTCTGGGTCAACACGCCGGCGACATTCTGATCGGGCGAGCCCCTCATTTCTCTTCGTTGATGCTAATTCAAGTCACTTGACAAGGAATCAAGTATCTTGAATTATGGCTGTGCGCTCAGGCGCCAGGTGAGCCCGATCAAGGGCCTTTTCCGCAAAACCAAGGGGAACCGGAATGCGTCTTACCAAGATCCTTTCAGGCTGCGCCGCAGCCATCGCCATGACCCTCGCCCTCGGCTCTGCTTCCGCCATGGCCGAGACCTATGCGCTGGTGACCATCAACCAGCAGGCCCTGTTCTTCAACCAGATCAATGACGGCGCAACGGCTGCCGCAAAGGCTGCCGGCGTGGACCTCGTCATCTTCAACGCCAACAATGTACCAAGCGCGCAGAACGACGCCATCGAGAACTACATCACCCAGAAGGTCGACGGCATCATTCTCGTCGCCATCGATGTCAACGGTGTGAAGCCGGCCATCACCGCGGCCAAAGCCGCCGGCATTCCGGTCATCGCCATTGACGCGCAGATCCCAAATGGCGACAACGTCGCCTTCGTCGGCGTTGACAACACCAAGGCAGGCGAGGATATCGGCAAGTTCTACGCCGAATACGTGAAGACTAAGCTGAGCGGCACCGCCAAGATCGGCGTCGTTGGCGCGCTCAATTCGTTTATCCAGAACCAGCGCCTCGACGGCTTCAAGAAGGCTGTCACCGACAGCGGCCAGAAGGTCACCTTCCTCGACACGGTCGACGGCCAGAACGTCCAGGACGTCGCCCTGTCCGCCTCCGAAAACCTGATGACCGCCAATCCTGACATGACGACGCTTTACGCGACCGGCGAGCCGGCTCTGCTCGGCGCGGTTTCCGCCGTCTCCAGCCAGGCCCGTACGGGCGACGTCAAGGTGTTCGGCTGGGACCTGACCAAGTCGGCGGTGCAGGGTCTCGAAGAGGGCTGGGTGGTCGCTGTCGTCCAGCAGGATCCGGCCGGTGAAGGCAAGGCTGCCATCGAAGCTTTCGTCAAGCTCAAGAAGGGCGAGAAGATCGACCCGATCATCAACGTTCCGATCACCATCGTGACCAAGGAAAATGTCGGCCAGTTCAAGGACATGTTCAAGTAGTATCCTCCCCGGACCGCTGGGCTGCGCATTGACCCGAGGGTTGCCTGCGCAGCCCGGCGACCGATTGAACATGTCGCGCCCAGAGAATTGGAACCATGATGAGCGATGGCGAGACCTACCGCGTCAGGATGACCGGTATTTCCAAACGGTACGGCCCTATCCAGACGCTGGACGATGTCTCGCTGAACCTGAAGCCTGGCGAAGTGCTCGGCCTGGTCGGCGACAATGGCGCCGGCAAATCCACCTTGAGCAAGGTGCTGTCCGGTGCGGTCATTCCTGATGCCGGCACCATCGAGATCGATGGCAAGGCGGTGTCTTTCTCGTCGCCGGCCGATGCCCGCGCCGCACGGGTGGAGATGGTCTACCAGGACCTTTCGCTCTGCGACACGGTGGATGTGGCGGGCAATCTCTTCCTCGGCCGCGAACCGCGTCGCCGCGTTCTCGGCGTTCCCTTTCTCGACAACAAGCGCATGCATGGCGAGACGCGCCAGATGCTCGACCGGCTCGGCATCGTCATTGCCGATACCAAGCTCAAGGTCGAAAACCTCTCCGGCGGCCAGCGCCAGTCGATCGCCATCGGCCGCGCCGCTTCTTTCGACCCCTCGGTGCTGATCATGGACGAGCCGACGGCCGCCCTTGCGGTGGCGGAAGTCGAGGCGGTTCTGGAACTCATCCGCGCCGTCAGCGCCCGTGGTGTCAGCGTCATCCTCATCACCCATCGCCTGCAGGACCTGTTCCTGGTCTGCGATCGTATCCAGGTCATGTACGAAGGCCGCAATGTCGCCGAGCGCAAGATCGGCGAGACCAGCATCGAGGAGGTCGTCAACCTGATCGTCGGCCGCAAATTCACCGCGCGCTCGGCCCGCGCAAGCCGCGATGAGGGGGTCCAACCATGAACGTTACCTCCGCCGGTGTTGGCGCCTCGCCCAAACGCGCTCACAACAGCACGTGGAAGAATGTGGCGTTAGCCAATGGCAGCGTCGTCTCGATTGCGCTGTTCTTCATCGTCGTCTGCGTGGTCTTCTCGCTGATCACCGGTTCCTTCCTGACGACGCCCAATCTGCTCAACATCGCGCGCCAGTCGGCGCCGCTGCTGATCGTTGCGGCCGCGATGACCTTCGTCATCACCACCGGCGGCATCGACCTCTCGGTCGGCTCCGTGCTGGCGCTGACGGCAACGCTGTCGGCGGTTTTCCTGCAGGCCGACCTGCCATGGCCTCTGGTCGTCATCGCCATGCTGGCGCTTGGTGCTGCGATCGGCGCCTTGCACGGCTTCTTCATCGCCTACGAGCGGATACCGCCCTTCATCGTCACCCTTGCCGGGCTCTCCGTCATCCGCGGCGTGGCGTTGCTGATCACCGGCGGCTATTCGATCCCGGTCGAACCGACCAGCTTCTTCGTCAACATCGGCAGGGCCTGGTTTCTCGGCGTGCCGGTACCGGCGCTGCTCGCCCTTGTCGTGCTGATCATTGCCTATCTCGCCTTCAACCAGACGCCGTTCGGCCGCTATGTCACCGGCATCGGCGCCAATACAGAGGCCGTGCGCCGAGCCGGTGTCGATACGCGCTTCATGACGCTCTTCGTCTACATCCTGTCGGGCATGGCGGCGGCGGTGGCCGGCATCATCCTCGCCGCCCGGCTCGGTTCCGGCTCGTCGAATGCCGGCCAGGGTTTCGAGCTCGATGTCATCGCCGCCGTGGTGCTTGGCGGCACCAGTCTGTTCGGCGGGCGCGGTACGATCATCGGCACTGTGCTCGGCGCGTTGACCGTCGCGGTCATCGGCAACGGCTTGATCCTTGCGCATATGTCGCCCTTCCTGACGCCGATCGTTACCGGCACGATCATCCTCGTTGCCATCTGGCTGAATTTCCGGCTGTTCAAGGGCGCAACGCGGAGCCGCTGACATGGATCATCTGTTCGACGACAAGCCAAGGGAACGGGCACCGATCGGTGTTCGCTCCGGCACGGTGATGACCGTTACCGGCCCGGTTGCGATTGCCGATATGGGCGTGACGCTGATGCATGAACACATACTGCTCGATGGCGCGACGTCGTGGAAATGCCCTTGCCATCCCGACGAGAAGAAGATCGGCGAGCAGCCGGTCAGCATGGAGATCATCGGCGAGTTGCGGATGAACCCCTACATGAACCGCGACAACGTCTCGCTCGACGACAGCGACCTAGCCCTTTCGGAGTTGGCGAAATACCGGGCGCTCGGCGGCCATACCGTGGTGGATGCGACCAACATTGGCATTGGCCGCGATCCGGTGAAGCTGGCGCGCATCGCCCGCGCCTCTGGATTGCGGATCGTCATGGGGACGGGCTTTTACCTGCAGCACACCCATCCCGTCTGGCTGAAAGCGATGGACGTTGACGACGTCACCGAATTCCTCGTCAATGATGTCGGCGGCGGGTCGGCGCAGCCCGAAATCATTGCCGGCATTATCGGTGAGGTTGGCGTCAGCAAGGATTTTACCGACGAGGAGCGCAAGTCGCTGCGGGCCTCCGCCCGTGCGGCCAAGATGACCGGCGTGCCGCTGACGATTCATCTGCCCGGCTGGGAGCGGCTGGCGCATGATGTGCTTGACGTGGTCGAGGCAGAAGGCGCCGATCTCCGGCATACGGTGCTTTGCCACATGAACCCCAGCCACAACGATCTTGCCTACCAGCAAAGCCTCGCCGCGCGTGGCGCCTTCCTGGAATACGACATGATCGGCATGGATTTCTATTATGCCGACCAGGATGCGCAGTCGCCGTCCGACGAGCAGAATGCGCGGGCGATCCGCTCGCTGATCGATATGGGACTGCTCGACAGGATTCTGCTGTCGCAGGACGTCTTTCTCAAGATCATGCTGACCCGCTTCGGCGGTTTCGGCTACGGCTTCATCCTCAAGCATTTCGTGCCGAGACTGAAACGCCATGGTGTCGAGCAGTCGGCAATCGACACGATGCTCATCGACAATCCAAAGACTGTGTTCGCCGAGGGCCTCTGAGCCGCGGCTCCAAAACAAGATAGGGAGACTACATGTCCAGGAAGAAGGTTCTTCTCGCAGGCGAGTCCTGGGTCTCGACCGCGACCCACATCAAAGGCTTCGATCAGTTTCCCACCGTGACCTATCACACCGGTGCCGATGAGTTGCTGGCCGCGCTGAAGGACAGCCTGTTCGACGTCACCTTCATGCCGGCGCATGAGGCACAGCGGAATTTCCCGCAGACCATGGAAGCGCTTTCGGCCTACGACGCGGTCGTGCTCTCCGATCTTGGAGCCAACACGCTGCTGCTTCACCCCGATACCTGGATCCACTCCAAACCGACGCCGAACCGGCTGCGCCTGTTGCGCGACTATGTCGGCAATGGCGGCGGCCTGTTGATGTTCGGCGGCTATTACAGCTTC
Source organism: Mesorhizobium sp. LSHC412B00 (assembly GCF_000503035.1). Lineage (NCBI taxonomy): Bacteria > Pseudomonadati > Pseudomonadota > Alphaproteobacteria > Hyphomicrobiales > Phyllobacteriaceae > Mesorhizobium > Mesorhizobium sp. LSHC412B00. The sequence continues at coordinate 62,384 of NZ_AYWB01000024.1, read as the reverse complement.
CAAGGCATCAATGGCGGCGCGCGCTATCACAAGACGCCGGTTGAGGACGTTTTGCCGGTCATCTGCCTGCCGGTGGACGACCGTGTCGAGGTTCCAGAAGGCTATGCGCCGGTCGTCGTCGGCCCGCAGACCCATCCGATCCTCAAGGGCCTCGGCAAGGATTGGCCGATCCTGCTTGGCTTCAACGAGGTCTCGGTCAAGGACGGCGCGGAAGTTCTCGCCACCGTCTCTTCCGACTACCGTTCGCTGCCGCTGCTGGCGACCGGCAAATATGGCCAAGGCCGCACCGTCGCCTGGACGTCGGATGTCGGCCCGCACTGGCTGCCGCCGGGCTTCATCGCCTGGAATGGCTACAAGACGTTGTTCGAACAGATGCTAGGCTGGGCAACGGCCAGGGATTAGCCATGCGCGTCCATGTCGTCGGTAATGTTTGCGTCGATACAACGTTTCGGTTGGACCGGTTTCCGGCGGCAGGCGAAACGCTGAACGCATCGGAACATGCTGACGGACTTGGCGGCAAGGGTGCGAACCAGGCGCTGGCCGCGGCGCGCACCGGAGCCGATGTTCGCTTCCGTGCCGCGATCGGCAACGATCCCGCCGGAGCCTGGATCACAGAGCAGTTGAGCCGCGATCTCGATGCCAGCCATCTGGCGGTACTGCCACTGCCCAGCGATCGGTCGACGATCATGGTCGATGCGCGCGGCGAAAACCTCATCGTCACCGGAGCCAGTTGCGCCGCCGCGTACAATCCTATGGCCGACAGCGGTTTTACCCGATCGATCGCACGCGGCGATATCGTAGTATTTCAGGGCAATCTGGGTCCGGATATCACGGCCACTTGCCTGAAGGTGGCGCGCGGCGCGGGAGCGATGACGATCTTCAATCCGAGCCCGCTTGCGGCCGACCACACACCGGGCTTGAGCGACGTCAGCGTCGTCATCGCCAACGCGGGCGAAGCGGCGCAACTGACCGGGGCTGGCGACCCTGCCATGGCGGCCCGCGACTTGATCCGTCAGGGCGCCGGCGCTGCCATCGTGACGCTTGGCGCACTCGGCTGCCTGGTCGCCGATGGCGAAGGACGGATCGACCGGATCGCGGCACCCAGCGTGGCCGTGCTAGACACCAGCGGCGCGGGCGACGTCTTTTGCGGTTGCCTCGCTGGTTGCCTTGCGGCCGGCATGGAGCTCCCCGCGGCAGCGCGGATTGCGGTCCGCGCGGCCGCTGTCTCGGTCGGACGCGCCGGCACGCTTGAGTCCTGCCCCGACAGACGGGAAATGAAAGTGCTTATGGAAACGACGGAAGCGAAAACCGCATGACAAATTCCCCTAACTCCAAACCCATTGGCCAGGTCGCGGATGATGTGCTGCAGTCGATCTTCGGCAGGAGCAAGGTGGTGATCGGCGTTGTTCACCTTGCACCCTTGCCGGGTGCGCCGCGCTACGATGGCGAGGCGGTCGAGGCCATATATCAACGCGGCCTCGACGGTGCGAAAGCCTATCTGCATGGCGGTTGCGACGGCGTGATCGTCGAAAACCACGGCGACGTGCCTTTTGCCAAGCCGGATGACATTGGGCCGGAGACTTCAGCCTATATGTCCGTCGTCTCCGACCGCATCCGCCGCGAACTCGGCCGGCCGATCGGCATCAATGTGCTTGCCAATGCCTCCATTCCCGCGCTTTCGATCGCCAGTGCCTCCGGTGCTTCCTTCGTGCGCGTCAATCAATGGGCCAACGCCTATGTCGCCAACGAGGGCTTTATCGAAGGCGAAGCGGCGCGCGCCATGCGTTTCCGCGCTAGGCTTCGAGCCAACGGTATCCGCATCTTCGCCGACGCGCATGTCAAGCATGGCGCCCACGCGATCGTCGGCGACCGGCCGATCGAGGAGCAGGTCAAGGACCTCGTGTTCTTCGATGCCGACGCGGTGATCGCCACCGGCCAGCGCACTGGCCACGCCGCCGACCTCAGCTACATCAGGATGATCAAGGACGCCGCCGGACTGCCGATGCTTGTCGGCAGCGGGGTGACACCCGACAACGCCAACGATATCTTGGACATCGTCGACGGCGTCATTGTCGCCAGCTCGCTGAAACATGATGGAGTGTGGTGGAATCAGGTCGATCCGCAACGGGTGAAGGCCTTCATCCGCGGCCTCAAGCGGTGACTTTAGTGCCGGAGATCGACGGCGAGCGGCTGCTGGGCCGGCTCGATGCCTTCGCCCGGATCGGCGCGACGCCAGCCGGTGGCGTAAACCGACAGGCGTTCAGCATCGAGGATCGCGGCGCCCGGCGCCTGTTGGCGGAATTGGCGCTCGCGCGCGGCTTCGCGGTTTTCCAGGACGCCATGGCAAACCTTTTCATCCGCCGCGAGGGCACGGATGCCACCCTGCCGCCGCTGCTTATCGGCAGCCACCTCGACAGCCAGCCGACCGGCGGGCGCTTCGATGGAGCGCTCGGTACGCTTTCCGCCTTCGAGGCGCTCGAAGCGCTGGAGGACGCGAGGGCCGAGACTCGGATGCCGATCGAGGTCGTCGCCTGGGCCAATGAAGAGGGCAGCCGGTTTACGCCGGGTGTCATGGGCTCCATGGCCTTCACCGGAGCCGACATTTGCGCATGGCGGTCCATAGTCGGCAGCGACGGTGCGTCCCTCGCAGAGGAGGTCGGGGCAACGATCTCCGCCTTGCCAGAGGCAACCCTTCGCCCCCTCGGCATGCCGATATCCGGCTACATCGAGCTGCATATCGAACAGGGACCATCGCTGGAAAAGGAGCGGTTGCCGATCGGTATCGTCACAGCCGTGCAAGGTACGCGCTGGCTGGAGGTCTGCATTGAGGGCGCCGCCGGTCACGCCGGCACAACCGGCCTCCCCTACCGTAGGGATCCGATGGTCGCGGCCGTTGCCGCGATTCACAGGCTCCAGACGACGATCATGCCGTTCGACAGCAGGGCAAGGCTGACGGTGGGCCGGGTGACCGCCCAGCCGGGATCGATCAACGCCATACCGCAGTCTGTGGTCTTCGCCGTCGATATCAGGCATCCGCGGGTAGAGCGGCTCGATGCCATCGAAGCAGAACTGCGCCAGGGGTGCGCGGCGGAGGCAGAAGCTCAGCATTGCACGGTAACGATCAGTCGGTCGTTCGACATGCCGGGGGCGGCATTCTCTCCCGATATGGTCAAAACCGTCGAGGAGGCCGCCAATAGCCTAAAGCTGCCGCACAAACAGATGATCTCGGGTGCATTCCATGACGCGCTGTTCCTCGCCCGGGTGGCGCCTGCCGTGANCCGGGATCGATCAACGCCATACCGCAGTCTGTGGTCTTCGCCGTCGATATCAGGCATCCGCGGGTAGAGCGGCTCGATGCCATCGAAGCAGAACTGCGCCAGGTGTGCGCGGCGGAGGCAGAAGCTCAGCATTGCACGGTAACGATCAGTCGGTCGTTCGACATGCCGGGGCGGCATTCTCTGCCGATATGGTCAAAACCGTCGAGGAGGCCGCCAATACCCTACAGCTGCCGCACAAACAGATGATCTCGGGTGCATTCCATGACGCGCTGTTCCTCGCCCGGGTGGCGCCTGCCGTGATGATCTTTGTGCCGTGCCGTGACGGGCTGAGCCACAACGAGGCGGAATATGTGGAGCCTGCCCACGCGGTTACCGGCGCGCGGGTTCTGCTTCAAGCGGCCACCGTCGCCGCCTCTTAGGCAGCGACGGTGGCACAGGCGTGCTGGCGTGAAGAGGCAACCCGTGGGACTTCCTGGTGCCCGTCCGTCATTTCGTGACGTCGGCGAGCTGCAACGGGTGGTCAAGGCCGCCGAGCTGCGGCGGATTGATCGCGGACTTACGATCGGCCCACATTCAACACCTGACCCAGCAGAAAAGCCCACCAGATTCCTGGGCCGTCATTGACGCCGTGGGTGATATAGGCGGTGACGAATCTGCTAGGCTATCGCCTCGGCCACCGGCAGGAAATCCCCACGCCCGCCATAGAGCTTGCCCGTGTCGATCGCGAGCAACTGGCGCCGTCCAGCCGTCCAGCGCTGCTGGACGTTGTCGCACTCGAGGCGTCCACAAGGATGCGTGTGTCCCAACTGTCGCTGCGGCTAATCCTAAAGCCAATGTCGCGCACCATGGAAAGAGACAATCCCGATTGGGCACCCAGAAACTGGTGATGCCGCCGGCAAGGGAAGCCGCTTCGTAGTATTGCGCGACGGCGACGCCAGGCATCATGGCAACGAACCTTATTGCCCAAAGGCATCGGCGCTTTCAAAAATGTCGATAGATGACTGCGAGCCGTTTTGATCCTTCCCGGCCATCGCCAGATGGACGTTGCTACCGCACATTAGCAGAACCGGATTTTTCTCGCCAAAGGCGAAAAATCGAAACGTCGTTCCTTATCTCTATAGATTTTGTCGAATATCGTCTGCCCCGGTTTGGAAATGACCGATGCGCATGCAGGGTCTGGGAGATTGATGAGTTGGCAAGGCTATCGGTTCTCGGAATATCCGGCGGCGTAAGCACGCCATCGCGCACAACCGCGGTGGTGAACGCGCTGGTCAAGGACGTGGCGCTGCGCGTCCCGGCAGACACGGGCCTGATCGAAATCACCGAGGCGGCGCCTTCGCTTTTCGTCGGGCTGTCCCGTGGCGCCCTCGGCGCGTCCGGCGAAGCAATCATCCAGCGCGTCGAGAAGGCCGATCTGCTCGTGGTCGGAACGCCTGTCTATCGGGCTTCCTACACCGGCGCCCTCAAGCACCTGTTCGACCTCGTCGACTATCGCGCGCTCGCCGGCAAGACCGTGCTTCTCGCGGCGACAGGCGGAAGTCCATACCATGGCCTGGTTCTCGAACATCAGTTGCGGCCATTATTCGGCTTTTTCGGCGCCGTCACCGTACCGACCGGCGTCTATGGGGCGCCCGACGATTTCATCGGCGCCGAAATCGTCGGCGAGGCGATACGCGAACGCATTTCACGGGCCGCATCCGAAGCGGTTTCACTGCTCAATTCCAACCATACAAATGCCGCCGCCGCAGCGCGCGTCGGCTGAGCCAACCAAAAGGGAACAACGACATGACGTCTCATTCCGACGGCCTGAAATTCGCCTACTGGGTTCCGAACGTCTCCGGCGGCCTGGTCATCTCCAACATCGAGCAGCGGACCGGTTGGGACATCGACTATAACCGCAAGCTCGCCCAGATCGCAGAGGCCAACGGCTTCGACTACGCACTGAGCCAGATCCGCTTCACCGCCGGCTACGGCGCCGACAACCAGCACGAATCCGTGTCGTTCAGCCACGCACTGCTGGCCGCCACCACGACGCTGAAAGTGATTGCCGCCGTCTTGCCCGGTCCATGGAACCCGGCGCTGGCGGCCAAGCAGATCGCCACCATCAACCACCTGACCAATGGCCGCGTGGCCGTCAATGTTGTCAGCGGCTGGTTCCGTGGCGAGTTCGCCGCCATCGGCGAGCTGTGGCTCGACCACGACGAGCGCTACCGCCGCTCGGAGGAGTTCATCCGCGCGTTGCGCGGCATCTGGACCGAGGACAATTTCACGCTGAAGGGCGACTTCTATCGCTTCACCAACTACTCGATGAAGCCGAAGCCGATCGATCCGCAGCCCGAGATCTTCCAGGGCGGCTCGTCGCGCGCCGCGCGTGACATGGCTTCGCGGGTGTCCGACTGGTATTTCACCAACGGCAACACGCCCGAAGAGATCAGGAAGCAGGTCGACGATATCAAGGCCAAGGCGAAGGCGAATGGCCACAAGGTGAAGATCGGCGTCAACGCCTTTGCCATTGCTCGCGAAACCGAGGCGGAAGCACGCGCCGTGCTGGACGAGATCGTCGCCAAGGCCAATCCCGAAGCGGTGCAGGGCTTTGCCGACCAGGTCAAGAATGCCGGCAAGGCCTCGCCGGAAGGCGAGGGCAACTGGGCGAAGTCGTCCCTCGAGGATCTCGTGCAGTACAATGACGGCTTCCGCAGCAATCTCATCGGCACGCCGGAACAGATCGCCGAACGCATCCTCAAGCTGAAGGATGCCGGCGCCGATCTGATCCTGCTCGGCTTCCTGCATTTCCAGGAAGAGGTCGAGTTCTTCGGCAAGCGCATCATCCCGCTGGTGCGCGAACTGGAAGCGGCGCGTGACAGGGAGCTTGTCGCCGCCGAATAGGCCAGGGCGCGGCCTGCGGGCCGCGCACTCCTTGAAAATCAGGAACGTGTCATGATTGGTGCTTCGCTGGGAGCCGCCGCATACGAGCGTGCGCCCGAAATCCCCGGCATTCTTGCTGGCGCTGGTCCACTCACGGACACGCGCCCGGCGCGCCTGTCGGCAAAGGTCGATGCGATCCTGACTCTGAGCGGGATTGGCATTTCGTTCGGCGGCGTCACGGCGCTGAGCGATGTCGATCTCGAGGTCAAGAGCGGCGAAATCCGCGCCGTGATCGGCCCCAACGGCGCAGGCAAATCCTCGCTGATCAACATCATCAGCGGCCTCTATCACGCCGACCACGGCAAGATCGCGATCGCCGGCCAGTCATTCTCCCGTGTGCCCGCGAACCGTCTGGCACGTCTGGGCGTCGCGCGCACCTTCCAGAACCTGGCGCTCTTTCCCGGGCTTTCCGTGCACGACAACATCGCGTCGGGCCGCGTCCACACCAGGCGCGCCAGTTTTGTCGAACATATTGCCGGCCTGCCACGCGCCAGGCGCGAAGACGCTGCGATTGCCGCAAAGGTCGACCAGACAATCGCCTTCCTGCATCTGGAAACGGTCGCCGATCAGCTGGTCGCGACGCTGCCCTACGGCTTGCAGAAGCGGGTCGAACTGGCGCGAGCGCTGGTTGCCGAGCCGAAGATCCTGCTGCTCGACGAACCGATGGCGGGCATGACGGCGACCGAGAAAGCCGAGATGGCCGGGTTCGTGCGCGCCGCGCGCGACCGGCATGGCGTCACCATCATCCTGATCGAGCACGACATCGGGGTCGTCATGGGCCTATCCGACCGCGTCGCCGTGCTCGATTACGGCCGCAAGATCGCCGACGGCACGCCGGCCGAAGTGCGCGCCGATCCGGACGTGATCCGGGCCTATCTCGGCACCGCCGAGGGCGAGGATGGCGAGGGCATCTGATGAGCTACTATGATTTTCTCTTCGTTGTCGAAGTGCTGGTCGGCGGCCTGTTGTCGGGAGTCATGTATTCGCTCGTCGCCATCGGCTTCGTGCTGATCTACAAGACGTCGGGTGTGCTGAACTTCGCGCAAGGGTCGATGGTGCTGTTTGCGGCACTCACCTTTGTCAGCCTGGTCGAACGCGGCATCCCGTTTGCGCTTGCGCTGCTGATCACCTTCGCAGTCATGGTCGCGCTGGGTTTCACCATCGAGCGTACCGTGCTCAGGCCGCTGGTCAACCGCTCGCCGATGACGCTGTTCATGGCCACGCTTGGCCTGTCCTACATCATCGAGGGTGCAGCCCAGCTGATCTGGGGAACGCAGGTGCACGGGCTCGATCTCGGCATCGACGACACGCCTTTCGAGGTCGGCGGCATCCTCATCTCGTCCTTCGATCTGCTCGCGGCCGGCATTGCCGCGGCGATGGTGGCCGGCTTGAGCGCATTCTTCTACTGGACGCGGATCGGGCTGGCTTTTCGCGCCGTCGCCGACGATCAGTTCGCGGCACTTGCCGTCGGGCTGCGGCTGCCGCGGATCTGGGGAACGGTGTGGACGGCTGCAGGCTTCGTGGCGCTGGTCGCGGGACTGCTGTGGGGCGCACGCCTCGGCGTCCAGTTCTCGCTATCGCTGATCGTGTTGAAGGCGCTGCCGGTGCTGGTGCTTGGCGGCTTCGATTCCATCCTTGGCGCCATCGTCGGCGGCCTCGTCATCGGCGCCAGCGAAAAGCTCGCTGAGGTCTATCTCGGACCCTTCGTCGGCGGCGGCATCGAAGGCTGGTTCGCCTATGCGCTGGCGCTGGTTGTCCTACTGGTGCGCCCCTCCGGCCTGTTTGGCCAGAAAACCGTCGAAAGGGTCTGACCGATGGCCGTGCAAGCGCTCGATGCCGCAAGGGCTCCAATCGACTGGCTGAGCTTCGCCCGGAAATTAGCTTTGCCGGCCGTGGCGATCGTCGTCGTCTACGGCCTGGTCCCGGCCTTTGCGTCGAGCTATCTGGTCGAGGCGATCCTGCTGCCGTTCCTTGCGCTCAGCCTGGCGGCAGTCGGCCTCAACCTCTTGACCGGATATTGCGGCCAGCTTTCGCTTGGCTCCTCCGCTTTCATGGCGGTAGGCGCCTTCGCCGCATACAATTTCAACCTGCGGGTGGAAGGACTGCCGCTGGCGGCGACCATGATCCTGGCCGGAATTTCGGCCGCCGGCATCGGCGTCATCTTCGGATTGCCGAGCCTGCGCCTGCGCGGCTTCTATCTCGCTGTCTCGACGCTCGCCGCTCAGTTCTTCGTGCAGTGGGCGCTGACCAAGTTCGGCTGGTTCTCCAACGACAATCCGTCCGGGGTGATTTCCGCGCCGCACCTTGCCGTCGCCGGGTTTTCGCTCGACGGTGCCGCCGGACGCTATTTACTTTCCGTCACCACCGTCGCCTTGCTGACGGCACTGGTCTGGCGGCTGGTCAACAGCGCCACCGGCCGCAATTTCATCGCGGTGCGCGACAACGAAACCGCCGCGCGCGTCATCGGCGTGCCGGTGCTGCGGACCAAGCTGCTGGCGTTCGCCATTTCGTCCTTCATCATCGGCGTCGCCGGCGTGCTGTGGGCCTTCACCTATCTGCGCACGGTCGAGCCGGCCGGCTTCAATCTCGACCGCTCGTTCCAGATCCTGTTCATCATCATCATCGGCGGGCTGGCTTCGATACGCGGTGCGTTTCTGGGCGCCGCATTCATCGTCGTCTTCCCGCTCGTTCTGTCTCGGCTCGGCGCCTTCGTGTTTGGCGGCCTGTTCGATTCTGGTGTGCTCGACATGAGCCAGCGCATCGTGCTTGGCGCCCTCATCATCATATTCCTCATCGCGGAACCGAACGGGCTGTCGGCCCTCGTCGACCGCCTGAAACGACGGATCGGCTCAAGGTCCAGCTGAGCGCCGCTCGACATTCTCTCACGGACCCAAAACCTCAGGAGACGCAACTCATGACCTTCTTCAGTCACCTCAAGAAAGCGGCGATCGCCACCGCTTTCGTGCTCGGCGCGACAGCCGTGCATGCCGACGAACAATATTTCCCGCTGCAGAGCTACCGCGTTGGCCCATATGCCGCCGGCGGCACCGGCTTCTTTGGCGGCTTCATCGACTATCTCAACCTGATCAACATCCGCGACGGCGGCGTCAATGGCGTCAAGCTGACCTGGAGCGAGGGCGAAACCCAGTACGAAGTCGAGAAGGGCGTCGAGGTCTACGAACGGTTGAAGAGCAATCCCGGCATCGCCGCCTGGAACCCGCTCTCGGTCGGCATCGCCTACGCCATGATCGACCGCATCACCGACGACAAGGTGCCGCTTATCACCATCAATCACGGCCGCACCGACACCACCGACGGCCGGGTATTCCCTTACGTCTTCCCGCTGCTGCTCAACCCCTACAGCGAAACATCGGGCATCGTGAACTACATCGCCTCCAAGGAAGGCGGCCTCGACAAGCTCAAGGGCAAGAAGATCGTCGTGCTCTATCACGGCTCGCCCTACGGCAAGGAGACGATCCCGATATATGAGCTGCTGTCGCAGAAATACGGTTTCGAACTGTCGCAGATCGAGGTCCCGCACCCCGGCAACGAGCAGCAGGCACAGTGGCTGACGATCCGTCGCGATCGTCCCGACTATGTCGTGCTGCGCGGCTGGGGCGTGATGAACCCGGTTGCGCTGAAGACCGCGCAGAAGACCGGCTTCCCGGCCGATCACATCGTCGGCAATGTCTGGTCCAACTCTGAAGAGGACGTCATCCCCGCCGGCGACGCCGCCAAGGGCTACACCGCCATCACCACCCAGGCGTCTGGCGCCGACTACCCGGTCGTCAAGGAGATCGTCAAGACGGTCTACGACGCCGGCAAGGGCAATCTCGAGGACAAGAGCCGCATCGGCTCGGTCTACCACAATCTCGGCATCGTCAACGGCATCCTCAATGTCGAAGCCATCCGCATCGCGCAGGCCAAATTCGGCAATCGCACGCTGACCGGCGATGAGGTCCGCTGGGGCTTCGAACACCTCAAGCTCGACCCGGCGCGCGTCGAGGCGCTCGGTGCCAAGGACCTGTTCCACTCGATCAACGTCTCCTGGGACAATCACGAAGGTGATGGCTACGTGACCTTCCAGCAGTGGGACGGCAAGAAGTGGAACGTCGTGTCCGACTGGATCGCGCCGGACTGGAAGCTGCTGCGCCCGATCATCGAGAAGTCGTCCGAGGCCTATGCCAAGGAAAAGGGCCTCAAGATCCGCACGGCCGAAGACGCCGATGCGGTGGTCAGCAACTGAGTTTGAAGAGCTCACGGCCGGCCCGCGGGCCGGCCGTGCCATCCATCTTCGCAGCGGAGTTATCGATGTCCAGCCCGGAAAATCCGATCCTGTCGGTCAGCCGCGTCGAGGCCGTCTACAATGGCGCCATCGCCGCTTTGCATGGCGTTGACCTCTCGGTCGGCAAGGGCGAGATCGTTGCGCTGCTCGGCTCAAATGGCGCCGGCAAGACGACGTTGTTGCGAGCCGCATCCAATCTTCTGCCGGCAGAGCGCGGCGCCGTTACCGCCGGCCGGATCATTTTCGATGGCCAGGATGTTTCAAGGGCAAGCCCCTCGCACCTTGTCCGCAAGGGCCTGGTCCAGGTTCTCGAGGGCCGGCACTGTTTCCGCTCGCTGACGGTCGAGGAGAACCTTCTGACCGGTGCGCTCGGGCGTTCATCCTCGCGCCTTGGCGTGAAGGCCGACCTTGAGCGTGTCTACGCGCTGTTTCCGAGGCTTCTCGAGAAACGGCGCACGCGGTCCGGCCTCACCTCCGGCGGCGAGCAGCAGATGACGGCGATCGGTCGCGGGCTGATGTCGCGGCCGAAACTCTTCGTGCTCGACGAGCCTTCGATGGGGCTCGCGCCGCTGATCGTCGACGAGATTTTCAGCGCTTTGAAGCGGCTCAATCGGGACGAGAGTCTTTCGATCCTTGTCGCCGAGCAGAATTCGGCGGTGGCGCTGAAATATGCCGACCGCGCCACCGTGCTCGAAAACGGAAAAAGCGTGCTGGAAGGGTCGGCTGCCGACCTGCGCCAGCGCGACGACATCAAGACCTATTATCTCGGCGGCGCGCCGCTCCCATTGCAACACTTTCCCCAGGAGACAGCAGCATGACCATCCAATCCAAGCAGCCGTCCGACGCGCGCGTCGCCGTGCCTCCGGTCGAGCGCCCCTCGGCCAAGGCGCATATCATCAAGACCGATGCCGAGGCGATCGCCATCGCCGAAAAACTTGCCATTGAATTCACCAGGGAAGCCTCGAAGCGGGATCGCGAGCGCATCTGGCCGAAGGAAGAGCTGGATGCATTTTCGCAGAGCGGCTTGTGGTCGATCAATGTGCCGAAGGCCTATGGCGGGCCGGAGGTTTCCTATGTGACGCTGTCGAAGGTGATCACCATCATCTCGGCGGCTGATCCCTCGCTTGGCCAGATTCCGCAAAACCATCTCGGCGTGGTCGCCGCCATCCGCACGGTTTCGGACGAGGCGCAGAAAAGGCTGCTCTTCGCCGAGGCACTGTCCGGCACGCGCTTTGGCAACGCGTTTTCCGAGTTCGGCTCCAAGCGTGCCGCCGACTTCGAGACCAAGTTCGTCGATGCCGGTGACCATGTCGTGGTCAACGGCCAGAAATTCTATTCAAGCGGCGCCCTGCTCGCCCATCTGGTGCCAATTGTGGCGCTCGATGACGAGGGGCGCGCCTGGTATGCCATCGCCGATCGCGGCGCGCCCGGACTGACCGTCATCGATGACTGGTCGAGCTTCGGCCAGAAGACGACGCTCTCCGGCACGGTCCTGCTCGACAATGTGAAGGTGGCGAAGACGCATCTCGTCCCCGGCTACAAGGGGTACGACAAACCGACAGCCGACGGACCCATCTTCCAGATCATCCAGGCGGCGGTCGATCTCGGCATCGCCAAGGCGGCGATCGACGAGACGGTCAGCTTCGTGCGTACCAGGTCGCGCGCGTGGATCGACAGCGGCGTCGATCATGCCTGGCAGGATCCCTATACGATCCAGGCGATCGGCGACCTTCGCCTGCGCGCCAATGCGGCCGAGGCTATTCTGGAAAAGGCCGGCCTTGCGGTCGACCGCGCCGTGGCCGATCCTAACGCGAAGACGGTCGCGGAAGCGCAGATCGCGGTCGCCGAATCCAAGATCCTCACCACCGAGATCGCCATAAACGCCACCAACAAACTGTTCGAACTTGCCGGCACGCGATCCACGCTGGCCGAGCACAATCTCGACCGCCACTGGCGCAATGCCCGCACCCACACGCTGCACGATCCGGTGCGCTGGAAATACGCGATCCTGGGGAACTATTACCTGAACGAGGTGAACCCGCCGCTCCACGCCTGGAGCTGAGCGGGAACGCCGTAAAGTCACAAAGGACTATTCATGAGCGCTGCCACCCCCTCCAGGATTAAGGTCCTGTGGTTTCTCCCGACGCATGGCGACAGCCGCTATCTCGGCACCTCCGAGGGCGGCAGGGCGGTCGATCTGCCCTATCTCACCCAGGTCGCCAAGGCCGCCGACGCCATCGGCTATTATGGCGCGCTGCTGCCGACCGGGCGCAGTTGCGAAGACAGCTGGGTGGTGGCGTCGGCGCTGGCGCCGCTGACGCAGCGGTTGCGCTTCCTCGTCGCCGTGCGGCCGGGTCTGCAATCGCCGACGCTCGCCGCGCGCATGACCTCGACACTCGACCGCATCTCCGGCGGGCGCCTACTGATCAACGTGGTCACGGGCGGCGATCCGGTCGAGAACAAGGGCGATGGCATATTCCTCAGCCATGACGAGCGTTATGAGGTGACGCGGGAATTTCTCGACATCTACAAGGCCGTGCTCAGCGGCGAAACCGTAGCCTTCGAAGGCAAGCATTTCCACATCGAAGATGGCAGGTTGCTGTTCCCGCCGGTGCAGACGCCGCACCCGCCGCTCTATTTCGGCGGCTCGTCGGACGCGGCCAATGCGGTCGCCGCCGAGCAGATCGACAAATACCTCACCTGGGGCGAGCCGCCGGCGGACGTCGCCGCCAAGGTCGAGCATGTGCGCGGCCTTGCCGAAAAGGCCGGCCGCGAAGTGAGCTTCGGCATCCGATTGCATGTCATCGTTCGCGAGACCAATGACGAGGCCTGGGCCGATGCCGATCGGCTGATCAGCCGCCTCGACGACAAGACGATCGCCGAGGCACAGAAGGTTTTTGCCCGCATGGATTCGGTTGGCCAGTCGCGCATGAGCCGGTTGCATGGCGGCAGCCGCGACAAGCTCGAAATCAGCCCGAACCTTTGGGCCGGCGTTGGCCTCGTGCGCGGCGGCGCCGGCACTGCCTTGGTCGGTGACGCGGCGACCGTGGCAGAACGGATCGACGAATACCGAAGGATTGGCATCGATACCTTCATCCTGTCCGGCTATCCGCATCTGGAGGAAGCCTATCGCTTCGGCGAACTGGTGCTGCCGCTGCTGCCGCTCGATCACGAAATCTCGACCCGGCCGACGACGGTGAACATGGGCCCGTTCGGCGAAACGGTGGCCGGAGATCATCGACCATCGGCGCTGCGCGCGAGCCAGTCTTGAGCGCTTCCCGCAGGGCTGGGAAACTGACGGTCGCCATCATTGGCGGCGGCTTTTCCGGCGCCGCAACCGCGTTTCACCTGGCGCGGCTGCTGCCCGCCGATGCAGCCAATATCGTGGTCGTCGAACCGCGCGAGGCGCTCGGCTATGGTCTGGCCTATTCGACGGCCGATCCCTCGCACCGCATCAACGTGCGGGCGTCCAGGATGACGCTGATCTCAGGTGAGGAGGGCCATTTTTCCGACTGGCTGGAGCAGACCGGCGCTATTCTGGACGATACGCAGGCCATCGCCGCCAGCGGCGCGATTTACCCGCAGCGTCGGGTCTTCGGCCGCTATGTCGAATCCCACCTGCAGCCCTTCCTGCAAAGCAAGGCGATCCGCCATGTCAGGGCCGAAGTTGCTTGGGTCGAGCGCAGTGGCGAGGGCTACCGGCTTGTCCTGTCCGATGGCGCAACGCTTTCCGCCGATGCTGTGGTGATCGCGGCGACGCATCCATTGCCGGCCCTCCCGGCGCCGCTGCGCAGCGTGGCCTCAGTCGCCGGATTGGTGGCCAATCCCTACGACCTCGAACGGCTGCAGGCGATCGGCCGCGACGACCGTGTTCTCATTGTTGGCACCGGTCTGACCTCGGCCGACGTCATTGCAGCCCTCGACCGTAGAGGTCATCGCGGCCGCATCACGGCACTGTCGCGCCATGGCTATCGCTCGCATGTGCAGGCCGCCATGCAGGGCGACCCGATAGGCGACTTCACCAGCCTGCCTTTACGCAGCGCCACGGTGCTGCTCAGGCGCATCCGGGCCACGATCGCGGCAGCGACGCGACAGGGCGAAGCCTGGTATCCGGTCCTCGACGCTGTCCGGCGTCAGGGGCAGTTGATCTGGCAGGCCTTGCCGCTCGCCGAGCAGCGCCGCGTGGTGCGCCATCTTCGCGCACTCTGGGACGTGCATCGTTTCCGCATCGCGCCACAGGTAGCAGTCGTGCTGGATCGCCGCCTTGACGAGGGGACGCTCGCTTATCGCGCCGGATCGATTGTCGAGGCCGAAGAGGCCGACGGACGTATCCGCGTCACGCAGCGGTCAAGGCGCCGACACGACCTCATCGTCGAGACGTTCGACAGCGTGATCGTGACGACCGGGCCGGCGCATACGGACATTCTTCGCACCAACACGGCGATTGCCGCCCTTGGACATCTGGGCCTGGTCCGTCTTGACCCAACCGGCCTTGGTCTCGGCACCGACAGCCACGGCCGCGCGGTCGGTAAGTCAGGTCACCCGGCCGACAATATTTTCATCAGCGGACCGCTGGCGCGCGGCAGCGTCGGCGAGCTGATGGGCATCCCTGAAGTCACCGCCCATGCCGAGAGCATCGCCACCGAAATTCACCAATGGTTGGGTTACCAGACGGCGTTGCGTCGCAGGGCGTCGTGAAGGTGCAAACACGATGAGGCTATCCAGATGACACTAACCGAACGCATTCTGCCGGATGAAACCCGGATCCCCCTGAAATTTGCGATGCGACACCTGGCCGGAGCCGTGTCCGTGGTCACCGCAGGCATCGGCGACGAGCGGACGGGCGCAACAATTACCACCGCCCATTCCTTGCCGGTCGAACCGGAGGTGATGGTCGTCAGCATCAACCTGAGCTCGTCGACATGGGCAGCCATCAGCCGGCATGGGCACTTCTGCGTGAATGTGCTACGCGCCGACCAGATCGCGATTGCCGACCGTTTTGCCGGCCGAGGCGGCCTCAAGGGGCAGGCGCGCTACGAGGGTGCACGCTGGTCCACCCTTGCAAGCGGCGCACTGGCACTCGAAGGTGCGCTTGCCGCGGTAGACTGCACGGTCGAGGACACCATCATTCGTCACAGCCATGCGCTGATCCTCGGCACCGTCCGACATGTGGTGAGCGGAGAGCCTGGCCCGGCGTTGATCTATCATCGCGGCGCCTTTCTGACAGCCATGCAAATCTCGGAAAAGTGACGCTCGCGATGCTTGGCCTTCTGGCATACCAGAACCGCGAATGATCCGCGGCGCGGTAGACGTAATTCAAACAACGGATGCCTTGAACCTCCGCAGATCGCCGACTGCACCAACGATTAAGAGGCTTGCTGATCGGAATCGTCGCAGGTCCTTCCTGGGCATTACTATCCGCGCCGATAAGCGGACGTAAAATGGAGGACACGCCACGAACGGCTTGCGTCACCCCCCGAGGCAGTTTGCGGGCGCCGACCGGGCGGGCGGGTTGTATGATGCCCGGCGTGTTGGCCGGTTTAGAATGGAAGCTTGATTTCGCCCACCGAGAGAGGCCTACCGGCCGCTATGAGCGCCGCAACCGTCTCTCTGTCCTGTTGCCGGCGCTTCACGAGGCCGTTCAGCACCCTGTCGAGAGATATCGCCCCGGCGCCGGCTACGGCCAGGACGAACATGCCGCCCGCTATGGCGAGATCCTTTTCGAGATGCAGCAATTCGTTCTGGTTGGCGAAATTGGCGTGGAACAAAGCTGCCGTTGCCAAACAGAACAGTCCGAGCGCCACCGCGCCCAGACGCGTCAGCAGACCAAGGCCGACCGAAAAGCCAGCTCACAGCTGCAGCGCTATGGTGGCTATTAAAAGCGGCAGGCTGACGCCGAGCGCCGTCATCGCCTTGGCTGCACCGGCGAAATGCGTCGCCAGCTCCAGGCCTTCATGCACGAAGAGCAATGAGAGCAGCAGGCGACCCGTCAGCAGGGTCAAGTCGGTGAGATGTGGTTTCCAGGCGGTTTGTGTCGTTGTCACGATGGGCTCCATGGGAAAGGAGCAGGCGCCTTGCAGCGCCTGCCTGGTTTTACTTGGTCACCTTGGTGTCGATGGCCTGGTGGAGGTCTTCGAGTTCTTCACAGCCGGCGGGACACAGCTTCTGCAGCGACGCCAACTGCTCGTTGGCCTTGGCCATGTCGCCGGTCTCTACATAGAGTTCGCCCAGATATTCGCGGGCGCCCTTGTGGTCGGGCTTCAGCTCGAGCGCCTTGTTGTAGTAGGTCAGCGCGGTGGTGAAATCGCCGGTCTTGCGCAACGTGAAGCCGAGCAGGTTGTAGACGTCGGCCTGCTGGTTGTCCTGCGCGAGATCACGCAGATCGGCCAGCGCGCCCTTGTAGTCCTTGACGGCGATCTTGGCCTGGACGGCGGTGAGGTCGGGTGCATCGGTGCCCTCGATGTCGTCGACCGCATAGGCCGGCATGATAGTGGCCACGGGAACGATGGTCAGCACGGCAATGGCGCCAAGCAGGCCAAACAGGGCGTGCTTGCCCAGATAGGATTGTTTCATCATCTTTCTCGCTTGGGTTGGGAGCTCGCGCTCAAATCTGAACTGGGGTGAAACCATAGGCATTGCCGTCTTTCACGAAGACGCCGGCGCCGGGGAACGGGAAGTGCGAACCCGAAACACGGATTTTGTCGGCGATCACCCGGTCGATGATCTTGTGGCGGGTGGCGACAGCGGTCGGCCCGTCCTGGTCGTAACTGCCCTGCCACTCCGGATGCGGCGCCAGAAGGGCGGGCACATACATGGTGTCGGCCGAGATCATCAGCTGTTCCTTGCCGGAGTTGGCGAGGTAGACCGAATGTCCCGGCGTGTGGCCGGGCGCAGCGATGATCTGGATGCCGGGTGCGACTTCGGCGCCGTCATTGACCAGCTTCCAGTTCTTCCATTTCGGAAAATTTTCGGCGATGCGCTTGCCCGCCGGCTTGCGGCCTTCCGGCAGCTTGGCCAGCCGGCTGGGGTCGGTCCACCAATCGTATTCCGTGGCGTTGACGATCAGCTCGGCATTGGGGAACACCGGTGCATCGGTCCCCTTTTCCATCAGGCCCCAGACATGGTCGGGGTGGAAATGCGAGATCATGATGGTGTCGATCGTCTTATAGTCGATGCCGGCGGCGGCCATGTTGGCCGGCAGATGGGTGGCATTGGTCTGCCATTGGCCGACGCCCGATCCGGCATCCATCATGATCAGCCTGCCGTTCATCTTGAGGACGATGACGGTGAGCGGGATGGGCATGAAGTCTGTCGTCAGGCCGGCCTTGGCAAGCGCTGCCTTGGTGTCCTCGACGGAAACATCCTTGATGAAGGCCGGGTCGTGCGGCTTGCGCCAGATGCCGTCATAGATGGCGGTGACCTCGATATCACCGACCTTGTATTTGTAGAAGCCGACGGTCGGCTCGACCGACGTTTCGGCGAAGGCGGGACGGGTGAATTCCAGCTTGCCGGCCAGACCGAAGGCGGTCGCGGCGAGCGTGGTTCCAAGCAACGTGCGACGTGTCATCATGAACATAGGTGATCTCCTGCAGCCTTATGGGGTGATGATGGAGAGCCAAAGGTTTGGCTCTCCATCGTGAGTGGTAAGAGAAGATGTTCGGAAGGGTGCCTTCAGCGGCCCCAGATGCCGTCGTTGTTGTGCCTGGTGATGATGTCCTGAACCGACCCCTGGCGCGGCCCGGTCGTCACCATGGTGTCGACGCCGGCTTGGCGCGGGGAGGTGGACATGGAAGCAGTGGCATTGGTGTCAACGGTAGCGACCGGCTGATTGGAGTTGTTGCCGCCATGGTCGCTGCCGGCAAAGGCAGCGGTTGAGGCAAGCAGCATGGCAGCCACGCTGAGAGCGAGCTTGGTCATTTCGGTAGATCCTTTTTTCGTTTCTTGGGTGCGTGCCGGGAAATTGGCCCCGCTAACAACAAGACCCATCAGGACATCCCTTTATTCCCGGGCGGCGCGAAATTCTTTTGAGATTTCCCGAAAACAGGGGCCGGCGTCCGCCCCGAACTGGAGCCGACGCTGCACGAGGACGCGTTCGACGTCGGCGCCATGCTGCTGCCGTGGTCTGTCACCCGGGCAGGAACGTCACGGCTAGCGCAGGTCGGCCACTCGATATCGGTTGGAGTGCCGACGGTCGGTTATCAGCCGGGGACGACCGCGGCGCGGAAGCGCGCCACGAAGTCGTCGAGCTCCGGCCGCTCCATGTCGGAAATCGCCCAGTATGAGAAGGCGCCATCGCTCCAATGCACAAGCGAAAAACCGCCCTCCGAGAGATCGACCGGGTCGGTAACCACCCCGGCATTTTGCGGCTCGGCCACAAGGGTGATCAGATGTTCGCGGTGGCGATAGACCAGCGCTGGCACCGCCCGGCCGCCGATGACCTCGACCCTGCCACCGATGAGTGCAAATCCGTCCTTGGCCATGTCCGGCGCCGGCGGCGAAAGGCCGAGCCTTGCATCGAGCCATGGCTTTACCGTGTGCCGGTCCGACGAGACGACATCGACAGGGCTGGTCGCCAGCAGGCTGCGTTGGTGGCCGCTGGCTACCCCTGCGGCAAAGCTGTCGGCTACGCTAAGCTGCATCGCCCATTGCGTCGCGCCGCTGGCCAGAACAGCGCTGATCATGATCGAGGCCGCCATGGTGCGCCAGTCGAATGATCCGAAGTTGCGCGCCGACCACCACGTTCGAGCGGACTTCGCCCGTATCGGCGCTCTGGGCCGCAGCACCTCGACGCTGCCGGATGCTGCCATGGCTGCAATGCGCGCGCTGAACTCGTCGCTCACCTGGGGCTTCGGAAGCCTGGCCACAGCCCCTTGCAAGACCATGATGCGGGCATGTTCGGCCGCCAGCTTGGGATCGGCCGCGATGCGCCGCTCGACAGCCATGGCCGCGGCGGCGTCAAGCTCGCCATCTATCAGCGCGTGCAGCATCAGGTTCATGCCTGCGGCGTCCTCGGGCAATCCATCGTTGTGCGCACTCATTGCGCCCTCCCAAGGTCAGAGATCAGCAGGCCACGCGCCCGCGCCAGCCGCGACATCACCGTGCCAATCGGCACGCCCAGCATGGCTGCGATATCGCGGTAGGCGAGGCCATTCACGTCGCGCAGCACGAGCGTTTCTCGAAAGGGTTGCGGCAGGGCGGCGATCGCCGCCTCCAGGGCCGCCACGTCTGTCTTGGCGATCAGGCTCGCCTCCGGGCTTTCGCTCTCACTCAGATCGACTGCGTGAGCGGCGCTCACCTCGTCGAGATCACCGAGGTCGCCCACCGAGACGATGCTGCGCGGGCGATTGCGCGCCAGCCATGTGTAACACGAGTTGCGAACGATGGTGAGCAGCCAGGCACGTGCATTGCCGCCGGCATAGCTTGCGATGTTGGCGTGTGCCTTCATGCAGGCGTCCTGCACGACATCCTCGGCGTCGGTGGCATTGCCGGTCAGCCAGCGGGCCAGCGAAAGCGCGTCGGCGAGATGGGGCATTACCACTTCGCCGAAGCGGTCGGCTCGCGCATTGCTGCTCAGCATCGGTACACCGTCACATGCGCCTCGCCTTGAGTGCTCATGGGGCGAGAATGGTTCTGCGTTGCGATCGAACCCAGAGGAAACATCCCGGGTCGCCAACTGCGTTGAATGTGAGGGCAAACGTCGCATCGGTGTCAATCACGCACTGGACCGCAAACATGCATCCAGATGGATGCTTCTCGAGCACAAGCATTGCCGAATTCACGACCCATTTCGCATGCGCGGCACCTGAGCTTTCCCGATCCCGACCGCGGCAGCACCTTCGGCAGACAGGTGAGCCAGCCGGCCGCAGGCGGCCGACCTATCGCCTTCCAGAGGTCCTGGAACGCGTCGACCGATACCGTCGTGCTCGGCAATATGTGGGTTTGCAGTGCGGCGTCCCTTCAAGGTCAATCAGCAGCTCATGCATGGAGGACCAGGGCAAGCGGCTTTTTATTCCCGGACAGCGTGATTCTTTCTCGGCAATGTGATTGGTCCGGGCGCCCTGGTTTTGGCATTGCGTTTGATGAAACTACTCGATCGTCCAGTGTCAATCCCAGTCCTGCAGCAGAACCAGCTTATTCGTGAGATGCACTACTGGCTGCTGATAGGTCGCCACGGTGCAGGCATCCACGCGCTCGGGAATCACCGACAGCCATGCAAGCCGCATCGCGCCGGCCGTCGCGCTTATCACCCGCGAGGGATGTTCGAAACAGCTTTGGCAAGAGCCAGATCGCGGCCTAGGTCACGAGCTTAGACTGCCTCCAACCTTGGTGGGGTGGTGCCGACTCCGTGATTGAGAGCGGCATGGAACGGCTGAAACGTTTTTGCGCGGGATTGTAGCAACAACGTGTCGAATTTGGTAACTGCTCGTACGCGAGCCGCTCGCCCCTGGTACTGGGCAAGCGATCTGCACCGGGCAAAAGGGGCAGGGGCTTGAGTACACAGGTTGCGGCGACGGCCAACTGTACGATCCGGAATTCGGGCCATGGGATGGATTCCTTGGTTTGGGAATGGGACTGCTCGCTCGCACCCTTGCCCTCGTCACGACGGTGCTAAGGCTGCGGCGGCAGTTAACGTTTCGACCTACTAGGCCTTCATACACGAGGAGCCATTGCGTCGCGCCGGTGGCCAGGAGGTTCGTGGACACGCCAAGCTGCGTGGGTAGTAAGATACTCGATGCCATCACTACGCGGGACTGACGGGTTGAGTGTTCCCGGACTGAAGTTTTTGGACAGGTGGGTTGCCGAGCAATTCCCCATTGCGGCGCCAGACGATCCGATCGCCGCCAGCGACTTGGCAGATCAATTGATGAAAGCGCCGAGAAGCGGCATCGTAGCGCCGGCTTCAACCGCGTGTGGTTATGTACCATGAAGTAGCAGAAAATGTGTTACGCGTTGCGATACCTATTGTGATACAAATTGCCCACCGTTACGAATACAATCCTGTAGAGCCGAAGCCGATCCAGCCAACGGTACCATCGAATTTCCCGCTAAAGTCTTGATTGCCGATCCCGGCGATCCACGGGAGACCAAGACCTGTATGGCGCTGTCGGCAGGGCAGGAAGACCCTGACTGCACACACACCGCGGTGCAGATACCCGCGCCGCATCTAAGGTTTCATTTTACTCCAGCGGTTCGTCGGTCGGCCGAGGCGTCGTGCCTGCCTGACGAGGACGGCCGGCATTGCGATTTGCAACGCGGCTGTCGAGTGGCGATCTGGACGCTTCCTGGGCGCCAGCGGTCTTGGGCGCCGTCGGCTTGGCGCCGGAATCGCTGTCTTCAGCATCGCGACGGGGATGTGGCAGGCCGGCGGCCTCAGGCGATCTGACCGAAGGTGTGGCGGCCGGGTTTGTCGATGCGGGTTTGTCCTTGGCCATTTTCAACTCTCGCCTTTTCAGCATGCAGACGGCCGGACAACAAAGTCGGGCCATTGGACAGAACGGTCAGCCGTGCGGGCGCATCACGACTTTGATGCAGCCGTCCTCCTTGTCGCGGAAGGTTTTGTAAAGTGCGGGCCCGGCCTTGGGGCCAGCCCGATGGGTGATCACGAATGACGGGTCGATATCGCCGTTCCGAACTTTCTGCAGCGATGTCGCGTTCATCCTGGATCGTCGGATCGGCCACCTGTTCGCAACGTATGTCGCCTTTGCCGTGCCATGTGAGGGCCTCCATGTGCTGTTCCTTGACGACAAGCTCTGCGAGCCCGAACTTGGCTTGATGTGAAATGTTCCCGCTTCGAACGAGCATCCTGCCTCAACCCTTGGCGGCCGAGCCGGGTTCGGCCATGCCGCAATGCTGCTCGTCAGGGTGCCGGCCGGCGTGCCATGCGCCGCTGCAACCTGCAGCTTGTTTTTCCAGCCGCTGATCGCCTGCTGCCACCACCGCATCCCTGATCGCTTCGCAGGGCAGAGGTTTGGCGCAAGCGCAGGATCTGCTATCGCGCCAGAATCGCGGCGACAACGAACACGACGGCGGCAACGACGACAAGCGCGACAATGGCCAGCACCGGGCCGTTTTTACTCGGGGCCGGGGCGCGCTCGTCGTCCGGCCGCCGCATCGCATTGGCGAAGCTTGCTTGATTAGCGAAAGCCGGCGTGCCCGTCGCTGCGGGAACCGGCACGGCGCAGGTGTCTGCTGCTTCGGCATCGGTTTCCATAGGCGCCGCCGCCGGGTCGAATCCCGGCGTCTTGTCCTCTGTCACCCCAGACTGAATATCGCCTCTGTCTTCGGCCGGGTTACGTTCGACGTTCATGATGATGCTCCTGCCGCTGGCCCGGGCTTCCCCAACCGCGAGCGGATCAGGATGTTCCATCGGGCGGAATCGCCAACAACGAGGAGCAAATTCAGATAGCCTTCAAACAGATGTCCCTGGTGGCAACGCGAGCCTTGCAACCGGTCAGCACCGGATTGGTGGTCTCGTTGTAGTCGGCCATGGTCGGCAACGCGGCAGATTCGGCAAAGTTCCAGTCTGGCTCGCAATGCCCGCTTACGCACACCGCCGCTCGTTGACCTTGAGCTGGCTCGTTCCAGCCACTCCAACCCAAATTGCCAGTCCGGCTCCCGGCGGCGCGCTGTTTGGATTCCGTGGGAACATCAACAGCGCCAGCGAGTTCGGTATGTGCAGCGAGTTCCCTGTTCGCCGCATGGCCAACATCCGGAGCTCTTGACTGCCCGCGTCTTCGCTCCTGGAGCGCGGGCCACTCCTCTTAGCCCAAGGTTGCGATCATGAGCAGAAACATTCCGGAAAAGCGGGCCAGGCAGGGTGGCTTGGGGCGACCGGTCCTTGGCGTGCTCTTGGCAGGCCTTGTCTTGGCGCTCGTTGCCTGGGGGATCGCTGAAATCTATGGCGAGCAGGCTAAGACACCGGCGACACAGCAAAACAGCCGGGTTCCATCGCCAGATACTTACAGCCCAAATCCTGGCCAAACGGACCCTGCAAACTCCAAGGCCGATGATGTGAATGGCGAACCGGTGGACCGAAATCCCAAGCTCGACAAGGATCCCACGCCGCGATCAAGCACTGGCGGGGATCAGCCAGGAACGCCGCCAGCTCAACCTGCTTCGCCATAGCGTTCGCACTAGTTGATAAACACAATTCAAACAGATGCGGAAATGTGGAGCGGCGATTTCAGCCAATTTCAAGAGCCGGGTCTGTCAATAATCGCCGGCGCTCTCTGATAGCTGGGGAGCCACAAAACCTCCGCTGATTCTTACCGCTTGCTGGATGGCACTGGCGGCTCCAGACCGACTGCGCGCTGTGTCACGCCGGCAGACCTTTGCACCTCTGGGCGCTTTTGAACTTGCAAGTCGATGGAATCGGGCAAGCTGGGTGTAGATGATGCAGTCGTCATCTTATCGAGGTGCGGCAGCAACACCATCTTTGCGTAGCGTGGAGGAACCAGATGGCCTCCGAAAACAGCGAATATCCCGCACACGAATAAAGCGAGAAGCAGGGCCGTAAGCACATCTGTGAAAATCTCGACAAATCTCATGTGCTCGCTCCGCGCGTAAGGATCCCGCCGCGCTCTCGACAGTAAGAGCGGCGGGATCCTCAACCGGCGATGAAGGGACTTTGATCGACGGTCTTCTCCTAATGTGGCTTCCGGTTGCGTGTTCCCTGGTTCGGACCTTATCCACCGACTATGGGACTAAGGTCCCGAACCTAAATGGAACCAATGGGGAAGAGCGGAATCCATGTGCCTTTAAGAGGCTCCAACCAGAGGGCACGACGGCTGATCGTCAGCCTCCCGCCAGAGACAGTCCACGGGCGCGCTCGCGCAGCAACGCAAGCAGTTCGTCGCGCCGTGGCTCCGGCGTGTCGACGGGTAACACCAAACACAAGGTCCTTTTGATGACTCCGTGGCCGTCACGGATCGGGGCCGCCATGCACCAGGTGAAACGGTCGGCCAGGGCTGTGGTCTCGCTGAAACCCTGCCGGTGGGCCAAGGCAACATCGGCAAAGAATTCGGCTGGTGCAATGATGCGGCCGTCGGGAAGCTTGTAGTCGCCAGATGGGATGAAGTCCCTCAACTCTTGCTCGTTCATATGGCCAAGGAGCAGCCGCCCGGATGCCGTCCATGGGATCGGCACCTCGACCCCGACATCGCTTGAGATCCGGAACGGGCCCGGCGAATCTCGGCAGTCAAGAACGACGTATTTGTTGCCACGCAGGCCGCATAGCTGGACCGTCTCGCCTGTCTCGGCGGCCAACTTATCCAAGGTCTCGATGATGCGACGGTAATGGGCGTTGTGATGTGAGTAGGCCCAGCCGAACAGATGCATGGCGCGTCCGAAATAGACGTAACCTTCACCGCCGACGTTTTCGAGCATTTCGGCGTCGAGCAGGCTGTTGACGATCTCGTAGGTGGTCGAACGCGGCGCGCCGATCATCTTGGCGATGTCGCCGACGCGCATTGGCGCGCGGTGCCGCAGCAAAGCCTCGAGCAGCATGATGACGCGGTCAATGCCGCGTCGTCGTTCGCCATTGCGCGGCTCCGCGCCGGCTTCCTTCCCGATCGCATCGTTAGTGCC
This sequence comes from Mesorhizobium sp. LSHC412B00, assembly GCF_000503035.1. Classification (NCBI taxonomy): domain Bacteria; kingdom Pseudomonadati; phylum Pseudomonadota; class Alphaproteobacteria; order Hyphomicrobiales; family Phyllobacteriaceae; genus Mesorhizobium; species Mesorhizobium sp. LSHC412B00. Next base: position 37,310 of record NZ_AYWB01000024.1, on the reverse strand, counting down.
GTCGCTCATGACCATCCGCCAAAATCATTTCGGTTCTCGTCTCAAGGCCCTTGAAAGATGTCAAGGCTCGGTCTAGCATCCAATTTGTCCGATATACAGACACGTTGTCTGAAATACCAGACAAATTAACGAGCCTGACGCAGAGAAATCCCGAGGGGACACACGGTTTCCAGGACCCGGCGACCGACGGGTTTCCTCGCCCTTGTTCTGCACGTCGAGGCCACAACCTCTGAAGGGAACAGTCATGATGAAATCACCGTTTTTCGCATCCGCCAGCGCGCTTTGCCTCGGTCTCGTGCTGAGCTTTGGCGCCGGCTCGGCAGCCAATGCCGCCGCCAACTGCATCAAGGGCGACCGCAAGGCGCCGTACACGATCGGCTGGGCCAACATCTATTCCGTGCCGACCTGGATGAAGCAGACCCAGGGCACGATCGAAGCCGAAGTCGAGAGCCTGAAGAAGCAGGGACTGGTTGACAAGCTCGTCGTCACCGACGCTCAGGGCGATGCCAACGTCCAGATCCAGCAGATCCAGTCGATGATCGATTCCGATGTCGACGCCATCATCCTGATCGCCGGTTCGTCGACCGCACCTGCACGCGTTCTGGCCGATGCCTGCGCCAAGGGCATCGCCATCATCAACTTCGACAGCCTCGTCGATACCGACAAGGTCACCGCCAAGGTCAATACCGATTCTTCGCAGTGGGGCGACCAGGCGGCCAAGTTCCTGATCGACGCTATCGGCGGCAAGGGCAAGATTCTCATCCTCAACGGCCCGGCCGGGGTTTCGGTCAGCGATGACAGGCGCAAAGGCGCCGACGCTGAGCTCAAGGCCCATCCCGACGTGACGGTGCTTGCCGAGACCAACACGCCCTACAACGTCGCGCCGGCACAGGAAGCCGTCACCAGCCTCCTCTTCGCCAACCCCGAGATCGACGGCATCCTGTCGCTCGGCGGCGCTCTGTCGGCAGGCGCCGTGCTGGCCCTCGACAAGCAGGGCCGTGAACAGGTGCCGATCACCGGTGAGAACGCCCGGCAGTTTTTGGAACTCTGGAAAGAAAAGGGCTTGAAGAGCTGGGCGACGATGCAGCCGAACTGGCTCGGCGCCTTCGCCACCTACACTGCCGTCCAGGCGCTGGAAGGCAAGGATGTCCCGGCTTTCGTCAAGATTCCGCTGCCGGTAATCGACAATTCCAACATCGACGAATACCTCGCCCGGGCCAAGGACTTCCCGGCTGACGGCTACATCTTTTCTCCTTACGATGAGGAGCTGTTCAAGAAGCTGCTGGCTCAGAAATAAGCCTGAAGGGTTGTAGCGTTGACAACCATGGCTCCGCTGCTCGCGGCGCGGGGTGTGTCGAAGTCCTTCTTCGGCAACCCCGTCCTGCGCGACGTTTCAATCGCTCTCCAGCCGGGCCGCGTGCATGCGCTGCTCGGCGAGAACGGCGCCGGAAAGTCGACCTTGATCAACCTTTTGTCCGGCGCCTTGAGACCGGATGGCGGGACGATCGAGGTCGATGGACGCGCGGTCTCACGCATGACGCCGGCTGTTGCGCGGCAGGCCGGCATCGCCGTCGTCCAGCAGGAACTCAGCCTGACGGCCAGTCTTTCCATCGCCGAAAATATTGGTCTCGGCGCCTATCCCAAACGGTTCGGCCTGATTGACTACCGCGAACTCGCTGCGCGGGCGAGGACCGCATGCGAACTTGTCGGGCTGCACGAGCCGCTGTCGACGCCGGTCGGGCATCTGTCGCTCGGCCGCCGCCAAATGGTGGAGATCGCCAAGGCGCTCTACCGCCGGCCGCGCGTGCTCATTCTCGACGAACCGACATCGTCGCTATCGGCAACCGAAACCAAAATTCTCACCGATCTGCTGCAGCGGTTGCGCGGCGAAGGCATCGCCATTCTCTACATCTCGCACCGACTGAACGAAGTCATGGCGCTGTGCCAGCACGTCACCGTTCTGAAGGACGGCACCTGCACGGCCGACCGCACCCTGGAAGGCACCGACGCCGCCGGGTTGGTTCGGCTGATGGTCGGCCGCGATCCCGGTGATCTTTTTCCGCAATGGCAGCCTTCCAGTTTGCCTGCCGACGCTATCTCTGTCCGAAATCTTTCGGCCGGCCTGATGCGCGACGTCGATCTGGATATCAAAACGGGCGAAGTGCTTGGCATTGGCGGCCTGGTCGGGCAAGGGCAGGAAGATCTGCTGCTCGGTCTCTACGGCGCCATTCCGGCACGGACGGCGTCGGCGACCGTCAACGGCGCCTCCGGCCTGCCCGGCGGCGTGCCGAAAGCCAACGCGCTGGGGCTGGCCTATGTGCCCGCGGATCGCAAGCGCGAGGGCCTGCACCTGATCCATCCCATCATCACCAACATGATGCTGCCCGCCTTTGCCAGGCTGCCGGCGCTGAAGCTGCGCAGCCGCCGCGCAGAGGGCGAGACGGCCAAAAGCCTTGCCGCCCAACTCGGCATCAAGGGTCACCTCGGCCGGGCGGCGCAGGCTCTATCGGGCGGCAACCAGCAGAAGGTGGCGCTGGCGAAATGGATGCCGCACGACCCGCTGGTGCTTCTGCTCAACGATCCGACGCGCGGCGTCGACGTCGAAACAAAACGTGAGATCTACATGATGCTTCGCAATTTCGCCGCCGCCGGCAAGGCGGTCGTGCTGCTCAGTTCCGACACGCCCGAACTCGTGCACCTTTGCGACCGTGTAGCCATCGTCCGCGAAGGCCGCATCGTCGCCATGCTGGCGCGTAGGGCGCTGAGCGAGGAAGCCATCGTCTCCGCCGCGATGGGCGCCGAACAGCGGAAGGTTGCGGCATGAACGGATCTTCCTCCGCCCGGCTGACCGATGCGCTCTACTGGCCGGTGCAGCTGCGTCGCAATGTCGGCGTGCGCAGCCTGTTTGTCGTCGTCCTGGTGTTTCTCATCGCCTATGGCGTCCTCTTTCCGGGTCTGTTCACGGCGTCCGGCTTCGCCAAATTCACGCAGAGCTGGTTTCCATTGGCTCTGGTCGCGATGGCGCAGGCGATCCTGATGCTCACCGGCGGCATCAGCCTAGCCATCGGCGCGACGGTCAGCTTGGGCGCGGTCATCGCCGCGACGACGATGGCCGGGCCGCTGGGCGTCGCCGGGGGCACTGCCGCAGTGGCGCTGACGGGCCTCGGCATCGGGGCGGCGACCGGCTTCATCGTGGTACGGCTTCGCCTGCCGGCGATCGTGGTGACGCTTGCCGGGTCGTTCATCATCGGCGGCGCCGCACTGCTGATCCTGCCGCGGCCCGGCGGCGCAATCCCGGCGTGGCTGTCCGACCTGCTTGCCGGCAACACACCGGCGGCATTCGTGCTGCTGGTGGTCATCATTCTCCTGTGGAAGCTCTATCTCGCCACGCCGCTTGGCTTGAGCCTCTATGCCGCCGGCGAGAATCCGGTCGGCGCCTATCGCTCCGGCGTGCCGGTCGACGGCGCGCGCATTGCGGCCTATGCGATCAGCGGTCTGCTCTCCACTGGCGCCGGCTTGTTCGTCGCCGCACAGACCGGTTCGGGCGACCCGGTCATCGGCGCCGCCTTTACCCTGAACTCGATTGCCGCTGCGGTGCTCGGCGGCATCGGCTTCCTCGGCGGCCAGGGCACGATGCGCGGCGCGCTTGCCGGCAGCCTGCTGCTCAGCCTGATGATCAGCGTCATGTTCTTCCTCGGCTTCACGCCGGTCGCACAATATGTGGCCCAGGGCCTGATCATCATCGGCGCGGTCGCCATCCCGCAATTCCGCAAGGCACAGCAATGACAGCATGGAATGACAGCGCGGGCGGCAAACGCGCCCTGACGGTCCTGCGCAGCCGGCCGTTTCTCACCGTTGCCATCGTTGCCGCGGTCTGGATCGTGGCGAGCTTCGTTTCGCGCGGCTTCGGCGCTTATGGCCATCTGCGCTATCTGGTGGAGCTCGGCGCCGTCATCGGCCTGGTTGCCGCGGGCCAGACTTTTGTGGTGATCGCCGGCGGCATCGACCTTTCCGTCGCGGCCATCGTCACGGTCAGCGCCGTCAGCCTGCCGCTGCTGTCGTGGCAGGTGGATCCGACCGGCATCACCGCCATTCTTGCCGTTCTGGTGCTGACCACGGCAATCGGCCTGGTCAACGGGCTCGGCGTCGCTTTGCTGCGCGTCCACCCGATGATCATGACATTGGCCATGGCGACATTCTTGCAGGGTCTGTTGATCATCATCGCCGGCGGCAGCGCCGTGACCGCCGAGAACCCGCTGGTCCACTGGCTCGGCAATGGCCGGCCGGCCGGCATTCCCGCTGGCGTATTGTTGTGGGTGGTCGTCTCGGTGATCGTGCTGACCACGATGCATGCGACATCGCTCGGCGCCCGGATTTTCGCCATGGGCGCCAACCCACTTGCCGCGGCATTGTCCGGTGTTCCGGTCACGTCCACGACGCTTGCGGTCTACGGCATCAGCGGCTTCTGCTCGGGACTTGCCGGCGTGCTCGTGTTGGGCATGAACGGACAGGGCTATGTCGGCATCGGCGATCCCTATCTGCTCGCCTCGATTGCCGCTGTGGTCCTCGGAGGCACCTCGATCCTCGGCGGGCTTGGCACCTATGCCGGCACCATCCCCGGCGCCATCCTGCTGGTCACCATCACCGCGCTGATCACCGTCGTCAACGCATCGCCCGGCTGGCGCAGCATCCTGTTCGGCTCGCTGATCCTCGGCCTGCTGCTGCTCTCAGGCCGGGAGCAGGCGCGCCGATGACACATCGTCGAGCCGATAGATGCGCCTTGCGTTGCCGAAGAACAGCGCCGTCTGCTCGTCGGCGGAAAAGTCCGCTGTGATGGTTTTGAAGCCGTCATATATGTCATCGAACGAGGCATGCAGGCCGGCGACCGGAAAGTCGCTGCCGAACATGGCGCGACCGGTGCCGAAACAATCGATGCAATGCAGGACGACGGGCTTCAGGCTGTCGAGCGTCCAGTCATGATCGTAGGCGACCAGATCCGATATTTTGATGGCGACGTTGTCGCATTGCGACAGAAGCCGCAGCCCGTCGCGCCATCTCTGCATGCCGTCGGCGTCGCGGTCGATCGGACTGCCGCAATGGTTGAGCACGAATTGCTGATCGGGGAAGGCAGCCGCAAGGCGAGCCGCGCCGGCGAGCTGGCGCGGAAACACCATCAGGTCGAAGGCCAGCCGATGCTGGCCAAGCAAGGCAAGCCCGGCGCGCCAGGCCGGATCGTCCATGATGCCGTCACGGGCCGCAAAACGGCGGGCAGGGTCGGGATCCCAGCTCAATATGTCGCGCACGCCGGCGACACGCTCGAACGCGGCTTGCGCTTCGATCAGCGCAGGCGCCTGGCGATCGGCGAGCGGCACGTGAACGACATAGCGGGCGGCGACGCCGCGCGATTTGTCGAGTGCTTCAAGCCAGCGCGTTTCTCCGATGCAGTCGCCACTCGCCCAGCCGGCTTCGACATGGAGGGTGGCGACGACATTATGCCCTATGGCATCGCGCGCATAATCCCCGGGCAGATAGTTCCGCCGCAAGGGGCCAAGCTCGCCCAGGCCGCCGCGCTCGCCGGCCGTGGCGCCGAGCCAGGGATGCCGTCCCAGGCTGAGATCCCAAAGATGATGATGGGCGTCGATGATCGGTCCGGCGTAAGGTTCTGGCACGTATCTCACTCAGGCTGTGACCGGCGATCGATTCTGGCTTCGTTCTGCGACGGTGAAAGGGTTAGCATCGGATGACTGAAAACTCACCGGTTCCAGCCCTTTCGGTGCACGAAAATTTTCAGCTCGACGACCGCATCCGCGGCGTGCCTCCCGGCACAACCGGGCTTGACAGCAGCCTTGTCGCGGCCGAGCACTGGCATCCCGCCGATGGACGCATGGCGCTTCCGGTGCTGACCCTCGACGAGGCGGCCTTCTCCGCCAATCGCGACCTGTTCCTGCGCTATGCGCGCGAACACAATGTTGAGATCGCTCCGCATGCCAAGACGCCGATGGCGCCCGACCTTGCCCGGTCGCTGGTCGAGGCCGGCGCATGGGGCACGACGGTCGCCGACATCAGGCAAGCGACAGTGATGCTGAAGGCCGGCTTGACACGGCTGATCATCGCCAATGAGGTTGGCGGAGCCGGCGGCGCCAACCGGCTGGCCGTGCTTGCTGGTGCCTGGCCGGATGCCGAGCTCTATGTCTTTGCCGACTCGGTCGACGCCGTGAACGCGCTTTCCGAGGCTTGGCGCGCCAATGCGGCACTGCCGCCTTTGCATGTGCTGGTCGAACTTGGTGCGGGCAGGGCGGGCGCCCGCACCACCGCGCAAGCCGAGGCCATCGCCGATGCGATCACGGCTGCCGGCGGGCGGCTGCTGATCGCCGGCGTTACGACCTATGAAGGGGCGGCGGCGCAACCCGAGCCCGGTCGCACCGATGAGGTGATATCCGGCCTGCTGGCAATGACCGCCGACATGTTCCTGCGGCTGCGTGCCCGCGTCGGCGGCGACGCACCGATGATCGTCACAGCCGGCGGCTCCGCCTTCTTCGACAGAGTGGTTGAAGCACTTTCGCCGGTGGTTTTCAGCGACGGCAACGCAACGCTGGTGCTGCGCAGTGGCGCCATCTTCTTCCACGACCACGGCACCTATGACCGTTCGCTCGGCGCCCTCGATGCCCGCAAGGGTTTTGCCATAGGCGGCATCAGCGCTTCGGCGCGGCATTCCTTTCGCCCTGCGCTACGCCTGTGGGCCGAAGTGCTGTCGCGGCCTGAGCCCGGCCTCGTCATCTGCGGCATGGGGATGCGCGACGTGTCGTTCGACCAGGGATTTCCAACGCTGCTCACGGTCTTCCGCGCCGGGAAGCCGTCGCCGATGCCCATCGCGCGCGCCGAGGTGGTCAAGCTCAACGACCAGCATGCCTTCCTGTCGATTGCGCCGAGCGACGACATCGCCGTCGGCGACGTCATCGAATTCGGCATCTCGCACCCCTGCACCTGCCTCGACCGTTATCGTGTGATCTTCGGGGTCGACGCGACCGGCCACGTCCGCCACGCTTTCCCCACCTGGTTCGGCTGACCAGATCCCCGAAAAAGAGAACCTCGAAAGGATCCGATATGATCAAGTATTTTCAGTCCGGCTCGCGCATGTCGCAGGCAGTCGTCTATGGCGGCCTCGTTCACATAGCCGGCCAGGTGGCCAACGATCGCAAGGCCGGCATCGAAGGCCAGACCAGCGACGTGCTTGCCAAAGTCGAGGCGCTGCTGGTCGAGGCCGGCAGCAGCAAGTCGAAGTTGGTGGCGGTCAACATCTTCCTGCCGCAGATCGGTGATTTCGAGGCCATGAACAGCATCTACGATGCCTGGATCGATCCTGCCCGCCTGCCGGCGCGGGCCTGCGTCGAGGCGCGGCTTGCCGACCCTGATCTGCGCATCGAAATCACCGCGGTCGCGGCGGTCTGACCATGCACACCGGCCTCGCCCACACGCTCGATTTCGACCGCGACGGCAAGACGCTCAGCCATCTAAGCATTCCGTTCTCGATCGATCGCTCGCCCTACTTTCAGGTCAAGGTGCCGATCTGCCTCATCCGCAATGGCGACGGCCCGTCACTGCTTTTGATGGCCGGCAATCACGGCGACGAATACGAGGGCGAGCTGTCGCTGGCAAAACTGGCGCGCCGGCTCGATCCGAAGCGGATCAAGGGCCGCATCACCATCATGCCGATGGCCAACGCCCCTGCGGTGATGGCCTCCAAGCGCTGCTCGCCACTCGACGGCGGCAATCTCAACCGGGCCTTTCCCGGCGACCCCTCGGGAACGCCGACAAGCCGGCTCGCCAATTTCCTTGAGACGGAGCTGTTCCCCCGTCACGACGTCGTCTTCGATATCCATTCGGGCGGCACGTCGATGGAGCATCTGCCGACCGCGCTGGTCGAACGCAACGCCGATCCCGAGCGCCACCGGCGCGGCGTCGAGCTGATGCGCACGCTCGGCATGCCCTACGGCTTTATCGCTGACAACGGCCAGGCCTCGCCAACCTCGATGGGCGCAGCGCGCCGCGCCGGCGCCGTCGGCGTCAGCGGTGAGTTCGGCGGCGGTGGCACCGCAACGGTCGATTCGATGGCGATCACGGCCCGCGCACTCGACCGTCTGATGATAGCAATGGGTGTGGTCGGCGCGCCGGTTCTTGGCGCTGGCGAAAAGCCTTCGGCGCCGACAAGGCTGCTGTCCCTGTCCAGGCACAGCCAGGGCCTCTATGCCACCCGCCGCGGCTGGTTCGAGCCCGCCGCCAGGCTCGGCGACAGTGTCACTTCAGGACAATTGGCCGGCTGGTACCACGATCTCGAGCGGCTCGATCTTGCCGAGGAGGCCCTACATTTCGCCGAAAGCGGCTTGGTGCTGTCGCGCCGGCTGCACACGATGTGTGAGGCGGGCGACTGCCTAATGCAAGTCGCAGAGCCGGTCGACGGCTGAGCCAAAGGCAGAGGATATTCCATGCAGCAACTGTCCATGTGGACCTATCCCTGGGACATCCAGGATCTCGGCCTGGAGACGGTCGAACGTGATCTTGTCGGGCGCGCCGGGCTCAACATGATCAGCCTGGCGACATCCTATCATGCCGGGCGCTTCCTGCAGCCGCGCAGTCCGCGCCGCAAGGCCTATTTCCCTGAGGACGGCACCATCTATTTCAAGCCGACCGCTGCGCGCTGGGGAAGTCTAGCCATCCAACCCAAGGTGGCTGACGTGATCACCGAGGGCGGCGACGTGCTCGGTCAGCTCATCCGCCGTCGCGACGCGGGCGGGCTAGGCGTTTCGTGCTGGACGGTCTGCCTGCACAACACCCGCCTGGGCATGCTGCATCCGCAGGCCGTCACCCGCAACGCCTTCGGCGATGCCAACTACTACAATCTCTGCCCGTCCCATCCCGATGCGCGCGCCTATGTCCGCGCGCTGATCGCCGACATCTCGCACAGCTATCGGCCGGACCGGATAGAACTTGAAAGCCCGTCCTTCATGGGCTTTGCCCATGAATACCATCACGAGAAGGACGGTGTCGGGCTGACGCCGGAAGACGATTTTCTTTTGTCTCTGTGCTTCTGTCCGTCCTGCGTCGCCCGTGCGGCAAAAGCCGGCATCGATGCCGAGGCGGCGCGCAAGCTCACCAGGCAGTGGATCGTCGAGACCTGCGAGCGTGCGGTGCCTGAGCGGCGCTTTCCCGATTTCCCCGCCTGCGGCCTCGACGCCTTTGCGCCGTGGCCGGAGTTCCATGCCTATCTCTTGTGGCGATTCGAGCCAGTGACCAGCCTGGTCGCCGAACTGCGCGAGGTAGCCGATCCCACGACGCGGGTCGTCATTATCGATCTGAAAGACGGCTGGCTTGGCGGTTGCGATCTGGCAGCGCTGGGCAAGGTCTGCGACGGGGCGATCCTGTGCGCCTACGACATGCAGGCCGGCGATGTCGCCAGCCTGATGGCGGCCGGCCGTGCGGCACTGGGCGCGGACAAATTCCTCGGCGCCGGCTACCGGCTGTTCTATCCGGAAATGGCCCGCCCCGACATCCTCGCGGCCAAGGTGAAGCCGGCGCTGGCGCCCGGTGTGGACGGCGTCAATTTCTACAATTACGGCCTCATTCCAGCCGCGCGGCTCGACTGGATCCGCGCTGTTCGGCAGTCTTGAGCCAGCCGGCCAATGCTCGTGGCCACGAGGCGTTGAGGCCGGATTCGGGCGCGAGCGCTGCCGGGTTAATCAAATCAGCGAAACCTGAAGCCATCCATGGTGTAATCCGGGTAGGCGTCCATCGTGTCGAACAGGTCGAACAGGTCAGGTGTGTCCGCCAATATTCCTGACAGAACCAGCACCGTGGCCACGCCGGCAGCAAGTCCGCCGGCGATGTCGTGTTCGACGCTGTCGCCGACGCAGACCACAGTGCTGCGGTCTGGATTGCCTGCCACCGCTAGCGCAGCGCCGAATATAGTGGGGTAAGGCTTGCCGATACGCGTGACGCTACCACCGAGGTCCTCGTAGAGATCCGCCAGCCGGCCGGCGCCGAAGCGCGGCCCCACTGCCGTCAGCATGATCTTGTCAGGGTTGGTGCAGAAGCATGGCACCTGCCGCACCGCAGCCGGCGCAAGAAGCCGGCGATAGTGCTCAAGATCGTAGCGGTCGCCCTCGCTGGCCGAAATCAGCACCAGCCCGGCATCGTCACCGTCCTTAGTCAATGCGAACGGCAGACCTTCGATCGCCGAGCGGTCATCGTCGCGGCTTATCAACAGGCATTTCGTGTTTGGAAGTAGCCTTCCGGATATCCCCATGTCGTGGAAGAACTCCCACGCGACCTCGCCGGAAGAAACAAAATGGTCCCAGCTTCCCGGTTCGAAGCCGAGCTTTAGCAGCCGGCTCTCGTTGGGCCCCGCCCGCTTGCCGGAGTTCGAGATCAGCACAATGGTCTTGCCGGCGCGCTTCAGCGTCGATAGTGCTTCCACCGCCCCTGGATAGGGGCTGGCGCCGTCATGCAGCACGCCGAACTGATCGAGCAGGAAAACATCATAGCGCTCGGCCAGGTGACTGATTCCGTTGAGGTGTTCGACTGTTTTCGCGCTCATAGAAGCCCCGCCAGGCTTGCGCCCATCAGCGCCAGCCGCGCCGTGCCGGCGGCGGCTTCGTGCGAAAGCGCCGGCAGGAAATCAACACCAAGTCTGCGCTGCCGGATCGCCGTCCAGGCGGCATTCGCCGCACCGCCGCCGACGCTTCTGACCGACGTCAGCCGCGGCGCGCCGAGCTCTGCGAGCCTGTCATAGCCGAGCGCCTCGATCGCGGCGATACCCTCCAACATGGCTTTCAGATAGTCGGCGTCCTCCACCGGTCGCGGCACAAGACGCGGCGGCAGTGCTGGATCGGCGATCGGAAAGCGTTCGCCTGCAGTGGCAAGAGGATAGTAGTCGAGGCCGGTCTCGGTCATCGGGTCGATCGCCATGCTCAGCTCGACGATGCGCGCCAGAGGGAAATGCTGTGTCAGCACCTTGCCGCCGGAGTTCGATGCGCCGCCCGCCAGCCAGACATCTCCAAGCCGATGGCTGTAGATGCCGAAGCGTGGCGCCGAGATAGGCCGGTCGGACAGGATCTTGACGGTCAACGACGACCCCAGCGCGGTGACGCCGTCGCCTATTGCCGCGGCACCTGTCGCCAGGAACGAGGCGCAGCCATCGGTCGTTCCGGCGACGACGGCGATTTCGCGCGGTAAGCCGAACATATCCGCGGCATCCGCGGTGAGCTTGCCGACGACATCGCCCGGCCTGGCGATACCGGGCAGCAACTCCATGCGCATTTCGGTGGCCGCAATCCAGTCCGGCCAGCAGCGGGCCGTGATGTCGTAACCGGTTTTCAAGGCATTGTTCTCGTCGCTGACATCGAAGCGACCGGAGAATTGTCCCGCGATCCAGTCCGCCTGATGCAGCACCGCGGCAACACCGGGCGTGCGCTGGAACCAGAGCGCCTTGGCGAGACCGGACGTCGCCCCAAGTGCGGCACTGGTCGCTGGGGCTTCGCGAGCGATCGCGACCAGAATGGCGTTGTCGGCGACCGTATCGTTGTACATCAGCGGCTCGGCCAGCGGCCGCCCGGCGCCGTCGACCGGCAGCAACGTACCTGAAGTGCCGTCAACAGCGATCGACCGGACCGCTGTTCGGTCGATGCCCGAAAGCAGTTCCGCCAGCGCTGCGCCGACCGCTGACCACCACACTGCAGGGTCGCGGGCATTCCGGCCAAACAACTCGAGCGAAACGGCGGAACGCGCGGCAATGGAAAAATCCGGACGCATGGCGACCGCGCGCGCGCCGGACGTGCCGATGTCGATGCCTATGGCAAGCGGCGTGTCAGCGGCTGGCGGCATTGAGTTTCTGGCGATACTTCTCGGCGTCCCAGTTGACCAGTTCATCGTTCTCGGCGGCGGTGAGGTAGTTCAGCCGCGCTGCAATGTCGATGCGTGCCGTCACGTCGGCAAGGCAGCGTTGCATGGCGTCGGCGCCCGCACTGGCATCGCCGCGCATCAGCACGCCCAGCCCGGGAAACAGGATCGCCACGGGCTTTGTACCGCACCGCTCGATGACGCGCGGCACATCCTCACCGGGCTTTGCCACCACCGACCCCCGACCCAGAAAGATGACGTGATCGGGGTAGAGGCTGCCCCCGGACGCCATGCGGCGGCTTTCGGGATCGATGGCGACCGCGTGCGCCTCGATTTCCGCCGGCAGCCTGTAACCGGTTTTCCCGGCCAGCGCCGCCAATCCCGCAACATCCGGTTCCGCCACTTGGCGCGCCGGCCGCGCCAGAAGCAGCGTGACGCGGCGCAGCAGCACTTCGGCCTCGGCGACGGTATCGGCCGCGACGACCAGTCCGTGATTGGCAAGGATCAGCACGTCGACCCCAGCCCGAAGCCGCTCGGCAATACCCTGGGCAAGCGGCAGGCCTGGCCGGAAATAAGGAACATACGCCCATTTGAGACCATCAAGGCGTCTGGCGGCTTCCACCTCGCAATCGGCCTGTACCGCCAGCGAAATGGTCTCGACGCAATGGACATGCAGGACGACGCGCTGCGGCATCAAAGCGTGAACGGTGGTTTCAATCGAAGGGCGCAGGCGCCGGGCGTTGAGCGTCTCGATGGCGAAGATCTGCGGCTGGTCGGCGGCGCTGTCGCGCTGTTCGACAGCCCTGAGCAGCGGCGCCATCGCCACCGGGACCATGATGTCTTCGGAGAGCGCATCCTTCAGCCATGTGCCGGAAGCCTTGATCCACAGCGTGTCGCCGGCTTTCAGCGAGGTGTTGCCGCCGGCGGCCTGGGTCAGGTTTGGATTGCGCCCGATGCTGGCCGAAAGCGCCCGCAAGGCAGCCATTTCCTGCGCATCCGCATAGGTCGCCATGGCGCATTTCCTCTATCAGCTCCGCCAGCATCGCAGCTTCGGATACCCGTCGTGGGATGTTGATGTGTATCGCAGATGCGAGCGACTTACGTCAATAGTGATCTAATGTCATCAAAGGTTCTTGCAATCGGAAAGATGTTGAGTAAGTTGCGTCAAATGCCGTGGCAAAAACGGCTCCTGGGAGGAAAAACGATTGAGCGACTCCGGCCGCCAGCGTCAGATCGTCGAGTTGCTGCGGGATCGTCCCTTCGCGTCGGTGCGCGAACTGCAGGAGCAGCTCGGCGTGTCGGCGGCGACGGTGCGGCGCGACATCGACAAGATCGACGAGGCCGGTGAAGCACGGAAGGTCTATGGCGGCATCTCGGCGCTCGACGGCGCTTCACAGGCGGGTGTTGCCTATGCCAGACCCTATGACGAGAACCGCGACCTCGCGGTCGAGGCCAAGCGGCAGATCGCCGCTCTCGCGGCCACGATGGTGCGCGACGGCGATGCGGTCATCGTGCATGGCGGTTCGACCTGCTTCCACCTCGGGGTCAAGCTGGCTGAGCGCAGCATCCGTCTCTATACCAATTCGATGCCGCTCGCAGCCTATCTGAGCGACCACGGCCATTGCAGCCTGACCGTTGCCGGCGGCGATCTGCATCGTGAGCCGGGCATCATCCATTCACCGACCCAGGCGGAGCCGTTCTACGCATCGAAGTTCTTTCTCGGCGCCCAAGGCCTTGGCCAGGAGGGCGTGCTGGAATCGCACCCGCTGCTGGTCCGCTCCATCGCCGATCTCAGCCTGTGTGCCGACCAGATCGTGGTGCTGGCCGACAGCCGCAAACTGTCGATCCACGCCCGTAACATCGCGCTGCCCTTGTCGCGCATCGGCACGCTGGTGACCGATGACGGCCTGTCCGACGTTGACGCGCGCATGCTGGAAGACGCGGGCGTCATGGTGCGCATCGCTTCGGCTTCGGGAGCCATCCAGTGAAGATGGCCGTCCTCGATTTCGGCAAGACCAATTCGAAGCTGTTCGTCTTCGCTCAGGACGGGCGCATCGTCGACGAGCGCCGGACCCGGCCGAACTGGATGCGCAAAGATGGCTTCAGCGTGCTTGATGAGGCAGCACTTCACAATTGGGCGGTTCGCGCCGTAAGCGAGGCCACCGACGTCCATGGCGTGGAGGGCGTGATGGTGTCGGGCCATGGCTGCACCTTTGCCCTGGTCGACGAGGCGGCGCTGACGCATCCGATACTCGACTACGAGCAAGAGCCGCCGGCTGATATTGCCGCGCAAATAGATCGCCTCGTTCCGGATTTCACCGAGACCTTCTCGCCGCGATTGCCGCTCGGCTTCAACTACGGTCGCCACATGCTGTGGCTACAGGCGGTGCAACCCGGTGCATTCACTGCCGCGAAATCGATCCTCGGCTATCCACAATACTGGAGCTGGCGGTTTGGCGGCCGGGCGGTCTCGGAAGTGTCCTATCTCGGCTGCCACTCGCATTTATGGGCGCCGCGCAAGCGCGACTTCAGTTCGCTGGTCGATATTGAGGGCTGGCGCGACCGGATGCCCGCTTTCGAGCGGGCGGGCTCGGTTGTCGGCGAGCAACGCCTCGGCGACACGAAGCGGCGGATCGCCATCCACAATGGTGTCCATGACAGCAATGCCGCGCTCCATGCCTATCGCCGGCAGGAGCTTGGCCCGGTCACCGTCGTCTCGACCGGCACCTGGGTCGTCGTGCTTAATCCGGATTGCCTGCTCGACGCGCTCGATGGCCAGCGCGACATGCTGGTCAATGTCGATATCGACGGCGGCCCTGTGCCGACCATCCGCTTCATGGGCGGGCGCGAATTCGCCACGATCAGCGACGGCTGGCAAGGCGCGATCGCGCCGGCGGCAGTGCAGCGGGTGATCAACGCCGGCAGCATGGCGCTGCCGAGCTTCGCGCCGGGCGGACCAATGCCCGGCCGCGCCGGCAAATTGGTCGGCCGCATGCCAAGCGCCGAGGAACGCGCAGCCGTGGCGCTGCTCTACGTCGCGCTGATGGTCGACCTCTGCCTCGACCAGATCCATTCGGACAACACCGTGATCGTCGATGGCGGACTGAACGCTGGCGGCCTGCTCGCCGGGCTAGTGGCGCAACTGCGTCCCAGCCAGGCCTTCCTGCAAGGGGCCACACTGGAGGGCAGCGCCACCGGGGCGGCGGCGCTGGCCTTCGAGACCGTCGGCCGCGAATTTGCCGCGGAAGTGCCGGAGCCCGTGCGTGCCGCAAGCTTCACCGGACTTGCCCGATATCGCGACACATGGCGTGGCCTCATCGGCGAGCAGGGCATCCCCCGCGCGGCAGCGGGAGGCGCACGGTGATCGTCGCTGCTCAGGCCGAAGTCACGCGCCGGCCAGTGCTGGAAATGCGGCACATCTCGAAGACGTTCGGGCCAGTCCGCGCCTTGCAGGACGTGTCGCTGACCGTCCATGCGGGCGAAGTCCATGCGCTGATGGGTGAAAACGGTGCCGGCAAGTCGACTTTGATGAAGGTGCTGTCCGGCGCCTATCGGCCTGATGCCGGCGGCGAGATACTGATTGACGGCGTGCCGGTCGCCACCGGCGACCCGATCAAGGCGCGGGCTCACGGCATTGCGGTTATCTACCAGGAACTGTCGCTGGCGCCCAACCTGACGGTCGCGCAGAACATCTTCCTCGGCAATGAGCCGAGGCGTTTCGGCATCGTCGACCGCGACCAATGCTACCGGCGCAGCAATGAGATCATCAAGCGTCTCGGCGTGTCCTTCTCCGCACGGGCTCAGGTTTCCAGCCTGTCGCTCGGCGAGCGTCAGCTGGTCGAAATCGCCCGCGCGCTTTCGACCAGCGCGCGCATCATCGTCATGGACGAGCCAACCACCTCGCTGACCTCGCGCGAGACCGACCGTCTCTTCGAGGTCATCGCGACGCTGAAGTCGCAAGGCATCGCCATCATCTACATCAGCCACCGCATGGAAGAGGTCTACCAGTTGGCCGACCGTGTCAGCGTGCTGCGCGACAGCGGCTATGTCGGCACACTCGAGCGTGCCGAGCTGAACGCCTCGCGCCTCGTCTCGATGATGGTTGGCCGCGACCTGTCCGCTTTTTACAGGAAGGATCATCGCCCGCCGGACAACAAGCGCGCGGTCGCCTTGTCGGTGCGCGGCATGGCGGACGGCAATCTCCTGAAGAACTGCTCCTTCGAACTGTACAAGGGCGAGGTGCTGGCTCTGGCTGGCCTTGTCGGCTCGGGCCGCACCGAACTCGCGCGACTGATCTTCGGTGCCGACAGACGCATCGCCGGCACGCTGGAACTCGACGGCAAGCCCGTAACCATCGGCTCGCCAAGCGAGGCACTGAATGCCGGCATCGCCTATCTCACCGAAGACCGCAAGGAGCTCGGCCTCTTTCTCGACATGTCGATCTCCGACAACATCAGCATGGGCGTGCTGGCCAGGGATGCGCGGCCCGGCGGCTTGCGCGATTTCAAAGCCGCCGAGAGACGTGCTGCCACTGCCGTTTCGGATCTCTCCATCCGCACCAGGTCGGTACAGGCCAATGCCGGTTCGCTGTCGGGCGGCAACCAGCAGAAAGTGTTGCTTGCCCGCCTGCTCGAGACCGAGCCGCAAGTGGTCATCCTGGATGAACCGACGCGCGGCGTCGATGTCGGAGCGAAGTCGGAAATCTACCGGCTGATCGACAATCTCGCCAAAAAGGGCATCGCCATCCTGATGATCTCCAGCGAACTGCCGGAGGTGATCGGCGTTGCCGACCGCGTGCTGGTAATGCGCGACGGCACGATTGCCGGCGAGGTTACGGCGTCCAAAGACCAGCCGCTGCGCCAGGAAGCAATCATGGAACTTGCAACGGGAGCGGCCAAGGGATGACCGACAAGGCGACCGAGATCAGTGGCCAGGTTGTCGGCAGGAGCCGGCGGTTGCGCACCGCCTTCGCCGCCCTTGGCATGCTGCCGATCCTGATCCTGCTGGCGGTCGGCTTCCAGTTGATGAACGCGCGCTTCTTCACCCAGACCAATTTGCTGATCGTCATGCAGCAATCGTCGATCAACATCGTGCTGGCAGCGGGCATGACCTTCGTCATCCTGACCGGCGGGATCGACCTGTCCGTCGGCTCGATACTTGCCGCCTCGGCGATGGTGGCGGTGATGGTGTCGCTGGTGCCCGATTGGGGACTGCTGGGCGTGCCGGCGGCCATTCTCGTCGGCCTCGGCTTCGGCGTCATCAACGGGCTGCTGATCGCCTATATCAGACTGCCGCCCTTCATCGTCACGCTGGGGTCGCTGACCGCTGTGCGCGGCGTCGCCCGCCTGCTCGGCCAGGACACCACGGTGTTCAACTCGGACCTGCCGTTCGACTTCATCGGCAACGGTTCGCTGTTCGGCATTCCGTGGCTGGTCATCATCGCCTTGTCGATCGTGGTGCTGTCCTGGCTGGTGCTCAAGCGCACCGTGCTCGGCACCTGGATCTATGCCGTTGGCGGCAATGCCGAAGCGGCGCGGCTGACCGGCATCAAGGTGCCGCTGGTGCTGCTCTTTGTCTATGGCGTTTCCGGCCTGCTGGCCGGCCTTGGCGGCGCCATGTCAGCGGCCCGGCTCTATGCGGCCAACGGGCTGCAGCTTGGGCAGTCTTACGAACTCGACGCCATTGCCGCGGTCA
This sequence comes from Mesorhizobium sp. LSHC412B00, assembly GCF_000503035.1. Taxonomy (NCBI): domain Bacteria; kingdom Pseudomonadati; phylum Pseudomonadota; class Alphaproteobacteria; order Hyphomicrobiales; family Phyllobacteriaceae; genus Mesorhizobium; species Mesorhizobium sp. LSHC412B00. The sequence goes on along the minus strand of NZ_AYWB01000024.1, from coordinate 19,724 downwards.
TTCTCGGCGGCACCAGCTTCGTCGGCGGCGTCGGCTCGATCTGGGGTACGCTGATCGGTGGCCTGATCATAGCGGTGCTATCCAACGGGCTCATCTTGGCCGGTGTCTCGGACATCTGGCAGTACATCATCAAGGGATTGGTCATCATCGTGGCAGTCGCCCTCGACCGCTACAGGCTCCAGGCAGGAGCGAGAACGTGATTGACCTTGGTCGCCGGCGTAAACGACCGGTTTGTGTAACGCACCGTGAGAGGCGCGGGGCAATTGGAGGAAAGCAATGAAGACCATCGCTAAACTGCTCTGCGGCGTCGCACTCGCGGCCGCCGCCATCGCGCCCGCATCGGCCAAGGACCTCAACAAGGTCGGCATCTCGGTCGGCCTGCTCGGCAACCCCTTCTTCGTCGCCACCATCAAGGGCATCGAGGACGCAGCCAAGAAGATCAACCCAAAGGTCGAGGTAACCTCAGTGTCGGCCGACTACGACCTCAACAAGCAGGTCTCTCAGGTCGATTCCTTCATCGCCGCCGGGGTCGACGTGATCATGCTCAATGCGGTCGATGCCAAGGCGATCGGCCCGGCGGTGAAGAAGGCGCAAGCAGCGGGCATCGTCGTTGCCGCCTTCGACGTCTCGGCGCCAGGCGCCGACGTCACCGTGATGACCAACAACGTCAAGGCCGGCGAAGAGGCCTGCCAGTATCTGGTCGACCACACCGGCGGCAAGGGCGACTACGTTATCCTCAACGGCCCGGCGTCGTCGTCGATCCTGGAGCGGGTGAAGGGCTGCAAAGACGTCCTTGCAAAACACCCCGACATCAAGATCCTCTCCGACGACCAGAATGCCGAAGGCTCGCGCGACGGCGGCCTGAAGGTCTTCCAGTCGCTGCTCACCCGCTTCGACAAGATCGATGCGGTGTTTGCCATCAACGATCCGACGGCGATCGGCGCCCAGCTTGCGGCCAAGCAGCTCAATCGCTCGGAGTTCATCTTCACCGCAGTGGATGGCGCTCCCGATATCGAGAAGGAACTCGCTTCCGGCACCTCGATGATCAAGGCCTCGGCTTCGCAGGATCCCTACGTGATGGCTGGCCAGTCGCTGACGATGGCGGCTGAGCTGCTTGCCGGCAAGAAGCCGGCGGAGCCGACCGTGCTGCTCGACCCGAAGCTGATCACGGCCGAGAACCTGAAAGACTACAAGGGCTGGACCGCAGCCCGCTAAGCCTCCCAAGGCCGATGCGGCCGGGGCAACCCGGCCGCAACTCAATTCCAGAAACGGGAGACGATCATGTCGCGCATCGGTATTCATTCCTTCGTCTGGTCGGCGAGTTCGGCGCAAGGCGACCTCGAACGGACGCTGGCCAACACCAAGGAGGCCGGTTTCGACCTGATCGAGTTCTCCTATCTTGACCCCGCCAATGTCGACGTTGGCGGGCTGGCCAGGCGCATCGCCGACCTCAAGCTTGGCGTGGCGATCAGCATCGGCCTGCCGGCCGACGGCGACATTTCGAGTGCCGACAAGGCGGTTGCCGCGCGCGGCGTCGAGATCCTCAACGAGACGATCGCGCTCACCCGCGATCTCGGCGGCCAGAAGATTGGCGGCATCCTCAGTACCAGCCACGGCTTGCAGACGCAGGCGCCGACGCGCGATCAGTGGAACCGCAGCGCGGGTACACTTGCGAAGGTTGCGGAGACGGCCAAGGCCGCCGGCGTCACGCTCAATCTGGAGATCGTCAATCGCTTCGAAAGCAATCTTCTCAACACCGCTTCACAAGGCCTGGCCTTCATCGCGGACACCGGCTCCGACAACATCTTCCTGCATCTCGATACCTTCCACATGAACATCGAGGAGGCCGATGTCGGACTGGCTATCCGCCATGCCGCTGACAAGATCGGTTATGTCCATATCGGCGAGAGCCATCGCGGTTTCCTCGGCACCGGCAATATCGACTTTGCCGCCATCTTCGATGCGCTGACCGCGATCGGCTATAGGGACGACCTCAGCTTTGAATCCTTCTCGTCGAAGATCGTCGACGAGAACCTGTCACGGAAGACGGCGATCTGGCGCAATCTGTGGTCCGACAATATGGAATTGGCCCGGCATGCGCGCGCCTTCATCTCAATCGGTCTGGAGACGGCGCAGCGAAAGGCAGAGCTTGTTGCATCGAGACATCGTCCTTAGCAGGAGCGCGCTGCCAAAGCGCCAATGTTGTCGTTCATCCGGCCCGCGCCTTACGTGCAAGGAATCGACGTCGGAGGCGCTGAGTGTGGCGGAGGCAGTCGAGCGGGGTGACGCTGACGAGAGCTTTCTGATTTTGGCCCACGAAACGCAATAAATCAACATCTTCATACGCCCTCCGGGGCCATCCGATCTCCATACTGGACGGGGATGACGTTTGACACAGCGCGGCGGAAAGAAGCAGGATGGCTGATAGAGTCGACATCGCATAATGATGTCACTATATAGCGGCGGCTTCGACCGTGTAGCTGTGGCGGTGTACCACGAAGCAGCAGAAAATGTGTTACGCGTTGTGATCCCTATTGTGATACAAATCGGCCGTCGACAGCAGGAAAAGATCGTAAGAACAATAGCATAGAGCCGAAGCCGATCCCGGCCAACGTACCACTCTATCAAACAATCAGAACGTGCTCATTGAACCCTTCCCTTCATTCGGCTCTTCGGACCTCCGACAAGATCAACTTGCCGGGCGAAGCCGACTCGGTTCGAATGGCAGCATGCATCCTTTACCGGGTGCGGACGTTTACGGTTACCAACCGGCATAGCCGCCAGGGAAAAGCAGTATGAGTGAACATGCGATCGAGTTCTTGCGCGGATGGATCGGTGAAAAGGTCCACTGCCAGCACTCGCCGGTAAAGATCGAGAAGCAGGCCGAGACCCTCGCCAAGGAGTGCGCGGCCAAGGCCGCTGAGGTCGGCATTCCGCTGGAAGATATCCAGGAAGAAGTCGGCGACATCCAGGAACTGATCGCATCGCGGCTCGAAGAGGCGGCCGAGGCCGACCAGAGCAACGCGGCCAAGCCGTGACGCAACAGGCCCGCCAGGCCTTGTCCTCTATCCAAATCGATCTTTCAGCCAGGCCTTCGGCAGCGCCGGCACGAAATTGCCGTCGCGTCCGCTCATATCCTCATTGGCGACCATTGCATTGAGGATCGCCTCCTCTACGCCTTGCGCCACCGCATCGAAGAACGGATCGATATCGACGTCCGGGATGTAAGCGGCGTTTGCGGTTCGTCCCGACGGTGCAAGTGCTGCTTGCGGATTGGCGGTGGTGAAGGCCAGAAAAATGTCGCCCGAACTGTGGTAGCCGAAGCCGCCTGTCATGGCGATGCCGAGCGGCACGCGCTTTGCCAGCCGCTTCATCTGGTGCGGCAGAAATGGCGCATCGGTGGCGACGATGGCGATGATCGAGCCCTTTTCGGCACGCGGCGTGCCTTCGCGCATCGCCGGCTCTACCAGATCGGGCCCGACGCGGGCGCCGCGCAGTGTGAAATTGCGCCGCTTGCCGAAATTCGCCTGCACGAATACGCCGACCGTATGCCTGATGCCCTGCCACTCGACGATGCGCGATGCCGTGCCCGAGCCGGCCTTGAAGCCAAAGGCAATCATGCCGGTGCCGCCGCCGACACTGCCTTCCTCGATCGCTCCACCGGCGGCACCGTCGAGCGCGGCTTCGACATCTTCGAAGCCGACGTGATGACCGTTGATGTCGTTGAGGAAACCATCATAGGTCTCCGCCGCAACCGGCAGGCCCCAGCCGCTGTCGAGCGCCGCCGGCAGCACGCGTTGCATCCAGCGCAGCGTGCCGTCGCGGGTAACGCCGCAGGAATGCGTGTTGGTGATGGTGACCGGCAGGTTGAAGGCGCCGACTTCCTCGATAATGTGCGACCCCGTCAACTCGCCATTGCCGTTCTGGCTGAAGACACCGGCAAACACCGGCGTGGCGAGCTCAGCCGACGGCCGCGGCAGGATGGCGGTGACGCCGGTGCGCACCGGCCCCGTGCCAACCTCGAGCAGACCCTCGCCGGAAATCAGCGTCGCATAGCCGACCGATACGCCGGGCACATCGGTGATGGCGTTGAAGCCGCCCGGCGTGCCCTCGAAGGTAATGCCGAAAGCACGCGCGCGCGGCTTGCCCGCCGGCGTTTGAAGATGCGGGTCATGTCCGGTCATGCGGTCCTCTAAAAAAGCGAGCCCTGATTGCCCGGCTCTTTCGGTTTGCTGGCCGTCGGCTTTGCGGCGGGTTTGCTGGCGGGCGGCGTGGCCGCTGGTTTGGCAACGGCCTGCACCCGCTCGGCGTCGCCGGTCGCGACTGCATTTACGATGCCGTCGGCGAACTCCAGCTGCAGGCCAGCGCCCGGCGCCACATCAACTGCCAGTTTGATCACCGCGCCGCCGGCATCCTTGACCAGCGCGAAGCCGCGGGCCAGCACAGCCTTGTGCGACAGCGTTGCCATCAGCCTCTCGGATTGGACGATGCGGCCGCGCAGTCGCTCCAGCCTGAGCAGTACCGCTTGCGTGCCTCGTCTCGTCAAAGCTGTCAGAAGATCCCTCTGCACGGTTTGCCGCCGTGCCGTTGGCTCGATCGTAATGCGGCCTTGCAGCAAAGCCAGTTGCTGCCTGTGCCGTTGCAGGGATGCTTTCGCACATTTTGGCAACTGATCCGCCGCACGATTCAACTCCGCGCGCCGGGCTCTCGCCAATGCGCGCAGCGCCCCCTGGGCGCGCAAAAGGTTGCGGTCGTTGGTGCGTCGCGCCTCGGCAATTCGCCGCGACAGCGTTGCCGGAGTGAGCTTCACGGCGAAGAACCGAGCTTGCTTTCTTTCGGTGGAGACCATCAGCCCCCGGCTAAGCCGGCTGGCCGCCTCGTCCAGCCGCCGTCGCGGCAGCGCCAGCAACTGGTCGGGCGAGGGCAGCGCGCGGGCGGCCGCACGCGAGGCCTGCCGCTTGCGTTCGAAATTGCGCAAGGTGGCTGCTTTGAGCCGTGCGCCAAGACTGGCTAGTGTCGCTTCGAGGTCCGCTTTCACCGGCACCGCGATCTCCGCCGCACCTGTCGGCGTGGGTGCCCGCATGTCGGCGACGAGATCGATCAAGGTCCAGTCGGTCTCGTGCCCGACGGCCGAAATCACCGGGATGCGCGAGGCGGCGACGGCGCGCGCCAGTCCTTCATCGTTGAACCCCCAGAGGTCCTCGAGGCTGCCGCCGCCGCGCGCCACGATCAGAAGGTCGGGCGGCACGATCGCTCCATCCCAGGCCAGCGCGTTGAAGCCGTTGACGGCCGCCGTCACTTCCGCCCCCGCCGTCTCGCCCTGCACTCTTACCGGCCAGACCAGCACATGCAGCGGAAAGCGGTCCTTGATGCGATGGATGATGTCACGGATCACCGATCCGGTCGGCGAGGTGACGACGCCGATGGTGCGCGGCATGAACGGCAGCCGCCGCTTGCGGCCGGCATCGAAAAGTCCTTCGGCCTGCAGTCGCCGCTTGCGCTCTTCCAAAAGCGCCATCAGCGCCCCGGCGCCGGCGGGTTCTAGATTGTCGATGACGATCTGGTAGTTGGATTTGCCGGGATAGGTGGTGAGTTTGCCGGTGGCGATCACCTCCATCCCCTCTTCGGGACGGAATTTCAGCCGGCTCATCGTGCCTTTCCAGACCACGGCATCGAGCCGCGCGCGGTCGTCCTTCAGGGTGAAATAGGCATGGCCGGAAGAGTGCGGCCCGCGATAGCCGGAAATTTCGCCGCGCACCCGCACATGGCCGAAGACATCCTCGACCGTGCGCTTCAGCGCGCCGGAAATCTCGCTCACCGTGTATTCGGTGGCATTGGTTCGTGATTCGGATTCTGCGTCGCTCATCGGCCGATTGAGCGGCTGTTGTCGCTCCGCGTCAAGATTCCATAACTTGATCTTAAGCCTGTCCTGATTGACTCTGGGCCAAGGAGGACGCATGAGCGCCCGCAGACAACGCAGCCCGTTGACGTTCCAGGTCACCCTGACGGTGCTGACGCTTGCCGTTTTTGCACTGGCCATCGTTGTCGGCTTCGGCCTTTACGCCACCATGCAGGCCGACCGGGTCTCGCTCGAGCGGCAGAAGGTTTTCCTGGCCAACGGCCTGCAGGACCAGATCGCCGCGGTAAAGCGCGAGCAGGAAAGCGTCGCCGTCTGGGATGATTCCGTTATCAACGCCAAGGCCGGCAACCAGACCTGGATGGCAGAGAATCTCAGCGTCTGGATGTCCTCGTATTACGGCCACAACCGGGTCTATGTGCTGGACGACGCCAACCGGCCGGTCCACGCCATGCGCGAAGGGAAGGTCGTGTCGCCTGCCGTCTTTGGCGAGGACGAACCCGCTTTGCGGCCGACAATCGCCAGGTTGCGCCAGATGATGAGCAAGGACGCAAGCCAGGCCGGCGCAAAATTCGTTGCCGACGATCTGGTCTCGCTTGGCGGTCAGCCTGCCATACTCAGCGTCATGCCTCTGGTGCCGAGTTCGGATCGCGTCACCCAGGCATCCGGCAGCGAATATCTGCATGTCTCCATAGAGTTCATCAACGACGCGGTGATCGGCAAGATCGCGCAGAAATATCTTCTGGCGGGGGCGCATCTCCTGCCGATGGCTCAGCCGCTTGGCTCGGCTGCCATTCCGCTTATCGACAAACAGGGTGTCATCCTCGGCTATATTGCCTGGGACCAGGAACGGCCCGGCCTGACGCTGGTGGGCAAGGCCAGCCCGGCCCTGGCTCTGGCCGCGCTGGTTGCGGCGAGCGTGCTCGCCTTTCTGCTCCGGCGTCTGCGCCGTGCGTCATCGGCGCTGCAGACCAGCCAGGCCCAGGCGCAATATCTCGCCTTTCACGACACGCTCACCGGCCTGCCCAACCGGGCACTGTTCGAGGACAGGCTGCGGCGTGCCTTGCTTACCTCCGGCAATGAAAGCAAGGTCGCGCTGCTTTATCTCGATCTAGATCGCTTCAAGCATGTCAACGACACGCTTGGTCACCCGGCAGGCGACGAACTCGTGCGCCAGACGGCGGCCAGGCTTCACCATGCTGTTCGCGACGTCGACACGGTGGCAAGGCTGGGTGGCGACGAATTCGCGGTAATCCTGATCGATGTCCGCGACGTCAGGAACGCAGAGGATATTTCCGAGAGGGTGCTGCAGAAACTGCAGGAGCCGTTCAAACTGATGGACGATCAGGTCTTTATCAGCGCCAGCATCGGCATAGCCTTGTCGACAGGCCCTGATGCCGATGCAGACGATCTGCTGCGCAAGGCCGACATCGCGCTCTACGAAGCCAAGAAGAACGGCCGTGGCCGCTACCAGGTCTTCGCCGGCGACATGGACGACCTTTTGCTGCGCAAGCGCAAGGTCGAGAGCGAGCTGCGCAGCGCGCTGAATGGCGGCACCGGTATCAAGCTCGCCTACCAGCCGGTCTTTGCCAGCGATGGCAAGACCATTGTCGGCGCCGAGGCGCTGATCCGCTGGGCGCATGAGGTCCATGGCGCACTGCCGGCGGCGCAGTTCATCGCCATCGCCGAGGAACGCGGCATGATCGGGCAGCTCGGCGCATGGGCCCTGCTGGAAGCCTGCCGCTTCGCCGTGAAGACCAAACTGCCGTGGCTCGCCGTCAATGTCTCGCCGCTGCAATTGCGCGACGCCGGCTTTGCCGAAGAGGTTGCCTCGATCCTCGCCGAAACGGGACTGGCGCCGAAGCGCCTGCAGCTCGAGATCACCGAAAACGTTCTCCTGGAAAACAACGACACCACCAGAGCGGCTCTGGCAGCCTTGCGCCAGTCCGGCGTCGGCATTGTGCTCGACGATTTCGGCACCGGCTATTCGTCGCTGAGCTATCTGCGCCGCCATGCCATCGACAAGCTCAAGATCGACCGCTCCTTCGTGCGGCTTCTCGACGGCGACGGCAATTCGGGCGCCATCGTCAAGGCGCTGATCGATCTCGCCGGCGCGCTCAAGGTCGAGGTCACCGCCGAGGGCGTAGAGACCGAGGTGCAAAAGGCGCTGCTGGTCGCCATGGGCTGCCAGCAGCTGCAGGGCTACCTCTTGTCGCCGCCGCTGGAGCCGGCGCAATTGGTGGCGCTACCCGGCCTGTCGTCGGCCAACGCAACGACGGAGGCGGCAGCGTCGGCCTGATTGTTCCTACCAGCCAGGCAGGATCTGGTTCGGCTTGCTCCGCTTCATCTTGGCGAAGGCGAGCGAGGCAAAATCGAAGCTTCCCGTTTCTTCGCCGAGCGGCACGGAAATATTGTCGAGGCTTTCCGAGATGTGCCGGGCCAGCGCGTCGACGATTTCGGGCCGCGAGGTCTGGCCGCGCATGATGCCGATGCGGCAGTCGGGCAGGGCGCCAAAACCGTCGGCTTCGCCCAGCACCCGCATGCCGGGCCGCAGCGCGCATTCCGGCAGCACCGAGATCGCCAGCCCCGACAGCACCGCGGCGGTGATGACGGTCGCCGAGAAGCTGGTGAACAGGATGCGATAGTCGCGGCTTTGCCGGTCGAGCACATCGACGGCGGCGCGCCGCCAGATGCAGTTCGGCCGGCCGAAGGCCATCGGCAGCACTTCCTGTTCGTGCGTGGCATGGTTGGCCGAGGTCACCCATAGCAGCGGCTCGCGCCGCACCACTTCCGACTGGCCGCGCGTGTCGTTGTGCGTCACCAGCGCAAGATCGAGATTGCCGCGCTTGATATGCTCGACCAAGCCTGGTGTCGGCTCGCAGATGACGGTCAGCTCGACGCGTGGGTTGGAGCGCGTGAAGCGCGCCATGATCTCGGGCAGGAACCGGTCGGCATAGTCGTCGGGGGTGCCGATTCGGATGGTGCCTTCGAGCCGCTGGTCATCGAAGGCGGCCAGCGTTTCGCGGTTGAGATAGAGCAGGCGGCGCGCGTAGGAGAGCAGCTTGTCGCCTTCCTCGGTCAGCCTGTTGGTGCGGCCGTCCTTTTCGAACAGCGGCTTGCCGATCCGCTCTTCCAGCCGGCGCATCTGCATCGACACCGCCGATTGCGTGCGCAGCACTTCCTCGGCCGCGCGGGTAAAGCTGCCGGTATCGGCAATCGAGATGAAGGTCTGCAACTGGTCGAGATCGAGTGGCGCTTTCATCGGTCCAATCCATCACTAGCGTTGATGCTAAAGATTAGAAACATTCGTTGGATTAATCAATCGGTGCGTGGCAAATTCACATTGTCCACATGAAAGCATGTGAATCGAGACCGGAACGGCCGCTGTCCCCAGCGCCGATCGCCTGGTCTTGTCCAGTTCGAGTCTGAAGGAGACCGACATGACCACGTTTGATTTCGCCACCGAGACCTCGCGCATCACCTCGCGTCCGGCCGTTGCGACGCGCGTGGCCAACACCCTTCTCAATGCCTACCAGGCCTGGAAAAATCGCCGGGCCTTCTATCGCCTCGGCGAGATGTCGGACGCCGAACTCGCCGATATCGGCCTGACGCGCGCGGACCTCCATGTCGCCATCGATGTGCCGTTCGGCGCCGATCCGACCGTGAAGCTGCGTGCGATTGCGAGCGATCGTGCCGATACGATCGAAGATCTCGCCCGCCAGATAGCGTGATATCGGGCGCATTGTTTCGGTTGCCGTGAACCTTTCTCAGGCTCGCCGCGACCAACGAGTATAGCAGGCTCCCCACTCCCTGCCGGTTCCCCGCCGGCCAGCCTGCACACTGGCCCGGTCCTCCTCCAGGACCGGGCTTTTTCTTTTAAAGCTCCGTCGTCATCGTGCGGTCTGCGCCGCGTCGCTTCGTTCCTTGCTCCGAAGCCGCGAAGGTCAGCGCCCAACTACCGCCAACTACCGCCGGTCCATGTCCCGCTTGAACTGGTCGAAGATCGTTTCCACGCCCTTCTGATAGTCGTCGCGCTGCTGGGCGCCGGTCTCGAACATCTTGCCGAAAATATCGTCGAACGGATTGCGTGGCCTGCCGCTCGGATTGGCCTGCGGTTGCGGCGCCTGGCGCTCCTGCGGTGCCTGTCGCGGCTGGGGTGCTTGCGGCTGCTGCGGCGCCGGCTGCCCACCGGGCAGGCCGAAGCCGCCACCACCGCCTTGCCGCATCATCTCTTCAAAAATCTTGCCCAGCGGGTTGTCGCCGTAAGGGCTCTGCGTCTGTTGCGGCTGTGCTGGTTGCTGCGGCCGGCCCGGCGGTTGCTGTGCCGCGCCACCGCCGAACATGTCCTGCAGCACTTTGCCGAGCGGATTGTCGCCATAGGGGTTGGGCGCCTGTTGCGGCTGGCTTTGCGGCTGTTGGGCGCCGCCGCCGAACATGTCCTGCAGCACTTTGCCCAGCGGGTTCTCACCGTAAGGATTGGGTGCTGGCGGCGCAGGCTGTGCCCCGCCGCCCGCCTGCCGCATCATCTGTTCGATGATCTCGCCGAGCGGATTGCTGCCGCCGCCGAAGCCACCGGCGGCCTGCATCTGACCCCCGGTCAACTGGTTTGTCGTCTGCTTGAACAATCCGCCCATCACCATCGAAGCGATGGCCGGCAGCATCTGCTGCAGGATCTGCTGGCTGACGCCGGTCGCCTGCGCGGCCTGGCTGGCCACCGCGCGCGACAGCTCCTTCGAGCCGAACAGATGACCCAGAATGCCATTGCCCTCATTGACGCCTTGCGGTGAGAAAGCCCTGGTCGCGTCCTCGAAATATTTCGCGTGCTGGCCGCTCGCCATCGCCGTCATGAAGGCGCCTAGCCCATAGGGATCGGCGGTGTTGCGTTGCAACCCTTGCGAGAAGGCCGGCAGCAGAGCCGCGACAGCCGCCTGCGTCTGCTGCATGGAAAGCCCGTACTGCTGGGCAAGCGCCTGCATGCCGTTGCCGTTCTGCGCCTGCGCCAATATGTCGAACAAGGTAGGCATCGGTTTCTCCTCCCGGAAATCCTCCAGGGAGAACCTAGTTCGTTTCGATGTTCGATTGAAGCGGCTTTTGCCGCTGCTCAAGGCGCGACGCTAATACGCATATTCCATGAACACCGGCTCGATCGAGCCGCCCCAGCGCGTGTGGTAGGCCGACAGCATTTCCTCGGCACTGGTGGTACCGCGCGCCACGACTTCGTCCAGCGTGTTGAGGAACGAAGTCTCGTCATAGCCGTCGCGGTTCTTCCTGCCGCGATTTTTCAGCCCAAGGCGCGAAATGGTCATTACATCGCGGCCGATCTCACGCAGCGTCGTGTTGCGGAACGGCGCGGAAATGCCTTGTTCCGGCACCGCATTGCGCATCGCCAGCGTTTCTTCATAGGTCCAGCTCGAAGTCAGCGCCTCGGCGGCGTCGAGCGCGGCCTCGTCATAGAGCAGCCCGACCCAGAAGGCCGGCAGCGCGCAGATGCGGCGCCACGGCCCGCCATCGGCGCCGCGCATTTCGAGGAAGCGCTTCAGCCTGACGTCAGGGAACAGGGTCGACAGATGGTTCGCCCAGTCGCCCATGGTGGGCAGTCCGTCCGGTACTTCATTGCGGGCAACGCCGGCCATGAACTGGCGGAAGGTGATGTGCGTCATGTCGTGATAGTGGCCGTCGCGGATGACGAAATACATCGGCACGTCGAGCGCCCATTCGACATAGTCGGCAAAGCCGAACTCGGGCGAGAAGCAGAATTCGAGCAGGCCCGAGCGCTGGTTGTCGGTGTCGCGCCAGATGTCGCCGCGCCAGCTCTGCAGTCCGTTCGGCCGGCTGTCGGTGAAGGGCGAGTTGGCAAACAGCGCCGTCGACAGTGGCTGCAGCTTCAGCGACACCTGCATCTTGCGGCGCATGTCGGCTTCGCTTTCGAAGTCGAGGTTCACCTGGATGGTGCAGGTGCGATACATCATGTCGAGACCCTTGGTGCCGACCTTGGGCATGTAGCGGGTCATGATTTCGTAGCGCGATTTCGGCATTTTCGGCGTCTCGGCCAGCGACCATTTCGCGCTGCCGCCGAGGCCGAGAAAGCGGATGCCCATCGGCTCGGCGATCTCGCGTACCTGCGCCAGATGCGCATTGCCCTCGCGACAGGTCTGGTGGATCGTTTCCAGCGGCGCGCCCGACAGCTCGAACTGGCCGCCCGGCTCGAGCGAGATCGCGCCCTGGCCGGTCGGCTCGACCAGGCCGATGATGCGGCCGTCATCGATGATCGGGTCCCAGCCGAGCTTTTGCTGCATGCCTTCGAGGATGGCGCGGATGCCGCGCTCGCCGCCATAAGGCACCGGCGCGTTGCCGTCGACATAGAAGGGGAACTTCTCGTGCTCGGTCCCGATGCGCCACTTGTCGCGCGGCTTGTTGCCTTCGGCCAGATGCTCGACCAGTTCGTCGATGTCTTCGATTGGCCGGAAATCGGTTGTGTCGCGCGCCATGGGGCCCCCTCTGCGGCTCTCGGAGCCCGCCGGCGCTAAATGGACGAAATGTCAGCAGCCGATCAAGCGAAAAATCCTGAGCCACAGGTCAACAGGAATTGATCTTTACGCTTCTTACCAGTCTCCGACCGTCGCCTGCATCACCGCAAGCGCCGCTACAGCTGCTGTGTCAGCGCGCAGGATGCGCGGTCCGAGCGGGATGGCAGTGACGAAGGGGAGCGCCCGCAGCATCTTGCGTTCGTCATCGGAAAAGCCGCCTTCCGGCCCGACCAGCAGCGCCAGCTTCCTCTCAGGTATTGCCTGTAATGCCGGCAGCGGGTTGTTGGTCGAGGCATCCTCGTCGCAGAAGATAAGCCGGCGTTCCTTGTCCCAGCCGGAGAGCAGGCGCTCGAATTTCTCGGCCTCGCGCACTTCCGGCACCGCCAGTATGCCGCATTGCTCGGCCGCCTCGACGACATTGGCGCGCAGCCGGTCGATGGAGGGTTTTGCCACTTGCGTGTGCTGGGTGATCACCGGCTGCAGGATGCCGGCCCCCATCTCGACCGCCTTCTGCACGAGATAGTCGAGCCGGCCCTGTTTCAGCGGCGCGAAGCAATAGATCAGGTCAGGCAGGGGCGGTTGCGGTCTCTGCGAGGCCAGCACCTTCAGCCGCACCGCCCTTTTCGACCTGGTGGCAATCGCCGCCGACCACTCGCCGTCGCGGCCGTTGAAGACCAGGATCTCGGCGCCTTCGCCGAGCCGCAGCACATGCATGAGATAATGGCTCTGCTGCTGGCCGGCATCGAATTCGATGCCCGCCGCGAGGTCGTCCGGCACGAACAGCCGCTGCATCTTGTAATTGGCGCGCATCGCCGAGGAATGGGCGAGGCGGTGCCTGGCGTCAAGTCTCGGCGGAACGATGCCACACCGGTTCAAAACCGTGCCGCAGCACCGAAACGGTCGTGGCCGGTGTGAGCAGGCGCAGCGACCGGCCGGCAAGGCTGTCGAAGGCCGCCGCATCGCCATAGCCTGCGAACGACCAGGGCAGCGCGTTGCCGCCGCGCAGCGCATAGGCCGAGCCGCCATCCGCGATCATCGCTCCGTCCGGCAATTCGGCAAGCTCTCCCATGGTGACATCAGGTGGCTTGCCGCCGGAAGCCAGCCGCTCCTTGTGCAGCCGCTTGTCCACCATTGGCGCGCGCGGTTCGTTTACACCGAAGACTTTGCCGAAACGCCCGACAAAATCCGTGGCTCGCTCACGCCGGCAATAGAAACAGGGACGGTGCCCGGCGGCCAGCGCCGTCACCTCGTCGAGGAAGAACAACTCGGTCCAGCCGGCCCTGCCGCCCGGCCTGTTCCTGCCCATCGGCTCGCGCCGCACATTGCGGAATTGGCAGACGCAGATGATCCAGGCCGGCAAGGCCCAACGCTTTTTCAGCAGCGTCTTGGTCTCAGGATCGTGGATGATGCCGCGATTGCCGGTGAACAGGCCGCGCTCGGATATGGCATGGATGGCGCCGAACGGATCGACCCGGTTCTGCAGTGGCATAGCTCTCTCCCGAATATGCATCTTGGCTGCAATACGGGCGACATGATATCGCTCGTCGCGTCATTTCATGTCAGCAGGGTTTTGCGATGCGGGTGCTGGTGGTCCAGAACTACGACAACACCGGCCTTGGCCAGGTTGGTGCCGCGCTCGCCGAAGCCGGCGCCGATCTCGACCTGCGCCGGCCTTACAAGGGCGATGCGCTGCCGGACGACGCGACCGGACACGATGCCATGGTGATGCTTGGCGGCGGTCAGAATGCGCTGGCCGACGATGACTACCCGTATTTCCCGGCGCTGCTCGAACTGACCCGCGATTTCGCCGCCAAGGATCGCTCGGTTCTCGGTATCTGCCTGGGCAGCCAGTTGGTTGCCCGCACTTTCGGCGGTGAGAACCAGATCGGCGCCGCCTCGGAATTCGGCTGGCACAAGGTATCGCTGACGCCGGACGCCAGAACCGATCCGGTGCTTGGCGCACTTCCCCAGGATTTCCCCATCTTCGAATGGCACGACGACACTTTCGCGCTGCCGTCAAATGCGGTGCGGCTTGCCGGCAGCGAAATTGCTGAGAACCAGGCGTTCCGTATCGGCCGCGCCGTCTACGGCTTCCAGTTCCATTTCGAGGCCGACCGGCCGATTGTGAGGGACTGGAGCGCATCCTTCGCGCCGCTGATTGCCGATCGCCATCCCGACTGGCACGATCGCCTCGACAGCGAAATGGCTCTCAACGGCCCCGAGGCTGATGCCGCGGGCTTGGCCATTGCCCGCGCCTGGGTGGCGACGATCTGAACCCAGCCAACGCGCGGCCGTTGCATAATTGGCACGCGGCGGGGAATCTGCCGGGGACAACTTCTTTCGTCCTTGGTTTGTGGCCGAACGCCATCCTACAAGGCGCGCGCTATGCATCGGCAATGCAACCGCGATGAACCTTCTGTGTGATCCGCGCGACACACCGCCGATACAGAATCGACCTACAAGCGCGAAATCGTCGAAACTTTGAGACGAATTCTCGGTTTCAACCCATTGGTAACCGCCTCGTGCCCAGATGCAGGAAGCTCAACTAGAGATGACGTCCGTGAAAGCAGCGCTTCTGTCCTTTGTCATGCTGTCTGCCATCGTTTTGTGCGGTCTCGGCATTTATTCCGCCGATGCGGCCAACAACCATCAGGCCGTCGACGGCTACGGCGTCACCGCCGCGCTTCGCTAAAACGCTTTTCCCTGCACAGTCAGGATACGCTTGTCCGCGCCGTCCACGGCGAGCGCGCTGAGCATGCCTGACTGCCAGGCGAGCGTGTCGACATTGACGCGGTTCGGCATCACCTCCGCCTCCGGCACCGGTGTGTGGCCGTGTACGATCACCTTCGGGTAAAGCCCTGGATGGTTGTGGAAGACGTCGCGTATCCAGACCAGATCCTGCGGGCTCTGGCTCTCCAGCGGCACGTCAGGCCTGACGCCAGCATGGCAGAAGAAGAAATCACCTGATATCAGTGACAATTGCAGCGACCGCAGGAAGTCGACATGGGCTTGCGGTACAGCATTGACCAGTGCCTGATGTCCCCGCCGTAACGCCTCGGCCTTGCCGAACCAGCTTGCGTGTCCCGCTAGGTCGACGCCATAGGATTGTGCCGTCTGCACGCCGCCATAGCGGATGAACAGCCCTTCCGGGTCAGGCTCGTCGAGAAAATCGAGGAAGCCGATATCGTGGTTGCCGGCGAGCATCAGATGCCGTGGATTGCGTTTCTGTGCCTCGATCAGGAAGTCTATGACGCCCTTGGACTCTGGTCCGCGGTCAACATAGTCGCCGAGGTGGATGACGCGCCAATCGCTGGTCGGCTTGTATTCGAGTTCGCTCTCGATGCGGCGATGCATGGCGGCGAGCAGATCGAGCCGGCCATGCACGTCGCCGATCGCATAGAGGCGCATGCCATCGGGCGCGCGCGCGTCGAGGTAGTGGATGCCGGTCTCGATCAAGGCGGCTTCGTCTCCGTGATCCAGCGAGGCTAGGGTCTAATCGGTGAACAAGACCCTATCGCCGCAACTGGTCCTTGCCCATCTCGGTCACCAGCCGTTTGCCGCACAGTGCCAGCGTGATGTCCATCTCCTTGCGGATGATGTCCAGCGCCAGGGTCACGCCTTGCTTGCCCATGGCGCCCAACCCGTACAGGAACGGGCGGCCGATATAGGTGCCCTTGGCGCCGAGGCAAAGCGCCTTCAGCACGTCCTGGCCCGAGCGGATGCCGCCGTCCATATGCACCTCGATCCTGTCGCCGACGGCATCGGCGATCTCTTCCAGCGCCATGATTGACGACGATGCGCCGTCGAGCTGGCGCCCGCCATGGTTGGAAACGATGATGGCGTCGGCGCCGGTCTCGACCGCCATCAGCGCGTCCTCCTTGTCGAGAATGCCTTTCAGGATCAGCTTGCCGCCCCAACGTTCCTTGATCCAGGCGACATCCTTCCACGACAGATGCGGGTCGAACTGCTCCGTCGTCCACGATGCCAGCGAAGCGACGTCGCCGACGCCCTTGGCATGGCCGACAATGTTGCGGAAGGTGCGGCGCTTGGTGCCGGCAATGCCCATCAGCCAGCGTGGCCGCATGGCGATGTTGGCAATGTTGGCCAGCGTCATCTTGGGCGGCGCCGACAGCCCGTTGCGGACATCCTTGTGGCGCTGCCCCAAGATCTGCAGGTCGAGCGTCAACACCAGCGCCGAGCATTTTGCAGCCTTCGCCCTGTCGATCAGGTCGAGCACGAAATCCTTGTCGCGAAGCACGTAGAGCTGGAACCAGAACGGCTTCTTGGTCACCGACGCGACATCCTCGATCGAGCAGATGCTCATCGTCGACAGCGTGAACGGCACGCCGAATTCCTCTGCCGCCTGCGCGGCCAGCATCTCGCCATCGGCATGCTGCATGCCGGTCATTCCAGTTGGGGCAAGCGCCACCGGCATCGCCACTTTCTCGCCGATCATGGTCGATTCCAGCGAGCGGTTGCTCATGTCGACCAGTACGCGCTGACGGAATTTTATCTTCTGGAAGTCCTCTTCGTTGGCGCGGTAGGTGCTTTCGGTCCAGGCGCCGGAATCGGCATAGTCGAAGAACATCTTCGGCACCCGCCGGCGCGCCAGGTCCTTGAGATCGGCAATGGTGAGGATGTCGCTCATGGTGGTTCCTCGTTAGCCAGTCGTCTTGAAGCCGTCGTCGGCGTCGGAGCGCTGCTTAAGCCTGAGCCGCGACACGCGCTGCCAGTCGCCGCTGCGTTCGGCCTCGAGCATCGAGCGCTCGACATAGGAGATATGGTCCATCGCCGCTTGGCGGGCAGCTGAGGGATCGCCGGCCTTCACGGCTTTGTAGATCGCGCCGTGCTGGGCCAGCAGCGCCTCGCGCGCTCCGGGCACGCTGAACACCAGAAGCCGGTTCTGGAACACGCCTTCAGACAGCAGCCGGTAGCAGGAGCGCAGCGTGTGCAAGAGGATGATGTTGTGCGCGCATTCGCACACAGCATGGTGGAACTCGACGTCGATTTCCGCCTCGTCGTCGAAATCGCCGGTGCGGTGCGCCTCGTCCATGCGCGCCACGATGCGGTCGAGCAGCGCAATGTCGTCCGCTGTCGCGCGCCGCGCCGCATATTCGGCCGCAACACCTTCGATCTCGCGGCGGTATTCCAGATAGTCGGTCACCGCCTTGCGGTGCATCGAGATGAGGTCGGTCACCGGCTTGGTGAACAACTGGCCGATGACGTCGGCGACATGGGTGCCGCCGCCGGCCTTGGTGATCAGCAGCCCGCGCCCTTCCAGCGCCTTCAGCGCATCGCGCAGGATCGGCCGCGACACGTCGAACTGGCGCGCCAGCTCGCGCTCGCCCGGCAGCCGGTCGCCGGTGCGCAGCACGCCTTCAAGGATCAGGCTTTCGATCTGCTGCACCACCTCGTCGGCGGTGCGCGAATGCTCGATCCTGGAGAAAATATCGCTCAACGGGGGCCTGGGAAATTGAACCGGCGTCGCGCAAGATAAAGCCAGCGTCGCCAACTGGTCAAATTATTTATCCAATTTGCCCAATCGGGTCGGTCTGCGCGTCGCGCCGGCAGGACCTACGATGCTAGACTTTGGTGTTTACGCGCCTCATGGATTGCCTTTAGAGGACGCCATCACACGAAGGGTCGAGAACAGGGGGACCACCGTGTCGGACGAGACGTCCAACCTCGAATTCCAGCCGCGCGCCCAGGGCAGCGTGATGGGCTTTCCCGCGCATGAGGGACGGCCCGGCGCGATCGGCGAGGTCCATGCCCGGCCGCATCCGCTGATCGAGAAGCCGCGCGTGCTTGTGCAACTCGCCTTCATGACCGAGGGCGGCTCCAGCGTCGACATGGCCGTGCTCTCCGAACTGTCGCGGCGCCTCGGCATCGCGGCGCCCGACCGTCATGCCCGCCACCACGCCATGAAGTGGGGCAAGGGTACGCTGCGCTGGGAGCGGCATACGGAATTCTCGACCTATCTTTGGGAAGGGCCGCTTGCCGAAAGCGGCAGGGCGCAGGAGGATTCTCCTTTCGGCAACGGGTTCTCGCCGCCGGGAACGGTGATCTCAGGCATAAGGCTGGAGATCCGCAAATGGACGCCGGCAAGCGAGAAGCTGATTGCGGCCTTCGACCCGACGAGCCTCTGCTATTCGCTGGTCGAGCGCGGCAATGCGGCCATCGTCACCGATTTCCGCCAGGACGGCGACGGCCTGACCCGCATCCTGGTGCTTGATCGCGGCCTGACGCCGGCGCGGACCGGCGCGCTGTCGCAGCGGCTGATCGACGTCGAGACGTATCGCACGCTTGCCATGCTCGGCCTGCCGCTGGCGCTGACGCTGTCGGGCCGCGCCCGCCGCATTGAGGACCGGCTGGCGCAGACCACGCTGGAAATGAAGGTCGCTGAAACCCGCGACAGCCAGACGCTGCTCGCCGACCTGACCGAGCTTGCCGCTGAACTCGAGGCTGATGCCGCCTCCAGCCTCTATCGCTTCGGCGCCAGCCGCGCCTATGACGGCATCGTTGTCGAGCGGCTGGAAGCGCTGGACGAAGAAGCCGTGCCCGGCTACGACACTTGGGGCGGCTTCCTGCAGCGGCGGGTGGCACCCGCCATGCGCACCTGCCGTTCGGTCGAGGAGCGCCAGGCCAACCTGTCGCGCAAACTAACCCGCGCCACCACGCTGCTGCGCACCTGGGTCGATGTCGAGGTCGAGAAGCAGAACCGCGATCTGCTGGCGTCGATGAACAACCGTGCCCGGCTGCAACTGCGGCTGCAGCAGACGGTGGAAGGCCTGTCGGTGGCGGCAGTGTCCTACTATGTCGTCGGCCTGATCTCCTATCTCGCCAAGGGCGCCTCGATCTTCGGCCATGCCTTTGCACCGGAAGTCGTCACGGCCGTCGCGGTGCCGGTCGCCATCCTGCTGGTCTGGTGGGGCGTGCGGCGAGTCAGGCGGATGCACTCCGAGCCGGCGAAACATCCGGGGGAGTAGGAGCGCACTTTACCATCCCCCTTGTGGGGAGGGTCGATCCGCATAGCGGATCGGGGTGAGGGTGCTCGTAAAGAGCTTTCGTCGCGCGGACCCCCACCCCGCTCACTGCGTTCGCGACCCTCCCCACAAGGGCATAGGCGCTAAGATAGGTATTGCCTTGCGGAATCGGGTGTGATTCTACACTGCGATGACACACGAATCGCTTGTTGATGACGGCTGGGCCGAGACGATTGAGCTTCTGGGCGGCGAAGAGTTGATCGCAGGAAGTGCCCGCGAGACGAAGGCGTTCCTGCGCCCGCGCGGCGTCAGGTCGGCGAGCGACCTGTTGCGCCTGACACTGGCTTACTGCCTTGG
>NZ_AYWB01000023.1:0-79248 GCF_000503035.1 Mesorhizobium sp. LSHC412B00 | reverse complement strand
CAAGCTGTTCATCGGGCTCGCCCGCTCGGCGGCCGATGCGACGGAGTATTTCCAGATCCCGACCGGACGTGTGGTCGAGATCGGCACGCAGGTGGCGATCTGAGGGTCTCGAACGGATAAATCGTCGAGGAGGCTAATATGAGCGGCGAATTGGTGCTGGTCACCGGCGGGTCCGGCTTCCTCGGCGCTCACTGCATCCTCGAACTGTTGAAGGCCGGCTACCGCGTCCGCACCTCCGTGCGATCGGCCAGGCGCGAAGCCGATGTGCTCGCCATGCTCAAGGCAGGTGGCACGGAGCCCGGTGACGCCCTTTCATTCGCCCATGCCGATCTGATGGCCGACGCAGGCTGGCCGGCGGCGGTGGCCGGCTGCGATTACGTGCTGCATGTCGCATCGCCTTTTCCGCCCGGCGTGCCCACGCATGAGGATGACCTGATCCTTCCGGCGCGCGAGGGCGCGTTGCGCGTGCTGCGGGCGGCGCGGGATGCCGGGGTCAGGCGCGTCGTGCTCACCTCATCCTTCGCGGCCGTCGGCTATGGCAAGATGCGCGCGGATGGGCAGCCTTTCAACGAGGAAAACTGGACCGATCCGGCAGGCAAGGTCAGCGCCTATGTGAAGTCCAAGACGCTCGCCGAGCGCGCGGCCTGGGATTTCATCGCCGAGCAGGGCGGCGCGCTGGAGCTTGCGGTCGTCAATCCCGTCGGCATCTTTGGACCGGTGCTCGGCGCGGACCATTCGACCTCGACCGAATTTGTCCAGCGCATGCTGAACGGCGCCGTGGCTGGGCTGCCGCGCCTGTCCTTCGGCGTCGTCGACGCGCGCGACGTGGCGGATCTGCATGTTCGCGCCATGACCCACCCCGCCGCCAAGGGCGAACGGTTCCTGGCTGTCGCCGGCGATTTCATGACGGTGCGCGAGATCGCGCAGACCCTGAAGACGCGGCTCGGGCCGGCGGCGTCGCGCGTCTCGACGCGGGAGTTTCCCGATTGGCTGGTGCGCATCATCGGGCTGTTCAATCCGGAAGCGGCACAACTCGCAACGGAACTGGGCAAGATCAAGAACGCCACCAACGCCAAGGCGGTGCGCGTGCTCGGCTGGGCGCCACGCTCGCGCGAAGATGCTTTGATTGCCACGGGCGAAAGCCTGATCCGGCTGGGACTGGTCAAGCGACGTAAGTAATTGTGCGGGAGGCCGAACCTTAAGGGCTCGGCGTCCCGCAATGGCAGCTTTCAGCCGGCCAGTGCAGCCTTGTTCGTCTCCAGAAACTGCTTCAGCGGCACCGACTTTCGGCCGGAGAGTTTTTCGACCGCGTCGGTCACCATGCCGAGGTCACCGGCGCGGGCGGCGGCGTCGAACGACACCAGCACCTTGGCGAAGGGTTCAGGCAGGCCGGCCGACTTCATTCCCGCGGTCAGGGCTTCGTCGGAAAGCTGGATGACCTGGATCGGCTTGCTGGTGACCTCGGTGACCAACGCCGCCACTTCGGCAGCCGTATACGCACTGGGGCCGGTCAGCGTGTAAGTCTCGCTTTCGCTGCTGTCCGAGGCGAGCCCCGCGGCGATGGCCGCCGCGAAATCGTCACGCGTGCCGTAGGAAATGGCGCCGTCGCCGGCGGAGGTGTACCACTGACCCGACGCCAGAACCTGCGGCAACGCCATGAACAGGTTCTCGTTATACCAGCCATTGCGGAATATCGTGTAGGGGATCCCGCTCGCCTTGATCGCCTGTTCGGTGTCGTAGTGGTCGGGCGCGAAAACAACCGGCGAACCAGGCTCGGGGTTGGGCATCGAGGTGTACAGCAGGTGGCCGACGCCAGCCTGTTTGGCCGCCGTCACCGCCGCAAGCTGCTGCTCGCGCCGCTTCCCCTGTACCTCAAGTTCGTTGGTCGAGATGACGAGTGCCCGGTCGGCTCCCGCGAAGGCCTCGGCAAGCGATTGCGGGTCGTTGAAGTCAGCGGCTCTGACGACGACGCCGCGCACCGCCAGATCGGCAAGGTTGGCGGGTGTACGGGTGGTGGCGATGATGCGGTTTGCGGGGATCTTTAATGTGTCCAGCAGGTGGTTGATGACGCCGCGGCCAAGCTGGCCGGAAGCGCCGGTGACGAGAAGGGTTGCGGTCATGGGGATCCCTGAAATTGCGCCGGGTGGCGGGTGCTTCTGACAGTCTCAAAAAGAGACCAGCACTAAAATAAGAATTGACCGGCCACCGTAAAGAAGGCAGTTTTTAGGGAGGTAGGCACCGCCAGGGAACCAGCAGCCATGGACGGCAAGGTCGTCAATCTGAGAACCAAGCTCAATATATTCAAAGCCACCAGCGATGGCGCAAACATTGCCGATTGCCCGGTTCGCGACGTGATGCAGGGCGTGAACGGCAAATGGAGTTCGCTGCTGATGGCGGCGCTCGCCGAGCAGCCCTATCGTTTCGGCGAGTTGCGGCGCCTGGTGCCCGACATCTCGCAGCGCATGCTCACCCAGACGCTCCACGATCTGCAGCGCGACGGCTTTGTTCATCGCGAAGTGTTCCCGACCAAGCCGCCAAGCGTCGAATACAGCCTGACCGATCTCGGCCGTTCGATGTTCGGCGCCTTGCATCAATTGATCCTGTGGGCCGAACTCAACCATGGTGCGGTGCGCAAGGCGCGCGCTGCCTTCGACGCCGGTGGCTGATATTTTGGTCCATGCAGCAGCGGCTTGATTTGACAATGGCGCTGAAGGATTGTCCCGCCAGTGGTTGGGCGGGCAATGGAAAAATCTCTAGACATCGCGATTGCGGGCGCCGGCCCGGCAGGGCTCGCCACCGCGCTCTTTCTCAAGCGTGCGGGCCATAACGTCACCGTCTTCGAACGTTTCGAGGAGCCCAAGCCCGTCGGCTCCGGACTGATCCTGCAGCCGACCGGGCTGAGCGTGGTTGCCGATCTCGGCCTGCTCGACGACATTCTGGCGCTCGGCAGCCGCATCGAGCGTCTGCATGGCGCCGATGCCTCGACCGGCCGCACCGTGCTCGCCGTGCGCTACGATGCGCAGCCTGGCGGCCGTTTCGGGCTGGCGGTGCACCGGGCGGCGTTGTTCAACATGTTGTTTCGCGCCGCGCAGCGCCAAGGCATCGCCATCGAAACCGGTGTCGAGATCGAGACGCTGGACGTCGGTGAGCGGGCGATCCTGATCTTCGACAAGAGCCGAACGGTGGGGGGCCGCAGGGCAGGGCCGTTCGACCTCGTGGTCGACGCCAGCGGCTCGCGTTCGAAGCTGCGCCGGTGCCTCAACGATCCGGCCCAGCCGCGGCAGCTCACTTACGGCGCGTTCTGGGCCTCGCTCGGCTGGCGCCAAGGCTTCGACGAAAATGCGCTGCTGCAGCGCTACGACAAGGCCAGCGTGATGATCGGCGTCCTGCCGATCGGCCGACCGGAACCGGGCGGGGAAAAGATGGCGGCGTTCTTCTGGAGCCTGAAGCCGGCGGATGCCGAAAACGTGCGCGCGGCAGGGCTCGACGCATGGAAGGCGAGACTGGTCTCGCTGTGCCACAGTGCGAGGCGTTCACCAGCCAGATCGACAGCTTCGACCAGCTGTCGCTGGCGCGCTACGGCCACCACACGATGAAGCTGCCGGCCGGCCGCAGGCTGGCCGTGATCGGCGATGCCGCGCATTCGACCAGCCCGCAGCTCGGGCAAGGCGCCAACATGGCGCTGCTCGACGCGGCAGCACTCAGCCATGCCTTGGCACAAACGGGCAACGTCGAGGCAGCGCTGGAAAGCTACGCCCGGGCGCGGCGATGGCATGTTTGGATCTTCCAGCTGCTGTCGCTGGCGCTGACGCCGTTCTACCAGTCGGACGGCACGATGCTGCCCTTCTTCCGCGACAGGCTGGTGGCGACCATCGCCAAAATCCCGCCAGTGCCAAGCGTGCTTGCCTCGATGGTGGCCGGCACGCTGATCGATCCGTTCAGGCGGATCGGGCTAGAGGAGGTGCACTGGCCAGATCATCCGGCGGGATCAGGGTCGAGAGAAACGAATTTCTCGCACGCAGGAATAGACGCAGCCGCTGCGGATAGTCCGGCGCCACGGCACCCTTGATCGAGGCGCGTTCGCTCAACGCCTTGCGCCAGGCCTGGACCCGCAGCTTCCCGTCCAGCAGGCCGAAATTGCCGATCCGGTCGAAGGCGTCGAGATAGCGGAAGACCGGGCCGTAGACGGCGTCGACGAGGCAAAAGCGCTGGCCGCTGAACCACGGTCCGGCCTGGTCGGCCAATTCGTTCTCGACACGATCGAACATGGCTGACAGCGCTGCGGATTCCGCCAGGAAGGCGGCCTCCGTCGATGCCGAGTAGAACCGGCCGATGGCGTTCAATGTCGCCGAGCCGAACTCGATCCAGGCGCGATGCCTGGCGCGGGCGTAGGCGTCGGCCGGATGCAGAGGATTGGCTTGCGTCTCCTCGAGGAATTCGAGAATGACGGCGGATTCGAAGATCACCGTCTTCTCGCCATTTGCGTGGACGATCAGCAGCGGCACCTTGCCCAGCGGCGAAATCGCCTTGAACCAGTCCGGCTTGTTGGCGAGGTCGATGGTGACACGCTCAAACGGCACGCCTTTCTCGGCCAGCGAGATCGCGGCGCGCTGGACATAGGGGCATAGATGATGGCTGACGAGAATGAGCTTGCCAGTCATTTCATTCTTATCAGTCATTTCATTCTTCTCAGGCATGTCACTCTCCCCAGACATAGTTCAACGCGCCGTCCTCGACGCGCGTCGACAGGAACATCAGTCGCGACGCTTTTGGCGCCGGACCTTCGATCCGGTCGCCTGATGTCATGTCGAAGGCGGCACCGTGCCATTGGCAGACCAGCTTGCCGTCCTTGCAGTCGAGCGGCCCGCCGAAATGCAGGCAGACATTGGCGGCGGCGCGGATGCGCTCACCGCTGCGCCAAATATGGACCTCGCGGCCGAAGAATGGCGCGATCAGGCTGCCCGTCTGTGGGACGTCGGCGACTTTGCAGATTTCGTGTTTCATGGATCCTTCCCGGATTGATGCAATTGCATGCATATAGATGCAAGTGCATCGATCGTCAAGCTTGATGCTAGTGCATCGATCGTCAAGCTTGATGCAACTGCATCTATCGCCTAGGATGGGTCATGACCAAAACAACCACGCCTTCGCCCGAAGCCGTCAAGGCCTGGGCCCGCCTGATGCGGGTTTCGCGCCAGCTCATCGAAAAGGCGGAAGAGGCTTTGAAGACCAGCGGCTTGCCGCCGCTCGACTGGTATGACGTGCTGCATGAACTCGCCGAGGCGGGTGAGGGCGGGCTGCGGCCATTCCAGCTGACCGAGCGCACACTGTTTGCGCAGTATAACATCTCGCGGCTTCTGGCGCGGCTCGAGGCCGAAGGACTGGTCGAGAAACTCAGGGTTGCCGATGACGGCCGCGGCCAGACCATCCGCATCTCGGCCAAGGGCCGTCAGACGCGGCGACGGATGTGGGCTGTCTATGGACGGTCGATTGCGGAATTGGTCGGCGCAAAACTCTCCGCGGAGGAGCTGAGGATACTGGCGAGCCTGCTTGGAGAGCTGCGCCATCCGCCCGCCGATGATTGATCCGTCAGAATCTCGTGGTTTGCTCGGCGGCTCTCACGTCGACGATTTTTCTACCTGACCCCTTGCGTCGAGCACAGGATTGCGCAATATGCCGAACCGTAACGTACGGTACGCCGTTTGAGGCGACCCGGCGACCTCATCGAATGGGCAGGAAATTGTTGCAGGCGAGTGCCGAGATCGATACCAGCGAAGTGCTGACAGAGCGGCAAACGGCCGTCCTGGACGCGGCTTTGCGGCTGCTGGTCGAGGAGGGCGACAATCTGACCATGACGGCGGTGGCGCGGCGCGCCAGCTGCTCGAAGGAAACGCTCTACAAATGGTTCGGCGACCGCGACGGATTGCTGACGGCGACCGTGCAGTGGCAGGCATCGAAAGTGCGCGTGGTGCCGGTCGACGGTGAGCGGCTGGATCTTGCCTCGCTGACGGCAAGCCTGGAAGGCTTCGCCTCGGACTGGCTGAAGGTGATTTCGAGCGATACCTCGATCGCGCTGAACCGCGTCGCGGTCGGCCATGCCGGATCCGGAAAGGACGATCTCGGCGCCATCGTGCTGGAGAATGGCCGTTTCGCGCTGGCCAGACGGCTGAAGCCGGTGCTGCTTGCCGGCAAGCAGGCCGGGCTGCTCGACTTTACGGACGCCGAAATGGCGTTCCGGACCTTTTTCGGGCTGGTCGCCCGCGACGTGCAGATCCGTCTCCTGCTCGGCGACAGGCTGGAATTGACTGAAGCGGCGATCGGCGGCGATGCCGCCCGGGCGACGCAGCAGTTTCTCGCTCTTTATGGAGCAAAAACCGGGCCGCAAGGCCTCTAATCTCTACGGGAAGGAAGCAAAAGATGCGTGTCTATTACGATCGCGACGCCGATCTCAATCTGATCAAGGGCAAGAAGGTCGCCATTATCGGCTATGGCAGCCAGGGCCGGGCGCACGCGCTCAACCTCAAGGATTCCGGCGCCAAGGAAATCGCCATCGGCCTCAAGGCGGGATCGGCGACCGCCAAGAAGGTCGAGGCTGACGGGCTCAAGGTGATGAGCGTGGCGGACGCTGCCAAATGGGCCGATTTGATGATGATGGCGACGCCTGACGAATTGCAGGCCGACATCTACAAAAACGAAATCGCGCCAAACATTCGTGACGGCGCCGCGATTGCCTTCGCGCACGGCCTCAACGTGCATTTCGGCCTCATCGAGCCGAAGTCGACCGTCGATGTCGTCATGATCGCGCCGAAAGGCCCCGGCCACACGGTGCGCGGCGAATACCAGAAGGGCGGCGGCGTGCCGTGCCTGGTCGCCGTCAACCAGGATGCTTCCGGCAACGCGCTCGATCTCGCTCTGTCCTACGCCTGCGGCGTCGGCGGCGGCCGTTCGGGCATCATCGAGACCAATTTCCGCGAGGAATGCGAGACCGATCTGTTTGGCGAGCAGGTCGTGCTCTGCGGCGGCCTGGTCGAACTGATCCGCGCCGGTTTTGAGACGCTGGTGGAAGCCGGCTATGCGCCCGAAATGGCCTATTTCGAGTGCCTGCACGAGGTCAAGCTGATCGTCGACCTGATTTATGAAGGCGGCATCGCCAACATGAACTACTCGATCTCGAACACCGCCGAATGGGGCGAATATGTCTCGGGCCCGCGCATCATCACCGCCGAGACCAAGGCCGAGATGAAGCGCGTGCTGAAGGACATCCAGACCGGTAAGTTCACCTCGGAATGGATGCAGGAATACCGCGCCGGCATGTCGCGCTTCAAAGGCATCCGCCGCAACAATGACAGCCACCAGATCGAGGAAGTCGGCGCCAAGCTGCGCGCCATGATGCCCTGGATTTCCAAGAACAAGCTGGTCGACAAGGCCAAGAACTAACCCGCAGTCGTCGGGATTGGGAGCAAAGAGCCGGCGGAGCGATCCGCCGGCTCTTTCATGCCGGTTTATCGATCAGGATACTCAGCCATAGTGCCAATGGGGCTTCGGCTCGGTGCCGGTGAACTCGACGCCGATGCGGTCGTCGCGGCGCCAGCGCACGATGGCCTTGTAGCCGATGCCGTCGACCGGCACATAGAGCAGGAACTCGTCCGGGACGCGCGCGTCTATAGACACTTTCAGCTCGGCGCCGCCGGCATGCATGTTGCGCACCGTGCACTTGACCTCGGAATTGGTGAGGCCGGTCAGAATCGTCGCGCCTTTCAGCACGCGCTGCCGGTGTTTGTTTCGCAATTCGTTGTCGGCCATGACGGCACGTCCTTCGCGACCGGATCGGCGCGATCGTCAGATGGGGCACGATATCACGGATAGGCTGAGCCGATAAACATATGGTTAGCGGTGACCGAGACCAGCCGTCTTTCCCAATGAAAACGGCGCCGCGATGGGGCGGCGCCGTCGTTTATTGTCGTTTATAGGTCAGCTGTAGGGCGACCAGCATTGCTGGCGCGGGCCACCATAGGGCTGGAACGTGTTGTCCCAGGCCCGGTAGGACCGATAGCGGTCGTAGCACCACTGGACATGGGCGCTGGACAGACGCTGCGTGCGGTAATAGCGGCGGGGCGCCGGCTGCACGTAGTAGCCGTCATTGTAATAGCCGTTGTTGTAGTAGCCGTTGTTGTAGATGCTGCCGAGGCCGAGACCCAGGCCGAGGCCGAGAACTGCTGCGGCGCCGGTGTCAAAATCACGGCCGCGATGGTGGCGGTGATGGCGCCAGCGCCAGTTGTCGCCGCCGTTCCAGTTGCCGCCATTCCAATTGCCGTTGTTCCAGTTGCCTGACCCGGCAAAGCGACGGCTGTCGTGGCGGCGCCACTGCCAATCGTTGAAGGAGCGGCGGTCATTGCCGCCCGCCCAGCTGTCGCGAACCGGTGTGATGTCAGACAATGCGGTGCTTGCCGGCACCGACAAGTCCGGCTGCAGGATCGGGCCCGCGGCGGATGGCGCCGTGAGACCCGAGAAAAGACCGAGCGCTAACAGCCCGGATTTGACTGTGGACGAAAAGAGCGAGCTCATTGCACTCTCCAAGTGATACAGGCCCCACGCCCGGATACCCCAGGGAAGTGGCCTATTGATGGACCTTGGCGTCTGAACGGAGGATGAACAGAAAGGTTCCATCAGCCATGACGAGCAGCCCTTGTTTTCATTGGCGCTTGCGGGCAAAGGTCAGTCCATGTCGCTGCGCCTCGCCACTTTCAATGTCGAAAACCTGATGAACAGGTTCGATTACTCGGGCTTCCGCAACCAGCTCAACGAAGACCGCACGCTGGCGCTTTTCGACATCCAGAGCGAAGCCGAATACCGGATGCTGGAGCAGGCGCGCGCCATCGCGCAATCCGACGATACGCGCCAGTTGACCGCGCTCGCCATCGCCGCCACCCGCGCGGACATCATCTGCATGCAGGAGGTTGACAACATCGAGGCGCTGAAGGCGTTCGAGTATGGCTATCTCTTCAAGATGGTGGGCGAGGGTTACCGGCAGAAATACACCACCGCCGGCAATGATTCGCGCGGCATCGACGTTGCCGTGATGATGCGCAACGAGACCGCGCAAGGTCAGCCGATCGAATTCGTGCGCATGACCAGCCATGCCTATGTCACGTTCGAGCAGTTCGGGCTGCACACGCCTGAACTCGAGGCGCTCGGCAACCTGGCCAACGAACGCATCTTCCGGCGCGATTGCCTGGAGGTCGACATCAAGGTCGGCGGCGTGCCGCTGACGCTTTACCTCGTCCATTTCAAATCGATGGGCTCGCCGCGCAACGGGCTCGACGGACGCGAGGCGACGATGCCGGTGCGCATCGCCGAGGCGCAAGCCGTGCGCCGCATCATCGAGGAGCGCTTCGGCAAAGAGCACGCAGCCGATAAAAACTGGGCGATCTGCGGCGACATGAACGACTACCGCCAGCGGGTGAAGATCGAGGGCGACGCCGTCGACGGCTACCGCTTCCAGGTGATCGACGAGAGCCAGTCCTGTATCGATGTGCTCACCGCCGGCGGCTTTTGCGAAAACGTCGTCGAACGCCGGCCGGAGATGGACCGCTGGAGTTTCTACCACACGCGCGGGCCGAAGGAGCGGCATCTGTGCCAGCTCGACTACATCCTGCTGTCGAAAGGGCTGGCGGCGAAGAATGCGACGGCGGTTCCCGACATCATCCGCAACGGCCAGCCCTGGCGCACCATCTTTCCGGCGGGACAGGCGGTGGAGCGCTTTCCGCGCGCCGGCTGGGACCGGCCGAAGGCGTCGGACCATTGTCCCGTCGCAATTACCCTGGACATGGCTTGAGCACGGTGAGCTTCGACCTGCCGCGCAACGTCATCCTGCCCGTCGACGAAATCGACGTCCGGCTCGACCCCGGCCCGCATCCGTTCGAGCGCGACAACGCGCAGGCGATCACTGACAACTGGCGGCGCGAGGTCACGGCCAATCCGGCGCTGTTCGACGGCACGGTGGTGCTGCTCTCGGCGCTCGCCTGGCGCGACAACCGGATCGTCGGGCGTTGTCACGCGGTGAAGTACTCGACCTTCCTGCTGTGGCGAAAGAACCGGCAGGGGACGGGCGCCGAGCATGCCTATGGCCACGCCATGCTGGTCGCCGGCGACAACGCCCTGGTGGCGATCCGCATGGGCGCGCACACGGTCCCGGCCGGCAGTGTCTACTTCGCTGCCGGCTCGTTCGAGCCGATCGATTTTCGCGATGGCCGCGTCGATGTCGATTTCAACATGATCCGTGAAGTGCGCGAGGAGACCGGGCTTGACCTGACAGGCGCTGCGCGCGGCAAGCGCTACCATGCGCTGTCGACTTCGACCGGCACGGTCCTCTTCCGCCGCTACCACGTCGATGCGCCGGCCGACGAGATTGCGCGGCGCATCGGCGCCTTCGTCGCGACCGAGACCGAGCCGGAGATCGAGGGGCCGGTGATCATCCGCCACGCCGCCGACCTGCCGGAAGGGCTGGCACCGCATATGAAGCCGCTGGTCGAGTGGCATTTTGGCGGTGGCGGGGGCTAACGGCGCGGATTGTTCTGCGCCGCCTTGCGGTCGTTGCGGGCGGCGACGAGGAACAGGATAACGCCGATGCCTAGCAATCCACCCATGACCATGCCCATCGTCTGGCCGACGACTGCCTGAAAATCGGCGGTGACACGATCGGGATTGGCCATGCCGTAGCGGGCGAGATACCACCAAAGTCCCGCAAGGGCGCCTTCGATGATCACCATCGTCAGAATCAGCCGCGCCTTCTTGCTCATTGCCACTCCTTGACCAGATGCTTTGCTCTAAAATTAGCATCGCAGACCGGACGACAACAAGTATTGCCGATGTCGACAAGCACCCATCCTTGTGGAAAGCGGTTGGTTGCGGTGGAGCTGATCTGGCGCTTATTCGTGGCGCAGCGCGTCGATCGGGTCGAGCCTGGCGCCGCGCAGCGCCGGGAAGAAGCCGAACACCATGCCGATCAGCGCCGAAAAACCGACGGCGAGCAGGATGACCGCCGGGCTCGGCGCAAACGGTATGGCCAGCGTTGCCGAGGCGAGGCCGGCCAGCGCCAGGCCGATCAGGATGCCGATAATGCCGCCGAGCAGCGACAGCACCGTCGCCTCGACCAGGAACTGGATGAGGATGTGCTTTTCATGCGCGCCGATGGCGAGCCTGATGCCGATCTCGCGGGTGCGCTCAGTGACCGAGACCAGCATGATGTTCATGATCCCGATGCCGCCGACCAGCAGGCTGACGCCCGCGACGGCGCCCAGCATGCCGGTCATAGTGGTGGTGGCGCTGGCCATGGCGTCGGCGATCTGGGTCATGTCGCGGATCGAGAAATCGTCTTCGCGGTCCGGCGTGATGCGGCGGGTGTCGCGCAAAATGTCCTCGACTCGCGGCTGCAATTCGGTGGTCGGGGTGCGGTCGTCGGCGGCGACGTAGATGTTGTCGATGTCGCGGTTGCCGGCGATGCGGCGCTGATAGGCGGCAAGCGGCATCAAGACGACATTGTCCTGGTCCTGGCCGAAGCCGGTATAGCCCTTGGGTTCGAGCAGGCCGATGATCTTGCACGAGGTGCGGTTGACGCGGATGATCTCGCCCTCGGGTTCGCCGGCGCCGAAGAATTGCTGGCGCACCGTTTCGCCGATCAGGCAGACGCCGGTGCCGGAGCGTGTTTCCGAATCCGAGAACGGGCGGCCCGACACCAGCTTCCAGTCGCGGGCGTCGAGATAGGCGCTGTCGGTGCCGGTGACGCCCGAGGTCAGGCTCTCGGTGCCGAAAATGACGCGGACTTGTTTCTGCGACGCCGGCGCAATGGCGCGCGCTCCGGTCAGGTGGGCTACGAGGGCGGCTACATCCTTGTCGGCCAGAGGCCGTACCGCCTGGTCGAGCCCGCCTGGTCCGCCGGTGCCTGCCGGGCGGCCGGAACGGACGACGAGCAGGTTCGAGCCGAGCTTGGCGATGTCCGACTTGACCTTGGCCGTGGTGCCCGAACCGATGGTCAGCATGGCGATGACGGCGGCGACACCGATGACGATGCCGAGCAGCGTCAGGAACGAGCGCAGCACATTGCGGCGGATGGAGCGCAGAGAGAGGCGGACGGTTTCCCAGATCATGACGCCAACTCCGACTTGGCCGTGTCGGACGCGACGTGGCCGTCGAGGAAGCGGATGGTGCGCTCGGCATAATCGGCGACATCGGCCTCGTGGGTGACCATGGCGATGGTCAAGCCGAGCTCCCGGTTCAGCCGCATCAACAACTCCATGATCTCATGCGTGCGGGCGGTGTCGAGATTGCCGGTCGGCTCGTCGGCGACGAGCAGCGTCGGCCTGGTGACGATGGCGCGCGCGATCGCCACGCGCTGTTGCTGACCACCGGAGAGTTCGGCCGGCGTGTGATGTTCGCGCCCGACCAAGCCGACCTCCGCCAGCGCCTGCATGGCAAGATCGCGGCGCTCGCGGGCCGGCGCGCCGCGATAGATCAGCGGCAGCTCGACATTTTCCGCCGCCGTGGTGCGCGGCAACAGATTGTAACCCTGGAAGACGAAGCCGATATAGAGATTGCGCAGAAGCGCCCGGCGGTTGCGGTCGAGCCGCCCGGCGTCGATGCCCATGAAGGAGTAGGTTCCGGCCGTCGGTGTGTCGAGGCAACCGATGATGTTCATCGCGGTCGATTTGCCCGAACCGGACGGGCCCATGATGGCGACGAATTCGCCACGCTGGATGGCGAGGTCGACGCCGGCCAGCGCATGGACCTTGGCTTCGCCCTGGCCATAACTCTTCCAGACCGTGTCGAAACCGATGAGGCCCGCGGCCATGGCGTCAGCTCCGCAGCTGCGAGGCCGTGATAACCTCTGCACCTTCGTCCAGTCCGGACGTGATCTCGGTCAGTTCGCCGTCGGCGGAGCCGATCTTGACGTTGACCGGGTGCGGCCGGCCGTTCTCCAGCACATAGAGCGTGCGTGAGCCGTCGGTCGGCGCCTTCACCGGCTGGCGGCGGTTGCCGCCACGGCCCATGCGGCCGGTGAACAGATCGCTGAGGCTCCACGCGCGGGCAGCAGGTGCTGATGGCCGATAGCGGAAAGCGGTGGACGGCACGGTGAGCACGCTCTTGGCCTGCCTGGTGACGACCGAAACCGTGGCGGTCATGCCGGGCCGCAGCAAAAGCTCGTTATTGTCGACTTCCAACCGCGCATTGTAGGTGACGACGCCGTCAGTGGTGACCGAGGCGTAGGAGATGTCGCGGATCTCGGCGTCGAACGGCCGCTCCGGAAAGGCATCCACGGTGAAGCGTGCATGCTGGCCTGGTTTGACCGCGCCGATATCGGCCTCGTCGACCGCCGCCACCAATTCCATGTTCCTCAAATCGGCGGCGATGATGAACAGAACCGGCGCCTGCAGCGAGGAGGCGACCGTCTGGCCGGGGTCGACGGAACGCGTCAAGACGATGCCGTCAATCGGCGCATAGATGGTGCTCTTGGCAAGGTCGGTCTGCTGCGCCTTGAGATCAGCCTGGGCGATGGCGAGATTGGCCTGAGCACTATCGAGCGCCGCCTTGGAGCGGTCGCGCGTGGCAGTCGCCGCCTCGAGCGACTGATCGGTCGCCATGCCACGCCTGGTCAGTTCGGCCGCGCGGGTGAGGGCGCTTTCGTTCTCCTTCAGGGTTACCGTTGCGTCGTCGACATTGGCGGCAGCGGCCTTGGCCGAGGCTTCGGCGCGTTCGATCTGGACCTCGAGTTTCACCGTGTCGAGCGTCGCCAGCACGTCGCCCTTCTTGACCTGCTGGTTCTCTTCGGCCGAGACCGAGCGGATGATGCCGGACAGCTCGCTTGAAATGTCGACCTGGGTGAGGGGCTGCAGCGTGCCGGTCGCCGATACCGCCACGGTGAGGTCGGCAATGGTGGCCGGCGTTGTGGTGTAGTCGATCTTGGCCGGGGAGCCGGCATACCATTGGTAGCCGGCGAGGCCGCCGGCAACGGCGATCAGCGCCAGCAGCGCGTAAAGCCAGCCGCGACGGCGCGTCTTGCGCACACCACTCTGGTCAAGCCCAAGCGCCGCCTCGATGGCGGAATCCGATTCCGTCTTTGGCAGATTGACAAGCTGGTCCACGCCGGACCCCTATGAAAGCGTAATATCCCTATATGTGCACAGATCAGGCTTGGTGGTTCGAATATCAAATTAAATTTCGGCCATGTTCGGATTGAGGCGGAAGGTTTTCCAAGATGCAGACGCGCAATTACTTGCTCTACGATGTGTTCACGACGGAACGGCTGGCCGGCAATCCGCTGGCCGTCGTGCTCGACAGCCAAGGGCTGGATACAGCCGCCATGCAGGCCATTGCACGCGAGTTCAACCTGTCCGAATCGGTCTTCGTGCTGCCGCCGGACAATCCAAAACATCGCAACCGCATCCGCATTTTCACGCCCGACTATGAGATGCCGTTTGCCGGACATCCGACAGTCGGCGCCGCGATCGCGCTGGCTGAACTGACGGGCGAGGGCGACGCCGGCATTTTCGTGCTGGAGGAGAATATCGGTCCGGTGCGCTGCGCCGTCAGCCGGCACGATGGCGCCACCTTTGCCGAGTTCGACCTGGCGAAACTGCCGGAACCGCTGAAGCTCGATGCCGATCCGCACGCGATCGGCGCAGCTCTTGGCCTGGCCCCGCATGAAATCGGCTTCGAGAATCACCTGGTGTCGTTCTGGTCGGCTGGCGTGCCTTACGTCACCATTCCGGTCGCCAATCTGGAGGCTGCCGGCCGGATCAAGCTCGACAACCAGGCCTGGTCGGAACTGGCGCCGCGCAAGAGCGAATGGGCCTTCGCCAGCCCGTACGTCTATTGCCGCCAGACGGTGAACCATGACAGCGCCTTCCATGTCCGCATGATCGTGCCGGGCACGCCGTCCTATGAAGACCCGGCGACCGGGTCGGCGGCGGCGGCCTTTGCCGGCGCCATCATGCAGTTCGATGGCCCGACCGACGGCGTCTCGCAACTGTGGATCGAGCAGGGGCTGGAGATGGGCCGCCCGTCACGTATCCGCTTGGAACTCACTGTCGAAGGCGGAAAACTGGCCTCGGCGCGTATCGGCGGCCATGCCATCAAGGTGGCGGAAGGAAAGCTGTTCGTGTGACCACCTGCGGCAGTTCAGCGATTTGTCGGGAAATGATTCCGGCAGGGCTGGACAGGACCGGTATCGGCGGCTATATGCCCGCCAACGCCGGTAGTTTTTACCGGTCGAGTGGGTGCGTAGCTCAGTTGGTAGAGCAGCTGACTCTTAATCAGCGGGTCCACAGTTCAATCCTGTGCGCACCCACCAAATTTCTAGAAAAGTTGGTGGAAGACCTTGGTATCAGAGACGCTTTAACGCGTCTTCGGCATGCGTCGGTGGTGGCGCGAGCCTGCCGAGGGCATTCCGGTGTAGACTTGCTATTCCGGTGATCCTCTGAGCCGCGCCCAGAAACGAGGCGACCGGTTCCACGGCGCAATGTCAATTCGGCCTACAATTTCCCGTGTCAAAGGCCGCGATTGCTACGTCGAAAAACCCGACGCAGAAATCTGCCGAACCGAAAAGCGATCCCGCCATCCGTGCTCTGACGTCCATCAGCATCGACGCGGGCTTTTCTTCTTGAGAAGTCGCTGATCAGCCACCAGAAGAATACCAGAAAGACAACGAGGATAGCGGTGTCGAGCAGTCCATAGGTTGTGTATCCGCTACGCCGATACACACCGGCAAGAACCGCGGCGATAGCTATAGCAGCAGCAAGCGGACGGAGCTTCATCATCCTCCAACTCTACTGAAGAGTTTTCAGGAATAAAAGATGCTTCTTACCAAGGCGGTCCCCTAAACCGCTCTGGTTTACTTCTCCGACACGCCAGCCTCGGCAAAACTCGCCATCCTCGCATGGCATTCCAGTGCCGAGCGGACGATGTTGACGGCGAGGCAGGCGCCGGAGCCTTCGCCGAGCCGCATGCCGAGGTCGAGCAGCGGCGGCAGGCCGAGCGCTTCGAGCAGGCGGCGGTGGCCGGATTCGGCCGAGACATGGGCGGCGATGGTGTGGGCAAGGCCGTTGGGGTGCAGCCGCGCCAGGGGTGCTGCGGCGGCCGTGCAGACGAAGCCGTCGAGCAGCACCGGGACGTTCTTGCGGCGGGCGGCGAGCGTGGCGCCGAAGATGGCGGCGAGTTCGCGGCCGCCAAGGGCGGCGGCGATCTTCAGCGGGTCGGACAGCGCGTCGGCATGGCGCTTGAGGCCGGATTCAATGGCGGTGACCTTGCGCTTCAGCCCGGCATCGTCGACGCCGGTGCCGCGCCCGGTCCATTTTTCAGCGCCGCCGCCGAACAGGGCGGTCGAGATGGCGGCCGCCGGCGTGGTGTTGCCGATGCCCATCTCGCCGAAACAGACGAGGTCGAGGTCGTTCGTCACCGCGTCGTAGCCTGCCGAGACGGCGGCGAGGAAGGTTTTTTCGTCCATTGCCGGCACGTCAGTGAAGTCGCCGGTCGGATGATCGAGATCGAGCGGGATGACGTCGAGTTCCGCGCCGGCGATGCGGGCCAGCTGGTTGATGGCGGCGCCGCCGCCGGCGAAATTCGCCACCATCTGCACCGTCACTTCCGACGGGAAGGCCGACACGCCTTGCGCCGTCACACCGTGGTTGCCGGCGAACACGAAGACTTTGACGCGGTCGAGTTTCGGCATGTCGCGACCCTGCCAGCGCGCCAGCCAGGCGGCGAGAGTTTCCAGCCGGCCCAGGCTGCCTTGCGGCTTGGTCAGCGTGTCTTGGCGGCGGGCGACGGCGTTGGCGGCGGTATCGCTGCCGGCAGGCAGATCGAGACAGGCGGCGCGCAGTTCGTCGAATGATTTGAATGGCATGGGGAAGGAATCTCCGGGGAAGAATCAGGACAGGGAAACGGAAGCGACGAGCAGGACAGTGATCTCGCCCAGCTGCTGAAGGGCGCCGATCGTGTCACCGGTGTGGCCGCCGATCTGGTTGAGGGAGAGCGCGCGCAAGGCGCTGAACACGAGAGCGAGCAGGATCAGTGCGGCACAGGCGCCGCCGAGCCCCAGCGTCAGAAGGGGGATGGCGCCGAGCACGGCGCCGAGAACAGCTGTCTGGGCCGAGACGGTCCCGGCGCCGGCAGACAGGCCGTCACTGCGCGCCGCCGGCGCCAGATGCATGAACGCGCCGAGCAGGCCGCGCGATGCGGCGTGTGCGGCGATCAGCGCGAAGAGCACGCTTGTCGGATTGGCCAGTTGCGACAGCGCGCTCCAGCGGATGAGCATCGACAGGCCAAGAGCTGCTGCGCCATAGGCGCCGATGCGGCTGTCGCGCATGATCTCCAGTTTTTTATCGCGCGTCTTGCCGCCGCCAAAACCGTCGGCGACATCCGACAGCCCGTCCTCATGCAGGCAGCCCGTGGCGAGCAGGGTTGCTGCAAGCGCAAGGGCTGCTGCCGGGCCGGGGGCAAGGCCGAGCTGTACGCCCGCTGCGTAGACGACAGCACCAACCACAGCGATGGCGAGGCCGGCGACAGGCGCCGCCCAGATCGCATCGGCCAGGCTGCGGCCACGAAAGTCGAAGACCGGCAGCGGCAGCCGGGTGAAGAAGACGAGGCAAAGCGCGACGTCCTCGAGCGCTTGCCGGGGCGAGGGCACGGCGGTCATGCACTCCCCGCAATGGCATGAAAGAAGGTGCCGCTGACATGGCCGCGCCGGTAGCCGGAGGCGCCGAGTGGATTGCCCTGGCCATCGGCTAGGTCGGCCAGCGGCTCGTCATTGCCGGTCGCAATCATCTGCGCATAGTGGAATTCATGGCCACGGATCAGCGCGCCTTGCGGCCCCAGCGGACAGGCGACGCGCAGGCGTGCCTCGCGGTAGCCGAGGTTCATCTTGCGCTTGGCAAAGCTGGTGGAATGGCCGAGCAGGCCAAGCATGGCGTGCGTCTCGCCGGCCGCGTCCTCCAGCGCTTCGCCCAGCACCATGA
The DNA here is from genome assembly GCF_000503035.1 of Mesorhizobium sp. LSHC412B00. Classification (NCBI taxonomy): domain Bacteria; kingdom Pseudomonadati; phylum Pseudomonadota; class Alphaproteobacteria; order Hyphomicrobiales; family Phyllobacteriaceae; genus Mesorhizobium; species Mesorhizobium sp. LSHC412B00. The sequence goes on along the minus strand of NZ_AYWB01000023.1, from coordinate 61,240 downwards.
AGCCGCCGCACTCGCCATGGATCGGCTTGGTCTCGGCAAACCTGGCCATGCCAGCTCGGAAATTGGTCGCCGCCGCGAGGCTGCCGGAGTGGAGCTCGGGATAGCCGCCGGGCAGCCAGCAGACATCGCAATTCTGCACCGGTGCTTCGTCGGCTAGCGGCGAGAACGGCACGATCTCGGCGCCGGCCTGACGCCAGTGGGCGGCGACGTGCGGATAGAGGAAGGTGAAGGCGGCGTCTTCGGCGAGCGCGATTCGTTGGCCGGGCGGCTGCAAGGCATGTTCGAAACTGCCTGATGCCGGCGAAAACGGCGCGGCCAGCGCCATGATGGCGTCAAGGTCGAGGGATTTCTCGACCATGTCGGCGAGGCGGTCGAGATGCGTCATCAGGTCGGCATATTCGCCGGCCTGGACGAGGCCGAGATGGCGCTCCGGCAAATTGAGCGTGGGATCGCGCAGGATGGCGCCGACGACCGGCAGGCCGAGCGTTTCGATCGCCTCGCTGCACAGCTTGCGGTGGCGCTCGCTGCCGAGACGGTTGAGCACGATTCCGGCCATGCGCACATCCGGGTCGTAGGTGGCAAAACCCTTGGCGACGGCGGCCGCCGTCGTCGACTGTCCCGAGACGTCGAGCACCAAAAGCACCGGCAGGTGGTAGAGCCGCGCCAGATCGGCGGCCGAGCCGGTGCGGCCTTGTCCGGCCGGGATGCCGTCGAATAGGCCCATCGCGCTTTCGAGGAAGATAAAATCGGCATCCTCGGTGGCATTGCCGGCCAACGCGTTGAGCAGGTCAGGCGACATCGCCCAGCTGTCCAGGTTGACGCCGGACAGGCCAGTTGCGGCGGTATGAAAACCCGGATCGATATAGTCGGGGCCGGACTTGGCGCCGCGCACCTTGATGCCGCGCCGGGCGAGCGCGCGCAAAATGCCGATGGTGACGCTGGTCTTGCCGGAGCCGGAACGCGGCGCGCCGATGATGATGGCGCGGGTCATGCGTTACCCGCCAGTGCTGCGCGCATGGCGACGATGCCGCCGACGACAATGAGGGCCGGCGAGGCCAATTCCGCCGCGGCGGCCGCTTCGGAAATGGTGGCGAGTGTCGCGACGACGGTCCGCTCCTGTGGTGTCGTCGCCGAAACGATGACAGCCGCCGGCGTCGACGGCGCCAGCCCGCCTTCGAGCAGCGACGCGGCGATAACAGGCAGATTGGCCATGCCCATATAGATGACCACCGGCTGGCCGGTGCGGGCGATCGCGCCCCAGTCGAGATCGTCATCTGTGCCGGCGGCATGACCTGTCGCCAGGATGATCGCCTTGTTGATGCCGCGCATGGTTGCGGGAATGCCGGTGGCGGCCAGCGCGCTCAGCCCCGATGTCAGGCCGGGCATGACGCGGAAAGGGATTTTTTCGCGCGCCAGCGCCAGCGCCTCTTCGCCGCCGCGGCCGAAAATATAGGGATCGCCGCCCTTCAGCCGGACGACGCGGCGGCCCTCGCGTGCCAGCCGCACCAGCAAAGCGGTGATATCGTCCTGCCTCATGGACGGTTTGCCGCCGCGTTTTCCTGCAAAGAACAGCTGGGCATTGTCCGCAACGGCGACAACGTCAGAGGAGACCAGCGCGTCATAGACCACAGCGTCGGCCTCGGCCAATGCCGCCAGCACTTCCAGCGTCAGGCAGCCGGGATCGCCGGGACCGGCGCCGGCCAGCCAGACATGGCCCGGCTCAAGCCGGCGCGGCTTGAAGTTCAGCCGGGCAAGGGCCTGTTCGAGCGTGGTGTTTTCGCTTTTACCGCTCACAATCCGTCCCGCCCGCGAAAACGCCGCTGGTAGTGGGCGTCGTACAATGAACTCTCGCCAAAACCTTCCGCTGCCAGCGAGCGGCCGACGAAGATGATCGCCGTGCGCTCCATGGGATCGGCGGCGAGCAGCGCCTCGATGGTCGCTAGCGTGCCGGTCAGCACGCGCTCGTCCGGCCATGAAGCGCGAAAGACGATCGCCACCGGGCAATCGCCGCCATAATGCGGCGACAATTCGGCGACGACGCGATCGATGGCGTGGATGGCGAGATGAATGGCCAGTGTGGCGCCGGTGCGGCCGAAGCCGGCCAGCGTTTCGCCCGGCGGCATTTTCGAGGCGCGGCCGGAGACGCGGGTCAGCACCAGGCTTTGCGCCACCTCGGGAATGGTCAGTTCGCGGCGAAGGGCTGCGGCTGCGGCGGCGAAAGAGGGAACGCCCGGCGTCAGCGTGTAAGGAATGCCGTGTTTTTCCAGCCGGCGGATCTGCTCGGCCACGGCGCTCCACACCGAGAGGTCGCCGGAATGCAGGCGGGCGACATCGTGGCCGGCCTGGTGGGCTGTCACATATTCGACCTCGATTTCGTCGAGTGACATCGGCGCCGTATCGATCAGTTTGGTCCCCGGTGCGCAGTGTTGCAGCAATTCCGGCGCGACGATCGAGCCGGCATGCAGACAGACCGGGCAGCTTGCCAGCAGCTTGGCGCCGCGCAGTGTGATGAGGTCGGCGGCGCCGGGACCGGCGCCGATGAAATGCACGGTCATGGCGCGTCTCCGCTGATGGCGATGGCGCAGGTGACCGGGCCGAGCACGGTGCGTGGACCAAGTAGCTTTGCACCGGGGCCGGCAACGGCAAGGGCGGAGGCTTCTGAGACGGAGGGTGTGCCGGCGAGATCCTGCGAGAGATCGGATTTGCTGAGTGCCTCCGACGAGACGGCCTGAAGTGCTGCGTCATCAACGATGATGACGGGAAGGTTGAGCGTGCGGCCAGCGGCAGAGATCGCTTTTTCGTCTTTCTTGAGCGCGGCGGTCGCCAAGGCCGACAGCGCCGTTATCGCCAGCCCGTGCGCTTCGAGGGCGGTTTCGATCGCCGCGAGCACGTCTTCGACGCTCACGCCCTTCCGGCTGCCGATGCCCGCCACCATCATGGCTTCACCCAGCTCCACTGGGTGACCGGCATGGCCGGGCGCCAGGCCTGCATCGAACCGACAGGAGAAGCGCGGGAAATGGTGATGCGGGTAAGGTCGCCGCCGCGCTTGATGTGCTCCGCGAGAAGCAGCGCCTCCATCTCCAGCGTCACCGCATTGGCAACGAGACGGCCACGGGATGGCAGCGCCTTGATGGCGGCGTTCAGTACGCCGGCGTCGCCGCCACCTCCGCCGATGAAGATCGCATCCGGCGTGTCCAGCCCGGCCAGTGCCTTGGGCGCCGACCCTTCCACCACGACAAGACCGGGCACGCCGCAATGCGCGGCGTTGCGGACGATGCGGGCGGCGCGGTCGGTGTTGGCCTCGATGGCGATGGCGCGCATCGAGGGGTGAGCGAGCATCCATTCGATGCCGATGGAGCCGGAACCGGCGCCGATGTCCCACAGCAATTCGCCACGCCTCGGCGCCAGCGCCGCAAGCGTGATGGCGCGGATGTCGTGCTTGGTGATCTGGCCGTCGTGCTCGAACAGATGGTCGGCGCGGCCAACGGTCAGCGGCAGGATGCGGGCCTCTTGTGTCGATTCAAGCTCAAGCGCCAGCACGTTGAGCGGATTGATGTCTCTGAGATCGAAAGCGTCGGCACGTGCCGAGCGAAGCTTCTCGTTCGGTCCGCCCAGCGCTTCCAGAACGGTCAGCCGCGAACCGCCGAAGTCGAGCTCTACGAGCAGGCGCGCTATTGTCGCTGGTGCGTCGCCGTCCGATGTCAGCGCCAGGATGCGCGCCCTGGGATGCAGCAGCGGCCGGATCAGGTCGAGCGGCCTTCCATGCAGCGAGATCGTCTCGATGTCCTGCAACGCCCAGCCGAGCCGGGCGGCAGCCAGCGAAATCGCCGATGGCGCGGGGATGACATGCATCTCTTCAGGCTTGACCTTGCGGGCAAGGGTGGCGCCGACCCCGTGGAAGAATGGATCACCGGAGGCGAGCACGCAGACGCGCCGGCCGGCCAGCGCCAGCACGTCTGCCATGCCGGCATCGAATGGCACCGGCCATGGGCGCTGCTCACCCTTGATGAGCGAAGCCACCAGCGCCAGATGCCGCTTGCCGCCGAAGACGAATTCGGCCTCGGCGATCAGCCGCTTGGCCTCGTCGCCGAGACCCGCTAAACCGTCCTCGCCGATGCCGATCACCGTCAGCCATTTCGGCTTGGCGCCGCGCTTACTCTCAGCAGGCATGATGACCCACCGCATTCTGATCCTTGGCGGCACCAGCGAAGCCCGGCACTTGGCGGGAAAGCTGGCCGCGCGGAGCGATCTGTCTGTCACTCTGTCGCTGGCCGGCCGTACCGAAAGCCCGGTCGCGCAAGGCGTGCCGGTGCGCAGCGGCGGATTTGGCGGCGCCGACGGGCTGGCCGCCTATCTCAGGGAGGCGGGCATCGACCTGCTGATCGACGCGACGCATCCCTATGCGGCGCAGATATCCGCCAATGCGGCGCAAGCCTCGCGCCTGACCGGTGTGCCGATCCTGGCGCTGCGCCGTCCCGGCTGGAAGCCTGTCGACGGCGACCGCTGGACGCAGGTCGATACGACAGGCGATGCGGTGCACGCGCTTGGATCGCCGCCGCGCCGTGCCTTCCTTGCGCTCGGCCGGCAGGAGGTCGCGGCTTTCGAGGCGGCGCCGCAGCATCATTACCTTGTCCGCAGCGTCGATCCGGTCGAGCCGAAACTGGCGGTGCCGGATGCGACCTACCTGCTGGCGCGTGGGCCGTTTCGCGAGGCGGATGAACGCGCGCTGCTCGAGGAGCACCGCATCGATGTCGTCGTATCCAAGAACAGCGGCGGCGAGGCCACCTACGGCAAGATCGCGGCGGCGCGGGCGCTCGGTATCGAGGTGGTGATGGTGCGCAGGCCCATCCTGCCGGAGGTGCCGTCGGCCGAAACTGTCGAAGCATTGGCCGCGATGATCGATCATGGTCTCGACCCCGTCGCGGAACGCGGTGTGTAGACCAGCGCCGGTTTGTCACCGCGCTTGATGATCCGTGTCTCCGGCGAGCCGATGATGATGCAGGTCGCCATGTCGGCCCTTTCCGCCTCGACATCGGCCAACAGAAAAACCTCGATGCGCTCGTCCGGGCGGCCGGCGGCGCGGCCGAAGATGACCGGCGTGGTGCCGGGCAGGATGGCGCGCAGGCATTCGAAGGCACGGCCGAGCTGCCAGGGGCGCGCCTTGCTGATCGGATTGTAGAGCGCGATGACGAAGCCGGCGCCGGCGGCAGCGAGCAGGCGCAGTTCGATCAGCTCCCACGGCTTCAGATTGTCGGATAGCGAGATGGCGCAGAAATCATGGCCGAGCGGGGCGCCGATGCGGGCGGCGACAGCCAGCATCGCAGTGATGCCCGGCACGACGGCGACATCGACCGCGCGCCACTCGGCCGGACCGGCCTCGATCGCCTCACAGACCGCGGCGGCCATGGCAAAGACGCCGGGATCGCCGCCGGAAACGACGGCGACGTCATGGCCCTCGGCGGCCTTGACCAGCGCGTCCTTGGAGCGGGCGAGTTCCTCGCGATTGTCCGAGGCGACGCGGGTTTGGTCGGTGCGAAGATCAAGCCGGTCGAGATAAGGTTTGTAGCCATAGAAGAATTTTGCCTGCGCCACGGCCCGGCTCGCCTCCGGCGTCACCTGATCGGCATTGCCGGGCCCAAGGCCGATGACGGTGAGGCGGCCGCTCATGGCTTGGCTCCCATAACGCCAGGCCGGCCGGACCAGCCGGCGACCAGCACGATGGCGAAATAGGGGGCCTTGTCGTCCGGCTTGTCGGCAAGCTTCATCGAGATGCTACCGGCCATGGTGCCGCGCTCGACATAGACGGCGCGGGCGATCTTGCCGGTGGCCTCCAGCGCCCGCCTGATCTTGGGCAGGTTGCGGCCGACCTTCATGATGACGGCGGCGTCGGTGTCGGCGAGACGGCGCGTCAGCTCGAACTCGCTCATCGTGCCGGGCAAAACCGTCAGCACATCGTCGCCCTGGACGATCGGCACGCCGGTCTGCGACCAGCAGCCCGACATGGCGGTGACGCCGGGGATGACTTCGGTCGGGAAGCGGTGTGCCAGCCGGACATGCAGGTGCATGTAGGAGCCGTAGAACAGCGGGTCGCCTTCGGAGAGCACGGCGACCATCCGGCCGGCTTCGAGGTGGTCGGCGACCTTCTCGGCCGACTCCTCGTAGAAATCGGTGATCTGCGAACGGTAGTCGTCGTGATCCTTGTCGATCTCGGTGGTGACGGGGTAGAGCAGCGGCAGTTCCAGCATATCCGGCCGGAAGCGCGCCTCGACGATGGCGCGCGCATTGCTGTTGTTGCCGCGCTTGGCGAAGTAGGCGACGACATCGGCCTCGGCCAGAACGCGCGCGGCCTTCAGCGTCAGCAGCTCGGGGTCGCCAGGCCCCGTGCCGACGCCGACGAGGCGGCCTTTTGCCAGATCTTCTTTGACAGCTGCGTTCACAGGCCGGGCCTCGCCAGCGAATTGAGCGCGGCTGCGGTCATGGCGCTGCCGCCAAGCCTGCCGCGCACGATGGCGTAGGGCACTCCATAGGAGTTTTCGGCCAGCGCATCCTTGGATTCGGCGGCACCGACGAAGCCGACCGGCATGCCGATGATGGCTGCCGGCTTCGGCGCGCCGTCGCGCAATTTTTCCAGGAGATAGAACAGTGCCGTCGGCGCATTGCCGATGGCGACCACCGAACCGGCCATACGCTCGCCCCACAGATCGATTGCCGCGGCCGAGCGGGTGTTGCCGATCTGCTTGGCGATGTCGTGCGTGCGCGGGTCGCGCAAGGTGCAGATCACCTCGTTGCCGGCCGGCAACCGGGCGCGGGTGACGCCATGCGAGACCATTTCGGCGTCGCAGAAGATCGGTGCGCCGGCCGTCAAGGCGCTGCGGGCGGCGGCGACGAAATCGCTGGAGAAAACAAAATGACTTGATGCTTCGACCTGGCCGCAGGCATGGATCATGCGGATGGCAACGTCGGCCTCGGCCTCGGAAAAGCGGGACAAATCGGCCTCGGCGCGGATGATGGCAAAAGAGCGCTCATAGATGGCGTTGCCGTCATGGATGTAATCGTAGGCGGCCATGCTTATTCCTGTCGGTAGCTTTCGGCGATTGCCGCCGGCCCGAGCCTTGTCAGGCAAGCGGCGGCGGTTTCGCCCTGAAATCGTGCGCTGCGGACCATCGCCGCGACGCTGCTGACGCCGCGTGCGGCGTCATAGCCCGGCCTGTAGCCCGCAGGAAGGGCCTTTGCCGTCGCGTTCACGACAAGTCCGGCTCCGTTTTCGCCGCCGACGATTGTTAGCGCGGCAGAGCCGGGGTGAGCGCAGCCCTTGGCGCAGCCGGAAATGTGCAGTGTGAAGTCGAGGATATCAGCGTTTTCGGCGGCGATTGTCTCGGCGATGTCGCGCGTGGCGATGCGGCCGGAGGCACACGCAGGGGTGCCGGGGCAGGCGGCGATGCGGGTGCGCGGGTCGGCGGCGGTGGTGACGAAGCCGAGGGCGGCGGCGGTGGTTTGGAGGAGGGGGTTCGCGGCTGGTGGTTGGCCGAGGAACAGCAAGGCGCGGCCGGGGGCGAGGCGGATTTCGGCGGTGCCGAGGTTCGACGCTCGGCTGGCAAGGTCGATAAGGTTTTGCGCTGGCATGCTGCCGAAGGGCAGGCCGATGCCGAGGGCGTGGCCGGTGTTCAAGTCGAAGCGGCCAATCGGCGAGCGAGAGCGCTCTACGGCGCCCCCCTCTGTCCTGCCGGACATCTCCCCCACTTGGGGGGAGATTGTGCTGTCGCCGCCGGTTTCGCCAGTTTTCAACGTCGAAGGCGAAGAGCTGACAGCGAAGCTGCTGATCTCCCCCCTTGTGGGGGAGATGTCCGGCAGGACAGAGGGGGGCGCGAAGGAATGCCAACCTGCGAGAGACGCTAGCTGCCTCTCCGGCAAATCCCTCGCATGTGCCTCCCGGCCTTTCTCCGCGGTCATCCTGAGCACAGCAACCGCAATATCGCGCGCTGCATCCTCATCGGCCGTCGCAAGCGGCCTCGCGCTTTGGCCATCGCCGGCAACAGACAAAGCCCACAGAACGCTAGCGCTGAATCGCACCGCCTTCAGCCTGACATCGGCCGTCACCCCATCCATCGTCAACTGCCCGCCGCCATCGACAACCACCGAAACCTTCGGCCCGAGCCTTGGCGTCAGCCCAGCTTCCTCGACCGCAGCCCTGACCCGCTCAGCCAAAGATCGCGGATCGGCAATCTCCCGCGGATCGATGCCAGCCAGCGGCCCGGTCTCGACCGGCACGCCGGTACGCACTGCAATCCCCAGTGCATCGACCTCCGCCGCCAACAGCACCGCACTTTCCGCCGTCAGGCCGCGTATCTGCAGGCTGCCTCGTGCGGTCACTTCCATGATGCCGTTGCCGCGCTTCAAGGCGGATTCGCAGAGTCCGATCAGCGACTTGGGGGAAAGCCCTCCAGCAACCGGGTTGAGCCGCACCAGCAGGCCATCGCCGGTCTGCATCGGCGCCGAGAGAGCCGGACAGGCGCCGCGGCGCGAGAAGGCGTTCATGCCGCGACCCCGAGCCACTCGGCCTCGGCGATGAGGGCCGCGAGATCATCGTCTATCGAGTTGCGCAGGGGATGCCAGAGACCGCGCCGCCGTGCCGACAGGAAGCGTTCTGCGATGACTTTGGCTGCGGCCGGGTTTTCGCGCAGGATGAAAGCGCGAACGTTGGCGTCGCCGACATAGGCGTCATGTACAGCCTCGATCAGCGCGCCTGAAATGGCGTGGGTGGTTTCGGCGAAACCGATGAGACGGTCGACGGTCTCGGCGAATTCCGAGGCGCCGCGTGGGCCGTGCCGCATCTGGCCGGCGATGAAACGCGCATTGACGGCTCGCGCCCGCACAACCCGCGACACAGCCTCGCCGACCGAGCGCGGCTGCGGCTTTTGCGGGTCGGTGGTGTCGAGCACGATGACGTCGGCATTTCGGCCCAATGCCGCAAGGGCGGCCGAAAAGCCGCCGATGAAGGCGACGTCGGCGGAGCCCTCGAGAATGTCGCGGCCGGGATCGTCGCCGGTGTGGACCAGCAGATCGGCCTCGGCGATGCGGGTCTCGAAAGCGCCGGGGGAGGCGATGCCTTCGCCCTCGGCGCCGCCATAGGCATGCGATGTCGCATCGAGATAGGCGCGGCCGATTTCTTCGCGCGCGGCCCAGTCGCCACTCGACAACAGGTCCTCGACGCCGGCGCCATAGGTGCCGGGCGAGGTGCCGAAGATGCGCGGGCCGATCTTGCCATCGGCACGGGTTCTGGCGGCGAGCGGGTTTTCCGAATCGTCCTCGTCGCGCGCGGCAACGGCGTTGGCAGCGGCGTCGATCAGCGCGATCTGGGTCGGGAACATGTCGCGGAACAGGCCCGAAATGCGCCAGGTGACATCGACGCGCGGGCGACCGAGCGTGGCCGGCGGCAGCACTTCGATGCCGGTGATGCGGCCGGTGGCACTGTCCCATTGCGGCCGGCAGCCCATCAGCGCCAGGCCTTGCGCGATCTCCTCGCCGCCGGTGCGCAGCGAGGCCGAGCCCCAGAGGTCGATGACCAGCGAGCGCGGCCAGTCGCCATGCGACTGCATATAGCCGCGCACGACTTCTTCTGCCGCCGCCTTTCCCAGATCGTAGGCGGTCGGCGTCGGCATGGTGCGCGGGTCGGAGGTGAACAGGTTGCGGCCGGTGGGCAGCACATCGGAGCGGCCGCGCGCCGGCGCGCCGGCCGGGCCGGCCTTGACGTGGCGGCCGTCGAGGGCTGCCAGCAGCGAAGCCTTCTCGGCTTCGGCACTTTGCCGGCGCATGGCGTCGGGCTCGTCGTCGGGAGCGCGGCCATAGATGTGCAGGCCGTCCTTGATGGCGAAATCCTTGAGGTCGCAGAGCCAGGCGTCGATGCGGCGCAGCGCCTCGTCGGGCGCGTCGGTTTTGGCGACGCCGGCTTCGGAGGCGAGGCCGGTCTTCTGCGCGGTGTCGACGATCAGCTTGGCCAGACGATCGCGCCGGCGGCGGTCGAGGCCGTCGGCCTGGGCGTATTCGTCGACGAGGCGCTCGAGCTTGTGCTGCTCTTCATCAAGGCCAGCAGCTGCCAGTGGTGGCGGCAGATGGCCAAGCGTGACGGCTGCTATGCGCCGCTTGGCTTGCGCCGCCTCGCCGGGATTGGAGACGATGAAGGGATAGATGACGGGCAGCGAGCCGGTGGCGATCTCGGGGAAGCAGTTTTGTGAGAGCGCAACCGTCTTGCCGGGCAGCCATTCCAGCGTGCCATGGGCGCCGACATGGATGAGAGCATGGATGCGGAGCGATTTGCGCAGCCACAGGCCGAAGGCCAGCAGATCGTGGCGCGGCGGCAGCGTCGGGTCGTGGTAATCGGCGCGCCGGTCGGCCGAGCGGCCACGGTCGGGGGCGAGAGCGACAGTGATGTTGCCGAAGGTGGCGGCGCGGAAGGGGAAGCCGCTCTTACCCTCCCCCTTGTGGGGAGGGTGGCCCGCAGGGCCGGGTGGGGGTGGTGCACCGCTACCCCCACCCCGNACCCTCCCCACAAGGGGGAGGGTGAAGGAGCACCCCATGCCGCCTCGACTGCAGCCAGTGCCTCAGCCGGCAAATCCTTTGAGAAGTCCAGATACTCATCCAGCCCCAGCCCACCATCGCTCCGCTCCAACGCGTCCAGCAACGCACGCGGCGTTTCTGGAATCCCGTCAACGCGATAGCCCTGCTCCTTCAGGTCATGCAGCATGGCCAGCACGCTGGACGGCACATCCAGGCCCACTGCATAGCCAGTGCGGCCGGGCGCGCTCGGATAGTCCGGAATGAGGATCGCCAACTTACGCGTCGCGCGGGGCGTCTGCTGCAACCGTGTGAACGCCGCTAGCCTGTCCGCCACTTGCGCCACGCGATCCGGTTCCGGGCGGTTGGCGAAGGCGCGGTGGCCGAGCGCCGGGTCGGTCTCGCTCTCGCCCTTGAAGGAAATCGCGCCGGCGAGGATGCGGCCGTCGAGTTCGGGCAGCACGACATGCATGGCGAGGTCGGCGGGCGCCAGGCCGCGCTGGTTGTTGTCCCAGACGTCGCGGCGGGTGGTGGCGACGATGACCTGGAAGACAGGCACGCCGGCGCGGTCGAACAAGGTTTCGACGCCCGGTTCGGCGCCGGAAGCGAAGGCGGTCGCGGTGATGATGGCGGCGGGGTTGAGCGCGGCCAGAGCAGTTTCGACGAAGGCCAGGGAGGTCGGGTCTTTGAGGCTGGAGACGAAGATCGGGATCGGTCTCATGCCGCGCTGGCGGAGTGCATCAAAGAGGGCATCGATTGGCGCGACATCGGCGGCCAGCAGCATCGAGCGGTAGAAGAGGATGGGGATGATGGGAGGGTTGATGTTGTCTGCGCCGAGTTCCCGCCCACCCCCCTCTGTCCTGCCGGACATCTCCCCCGCAAGGGGGGAGATTGCGCTGTCATCGACGCTTTCGCCGATCGGGGATGTTGCAGAGGAATCTATTATCGGCTGGGCAGAAAAAGTGCCGAGGTCCGCGCCGGCTGATCTCCCCCCTTGCGGGGGAGATGTCCGGCAGGACAGAGGGGGGTGTGAAGGAACGCCGACATCGGCAAAATCCAACTTGCCTACGACGCCGCAGCCTGGCTCGTAGTAGCCAGCTTTCGGCACGCTGACCGGCTCAGCCGCCGCCGCATCCTGCCCAGCCAACCCCGCCAGCCGCTGCATCAGCGCTGCCATATTCTCCGGCCCGCCCTCGCGGAAATAGCCCAGCAGGCCGTCCTGCTCCTCGCGCGGCAGCGTCGAGGCTTCGATCAGCCTGAGGTCCTCGTCATGGCTTTCACCAGGCAGCAGCGCCAGCTTGATGCCACGTTCGCGAGCAGTCACCGCGAGTTGGTCGCAGCCATAGCGCCACCAGTCATAGCCGCCGAGGATGCGCACCAAGATCACCTTGGCCTGGCGGGCGACGCTGTCGATCCAGAGGTCCACGGACATGGGATGACGCAGGTCGCGCAACGCCGCCAGCCGCATCGACGGCAGGCGGGCGGCATCGGCCTTCCAGGCCGCCGCGAGGCCGGCGAGGTCGCTGTCGGTGAAGGACAGCGCCACGATATCCGCCGGCGTCTGCCGGAGATCAACCGGCTCGGCGAGATCGTCGAGCGAGGCGGAGGTCGTGGTGAGTATGTGCATCGCGGCTCGTGCCTGAGATCAACCGGCGAGTATACGCTCGATCGCCGGACGGTTCAGCCCCTTCAGGCCAATGACGACGAGACGCGAGCGGCGATCGTCCTCGGCCGTCCAGGCGCGATCATAGTAATGGTTGACGCGTGGGCCGACGGCCTGCAGCAAAAGCCGCATCGGCTTGCCGCCGACCTCGACGAAGCCTTTCACGCGAAGCACGTTTTCCTGTTCGGCGGCGGCAGCGACGCGCTTTGCCAGTTCGTCCGGATTGGTGATCGAGGGGATGTCGACGATGAAGGTGTCGAAATCGTCATGCTCATGATCGAAAGCGCCGTCGTGATGCGACTTGCGGTTCTCGATGTCGTCTTCGACGGCGAGACCGAGGCCAAGCAGCACCGACGGGTCGACCTTGCCATGCGCAGTCGGCACGATTTTTACCGCGCGGGCGGAATGTTCATTGATGATGGCGTTGGCGCGGGCCGAACCGGGGGCGTCCATCAGATCGCTCTTCGACAGGATGATCAAATCGGCGCAGGCGATCTGGTCCTCGAACACTTCTTCGACAGGATCGTCATGGTCGAGCGTCTCGTCCTGAGCGCGCTGTGCCTGCAAAGCGTCCATGTCGTTGGCGACGCGGCCTTCGGCCAGCGCCGGGCCGTCTACCACGGCGATGACACCGTCGACGGTTACCCGGCTCTTCACGCTCGGCCACTGGAACGCCTGGACCAGCGGCTTGGGCAGAGCCAGGCCCGAGGTCTCGATCAGGATGTGGTCAACCTTCGGTGTCAGCGCGAGGATCTTGTCGAGGGCGGGCACGAAATCGTCGGCGACTGTACAGCAGATGCAGCCATTGGCCAGTTCGACGATGTTTTCCTCGGGGCAAGTGTCGATGCCGCACCCTTTGAGAATCTCGCCGTCGATGCCGATGTCGCCGAACTCGTTGACGATGATGGCAATGCGCTTGCCCCCGGGGTTTTCCAGGAGATGGCGGACCAGCGTCGTCTTGCCGGCGCCGAGAAAGCCGGTGACGACGGTGCAGGGAACACGGGAGAGATTGCCGGTCGGGTTTGAAACGTTCATCGTCAGTCCTTCAGCATATCGAGGGGTGGGATGCGGGCAACGAGGCCGCGCTTGAGGCTATCGGGCCGGCCGCGCCACGGGATGAGACCGTCGGTCGAAGTCGCGAAGAGCTTTGCGCCGGTGACGAGATCGGCGCCGCTGGTTGGGGCCAGATCGCCGAAGACATAGCTCCAGCAGCCATCACGCAGGATCGCGGCGCTGAGGCGGCGCTTGCAATTGCCGAGACATTCGGCGGTGCGGACGCGGATGTTGTCATCGGCTGCGGCGAGGCGCGTGTCGTCGGCCAGCAGTTCGCCGGCGCGGGGGTGAGCGTCTGAGCCGGTTTCATCGCGGCATGAGGCGCAGACGATGACGGTCACGCCAGCCAACGCGTCGCTATTGGCAGACGAAACATCCGCTGTGCCAGCCGAAAAACTGCTGTTCTGGTCCAAAAACCGTGCTCCTTGCCCGGAAACCCGCCAGGCGATCGGATACTTTGTCTCAGACGGCAGGTCTCCTGGCTCGCGGGTCATCGCCTTGGTTAGCCGCCTTCCCGGTGTTACCCAGTGGCTTTCGGCCTTGGCTCTTCGCTTACAGTTGCGGGGACAGCCGCGGATTTGGGATTTTTTCGTCCCGCACCGCATTCCCTCTTGGCCCTTGCCGTTGCGGGCAGGGGACCGTCTGGAGCGGATTTAGGCTTTTGCAGGCAGCGGTGTCAACGCACGGCTACGACATGGCAATGTCGGCCAAAGGCTTCCCCAAATTGCCGGCCGGCGTCACTTCGATGCGCTCAAGGCCAAGCCAGCCCTGCATCTGCTTCAATTCCTCGAGCAGCTGGGCAGCTGTCTCCGGCGGTGCGCCGGGCTCGGCGTAGGCGGCGTGGACGCGAAGCACGCTGGCCGGGCGGTCGGCCCTGAGGTCGACGCGCCCCACGATGCGGTCGCCGAGCAGGAAGGGCAGGACGTAATAGCCGTATTGGCGCTTTTCGGCCGGGGTGTAGATCTCGATGCGGTAGTGGAAATCGAACAGGCGCTCCGAGCGCGACCGTTCGAAGACGACCGGGTCGAACGGCGCCAGCAGCGCACGCGCCTCGATCTTGCGCGGCAGGCGGGCGTCCTTGTGGAGGTAAGCCTGTTTGTCCCAGCCTTCGACGCGCACCGGCAGCAGTTCGCCCAACTCGACCAGTTCCTCCAGCCGGCCCTTCATATCGGCCGGCGACAGGCGGAAATAGTCGCGCAGGTCACCCGACGTCGCGATGCCGTGGGCGCGGGCGGAAATGCGCAGCAATTCGCGGTGCGCGTCCTCGGCCGCCGGCACCGGCAGGTCGAGGATCGCCTGCGGCAGCACGCGCTCGGGCAGGTCATAGAAGCGTTCGAAGCCACGGCGGTGCGCCGTGGTGATGCGTCCGGCCCAGAAGAGCCATTCGAAGGCGTGCTTGGCGTGGCTCCAGCCCCACCAGCCGCCCGAACCTTTCTGGCCTTCCAGTGCCGAAGCGGCAATCGGGCCGCGCTCGGCGACCGCGCGGTAGATCTCTTCGATATAGGCGGCGTGCTCGCGGCCCCATTTGGCGAGGCCGAGATACATTTCGTCGCCTTGCTCGGCCCGCTGCATGCGCCAGCGCATCAGCGGGTAGGTCTCGACCGGCAGGAACGAGGCCTCATGCGCCCAGTATTCGAACACCGTGCGTTTGCGGGTGATGGCCGCATTGTCGAGCAAAGCCAGCGGGTAGGGGCCAAGCCGCGAATAGAGCGGCATATAGTGGGCGCGCACCACCGCGCTGACGGAATCGATCTGCAGCAAGCCGGTGCGCGACAGCACGCGGGCGAGGTGGCGGCGATCGGGCGTGCCGACCGGGCGGGGATCGAGAAATCCTTGCGCGGCGAGCGCGATGCGCCTGGCCGCGGGGAGTGAGATTTTGTCCTTCGTCAAAGTGTCTTGCCTCGAACCATTTTCCCGACTTTAGCCGGCGATTCCGGTCATGCTAGCAGGCAAATGGCGGGAGATGTGTCAGGAGACAAAAGTGGAGTGAAAGATGAAGGAAATCAAACAGGAGGAGATCGGACCAGTTTTTCCCGGCCTGCCGTCCAGCACTGTCTTTTGAACAAGGTTTGACTTGCTTCGCTGAAAGCCGTGCGCTAACCCTCGCCGCGTTGCAGCAAAGGCACCTAAAACGGTTCAGCGGTTAAACTGTCGCGCTTCCGCATTAGGGTTGGTTGCTGTAATCAAAGTGGATTGGCCGCCAACGGAAAGCCGAGCATGAACGTACTCCTCAGTTCATACCTGCCCATCGTCCTCTTCATCGCCGTGGCCGCAGTTGTAGGCCTGGCGCTTATCATCGCGCCGTTCCTGGTGGCTTATCGCAATCCCGATCCGGAGAAGCTTTCCGCCTACGAGTGCGGGTTCAACTCGTTCGACGATGCCCGGATGAAATTCGACATCCGCTTCTACCTGGTGTCGATCCTGTTCATCATCTTCGATCTGGAAGTGGCCTTCCTGTTTCCGTGGGCGGTGTCGTTCTCGAAGATCGGCATGCTCGGTTTCTGGTCGATGATGGTGTTTTTGGCGGTGCTGACCATCGGCTTTGCCTATGAGTGGAAAAAAGGAGCGCTGGAATGGGATTGAACGACAGTTCCGGAACGCTCGTCGCGCCGAAGCCCAAAGGCCTGATCGACCCAAATACCGGACGTCCGGTCGGTTCCGACGATCCGTTCTTCCTCGAGATCAACAATGAACTGGCCGACAAGGGTTTTCTGGTCACCTCGACCGAGGCGCTGATCACCTGGGCACGCAGCGGCTCGCTGATGTTCATGACCTTCGGTCTCGCCTGCTGTGCCGTCGAGATGATCCACACCTCGATGCCGCGCTATGATTCGGAGCGGTTTGGCGTGGCTCCTCGCGCGTCGCCGCGCCAGTCGGACATAATGATCGTGGCGGGAACGCTGACCAACAAGATGGCCCCCGCTTTGCGCAAGGTCTACGACCAGATGCCGGAGCCGCGCTACGTCATCTCGATGGGCTCCTGCGCCAATGGCGGCGGCTATTATCACTATTCCTATTCGGTGGTGCGCGGCTGCGACCGCATCGTGCCGGTCGACATCTATGTGCCCGGCTGCCCGCCGAGCGCCGAAGCGCTGCTCTACGGCATTCTTCTCCTGCAGAAGAAGATCCGCCGCACCGGCACGATCGAACGGTAGACCCATGGCCGCATCCCTGAGCGAACTGTCGACCTATCTCGGCGAAAAGCTGCCGGGCCGCGTCACCGATGCGGTGCTTGCCTATGGCGAACTGACGATCTCGGTTGCTACAGACAATCTGATCGAGGTGACAAGCTTCCTGCGTGACAATTCGGGCTGCCAGTTCATTTCGATCATCGATATCTGCGGCGCCGACTACCCGTCGCGCGTCAAGCGTTTCGATGTCGTCTATCATTTGCTTTCGCCGAAGCAGAATTTGCGCATCCGCATCAAGGTGCAGGCCGACGAAGAGACGCTGGTGCCGTCGCTCACCGCTGTCTATCCCGGCGCCGACTGGTATGAGCGCGAGGCCTACGATCTCTATGGCGTGCTGTTCTCCGGCCATCCGGACCTGCGCCGCATCCTCACGGACTACGGTTTCGAGGGCCATCCCCTGCGCAAGGACTTCCCGCTGACCGGTTTCGTCGAGGTGCGCTACGACGACGAAGCCAAGCGCGTGATCTACGAGCCGGTGGAATTGAAGCAGGAATTCAGGAACTTCGATTTTCTCTCGCCATGGGAAGGGACGGACTACGTCCTGCCGGGCGATGAGAAGGCGAAACAGTGAGTAGGAAGTAGTGAGTAGTCAGTAGCAAAAGATTTGGAGCAACGGATCGAATCTTATCGCGACTTGAAGGTGTGGCAATCGGCGATGACGCTTGCTGAGGATTGCTACCGTTTCACCAAAGAGTTTCCGAGGGATGAGATTTACGGCATGACCTCTCAGATGCGCCGATCGGCGGTTTCGGTCGCAGCGAACGTCGCGGAGGGATACGGTCGGGAGAACAGAGGGTCGTTCGTTCAATTTTTGCGCATGGCGCAAGGCTCGTTGAAGGAACTGGAGACACACATACTGCTGGCATGTCGGGTTGGCCTGCTGCGAAAAGACAATGAGATTGAGCTGCTGCTGCGATGCGAAGAGATTGGAAAAATGATGAGATCTCTTATCCGAACGGTGCAGGCCAAGCAGGCGGAATGAAGCAGGCATTGAGATTGATGATCACTACTCACTACTCACTACTGACTCTTCGCCAGAGGCGCCAGAATGGCTGAAACCTCCGTCCGCAACTTTAACATCAACTTCGGACCGCAGCACCCTGCGGCGCACGGTGTTTTGCGTCTTGTGCTGGAGCTTGACGGCGAGGTGGTCGACCGCGTCGATCCGCATATCGGCTTGCTGCATCGCGGCACCGAAAAGCTGATCGAGCACAAAACCTATCTGCAGGCAGTGCCCTATCTCGACCGGCTCGACTATTGCGCACCGATGAACCAGGAGCATGCCTTCGCGCTCGCCACCGAGCGGTTGCTCGGCATCGAAGTGCCGAAGCGCGGCCAGTTGATCCGCGTGCTCTATTCCGAGCTCAGCCGCATCATGTCGCACATCCTCAATGTGACGACGCAGGCGCTGGATATCGGCGCGCTGACGCCGCCGCTGTGGGGTTTCGTCGAACGCGAAAAGCTGATGGTGTTTTATGAGCGCGCTTCCGGTTCGCGCATGCATGCGGCCTATTTCCGTCCCGGCGGCGTGCACCAGGATCTGCCGGCGAAGCTGGTCGAGGACATCGGCAAGTGGATCGACCCGTTCCTGAAGTCGCTTGACGACCTCGACAGGCTGCTTACCGGCAACCGCATCTTCAAGCAACGCAATGTCGATATCGGTATCGTGTCGCTTGCCGACGCCTGGGCCTGGGGCTTTTCCGGCGTCATGGTGCGCGGCTCGGGTGCGGCCTGGGATTTGCGCAAGTCGCAGCCTTATGAATGCTATTCCGAGATGGATTTCGACATCCCGATCGGCAAGAACGGCGACTGCTACGACCGTTATCTCGTGCGCATGGAAGAGATGCGCCAGTCGGCGAAAATCATGCGCCAGTGCGTCGACCTTCTGCTCGGCAAGGAGAGCACCGGGCCGGTGTCGAACCTCGACGGCAAGGTGGTGCCGCCGAAGCGCCAGGCGATGAAGCGCTCGATGGAAGCGCTGATCCATCATTTCAAGCTCTACACCGAGGGCTATCGCGTGCCGGCCGGCGAGGTCTATGCTGCCGTCGAGGCGCCGAAGGGCGAGTTCGGTGTCTATCTCGTCTCCGACGGCACCAACAAGCCCTATCGCTGCAAGCTGCGCGCGCCCGGCTTCGCGCATCTGCAAGCCATGGATTTCCTCTGCCGCGGCCACATGCTGGCCGACGTCACTGCCGTCCTGGGTTCCCTCGATATCGTCTTCGGGGAGGTTGATCGGTGATGGCGGCAGCCAATCCTACAGTGCGCTCTCAGGTCGGTGTTCGAGGGAATGCCGACGCTGCCCTACCGCGGTGGCGCGAATTGGCAAAAGCCATGCTGCCGGTCGAGTTCGCAGAGGCTTCTTACAACTCGACTCAGCACTGTTCGATCTATGACTTCTTTTTTACCCTGCTACCCAAGACGCGCCTTGCCCACCGCGACAATGACGTCGACAAGCTGGGTAGAATGCACGGGTTCGCCCAATGGGCTGCCGTTCACCCGAACAAACAGATTTGGAATGCGGCTGGTGTCGCTTTTTACGAGCACTTGTTCGACGATGACATCGACGCTGATGCGGTCATGGCATGGATCTCGCCTCAAGTAAGGCAAACTGTTCTGGGGCTGTGGCAATACATGTTGCCCGCAGAGCGATTTGCGAGTGTTGCTCGATCTGCCGAACGCATTCCGTTTTCTCATCAGAAAGAATGTGAAACCGCAATAGCTCTCGTAGCAGAGCAGGGGCCCGATCGCTAAATGTCAGTCCGCCGTCTCGCAGAAGCAAGCGTCCAGCCAGCCTCCTTCGCCTTCAACCGGGCGAATGCGGCGGTTGCGAAGCAATGGATCAAGAAATATCCGAAGGGCCGCGAGCAGTCGGCGATCATTCCCTTGCTGATGATTGCGCAGGAGCAGGAAGGCTGGGTCACCAAGGCGGCGATCGAGACGATTTCGGACATGCTCGGCATGCCGCGCATTCGCGGCCTCGAAGTCGCGACCTTCTACACGCAGTACCAGCTCAATCCGGTCGGCACGCGCGCACATATCCAGGTCTGCGGCACCACGCCCTGCATGCTGCGCGGCTCGGAAGCGCTGATGGATGTGTGCCGCTCGAAAATCCATCACGACCAATTCCACACCAACGACAAGGGCACACTGTCGTGGGAGGAAGTCGAATGCCTCGGCGCCTGCGTCAACGCGCCGATGGTGATGGTCTTCAAGGATACGTTCGAGGATCTCACCCCCGAGCGGCTGGCCGAAATCATCGATCTTTACGATGCGGGCAAGGGCGCCTCGGTTCCCACGGGACCGCAAAACGGCAGAACCGGCTCGGAGCCGGCGCCTGGCCTGACGACGCTGAAGAGCGAAAAGGCGATCCTCAAAGCAACGCGCGACAAGGAAGCCAGGGCGGCGAGCAAGGCTGCCCACGCGGCGCCCGACGCAATCATTGCGGCGCCTGTTCCGGCTCCTGCCGCTCCTGCAGCGGCCGCCCCGGTCGCGCCATCCAACGCCGGCAAACCGAAAACCGATGCGCCGGAAACCAGCTCGGCGTTGAAGTCGCCCTCCAGGGCCAAGGTTGCACCGGCGGCGGAAAAAGCGGCGAGCGTCCCGGCGCCCCTGCATTCGGCCGCCAACGCCAACACCGCGGCGCCTGAAGTCGAGAAGGTCGCCAAGCAGCGTAATGGCCCGAAGACCACCTCCACGCCGGCAGCTGCCTTCATCGCTCCGGAATTCAAGGCGCCAGCGGCCAACGCCCCGGTGGCCCCGACCGTCAAGGCGCCGACAGCCAGACCCGCAAAGCCGTCGCTCGAGGACAAGAACCGTCCGGCCGGAATCGACAGGCCGGCTGCGGTCGACGATCTCAAGCTGATCTCGGGCATTGGCCCGAAGATCGAGGGCATCCTTCATTCGCTTGGCATCTTCACCTTCACACAGGTCGCATCCTGGAATAAGGCCGAGCGCGACTGGGTGGATGGATATCTCGCTTTCCAGGGCCGCATCGAGCGCGACGACTGGGGCAAGCAGGCCAAGGCGCTCGCCAAGGGCGGCGTCGCCGAATACATCCGCGTCTTCGGCAAGGAGCCACGTTGATGGCTGAAGCGCAAAGCACCGGATCTTTGCTGTCGCTGCGCAGCATTGTCATCGGCGTTGTCTGCATCGCTGCTGCCAACATCCTTCTGGAGGGGCTTCGGCGCCTCGTCGAATTGCCGTTTTCGGATACCCTGGAATCGATGGCCGCGACCGGCATAGGCGTGCTGGTGTGGGTCTCGATCGTCTTGCGGGGAAAGAGGTAAGTCATGCTGGCTGACAAAGACCGCATCTTCAACAACATCTACGGGCTCTTCGACAAGTCACTGGCCGGCGCGATGGCGCGCGGCGCCTGGGACAACACGCCCGGCATCATCGCCAAGGGGCGAGAGTGGATCGTCAATGAGATGAAGGCGTCCGGCCTGCGCGGCCGTGGCGGCGCCGGCTTCCCGACCGGGCTGAAATGGTCGTTCATGCCCAAGCAGAGCGATGGAAGGCCGAGTTATCTCGTTGTCAACGCCGACGAGTCCGAGCCCGGCACGTGCAAGGACCGCGATATCCTGCGCAACGATCCGCACACCCTGGTCGAGGGCTCGTTCATCGCCGGCTTCGCCATGGGCGCGGTCGCCGCCTACATCTATGTGCGCGGCGAGTTCATCCGTGAGCGCGAGGCGCTGCAGCGCGCCATCGACGAGGCCTACGAGGCCAGGCTGATCGGCAAGAACAACACGTCCGGATACGATTTCGACATCTACATGCATCACGGCGCCGGCGCCTATATATGTGGCGAGGAAACAGCACTTCTCGAAAGCCTCGAAGGCAAGAAGGGCCAGCCCCGGCTGAAGCCGCCATTCCCAGCCAATGTCGGCTTGTACGGTTGTCCGACTACCGTGAACAATGTCGAGTCAATCGCGGTCGCGCCGACCATTTTGCGCCGTGGCGCCGCCTGGTTCTCGTCCTTTGGCCGGCCCAACAATGTCGGCACCAAGCTGTTTTGCATCTCGGGTCACGTCAACAATCCGTGCACCGTCGAAGAGGCGATGTCGATCCCGTTCCGCGAGCTGATCGAAACCCATTGCGGCGGCATTCGCGGCGGCTGGGACAATCTCCTGGCGGTCATTCCGGGCGGCGCTTCGGTGCCGCTGGTGCCGGCCGAGCAGATCATCGATGCGCCGATGGATTTCGATGCTTTGCGCGACCTGAAATCCGGCCTTGGCACGGCGGCTGTCATCGTCATGGACAAATCGACCGATATCGTGAAGGCGATCGCCAGGCTTTCCTATTTCTACAAGCATGAGAGCTGCGGCCAGTGCACGCCATGCCGCGAAGGCACCGGCTGGATGTGGCGGGTGATGGAGCGGCTGGTGCGCGGCGAGGCGCAGAAGCGCGAGATCGACATGCTGCTCGACGTCACCAAACAGGTGGAGGGTCATACGATCTGCGCGCTGGGCGATGCCGCGGCATGGCCGATCCAGGGCCTGATGCGGCATTTCCGCGGCGAGGTGGAGCGGCGCATCGACGAGTTTTCGCGCAACGCGCACCGGGCCGAACCGGTGATGGTGGCTGCTGAGTAGATTGAAATCGGGCGCAAGCCCCGGACGGAAATATAGGGGCGGGGCTGACGAAGAAACGACCAGGAGATGTCTATGGCGCCCTATTCGAACCCTTTGATGCCCAATTTGGACCAGCTTGAGAAGATGAACCAGGATTTGACAAGGATGATGCCGAAGGAGATGGCCAGCGCCGTCAACCTTCTCGCGCATCCTGTCGCGGGTGCCGCCGCCATGTCGGCGCTGGGCTTCGGCCTTGCCAACCATGCCTTTGGCGTGTGGCTAGGCGCCTTGTCGGGTGCTGCCGAGGCATCGCAGCGGATTTTCCAGCCGATCATCGACGATTTCGAGCAGCGCACCCAAGAGTTCTCCGAGACCGCGCCGGCCACCAAGGCGCGCGCGGCGACCAGAACCCTGATCGCCGAGGCGCAGAGTTTTGCCCAGGATGTGACCGATATTGCCGCTCGCACCGTCGATGCCGAGCCGGAGAAGACCGATGCCGTCGCCGAAGGCGCGACGATCGGATTGATGCCGGAGGATTTCAGACAGCCCAAGGCCGTGGCTCGTCCGGCCAAGCCGTCGGATCTCAAGGCGATCACCGGCGTTGGACCGAAGCTGGAAAAAGTGCTGAACGGCCTCGGCATCTGGACCTTTGCCCAGATCGCGGCGTGGACGCCGGAAGAGATCGCCTGGGTCGAGGACTACCTGTCGCTCACCGGCCGAATCGGCCGCGACGAGTGGACCCGCCAGGCCGCGGCGCTGACGCTGGCCGCCAAGGCGAAGAAGTAGGGGTGGCAGGCATGGAGATCCACGACAGGAGCGATGTTCTCGATGTGCGCAATGCCATCGTCAGCAACTCCAGATTTGACGATGTGAACTTGTCGAACACGCAGTTTCACAACGTCGACCTGTCGGCGGCCGTTGTGGACGACGCGAACCTCTCGGACGCGTTTTTCAGCAATGTGAATATGAGCAATTTGAAGATAGAAAACGCTGAAGTCGCCGGCATGATGATCAATGGCATCAGGCTGAGCGATCTGTTTCAGGCATATGAGACGGCGCAGACCGCCGGGGGCAATTGATGGCAAAGCTCAAGGTCGACGGGAAAGAGATCACTGTACCCGACCACTACACGCTGCTGCAGGCGGCCGAGGACGCCGGCGCGGAAGTGCCGCGCTTCTGCTTCCATGAGCGGCTGTCGATCGCCGGCAATTGCCGCATGTGCCTGATCGAGGTGAAGGGCGGGCCGCCGAAGCCGCAGGCCTCCTGCGCCATGAATGTGCGCGACCTGCGTCCGGGTCCGAATGGCGAGGCGCCTGAAATCTTCACCAACACGCCGATGGTCAAGAAGGCCCGCGAAGGCGTGATGGAATTCCTTTTGATCAACCATCCGCTGGATTGCCCGATCTGCGACCAGGGCGGCGAATGCGACCTGCAGGACCAGGCGATGGCCTTCGGCGTCGATTCCTCGCGCTATCACGAGAACAAGCGCGCGGTCGAAGACAAGTATATCGGCCCACTGGTCAAGACGGTTATGAACCGCTGCATCCACTGCACGCGCTGCGTTCGCTTCACCACGGAAGTTGCGGGCATTTCCGAGCTTGGCCTGATCGGCCGCGGCGAGGATGCCGAGATCACCACCTATCTCGAAAGCGCCATGACCTCGGAGCTGCAGGGCAATGTCATCGACCTCTGCCCGGTCGGCGCGCTGACGTCGAAGCCGTTCGCCTTCCAGGCGCGGCCGTGGGAGCTGACCAAGACAGAATCCATCGACGTCATGGACGCCGTCGGCTCGGCAATCCGCGTCGACAGCCGTGGCCGCGAGGTGATGCGCATCCTGCCGCGCGTCAATGAAGCGGTGAACGAGGAGTGGATTTCCGACAAGACCCGCTTCATCTGGGACGGATTGCGCACGCAGCGCCTCGACCGCCCCTATGTCCGCAAGGACGGAAAGCTGGCGCCGGCCAGCTGGGCCGAAGCGTTCGTTGCGATCAGGGATGCGGTGTCGAATGCGGCGCCCGAGAAAATCGGCGCGATTGCGGGCGATCTTGCCGCCGTCGAGGAAATCTACGCGCTTAAGCAGCTTATGGCTGCGTTGGGCTCGAAGAACACCGATTGCCGCCAGGACGGCGCCGCACTCGATCCCGCGCTCGGCCGCGCCAGCTACATCTTCAACCCCACCATCGAGGGCATCGAGCAGGCCGACGCGGTGCTGATCATCGGCGGCAATCCGCGCTTCGAGGCCTCGGTGCTCAATGCCCGCATCCGCAAGCGCTGGCGGATCGGCAATCTGCCGGTCGGCGTCATCGGCGAGGTCGGCGACACGCGTTACGACTATGAACAGCTCGGCGCCGGTCCGGAGTCGCTGAAAGACTTGGCCGATGGCAACGGCAAGTTCTTCCAGGTGCTGAAGAAGGCGACGCATCCGCTGATCATCGTCGGCCAGGGCGCACTATCGCGTGCCGACGGCGCGGCGGTGCTCGGCCAGGCGGCGAAACTCGCCACGGCCGTGAACGCTGCCCGCGCCGACTGGAACGGCTTTGCCGTGCTGCACACTGCGGCCGCGCGCGTCGGCGGTCTCGATGTCGGCTTCGTGCCTGGCAAGGGCGGCAAGAACGTTGCCGGCATGCTGGGGGAGAGCGAGGTTCTGTTCCTGCTCGGCGCCGACGAGATCGACATGTCCAAGACCGGCGGCGCCTTCGTTGTCTATGTCGGAACGCATGGCGACGCCGGTGCGCACCGCGCCAATGTCATCCTGCCGGGAGCCGCCTACACCGAAAAGTCCGGCACCTATGTCAACACCGAGGGACGCGTGCAGCAGACCAACCGCGCCGGCTTCGCGCCGGGCGATGCGCGCGAGGACTGGGCGATCCTGAGGGCATTGTCCGATGTGCTCGGCAAGAAACTGCCATTCGATTCGCTGCAGCAACTGCGCGCCAGGCTCTATGGCGAATATCCGCATCTCGCCCACATCGACCATGTTGTCTCAGGCAACCCCGACGACATCGCCAGGGTGGCGAAGCTCGGCGGGCGGCTGAACAAGGGCACTTTCACCTCGCCGGTCACGGATTTCTATCTGACCAACCCGATCGCGCGGGCCTCCGCCGTCATGGCGGAATGCTCGGCGCTGGCGAAAAACGGCTTCAGGCAGGCGGCAGAGTAGATATGGACACTTTCTTCTCCTTCTACGTGCTGCCGGCGCTGATCATCATTTTGAAGTCGGTCGTGCTGATCGTCGTTTTGCTGATCGGGGTCGCCTACCTGCTTTACGCCGACCGCAAGATCTGGGCGGCGGTGCAATTGCGCCGCGGCCCGAACGTCGTCGGCCCCTGGGGCACGCTGCAGGCCTTCGCCGATCTGCTGAAATTCGTCTTCAAGGAACCGGTCATTCCGTCCGGCGCCAACAAGGGCGTGTTCCTGCTGGCGCCGCTGGTGTCGGCCGTGCTGGCAATCTCGGCCTGGGCGGTCATTCCCGTCAATGCGGGCTGGGGGATCGCCAACGTCAATGTCGGCATCCTCTACGTCTTCGCCATCTCCTCGCTCGAGGTCTACGGCGTGATCATGGGCGGCTGGGCGTCCAACTCGAAATACCCGTTCCTCGGCGCGCTGCGCTCGGCGGCGCAGATGGTGTCCTACGAAGTCTCGATCGGCTTCGTCATCGTCACCGTGCTGCTCTGCGTCGGCTCGCTCAACCTGTCGGACATCGTGCTGTCGCAGCAGGATGGGCTGGGCACCAAGCTTGGCCTGCCCAACAGCTTCCTCGACTGGCACTGGCTGGCGCTGTTCCCGATGTTCGTCATTTTCTTCATCTCGGCGCTGGCCGAGACCAACCGCCCGCCCTTCGACCTGGTGGAAGCCGAGTCCGAATTGGTCGCCGGCCATATGGTCGAATATTCGTCGACGCCGTTCCTGTTGTTCTTCCTCGGCGAATATGTCGCCGTGGTGATGATGTGCGCGCTGGCCACCATCCTGTTCCTCGGCGGCTGGCTGCCGCCCTTCGACTTCGCCCCCTTCACCTGGGTGCCCGGCGTGATCTGGTTCGTGCTCAAGATCTGCCTGATGTTCTTCATGTTCTCGATGGTGAAGGCCTTCGTGCCGCGCTACCGCTACGACCAGCTGATGCGCCTTGGCTGGAAAGTGTTCCTGCCGATTTCGCTATTCATGGTCGTTGCCACCGCGGCCTTCCTCAAGATCACGGGGTTTGCGTGATGTCCGCTTTTGGCCAGGCCGCCAAATCGCTGCTGCTGCAGGATTTCGTCAGCGCCTTTTTCCTGTCGATGCGCCAGTTCTTCGCGCCGAAGGAGACGATCAACTATCCGCACGAGAAAGGGCCGACCAGCCCGCGCTTCCGTGGCGAGCATGCGCTGCGCCGCTATCCCAATGGCGAGGAACGCTGCATCGCCTGCAAATTGTGCGAAGCGATCTGTCCGGCGCAGGCGATCACCATCGAGGCCGGCCCGCGCCGCAATGACGGCACTCGCCGCACCGTGCGCTACGACATCGACATGGTGAAGTGCATCTATTGCGGCTTCTGCCAGGAAGCCTGCCCGGTCGACGCCATCGTCGAGGGGCCGAATTTCGAGTTCGCGACGGAGACGCGCGAGGAGCTTTACTACGACAAGGACAGGCTGCTGGCGAATGGCGACCGCTGGGAGCGCGAACTGGCGCGCAACATCTCGCTGGACTCGCCCTATCGCTGACATTTGACGCATGGACGGGGCGAGGGGCCTCGTCTAAGGACAACGCAACTTGCCGACCGGAGGCGGTCGCAGAAATCAAACAGGACGGATGTCCTGTTTGGACAGGAACCCGGGGGATCCCCAATGCTGAGTGGACTAGAGGCGGCCTTTTTCTACCTCTTCGCCTTTGTCGCGGTGGCGTCGGCCTTCATGGTCATTTCGTCGCGCAACCCCGTGCATTCCGTGCTGTTCCTGATCCTGACCTTCTTCAACGCCGCCGGCCTGTTCATGCTGACCGGCGCCGAGTTCCTGGCGATGATCCTGCTTGTCGTCTATGTCGGCGCGGTCATGGTGCTGTTCCTGTTCGTCGTCATGATGCTCGATGTCGACTTCGCCGAGATGAAGGAAGGCGCCCTGCAATATGCGCCGATCGGCGCGCTGGTCGGGCTGATCCTGGCGGCCGAGCTGATCGTGGTGCTCGGCGGCTACACCTTCTCGCCGCAACTGGCCTCGACGGTCTCCAAACCCATCCCGGATCTTGCCGCGCGGACAAACACCGCAGCACTCGGCGACATCCTTTATACGGACTACCTCTACTACTTCCAGATTTCGGGCCTCATCCTGCTGGTCGCCATGATCGGCGCCATCGTCCTGACGCTGCGCCACAAGGAAGGGGTCAAGCGGCAGTCGATCGCAGCCCAGGTCGGCCGCACGCCGGCGACAGGCATGGAAATCCGCAAGGTCAAGTCGGGCGAGGGGCTCTGAGATGGTCGTCGGCATCGCACATTACCTGACCGTATCGGCGATCCTGTTCACGCTCGGCGTGTTCGGCATCTTCCTGAACCGCAGGAACATCATCGTCATCCTGATGTCGATCGAGCTGATCCTTTTGGCGGTCAACATCAATTTCGTCGCCTTCTCGGCGGCATTGGGCGATCTCGTCGGCCAAGTGTTTGCCCTGTTCGTCCTGACGGTCGCGGCCGCCGAAGCGGCCATCGGTCTTGCCATTCTCGTCGTCTTCTTCCGCAACCGCGGCTCGATCGCGGTCGAAGACGTGAACCAGATGAAGGGTTGACGGGGCTAACATGTATCAAGCGATCGTCTTCCTTCCGCTGCTCGGCTTCCTGATTGTCGGCCTGTTCGGCAATGCGCTCGGCGCCAAGGCATCGGAATACATCACCTCGGGCTTCCTGGTGATCTCGGCCGTGCTGTCCTGGGTCGCCTTCTTCTCCGTCGGCTTCGGCGAAGGCGAGGTGTTCACCGTGCCGGTACTGCGCTGGATCCAATCCGGCGGCTTGGACGCGTCCTGGGCGCTCAGGATCGATACGCTGACGGTGGTCATGCTGGTGGTGGTCAACACGGTGTCGGCGCTGGTCCACATCTATTCGATCGGCTACATGCACCACGATCCGAACCGGCCGCGCTTCTTCGCCTATCTGTCATTGTTCACCTTCGCCATGCTGATGCTGGTGACGGCGGACAACCTCGTGCAGATGTTCTTCGGCTGGGAAGGGGTGGGTCTCGCCTCCTATTTGCTGATCGGCTTCTGGTACAAGAAGCCGTCGGCCAATGCTGCTGCCATCAAGGCCTTCGTCGTCAACCGCGTCGGCGATTTTGGCTTCGCGCTCGGCATTTTCGGCGTCTTCGTTTTGTTCGGCTCGGTCAATCTCGGCACCATCTTCGCCAATGCCGCGACGTTCATTCCGGCTGAAGGCGCCCCACAAGGCGCGGCCGTGCTGACCTTCCTCGGCTACGCGCTGGACAAGCAGGCAGCCATGACCATCGTCTGCCTGCTGCTGTTCATGGGCGCTATGGGCAAGTCGGCGCAGGTGCCGCTGCACACCTGGCTGCCGGACGCGATGGAGGGCCCGACCCCGGTCTCGGCACTGATCCATGCCGCCACCATGGTCACGGCCGGCGTGTTCATGCTGGCGCGGCTGTCGCCGCTGTTCGAACTGTCGCATTCGGCGCTGACCGTGGTGACCTTCATCGGCGCCTTCACCGCCTTCTTCGCGGCGACCGTCGGCCTGGTCCAGAACGACATCAAGCGCGTCATCGCCTATTCGACCTGCTCGCAGCTCGGCTACATGTTCGTGGCGCTCGGCGTCGGCGCCTATGGCGCGGCGATTTTCCATCTGTTCACGCACGCCTTCTTCAAGGCGCTGCTGTTCCTGGGCTCGGGCTCGGTCATCCATGCCGTCTCCGACGAGCAGGACATGCGCAAGATGGGCGGCCTGCGGAAGCTCATTCCGAAGACCTACTGGATGATGGTGATCGGCACGCTGGCGCTGACCGGCGTCGGCATTCCGGTGACCGTCATCGGCACCGCCGGCTTCTTCTCCAAGGATGCCATCATCGAGGCTGCCTTTGCCGGCCACAATTCGGTCGCCGGCCTCGCTTTTGTCCTGCTGGTCATCGCCGCCTGCTTCACCTCCTTCTACTCCTGGCGGCTGATCTTCATGACCTTCCACGGCGAGCCGCGGGCGAGCCACGACGTCATGCACCATGTCCATGAATCGCCGCCGGTGATGCTGGTGCCGCTGTTCATCCTGGCCGCGGGCGCGCTGTTTGCCGGCGTTATCTTTCATGGCGCCTTCATCGGCGAAGGCTATGCCGAATTCTGGAAGGCGTCGCTGTTCACGCTGCCGGACAACCACATCCTGCACGACATCCATGAATTGCCGCTGTGGGTCGAGCTGGCACCGTTCGTCGCCATGGTCATCGGCTTTGCAGTCGCCTGGAAGTTCTACATCCGCTCGCCGGAACTGCCCCGGAGTGTCGCCGCCAACCATCGGCTGCTGTATGCCTTCCTGCTCAACAAATGGTACTTTGACGAGCTCTACGACGTCCTGTTCGTGCGGCCGGCAAAGGCGCTGGGCCGGTTCCTGTGGAAGACCGGCGACGGCACCATCATCGACGGGCTCGGTCCTGACGGCATTTCGGCGCGCGTCGTCGACGTCACCGACCGCGTCGTCAAGCTGCAGACCGGCTATCTCTATCACTATGCCTTCGCCATGCTGATCGGCGTGGCAGCACTCGTCACCTGGATGATGCTCTGATGACCGCCTGGCCAATCCTCTCGCTGGTCACCTTCCTGCCGCTGGTAGGTGTGCTGCTGATCCTGTTCATCAGGGATGACAGCCCGAATGCACGTCGCAACATCCGCGCCATCGCGTTCACGACGACGGCAGCCACCTTCATCATCTCGCTGTTCATCTGGACCGGCTTCGACAATTCGCAGGCCGGCTTCCAGTTCGTCGAGAAGTTTGCCTGGCTGGATTCCGGCATCTCCTACCATATGGGCGTCGACGGCATTTCGATGCTGTTCGTCATCCTAACGACGTTCCTGATGCCGCTCTGCATCCTGGCGTCGTGGGAAGCGATCGACAAGCGGGTCAAGGCCTACATGATTGCCTTCCTGCTATTGGAAACGCTGATGATCGGCGTGTTCTGCGCGCTCGACATCGTGCTGTTCTACGTCTTCTTCGAGGCCGGCCTGATCCCGATGTTCATCATCATCGGCGTCTGGGGCGGCAAGCGCCGCGTCTATGCCTCGTTCAAGTTCTTCCTCTACACGTTGGCCGGCTCGGTGCTGATGCTGCTCGCCATCATGGCGATGTTCTTCCAGGCGGGCACCACCGACATCCCGACGCTGCTGACGCACAACTTCCCGGCCCACATGCAGACATGGCTATTTCTAGCCTTCTTCGCCTCCTTCGCGGTGAAGATGCCGATGTGGCCGGTGCACACCTGGCTGCCCGACGCCCACGTCGAAGCGCCGACGGCGGGCTCGGTGATCCTGGCGGGCATACTGTTGAAAATGGGCGGGTACGGCTTCCTGCGCTTCTCCCTGCCGATGTTCCCGCTGGCGTCGGAAATGTTCGCACCGCTGGTGTTCACGCTGTCGGTCGTCGCCATCATCTACACCTCGCTGGTGGCGCTGATGCAGGAGGACATGAAGAAGCTGATCGCCTATTCCTCCGTCGCCCATATGGGCTTCGTCACCATGGGCATCTTCGCCATGAACCAGGAAGGCGTGCAGGGCGCGATCTTCCAGATGCTGAGCCACGGCCTCGTCTCGGGCGCGCTGTTCCTGTGCGTCGGCGTCATTTACGACCGCATGCACACACGCGAGATCGACGCCTATGGCGGCTTGGTCAACAACATGCCGAAATACGCCACGGTGTTCCTGATCTTCACCATGGCCAATGTCGGCTTGCCCGGCACATCAGGCTTCGTCGGCGAGTTCCTGACCATGCTCGGCGTGTTCCGGGTCAACACCTGGGTGGCGTTCTTCGCCGCCACCGGCGTCATCCTGTCGGCGGCCTACGCGCTCTGGCTCTACCGCCGGGTGATCTTCGGCGCGCTGACCAAGGAAAGCCTGAAGGGCCTGCTCGATCTGTCGACGCGCGAGAAGGCGATCATCTACCCGCTGGTCGTGCTGGTCATCTTCTTCGGCGTCTATCCCGCTCCCGTCTTCGATGCCACGGCCCAGTCGGTCAAGGCGCTCGTCACCAATGTCACCGCATCCATCGGCGCCGCGCAGACCGCGGCGGCGAACTGACCAGAGGTTTTGCGAACCATGACGCCGGACCTTTATTCCAGCCTTTCGCTCTCGACGCCGGAGCTGATCCTCGCCATCGGCGCGCTGGCGCTGTTGATGGTGGGCGCCTATTCGCGCGCCAACACTGCCATTCTGGTGACTGTCCTTGCCGTCGCCGTGCTGGTGATCGCAGGCCTATGGCTGATCTTTCCCACGGGACAGGGCGCAGCCTACGGCAACGCCTTCATCCAGGATCCGTTCTCCCGCTTCATGAAGGTGCTGTCGCTGATCGGTTCGGCGGTGACGCTGGTGATGTCGATGCGCTTCGCCAGGCAGGAGCATTTCGACAAGTTCGAATACCCGGTGCTGATCCTGCTCTGCACGCTCGGTATGATGCTGATGATCTCGGCCAACGGCATGATCGGGGTCTATCTCGGCCTCGAGCTGCAGTCGCTGGCGATCTACGTGCTGGCGGCGATCAATCGCGACAATCTGCGTTCGACCGAGGCCGGTTTGAAGTATTTTGTGCTGGGCGCGCTGTCGTCGGGCATGCTGCTTTACGGCATCAGCCTCATTTACGGCTACACCGGCAATGTCGGCTTCCAGGAAATCGCCTCGGCGCTTGGCAGCGGTGAGCGCCAGCTCGGCCTCGTCGTCGGCCTGGTCTTCGTTTTGGCCGGCCTTGCCTTCAAGATTTCGGCGGTGCCGTTCCATATGTGGACGCCCGATGTCTACGAGGGCGCACCGACGCCGGTCACCGCTTTCCTGGCGGCCGCCCCCAAAATGGCGGCGATGGCGCTGATCGTGCGCGTCACCATGGGCGCCTTCAAGCCGATCGCTTCCGACTGGCAGCAGATCATCGTCTTCATCTCGATCGCCTCGATGGCGCTCGGCTCCTTTGCCGCCATCGGCCAGACCAACATCAAGCGGCTGATGGCGTACTCCTCGATCGGCCATATGGGCTACGCGCTGGTCGGCCTTGCCGCCAACAGCCAGGCCGGCGTGCGCGGCGTCGCCATCTACATGCTGATCTATCTCGTCATGACGCTCGGCACCTTCGCCTTCATCCTCGCCATGCGGCGCAAGGAAGGCAATGTCGAGCAGATCAGCGATCTCGCCGGTCTGTCGTCGACCAACCCGATCATGGCGACGATCCTGACCATCCTGATGTTCTCGCTGGCCGGCATCCCGCCGCTCGCCGGCTTCTGGGGGAAATGGTACGTGTTCCTCGCCGCCATCAACGCCAACCTCTATGCGCTGGCGATCATCGGCGTGCTGGCCTCCGTCGTGGGCGCTTTCTACTATCTGCGTATCATCAAGATCATGTGGTTCGACGAACCGGCCGGTGGCTTCGTTCCGATGGCGGTTGAGCTGCGCCTCGTGCTTGGTGTCTCCGGCGCTTTCGTGCTGTTCTATGTGCTGATCGGCGGTCCGATCGCGACCTACGCCGAAGCCGCCGCCAAGACATTTTTCTGACCGGATGGCATTTCGGCTGGCTCCAACCTCTGAGACGGAAGGGTTCCGGCTCGAGGCCCATGACAGCGTGGGTTCCACCAACACGCTTGCGCTGGACCATGCAAGGGCAGGCGACCCCGGCAAATTGTGGGTCGTTTCCAAGAAGCAGGAAAGCGGCCGTGGCCGCCGCGGCAGGGCCTGGGTATCTCCCGAGGGCAATCTGGCGGCGACATTGCTGGTCATCACCGGCGGTGAGTTGCGTCTGGCGGCGACGCTGGGCTTCGTCGCCGGCCTGTCGCTGGCCGATGCGCTTGACGCCGTGGTGCCGAAGGGCAGGATCGCCATCGGCCTCGACGGCGCCAGCCAAGGGCAGAACCGCTTCGAGCTGAAATGGCCGAACGATGTGCTTGCCTCCGGCGCCAAACTGGCCGGCATCCTGCTGGAATCGGCCATTCTCGATGGCGGCCGTTTCGCGGTGGCGGTGGGCATCGGCGTCAATGTGGTGGCGCATCCGCCGGATTTGCCGTATCCGGCGACATCGCTTCAGGCGCTGGGCGCGACATGCGACGCCGAAACGCTGTTCTTGGCGCTGTCCGATGCCTGGACCGACAATGCCCGGCTGTGGGATGACGGACGCGGGCTCGACGCCATCCGGCGTCGCTGGCTGGCGCGCGCGGCGGGGCTTGGCGGCGAGGTTGCTGTCAGGATTGACGGGAATGTGGTGCGCGGTACCTTCGAGACCATTGACGCGGACTGCCGTTTCGTGATCCGCGATGATGAGGGGTCGGTCGTGACGGTAGCCGCCGGCGACGTGCATTTCGGCGCCGTCGCGTCGGCAAAGATTTAGAGCTGGTCGCAAGGGCCGGGAAGGGAAAATTGATGGCGAAAGCGCAAAACGCCGAACTCGTCTTCGTGCCGCTCGGCGGCGTCGGCGAGATCGGCATGAACTTCGCCCTTTACGGCTATGGGCCGCCTAGCGCGCGCGAGTGGATCGTCGTCGATGTCGGCGTGACCTTTCCCGACGCGGCGCATCCGGGCGTCGACCTGATCCTGCCCGATACGCGCTTCATCGAGGAGAACCTCGCCGGCCTGCGCGGCATCATCATCACCCACGCGCATGAAGACCATTACGGGGCGCTGCTCGACATCTGGCCAAAGCTGAAGGCGCCGGTGTGGATGACACCGTTCAGCGCCGGACTGCTGGACGCCAAGCGCCAGGGCGAGCAGGGCGCGCCGAAGAAAATTCCGGTGACGATCTACCGGGCAGGCGAAACATTCACCGTCGGCCCGTTCTCGATCGAGGCCATTCCGGTGGCGCACTCGATCCCCGAGCCGATGTCGCTGGCGATCACCTCGCCGGCCGGCACCGTCATCCATACCGGCGACTGGAAGATCGATCCGGAACCGACGATCGGTCCGAAAACCGACGAGGCGCGGTTTCGCGCCTATGGCGACAAGGGCGTTCTGGCGCTGGTCTGCGATTCCACCAATGCGCTGCGCGAAGGCGAATCGCCGTCGGAAGTGGCGGTGGGCGAAGGCCTCAGGGGCGTCATCCAGAGCGCTGTCGGCCGTGTCGCCGTCACCACCTTCTCTTCCAATGTCGGGCGCATCGTCTCGATCGCCAAGGCGGCGCGCGATGCCGGCCGCCAGTGCCTGGTGCTGGGCCGCTCGCTGAAGCGGGTCATCGATGTCGCCGGCGAGCTCGGCTACATGGACGGGCTGCCGGAGTTCATCGCCGAAGAGGATTTCGGCTTCATCCCGCGCGAGAACCTCGTCATCATCTGCACCGGCAGCCAGGGCGAGGCGCTGGCAGCGCTGGCAAAACTGTCGCGCGACGAGATGAAGTCGGTGTCGCTGACGGCCGGCGACACGGTGGTGTTTTCCTCACGCACCATTCCCGGCAACGAGAAGGCGATCCTCGAGATCAAGAACCGCCTCATCGACCTCGGCATCAAGATCATCGAGGATGGCGACGCGCTGGTGCATGTCTCCGGCCATCCCCGCCGCAGCGAATTGCGCAGGATGTATGAATGGGTGCGGCCGCAGATCGGCGTTCCCGTGCACGGCGAAGCCGCGCATCTGGTGGCGCAGGGGTCGCTGATGTCGACGTCGGGCATCGGCCAGGTGCCGCAAGTGCGCGACGGCGACATGCTGCGGCTGGCGCCGGGTCCGGCCACGATCATCGACCAGGTGCCGTTCGGCCGCATCTACAAGGACGGCAGGCTGATCGGCACCGACCAGGCGATGGGCATACGCGACCGGCGCAAGCTATCCTTTGCCGGCCATGTCGCGGTCAATGTCGTGCTCGACGACAAATATGAGCTCGCCGGCGATCCCGACCTGGTCGCCATCGGCGTCGCCGAGGCCGATGCCCGTGGCGAAAACATGGAAGATCTGATGCTCGACGCGGCCGTCGGCGCGGTCGACTCGATCCCTCGCCAGCGCCGCAAGGACCTCGACCTGGTGCAGGAAGCGGTGCGCCGCGCCGTGCGCGGCGCCGCCAACGAGGCCTGGGGCAAGAAGCCGCTGGTGACGGTGTTTGTGACGAGGTGAGGGAATAGGCAGTAGGCGGTAGGCAGTGGAAAAAAATGCAGATGTATCACTACTGCCTACTGCCCATTCCCTACTCTCTTAACTTGTGGAGCACTTCATGCTCGGACGCCTGAACCATGTAGCGCTTGCCGTGCCGGACCTGGCCGCGGCGATTGCGGCCTATCGCGATACGCTTGGCGCGAAGGTCACCGCGCCGCAAGCGCTGCCCGAGCATGGCGTTACCGTGGTGTTCGTCGATGTCGGCAACACCAAGATCGAACTCCTGGAGCCGCTGGGCGAACGGTCGCCGATCGCGGCCTTTCTGGCGAAGAACCCCTCGGGTGGCATGCATCATGTCTGCTACGAGGTCGACGACATCCTTGCCGCGCGCGATCACCTCAAAGCGAGCGGCGCCCGCGTGCTGGGCGACGGCAATCCCAAAACCGGCGCCCACGGCAAGCCGGTGCTGTTCCTGCATCCCAAGGATTTCTTCGGCACGCTGGTCGAACTGGAGCAGGCATGAGCTGGATTTCGTTTGCCGCCCTGTTCTTCATCACCTGGTGGCTGATGCTGTTCATCGTGCTGCCGTTCAGCGTCAAGACGCAGGATGACGACCAGGACGTGACGCTGGGCACGGTTGCGAGCGCGCCGCGCGGACCGCATATGCTGCGCGCCGTGATCCGCACCACCATCGTCACGGCTGTCGTCATGGGGGTTTTCTACAGCCTGACGCACGGGCTGGGCTACAGCCTCGACGAAGTCCCGCACATCATCCCCGAAGCCAGCCGGGCACCGGCTAACTAACCACTTTCCCGCCGACAGATCGGGTGGGGTGTTCGTGCCTGTTTTCGAAGCGCCAAACTCAGGTTTTGTCTCACCAGCCTGCGATGCGCAATAGGCGGCCAGGCATGGCCCACCCGTATTAGAATCACGACTGGGCATCAGGCTGACGCAAGCTCACGTGATTTGGGAACAGGTTGATCTAACCAGATGATCGGGCAAAAAAAATGCAAGGCACAAGGCCTTGCAATTTAAACGCGTTCCGATCTGTTTTCCGGTTTCCGGCGGCAGCGGGTAACCGCGCCTAGATCGCATCCTCCCAAGACTTTGACCGCGTAGGAGAGCAGATTTTTCTCCACCCTCTCGGTTATCGGGGCACACTAGCCTAACCCTGATGAAATTGTCACGCAGAATTTTGCCCGCAATCGGGCAATCTGTGCTGCAGTGCACAATAGTGCGGCAGGCTTTGCTTGCGAAACGAACAACACCGGGGCTGCCGCCTTAATCTGGTCAGGTGTGCCGCGTCGCCCGGACGCGCAAAGCGTGTGTGAGCACTTCGGAGTCAGGTCATCATTTTGTATCAAAAGCATTATCGTTTTCGGTGCGAAGGTCTTTGGAAGAAGAATCGATTTTTGCGATTTCCGGCCGATGCGGCCGGTCGGGTTTCCATTCCGTCACGAAATAGCTATGAAGCCGGGGCAAGCAAGCCAGCCGCGCCGATTCCGGCGCAGCCTCCTCTCTCACGGACCTGTCCATGCGTTTGTCGCAGTTTTTCCTGCCCATCCTGAAAGAAAATCCGCGCGAGGCCGAGATCGTCTCGCACCGGCTGATGCTGCGTGCCGGCATGATCCGCCAGCAGGGGCAGGGCAGCTTTTCCTGGCTGCCGCTGGGCAAGCTGGTGCTGGACAAGGTCTGCCGCATCATCCGCGAGGAGCAGAACCGCGCCGGCGCTTTGGAAATCCTGATGCCGACCATCCAGTCGGCCGATCTGTGGCGCGAAAGCGGCCGCTATGACGATTACGGCAAGGAGATGCTGCGCATCAAGGACCGGCAGGACCGCGACATGCTTTACGGTCCGACCAATGAGGAAGTGGTCACCGAGATCGTGCGCGCCTACGTCAAGTCCTACAAGGACTTGCCGCTAAACCTCTACCACATCCAGTGGAAGTTCCGCGACGAGGTGCGGCCGCGCTTCGGCGTCATGCGCTCGCGCGAATTCCTGATGAAGGATGCCTATTCCTTCGACCTCGATTTCGAGGGCGCGAAGGCCGCCTATAACCGCATGTTCGTATCCTATCTCAGGACGTTCACGCGCATGGGGCTGCAGGCCATTCCGATGCGGGCCGACACCGGGCCGATCGGCGGCGATCTCAGCCATGAATTCATCATCCTGGCCGACACCGGCGAGAGCCAGGTCTATTGCGACCGCGAATATCTGTCGCTCCAGGTGCCCGGCGAGAAAACCGACTTCGGCAATGACGGCGAGATCGCCGACATCGTCAAAACGTGGACGACGCCTTACGCCGCCACCGACGAGATGCATGACGAGGCGGCCTGGGACAAGCTTGGCGAAGCCGACCGGGTCTCGGCACGCGGCATCGAGGTCGGCCACATCTTTCATTTCGGCGACAAATATTCCAAGCCCATGGGCGCCAAGGTGACCGGGCCCGACGGCAAGGATCATTTCGTTTCCGGCGGCTCCTACGGTATCGGTCCGTCGCGGCTGGTGGCAGCGATCATCGAGGCCAGCCAT
Source organism: Mesorhizobium sp. LSHC412B00 (assembly GCF_000503035.1). NCBI lineage: Bacteria > Pseudomonadati > Pseudomonadota > Alphaproteobacteria > Hyphomicrobiales > Phyllobacteriaceae > Mesorhizobium > Mesorhizobium sp. LSHC412B00. The sequence continues at coordinate 23,470 of NZ_AYWB01000023.1, read as the reverse complement.
GACGATAACGGCATCATCTGGCCGGAAGCGGTGACGCCGTTCGACATCGGCCTGATCAACATGAAGGCCGGCGACGCCGAGTGCGACCGCGTCTGCGGCGAGCTCTACGCCGCCTTCACCAGCGCCGGCAAGGATGTGCTTTACGATGACACCGACCAGCGGCCGGGCGGCAAGTTCGCCACCGCAGACCTGATCGGCCTGCCCTGGCAGGTGATCGTCGGGCCGCGCGGCGTGGCCGCCGGCGAGATCGAGATCAAGAACCGCCGGACCGGCGAGCGCGAGACGCTGCCGGTCGCGGAGGCCAGGAAACGCTTCGGTGCAACCGCATGAGCGAAGCCGCGGCAGCGAAGTCTTCGGTAGCCCAGTCTCCGGTTGGCAAGTCTCCGGTCGCCAAGTCTCCGGTCACCAAGTCTCCGGTCGCCGGCCCGTTCTCCATGTTCGAACGCATGGTCGCCTGGCGTTATTTGCGGTCGCGCCGCAAGGAGACGGTGATCTCGGTCATCGCCTCGATCTCCTTCCTCGGCATCATGCTGGGCGTCGCCACGCTGATCGTCGTCATGGCTGTCATGAACGGGTTTCGAGCCGAACTTCTGACCCGCATCCTCGGCGTCAACGGCCATCTGATCGTGCAGCCGCTGGATTCGCCGCTTGAGGACTATGCGCAGGTCGCCGCCCGCATCAACGGCGTGGCCGGCGTCAAATACGCGATACCGCTGATCGACGGCCAGGTGCTGGCGCAAGGCAATGTCGGCGGCGGCATGGGCGCGCTGGTGCGCGGTATCAGGGCCGAAGACCTCGGCAAGATCGCCATCGTCGCCCAGAACGTCAAGCAAGGCACGCTTGACGGCTTCGACTCCGGCGAGGGCGTCGCTATCGGCAAGCGCATGGCGGAGAATCTCGGCCTTGTGCTCGGCGACACCATCACGCTGATCTCGCCGGACGGCGATGTGACGCCGATGGGCACGACGCCGCGGCTGAAGGGCTACAAGGTGGCGGCGATCTTCGAGGTCGGCATGTCGGAATATGACAGCTCCATCGTCTACATGCCGTTTTCCGAAGCGCAGCTCTATTTCAACATGGACGGCAGGGCGCAGACGATCGAGATCTATGTCGACAATCCCGATAATGTCGACGCGCTGAAACCGCTGGTGGATGCGGCGGCGCAACGGCCGATCGACATGGTCGACTGGCGCCAGCGCAACGAGACGTTCTTTTCAGCACTGCAGGTCGAGCGCAACGTCATGTTCATGATCCTGACGCTGATCGTGCTGGTGGCGGCGCTCAACATCATCTCCGGCCTGATCATGCTGGTGAAGGACAAGGGCCACGATATCGCCATCCTGCGCACAATGGGCGCCTCGCGCGGCGCCATCCTGCGCATCTTCCTGATGACGGGTGCTGCGATCGGCGTCACCGGCACGCTGGCCGGCGTGCTGCTCGGGGTGCTCATCTGCACCAACATCGAATCCATCCGCCAGTTCTTCTCCTGGATGACCGGCAAGGTGCTGTTCAACCCGGAGCTCTATTTCCTCAGCCAGCTGCCGGCAAAGATGGACCCGCGCGAGACCACCTATGTCATCCTGATGGCGCTCGGCCTGTCCTTCCTGGCAACGGTGTTTCCGGCATGGCGCGCCGCACGGCTCGATCCGGTCGAGGCCTTGAGATACGAATGAAGTCCGAGATCATTATCGAGCTGAAGAGCGTCGAGCGGCACTATGTCCAGGGGCCGCGCAAGCTCACCATTTTGAACGGCGCCGACTTTTCGCTGAAGCGCGGCGAGATGGTGGCGCTGGTGGCGCCGTCGGGCACCGGCAAGTCGACGCTGCTCCATACGGCGGGCCTGCTCGAGCGCCCCGACGCCGGTGACGTCATTCTGGCCGGCCGCGCCTGCGGACGGCTCTCCGACGACGAACGCACGGCAATCCGCCGCAACGATGTCGGCTTCGTCTATCAGTTCCATCATCTGCTGCCGGAGTTTTCGGCACTGGAAAACATCATGATGCCGCAGCTGATCAAAGGGCTTTCGCGCAAGGAGGCGTCGGAGCGCGCAGCACAGCTGCTCGACTATATGCAGATTGGCAAGCGCGCGTCGCACCGGCCGTCGGAGCTGTCCGGCGGCGAACAGCAGCGCGTCGCCATTGCTCGCGCGGTCGCAAATGCGCCCTTGCTGCTTTTGGCCGACGAGCCGACCGGCAATCTCGACCCGGTCACCGCGTCCTATGTCTTCGAGGCGCTTGGCGCGCTGGTCAAGCAGTCCGGCCTTGCCGCGCTGATCGCCACCCACAATCACGAGCTCGCCTCGCGCATGGACCGCCGGGTGACGCTGGCGGACGGCAAGGTCGTTCCGTTGTAGGCCCCAACTTCGTCATCCTAGCGTCTGCGCCGCGTCGCTGCGCTCCTTGCTCCGCCCTAGGATGACGAAGTGATTGGTGCGTGTCGGCCGATCGCAAAGGCATGCGATGCGCCCTCCGTCAGCACTGCCGTCACCCCGTCAACCTTTCCTTAACCCTGCCCAAACCGGCTGTCAGGATTTGTCGGCATGCCGCTTTCCGCTCATTGACTTTCGAACAAAATTAGAACAAAATACGAACATAGCAACAACAGGAGAGAGTTATGAGCGATCTTGTTCAGGACGTCGTTTCGTTGGTGTGCATGAGTGCGTTTCTGGTTTCCATGGCCGTCTGGATCGGCGCCATGTGATGCAACTGCTGTTCGCCGCAGTGTTTTAGGCGGGCAGGAGGGCGTTGTGCCGTTAAGCCTTTCTTGCCGCCGTGCCGCTAGACTGCCCTGCCAAATACAGGGAGCAAAAACCTCAGGTGTCGCCGATCGTGACGGCCCTTCTGGTGGCCGGTAATCTCGGATTGATTTTCCTTTTGATGACTGCGCCGCTCGGTTTGCGCACGGTGAGGCTCAGCCGCGTGATTACGATGGACCGGCAGCGCCTCTGGCAGGCGCTGTGGCCGCTAGGCAGCGATGCCGGCTGGTCCGGCGAGATACTCTCGGCCCAGCCGCTGGACGGGCAGGGCACGGCCCGCATCCTGCTGTCGTGGGAAGGCCGCGACGGCCAGCCGATCGAGCGCAGGTCGCGCTTCGAGGACGTCGTCGAAGGCAGTCGTTTTTCGATGCGGGTCATCGAGGATACCGCGCTCGACGCGTCGTTCTGGAAGGATTTTTATGAGACCACCGAACTCACCTCGGAAGGTGCCGGCACGCGGGTGACGCTCAGTCAGACCGATCGCTATCGCGGCGTCGCCTTCCTGGTGTTCCGCTACTTCGCCATGCGCCGCGAGCTCGGCAAGCTGGAGATCTGGGCGAGGACCGGACAGTATCGCAAGGGCGGCTGGTTCGAGCATCCGCTGAGCCAGGTCGGTTTCGCCGTTCTGTCGGCTTTCATCCTTTGGCCGTTCTTCGGGCTCAATCTCGGCGGCCTGGCGCTGGCCGCGATCCTGACCTCGGTGGTTGCCCTGCATGAGCTCGGCCACATGGCGGCCTTTCGGCTAACCGGTCATCGCAAGGCGCGGATGATCTTTATCCCGCTGCTCGGCGGCATCGCCATTGGCGGCCGGCCTTATGACAGCCGCTTCGAGGTCGCCTTCGTGGCGCTGATGGGCGCTGGTTTTTCCGCGTTCCTGGTACCGCTGCTGATCGTCGCCAGCGGGCTCGCATCCGGCGAGGGACATCGGCTCGCCGCGGCCCTTCTGGCGACGCTTGCCGGCTTTGCCGCGCTGTTCAACATCGCCAATCTGGTGCCGGTGTGGAAATTCGACGGCGGTCAGGTGCTGCGCCAGATCTGCCCGGGGCCGGTCGCCCTGGCGCTCGCCTCGTTTTCCCTGCTCTCGGCCTTGCTATGGCTTGGCTGGCTGGCCGGCTTTTCCCAAAGCTTTCTGCTGGTGGCGGGCGCCGTCTTTGCCATCCTCAGCCTGATGGCAGTGGGTAGCGGGGTAAAACCGCGCCACGAATTGAAGCCGATCCGCATCTTCGACCGTTTCGCCATGGCCGGCGCGCTGCTGGCCGTCTTCGCCATTCACGGTTTCGGGCTGTTGTGGGCCTCGGCGCGGTTGCTTTGAGCGTTGGTCGAGGCGAGACTCAGCCGGCCTTGCGAGCCGGTTCTGCAGAAGTTGACTCCGCTGCCCCGAAAACATCCTCGAAGGCGGATTTCAGCGCCAGGTCGAAATCGGCCATGGTCACGGGCAGGCCGAGGTCGACGAGGCTGGTGACGCCGTGATCCGGCACGCCGCATGGCACGATGCCGCTGAAATGGCTGAGATCCGGCTCGACATTGACGGCAATGCCATGAAAGCTCACCCAGCGCCGCAGCCGGATGCCGATGGCCGCGATCTTGTCTTCAGCCGGCGAGCCGTCGGGCAGGGACGGGCGCTCGGGCCGCACCACCCAGACTCCGACGCGGTCCTCGCGGCGTTCGCCGCGTACATTGAAGGCGGCAAGCGTGCCGATGATCCACTGCTCGAGCGCGGCGACGAAGGCGCGCACATCCTCGCGCCGGCGCTTCAGGTCAAGCATGACATAGGCAACCCGCTGCCCCGGCCCGTGATAGGTGTATTCGCCGCCGCGCCCCGCGGCAAACACCGGGAAACGGTCGGGGTCGATCAAATCCTCGATGCGGGCGCTGGTGCCGGCGGTGTAAAGCGGCGGATGCTCGACCAGCCAGACCATCTCGGCGGCCGCACCCGTGCGGATCGCCTCGGCGCGCGCTTCCATCAGGGCCAGCGCATCGGTGTAGCCGGCCAGGCCAGGCTCGATGCGCCATTCGACCGGCGCCGAACCCGGCAAGGGCAGGAACGACGTGGCGATCTGGCTGCGTTCGGTCATGGCTTTTTCGTTTTTCGCGTGATGCACGCCGGCTTGGCGAAACCGCCTTGCGCTCTGGGGCCAAATGCATTTGCCCTTCATATGGCGGTATCCGGCTGAAACGTCCAGTTCGCCACGCATTTCGGCCTTCGCGCACGACCCCGAAGATAGGAACGATCTTCGGAAAGGATCATGCGCCAAATCAAAGTGCTGCTGCGTCCTTTGCGCGTCCCACAGGACGCGCGGCGCTGTAGAGGCCGATATGCCAATTCGCGGCGATTATTGCGCGCCGCGCCCTTGTTTCGCCGGAAACGATTTGCTACACGCCGCGAGCCGGTTCGTTCCGGCTCCTACCACGGGCGGTCGTGGCGGAATTGGTAGACGCGCAGCGTTGAGGTCGCTGTGGGGCAACCCGTGGAAGTTCGAGTCTTCTCGACCGCACCATAATTTTTCGGCCATTGAATTCATTGCGACTTCTCAGGCCGTCGACGCCAAATCATCGCCTTTGGCGCTTGAACCGGCCGCAGCAGAGTTGCAACAAGAGGTCGCAGAGCCGCACGCGAACGCCGCTTGGCTCGCACCGGCCAGCCTCCTGCACCCGAGTCCCCGGCTTTGGCGGTGGCGGGCAGGGGATGTGGGTGACCTAAGCGGCGCGTCGTTGAGGGAAATGGAGACCCGGACGGGCTCGACGAGGGTCAACGGCCGTCACGACGGTGTGGTGGTGATCGCAATAGACGCGATCCGGCGACGTTGGCCCGGCACAAAAACGGTAGCCACCGGGTACCGAGCGGTCTTCGCTCACCGGGAAGCGGCACTGGTTGAGGCCTAGCTGAATGAGGGGGACGTCTCTAGACGCTGGTCTGATATTTTCATGCATGATGGTTTTCAATTTCCTGGTTCATAGCCATTGCCGGCTGACGGCCGCGGTGCGACCCGCCGGAGCGAGCTTCTCTCGTTTTGGAGGGCTGTGGACCACATATGGTGCTTATCGCACCGTCAAAGAAGCCCGGCGCCCCGCTTCTGCAGCCAAATCGTTTGCGACTTAAGGCCACACCCGCGAGCGCCCGAAGCACCTGTCCGGCCGGGATTTGCCGGCGCGCCGTTGCATAGCCTCAGTCCGTCGCCGCCGATCGCTTGAAGACGATGGTGACCCTGGTTCCCTCGCCGGCACTCGACTTGACGTCGAATTGCGCCTTGGCATTTTCGGTCAGCGACCGCGCGATCAAAGAGCCGAGCTTGCCTGGCCTGGGCCAGGTCTCACCCGTCGGCAGACCGATCCCATCATCGGCGACAGTCACCCGGCAACCATCGCCGCTGACGACGCTGTGCAGCGTGATCGTGCCGCCATCGCGCCCGACGAATGCATGTTTGAGAGCGTTGGTCAGCAACTCATTGACGACCAGGCCTGTCGGCATGGCAACGTTGATGGATACCGGATAGGTATCCACCTTAAGGTCGAGGCGGATACCTTCGACTGCGTGCGACGCCATGACGGCGGACGCGATCTGGCTAAGATACACGCCAAGATCCACCTCATCCTTCTGCTGGTCAGCCGACAATGTCTGGTAGAGGATTGCCAATGCGTCTACCCGGCCGGCAAGCCTTTCGAAACGCTTCTGGTCCGGTTCGGTGGCGTTGCGGGTTTCCATCCGGATCAAAGCGGTGATCATCTGCAGATTGTTTTTCACCCGATGCTGCAGTTCGCGCAACAGGGTGTCCTTCTCCCGGATGAGCTCCTCCGCGGGTCGCGCGTCCTCGGTCTCACCGTGTGCCGTGACGTCGACAAGCGCCACCAGCCGGAAGCAGAGCTTGCCGTTGTCGTCCTCGATAACGTTGGAATAAACGTCGACGATTGCCGGCTTGTCCTCGCCGCGCTCGAGGCGAAATGTGCCGACGAAATCGGTGTCTTCAACGACAGCCTCGGCGAGCGGCCTGTCCTTCTGCCGATGAAGCCCCCTGCCGGAAAGGGCCGCCCAGTTTTCCCGCGCAAGCTTCGGCGCCTTGAGGTCCGAGAGCTTCTCGAATTCGGGATTGGCGTAGACGACACGCTCCTTCGCGATCAATTCCGAGACGGCGATCGCGATCGGCATCTGGTCGAGAAATTTCTTGAACTGGTCGCTTTCCAGCGCGGTGGCGAGGTCAGGCGTATCGAGCAATTGCTCGACAGCGTCAGCCTTATCGGAGTCTGTCATCTCGGCGCCTGCGTGATGCGTGGAAGCCATCAATATCAGGCATGCAATTCACCCGCCATCTCCAATATCGAAGGGGATACGACAGCGTCACTACTGGTGCGGGCCGCGTCGCGCAGCGCTCCACCGCCTGCCGCTCACGAACGAACTGGACAGAAGGCATTTTTCTCAGGGCCGCCGAACTTTGAAAAGAAATGTCTATGGAATTTGTAGAATTACGCTTTGAATGGGATCTCGGTACTGCTCGCCAGCCTTGGCGGCCTTCGCCTCCTGAGTTGAGATCAGTGCTCTCGTTACCAGGCAAGTCGGCTCTCGATGAGGGAGTTGCTCCGCCGATCGCTATGCGGCCGGCAGACGGCGGAGCATTGCCACCAGCCCCGCGGCCTTAGAGGACAGAGGTTCCCATGACCAGACTTACCCCCGTAGAGCAGATCATCCCGGATGCCGATATCGTCCCTCTTACCGGACGCGTCGGCGCAGAGATCAGGAACATACGGCTCTCCGGCGATCTGCCGCAGCAGACGGTCGCGGCGATCAACCAGATCCTGTTGCGGCACAAGGTGGTGTTCTTCCGCGACCAGGCGCATCTCGACGATGCCGGGCAGGAGCGCTTTGCCCAGCGTCTCGGCGACCTCGTCCCGCATCCGACCCAAGGTCCCGTCAAGGGAACGGCGTCCATTCTCGAACTCGATTCCAGCCGTGGCGGCGGTCGCGCCGACCAATGGCACACCGATGTCACCTTCGTCGACGCCTATCCGAAATTCTCCGTTCTTCGCGGCGTCGTCATACCGCCGGCCGGCGGCGACACCATCTGGTCGAACACCGCGGCCGCCTATCAGGATCTGCCCGAGCCGTTGAAGCTGCTCGCCGACAATCTTTGGGCGGTTCACAGCAACGCCTACGATTACGCCGCGGTGCGGCCGCGTGCGAGTGCTGCGGAAAAGAAGCACTTCGAGGAAATCTTCACCTCGACGATCTACGAGACCGAGCATCCCGTTGTCCGCGTCCATCCCGAAACAGGCGAGCGCTCGCTGCTGCTCGGCAATTTCGTGCAACGGCTGATCGGTCTTTCCAAAAGCGATTCGGCGAAGCTCTACGAGGTGTTCCAGTCCTATGTCACGGCGCCGGAGAACACCGTGCGCTGGCGCTGGAAGGCCGGCGATGTGGCGATCTGGGATAACCGCGCGACGCAGCACTACGCCGTCAACGATTACGGCGACCAGCACCGGGTGGTGCGTCGCGCCACGGTCGACGGCGACATTCCGGTCAGCGTCGACGGCCGCCGCAGCGCCACCCGCACCAAGGTCGCGAAGCCGGCAGCCGACAAGGCGGCATGAGGCGCGGTCGAACGCGAAGGCCGCTGTTCAGGCGGCCTTCTTCATCCCCGCCAGCGTCTCTGCAACCACCTCACCAAACGACGACGGCGTCGGCACGATGATCACCCCGGCGTCCTTGAGGATCTCCACCTTTTCCTGCGCCGACTCGCCGAAGGCCGAGATGATGGCGCCGGCGTGGCCCATGCGGCGGCCTTTGGGGGCGGAGAGGCCGGCGATGTAGGCGATCAGGGGCTTGCGCATATTATCGCGCGCCCAGATCGCGGCTTCGGCTTCCTGCGGTCCGCCGATCTCGCCGATCATCACCACCGCGTCGGTGTCGTCATCCTGTTCGAACAGTTTCAGCATGTCCTTGAAGGACGAGCCGTTGATCGGGTCGCCGCCGATGCCGACGCTGGTCGAGACGCCGATGCCGAGCGACTTCATCTGCGACGCCGCCTCGTAGCCCAGGGTTCCGGAGCGGCCGACAATGCCGACGCGGCCGGGGAGGTAGATGCTGCCGGGCATGATGCCCATCAGCGCCTGTCCGGGCGTGATGACGCCGGCGCAGTTCGGGCCGATCAGCCGCATGCGGTCCTCGTAGCGGTAGCGCAGCATGTAGCGCTTGACCTGCATCATGTCCTGCGAGGGGATGCCGTCGGTGATGCAGACGCAGAGTTTAATGCCGGCGTCCGCCGCTTCCATGATCGAATCGGCGGCAAAGGGCGGCGGCACGAAGACGATGCTGGCCTCGGCGCGGGTCTCGCGCACCGCGCCCTTGACCGTGTTGAAGACGGGCAGGCCAAGATGCTTCTGGCCGCCTTTGCCGGGCGTAACGCCGCCGACCAGCTTGGTGCCGTAGCGCTTCATGTCCTCGGCATGGAAGCTGCCGATCTTGCCGGTGAACCCTTGCACGATGACGCGGGTGCTGCGGTTGAGCAGGATTGCCATTTTCTCGACCTCCCTAGAGCATGATGCCGAAAAGTGTGAAGCGGTTTTCGGACGACATCATGCTCCATCTGTTTGATTTTAGAGACGGATTCAGATTTCAGGTCGATTCGACCTGAAATCATCCGGCTCTAGGCTGCTTTTTTCTTGGTGGCCGCGCGCCATGCGGCGACGGCCTTTTCGGCGGCTTCCGCCAACGTGTCGGCGACGATCACCGCCTCGCCGGAATCAGCCAGGATGCGGCGGCCTTCCTCGGCCCTGGTGCCGGAGAGACGGACCACCAGCGGCACGTTGACGCCGACCTCGCGGATCGCCTTGATGACGCCCTCGGCGACCCAGTCGCAGCGGTTGATGCCGGCAAAGATGTTGACCAGGATGGTCTCGACATTCTTGTCGCCGAGCACGGCGCGGAAGGATTTCGCCACCCGCTCGGGCGAGGCGCCGCCGCCGATGTCGAGGAAGTTGGCCGGTTCGCCGCCGGCGATCTTGATCATGTCCATGGTAGCCATCGCCAGCCCGGCGCCATTGATGATGCAGCCGATGTTGCCGTCGAGCCCGACATAGGAGAGGCCGCGGTCGCTGGCGAAGGTCTCGCGCGGGTCTTCCTGGCTCTTGTCGCGCAGCTCGGAGATTTCCGGCCGCCTGAACAGCGCGTTCTCGTCGAACGACATCTTGGCGTCGAGCGCGATCAGATTGCCGTCGCGGGTCACCACCAGCGGATTGATCTCCAGCATCGAGGCGTCGTAGTCGCGAAACACCCGGTAGCAGCTGAAGATGGTCTCGGTCGCCTTGCCGATCAGATTGTGGTCGAGGCCGAGCCCGAAGGCGATCTCGCGCGCCTGGAAACGCTGCATGCCGACACCGGGATCGACCGATGTGCGCAGGATGGAATTGGGCGCCTTCTCGACGATGTCCTCGATCTCCATGCCGCCCGCCGCGGACGCCACGATCATGACGCGCTCTTCCTTGCGGTCGAGCACGAAGCCGACATAGAGCTCCTGCGCGATATCGACGGCTTCCTCGAGATACAGGCGCGAAATCAGCTTGCCGCGCGGGCCGGTCTGCTGGGTCACCAGCTTGCGGCCGAGCATGGCTTCGGCAGCGTTGGAGATCTCCTCGTCATTGGCGCAGAGCTTGATGCCGCCGGCCTTGCCGCGGGCGCCGGAATGCACCTGCGCCTTCAAGACCCATTTGGCGCCGCCGATCTCGCGCGCCCTGTAGGTCGCCTGCTCGGGGCTGTAGGCCAGCCCGCCGCGCGGCACATGCACGCCGTGGCGTGCCAGCAGTTCCTTGGCCTGATATTCGTGGATGTCCATTTTGTCCTCCCTGAACGGTCAATGCGCGGCGACACGCGGCTCGCTAGAGAATTGACCGGCGCGTTCGATTGCCTCGTTGACCACCAGAACATTGCGCGCCATGCGTTCCGACGCTGCATCGATCATCTTGCCGTCGAGGGCGGCTGCTCCCTTGCCCTGCGCCTCCGCCTCCTTCAGCACTTCAAGGATTCGCCGGGCACGGGTGACCTCCTTTTCCGGTGGCGAGAAGACGTCGTTGGCAAGCGCGATCTGCGAGGGGTGGATCGCCCACTTGCCTTCGATGCCGAGGGCCGCCGCGCGCCTGGCGCCAGCGATGTAGCCCTCCGGATCGGAGAAGTCGCCGAACGGCCCGTCAATCGCGCGCAAGCCATAGGCGCGGCAGGCGACGGTCATGCGCGACAAAGCGAAATGCCACTGGTCGCCGGGATAGTCGGGGTTGAGGCCACCGATGTTGACGGTGCGCGCCTTGCAGCTTGCCGCATAGTCGGCGACGCCGAAATGCATGGCTTCCAGCCGGCCGGGTGTCGCGGCAATCGCCTCGACATTGGCCATGCCGAGCGCGGTCTCGATCAGCGCTTCGAGGCCGACGCGGGTCCTGAAACCCTTTGCCATCTCGATCTGGTTGACCATGGCCTCGACCATGTAGAGGTCGGCCGGCACGCCGACCTTCGGCACCAGGATGGTGTCCAGCCGGTCACCGGCCTGTTCCATCACGTCGACCACGTCGCGGTACATGTAGTGCGTGTCGAGGCCGTTGATGCGCACCGAGACGGTCTTGCCCTTGGCGCGCCAGTCGATGTCGTTGAGCGCCTGGATGATGTTCTTGCGGGCGCGTTCCTTGTCGGGCGGGGCGACCGCATCCTCGATGTCGAGGAAGATGAAGTCGGCGGCGCTGTTGGCCGCCTTGTCGATCATTTCCGGGCTGGAGCCTGGAACCGCCAGCTCGCTGCGCTGCAGCCGTAATTTCTTGAGGTGGTTGATGGTGTGGCTCATTGTCGGCTCCTCAGGCGGCTTCGGCGACCGGCACGGCGGCCGAGGCGCGGAAGTGCTGGATGGCGGCGCCGACGCCGGAGCCGGGCGCCAGCCGTACGCCGCAGTCGAGCAGCGCCATTTCGGCGGCCGAGAGCGAGGCCAGCACCATCACCTCGTTCAACCAGCCGAGATGGCCGATGCGGAAGACCTTGCCGATCACCTTGTTGAGGCCGCCGCCGAGCGCGGTCTGGTATTTCTGGTAGGCGCGCTTGACCACATCGCCGCTGTCGACGCCGTCCGGCACCAGGATGGCGCTGACCGTATCGGAGTGCCATTTCGACGCCTTGGCGCAGAGCTTCAGGCCCCAGGCGTCGACCGCCTTGCGCACTCCTTCGGCGAGACGATGGTGGCGGGCGAAGATGTTTTCCAGCCCTTCCTCGGCGATCAGGTCGAGCGAGGCCCGCAGGCCGCGCAGCAGCTGTGTAGCCGGCGTATAAGGGAAGTAGCCGGCATCGTTGGCGCGGATCATGTCCTCGAAGGAGAAGAAGCAGCGGCGGTGCGTGGCGCTCCGCGAGGCCACCAGCGCCTTCTTGCTGACGGAGAGGAAACCGAGGCCGGCGGGCAGCATGAAACCCTTCTGCGAGCCGCTGACCGCGCAATCGACGCCCCATTCCTCCTGGCGAAAGTCGATCGAGCCGATCGACGAGACGCCGTCGACGAAGAGCAAAGCAGGGTGGTTGGCGTCATCGAGCGCGGCGCGGCAGCCGGCGACGTCGCTGGTCACGCCGGTCGCGGTCTCGTTTTGGGTGCAGAAGACTGCCTTGATGCGGTGCGCCTTGTCGGCCCTGAGCCGCTCGGCATAGAGCTCGAGCGGCACGCCGGTTCCCCATTCGCAGTCGATGACATCGACCTCGAAGCCGAGCCGTTCGGCCATGTCGACCCACAGATGCGAGAACTGGCCGAAGCGCGACATCAGCACGCGGTCACCGGGGCTGAGCACATTGGTCATCGCCGCTTCCCAGGCGCCGGTGCCGGAGGAGGGATAGATGAAGACGCGGCCGGTCTCGTTCTTGAACACCGTCTTGATGTCTTCGAACAGCGGTAGCGTGAGATCGGGGAAGGATGCTGCACGCATGTCCTCCATCGGCAGGTTCATCGCCTGGCGGACCTGTTCGGGGATGTTGGTCGGTCCGGGAATGAAAAGATGGGTGAAACCGGCCATGTCGCGAACTCCTCCTGATCCAGCAAAGCGGTGATGGGGAGTTTCGTTTCGACGGCTAAAGGCGACAACACCTCAAGGGGTAACATCTTGCCGCGCGTGGGTGGGGGTTGCCTACCCGGGTGACCTACCCGCGGCTCAGCGCTTGCCTACCCGAACGGCTGCTTCTGGGTACGCCTCTCCCGCGCGTAGAGCGCCACGGCCATCGCCCGGTTGCGGACGTCGAGCTTGTCGTAGAGATTCTTGAGGTGATACTTCACCGTGTTCTCGGAAATCCCGGTACGCGTCGCGATCTGCAAATTGGTCCAGCCGTCGGATAGCACGGCCAGCAGTTCGCGCTCGCGCACGGTGAGCAGCGACAAGGGTGTGTCGTTGACCTTGTTGATGTCGATGTAGGGGATGCAGATGCGGCCATGCGCGACGGCCAGGATGGTCTCGAAGATGATCGCCGGATCGTCGAACTGGAAGCAGTAGCCCTGGGCGCCGAGCCGCACGCACTGCTTCAGGATGCCGATGTCGTGGTCGTTGGAAAACACCGCGATGCGCACGCCGAGCTTGCGGCTGTGAACCTCGGCCAGCACATCGGCGCCGTCCATGTCGGCAAGCTTCCACCCGATGATTGCGACGTCGAATTCGCCTTCCGCTGCCAACTCAAGAAAATGCCTGCCGCTTTGCACGCAGGCCAGGAGCTCGAAGCGCCCGTCGCAGTCCAGCATGTCGCGCAGCGCCGATATCACGAGCGGATTGCGTTCGGCCACGACCACGCGCACGCGCCGTTCCTCGATTGCTTTCTGCGTCTGCGACCTGATCTTCAAGGGCTTCCGGCTGTTCTGGTTGTCGCCTGGGCGGGTCCGGCCTTTGCCTGAACCTGCATCATGACAATTCTGCCCCAACCGTGCTGGGGTGCTCTTTCCCCAGCGACATGCGCTGTCGCGCCGCCTGAATCCTGGGCGGCGTCATATCCTGATGAAATCGCTCTCGCCCATATGCAGGGCGGGGCGCATTTCGTTTGATATTACCGTGCGTTGCGCGCTAGACCTGACAGGCACCTTTTCCGAAATTCCCATGGCGGGAGCCGCTGGTGGAACGCCAGGACGACCACACGACCGGCGCCAAAGCCGCTGACGATGCCCACGCCGACATCTATGGCGAGGACGGCGCCGTTCTGTCATCATTCCTCGCCCAGATCGGGGCGGCGATCGCCGATCGCGATACGCTGACGCTGAAGCGCGAAGTCGACGACCTGCACCAGTCGGAACTTGGCGATCTGCTCGAGGCCCTGCACCCCGAACAGCGTCGCGCCCTTGTCGAACTGCTCGGCGCCGACTTCGACTTCTCGTCGCTGACCGAGGTCGACGAGGCGATCCGCCGCGATATCGTCGACAATATGCCCAATGAGCAAATTGCCCAGGGCATGCAGGACCTCGATTCCGACGACGCGGTCTACATTCTCGAAGACCTTGAAAAGGAAGACCAGGACGAGATCCTGTCGCAGCTGCCGTTCACCGAGCGGATCAGGCTGCGCCGCTCGCTCGACTACCCGGAAGAGACCGCCGGTCGCCGCATGCAGACCGAATTTGTCGCCGTGCCGCCGTTCTGGACCATAGGCCAGACCATCGACTACATGCGCGAAGACAAGAACCTGCCCGAGCGCTTCAGCCAGATCTTCGTCATCGATCCAAGCTTCAAGTTGCTCGGCGCCATCGACCTCGACCAGATCCTGCGCACCAAGCGCACGACCAAGGTCGGAGACGTGATGCACGAGACGAGGCACGCCATTCCGGCAACCATGGACCAGGAAGAGGCGGCGCGGGACTTCGAGCAATACGATCTTCTGTCCGCCGCCGTCGTCGACGAGAACGAGCGGCTGGTCGGCGTGCTGACCATCGACGACGTCGTCGACGTCATCCAGCAGGAGGCCGAGGAAGATCTGCTGCGCATGGGCGGCGTCGGCGACGAAGAGCTGTCCGACAGCATTCTTTCGACCTCGCGCTCGCGCGTTCCCTGGCTGCTGGTCAACCTGTTGACGGCGTTCCTGGCGGCATCGGTGATCGGGCTGTTCGACCGCACCATCGAGCATATTGTGGCACTGGCCGTGCTGATGCCGATCGTGGCCGGCATGGGCGGCAATGCCGGCTCGCAGACCATGACCGTCACGGTGCGCGCGCTGGCGACCAGGGATCTCGACATCTACAATGCCGGCCGCATCATCCGCCGCGAAATGGGCGTGGGTTCCATCAACGGCATCATCTTCGCCGTGCTGATCGGCATCGTCGCGGCCGTCTGGTTCCGCGATGCCAATCTGGGCGGCATCATAGCGGCGGCGATGATCATCAACATGTTCGTGGCAGCCCTTGCCGGTATCCTGATCCCGCTATTGCTCGACCGGTTCAAGATCGACCCGGCGGTGGCGTCGGCGGTTTTCGTTACCACCGTCACCGACGTCGTTGGCTTCTTTGCCTTCCTCGGGCTGGCCACCTGGTGGTTCGCTATCCCTTGAGAAAGAGGCGTTGCGGGTTCAATTGACTTTTACGTAAATGTGGTGCGAGGCTTGCGCGGGGTTTCATGGCGAGTCCGGCTTGGAACGGGGTTGATCGGAATGCGTTGGAAATCCCGGGCGACCGGGCGTTTTCCGATGTTCCGACATTTGGAGCAAAGATGCGGGAATATTATTCGATCACCGAACTGACCCGCGAATTCGACGTGTCGACGCGGACGCTGCGCTTCTATGAGGACGAGGGGCTGGTGCAACCGGTCCGGCGGGGCCGCACAAGGCTGTTTCGCCCATCTGACCGGCATCTGATCCGTCAGATCATGCGCGGAAAACGGCTCGGCTTCTCGATCAACGAGATCCGCGAAATCATCCAGATGTACAAGGAACCGCCCGGCGAGGTCGGTCAACTCAACCTGATGATCAAGCGCATCGAGGAAAAGCGCGAGGATTTGCGCCAGAAGCGCCGCGATCTCGAGGAGACGCTGGCGGAGCTCCACCAGGCGGAGGAGTCTTGCGTCGAGCGGCTGGTGGAGTTGGGGGTAAATACCTGAGCGGATCGTCGAGCGTTTGCGCGCCCGTCGCAAACGTTCGCGATTAGCGGAGCCCTTCCACACTTCGTCATTCTAGGGCGAAGCAGGAGCGAGGCTCCGTCGCGGAGACCCTAGAATCCATTCCGTGACATTGGCCGTGGAGTGCAGCGGTGCAGAATTCTGGACGTGGCAACGCCTGTACGTCGCGGCATGGATCCTCGGGTCTGCGCTGCGCCGCTACGCTCCTTGCTTCGCCCGTGGATGACGAAGAGATGGGCGTTTCGGCTAGTCGCCAAGGCATGCGAACCCTGCCAGCGATCACACCCGCCTCAGATCCAGCGCCTGACCCGCTTCGCATAGTCGCGGTACTTCTTGCCGAATTTGGCGAACAGCACCTTCTCCTCGCTCTCGATGGCGACCTTCTGCGTTGCAAAAGCCGCGATCAGGGCCAGCGGCAGGAACCATACGATCCCCGAGACGAAGGCGACGCCGATCAAAAGCAGCGTGTTGGCCAGATACATCGGGTTGCGCGTGATGCCGAACGGGCCAGACGTCACCAGATGCTCCGGCACGCCATTGGGGTTCATCGTCGTTTTGGCCCGGATCATGGTGCGGATAGCGGTGAACCAGAGGGCTGCGACGGCAAACAGCACCACAAAGCCGGCGGCAAACAAAAGGTCGCCCAAGAGGTCGCCGATCCAGGGCAGGGGATAGAACAGGCCGAGCACGATGCTGATGGCGATGGCGGCGATGTAGATCAGCGGCGGCCACGGGATCAGCCGTGGTCTCGGTAGATCGGGTTTTGCCAGCCCGGGTTTTGCTAGCTTGTCGGTCATTGTTGCCCTCCCTGCGTCATCGGACTCTCCTCCGTCCTTGCGGTGCAGATGCCGGCGAGTTCACCGAGATGCGCTTTGAACTCCGGGGTCTGGTCACCATTGTAAAGCCGGTCGAATGCCGCTTCGCTTTGCAGCGTGTCCAGCATGCACACACAATAGCTGGTGCAGAACTCCGTGTCGCGCTGCTGTTCGCAGGATACCTGGCATTCCTTGAGGAAGACCACTTCCCGTGTCTCGACCGGCGCCGGCGCGATCTGCGAGAACAGCCAGACGCAGCCGAACAGCAGCGGCTGGTGGATCAGGTAGAAAGCCAGGCTGTGGCGGCCGATGAAGGTGAGCGGCCTGGTCCAGCTTCCCGATGCCAGCGTGGCCAGCCGCGCCAGCAGGCCGGTGGTGGACGCAAACCTTGCCGCGGCGATGCCGAGAAGCACGGCGCCGAACCAGGGAAACAGCGGCACGTAATCGTTGGAGCGCGGGTTGATCGCCGACAGGCCGACCCACCACAGCGCCGGATGATCGAAGGCTTCGGATCGGAAATAGATCGGCCCGGCGATCACCACCGCCGCCACGACAAGCGTCAGCAAGGACGGCAGCCGCAAGAACAAAAGGCCGAGCAGGCTCGCCAGCGCGATCTGATGCAGGATGCCGAAGAAGATGAAGCTGTCCGGCGTGATGAAGTACGTGACCGCCGATATGGCGGCGGCCGCGACGGCGACCATGGCAAAACGTTTCCAGAAGCCGGTCCAGCGGATCTGCCTGCCATGAGCGAGAAACAGGCTGACGCCGACCAGGAACAGGAAGGTCGAGGCGATGCAGCGCGCATAGATCTTCCACCAGCCGACGGCGGCGAGGCCGGGGTCGGTGTAGTGGAAATTTTCGAGATCCCAGGTGAAGTGGTAGCTCGCCATGGCGATCAGCGCGATACCGCGTACGACATCGATGGCGACGATACGCTTCGGTTGATCTCGCTTCAGTTGATCTCCAGGGGGTGCGGTATGGATGCTCATGGTCTCGCGATCTGATTCAGCCCCAAAGACGACTATCACGGTTGCACCGGACAAAAGAAGGCCGCCCTCTACGCTCCGGGTCGCGCCGTGCGGCTGCATCGGGCGGCGCTTTAGGCCAGAGCCGGAAAGCCTTTGGCCGAATTCGCTTTTTGCCGGGAAGGGGTCGGTTTCCTGTTACCGGCGGAGGAAGCGCCAGCGCAGATTTGGGCTGCGAGTCTGATTTGGGGATCAAATGTCCACCCATGTGCGCCATCCGATCTGGCTTCCGGCCCTGCGTCCGGCGGATGCCCGCACCTTTGCCTCGCTCTATGCGGTCGAATCCTTCGCCCGCGCCACGGTATCGAGCGTCATCCCGATCCAGGCCTATGAGATTCTGCACAACGAGCAGATCGTCTCGATCCTATACACCATCGTGGCGCTGCTCGGCCTGTCGGTGACCTTGTTCATGCCGATGCTGATCCGCAGGTTTGCCCGGCGCTGGGTCTATACCGCCGGCGCCTGCCTGCTGGCGATGGGCTCGCTGTTCTTCGTCACCCACACGCTTGCCGGGCAACTGGCAGGCATGCTGTGCCGCGTCATGGGGGCGAGCGCGCTGTCGATCACGCTCAACCTCTACATCATGGATCACATCCGCAAGACCGATTTCATGCAGGCCGAATCGCTGCGCATGGCGTGGTCGATGCTTGCCTGGACCGGCGGGCCGACACTCGGCATCTTCCTCTACACACGCTACGGCATCTATGCCGCGCATGGCGCGGTGGCGGTGTTTGCGTTGGCCTTGCTGGCGCTGTTCTGGACCTACAGGCTGGGCGACAACCAGTCGATCCGGCCTGGCAAGACGCGGCCGGCCAATCCGCTGGCCAATATCGGCCGCTTCGTAGCACAACCCAGGCTCAGGCTGGCCTGGCTGATCGCCTTCGGCCGCTCCTGCTTCTGGACGACGTTCTTCGTCTATGGGCCGCTGTTCATGGTGATTACCGGCGAGGGCGAGCTTGCCGGCGGCCTGCTGGTTTCGGCCGGCAATGCGCTGTTGTTCATGGCGATCTTCTGGGGCAAGGCTGGAAAACGCTTCGGCGGCCGGCGCACCATGACCTTCGCCTATTTCGCGATGTCGGCGACGCTGCTTGCGGCGGGCGCGGTCGGCACTACCGCGCCGCTGCTTACGGGCTTTTTCCTGCTCTGCGGCGCCTTCTTCACCATCGCGCTCGATGCACTGGGCTCGACCGCCTTCATGCGCTCGGTGCGGTCCTATGAGCGGGCGCAGATGGCCGCGGTCTACCGCACCTATCTCGACTTTTCCGAGCTGACGCCGCCGCTGGTCTATTCGGTGGTGCTGGCGTTTTTCGGCCTCGGCTCGGTGTTCGTGACGCTGGGCATTCTGGCCGCGGTTTGCGGCTTTATCACCTGGCGCTATCTGCCGAAGTCGCTTTGATCAGGAGGCCGCATGCCGCTCGCGCACCCAGTTGTGGAAGCGATGCAGATCATACTCCTCCGGCATCAGCACGCCGGCCGCGTGACGCATCGAGCGCAGGCCTTTCTGGTTGACCTCGCAGATCGCGGCATCCTCCTCCAGCACCTGGGTACCGAAGGCGACGACATTGTCGATGTCGGTCTCGGCGAGCGCCTCGGGCGCGAACAGCCATTCGGCGGTGAGTTCGGTCTGTTCGGGACCGAGCGGCATCAGTCGCACCGTCCTGACATAATCGACATGGCCGACGATGAACATCGAGGGCAGGCTGGTGGCATAGGTCTGTCCGGCCGCACGCTCGGCTGGCGTCAGGCCCGGTAAGACCGGGCCATGGGCATGTCCGTCGCGCGACCAGGTCTCGGCGCCGGCGCGCAGGCCACCCGAAAACTCCGGCGCGTCATTGTCGGCATGGCGGACCCAGTCGGGGTCGTCGTGCCGGCTCATCAGGCCGCGGCCGTATATCGGCACCAGCCGAGACAGGTCCTTGTGGACGCCCGGGCAATGCAGGCACTCGTTGAAGTTCTCCCAGAAGATCTTCCAGTTGCAGTTCATCACCTTGCGCAGGACATGCCCTGATACCAGCGGTTCCAGCGGCCAGTTGGCGAGGTCGCCGGATGCGGGATCGAAGGAGGTCCCGGCGGAGCCGGCCGCAGCCTGCTGAAGGTTCACAAAGACAAAGCCGCGCCACACCGACAGCGCCACCCGGTAGAGCGGATGATCTGCCTTGTCGAAACCATCTGGCAGCGATTTCGAGGGAACGCGCACGAGATCGCCGCGCAGCGAGTAGGACCAGGCATGGTAAGGGCAAGTGATGAGCCGCGCTTTCAGCCGGCCCTCGCTTTCCTGGCAAAGCTGCGAGCCGCGATGCCGGCAGGTGTTGTGGAAGGCGCGCAACTCGCCGGTCTCGTCCCGCAGAATGACGATTTCCTGCGTGCCGACGCGGAATGTCCTGAACGCCAGCGGCTGGGCGAGGTCGGCCTCGCGGCAGACGAGCAGCCAGCTTTTGTGCCAGATGGCGTCGAGATCGCGCTGGTAAGCCTCGCTATCCCAATAGGCCGACGACGGTAGCGTCGGTTCGGCCCGGCTCAGGCCGTTATAGGGGTCGCGCTCGCTCGGGCTGGGATGCATGGCTGGCTTCCTATGAAGCGTCAGCCGACACCCCGGCAAATCGTTTGTCAATCAGAGTGCCGCATTGCCGGTTGCAGGCGCGGCGCATAATCATGTCGTGGACATGGGACATTCGGAAATTGGGGGGATTCGGAAAGTGGCCGCACGACAGATGTCGCTTACGCCGGAGCTGGTCGCGCGCTGCTGGCGCGAGATCAGGGACCCCGGGCCGGATCCGGACGCGATGCATCTCGATGAAGCCGACTATGACGCGCTGCTGGATGAATTGCAGGTCGAACTCCCGGACAGCGAACCGCTATGGCTGTTCGGCTATGGATCGCTGATCTGGAAACCGGAAATAGATTATGTCGAGGACCGCGTTGCCTTGGCGCGCGGCTGGCATCGGTCCTTTTGCATGAACATGACGCGCTGGCGCGGCACCAAGGACAGCCCCGGCTTGATGATGGCGCTGGACCGTGGCGGACAATGCAAGGGCGTCGCCTTCCGGCTGACCGACAGTAATCGGCGCGGGCAGTTGGGCCGGCTTTTCCGGCGCGAAATCACGCTGAAGCCGACAAGCTACCGGCCGCGCATGCTGAAGCTTGCAAGCGAGGCCGGACCGCTCAGGGCATTGGCCTTCGTCATCAACCGCAACGGCCTGACCTATTCCGGCCCGCTCGACGAGGGCAAGGTCGTCGAAAGGCTGGCCACGTCCTGCGGGCACTGGGGGTCGGGCGCCGACTATCTCTACAACACGGTGAAAAACCTTGAAGAGCGCGGCATTCATGATCGCCATCTGTGGCGGCTGCAGCGGCTGGTTGCCGAACGGATCACCGCGTTGAACCCGTAACGCCGCATGGCGCATTCGCGCTGTTGGCCGGCGGAATTTGGTTTGCCGGATGCGGCCTTTTCAGCCTATAGTCATGCATGTCGTCGGTTCCGTTAGGGACCAAGAGGGAATGCGGTGAGGGCTGACTTGTTGCCCAATGCCGTGGCTGCCCCCGCAACTGTGTGCGGTAGTCCTCTCCAAGCCACTGGGGATTTTTTCTTCGGGAAGGTGGGGAAGGGCGCTGATCCGCGAGCCAGGAGACCTGCCGGCGACAGGGAACTGACTTCGATGCCCTCGGGTGGAGGGCGAAAGGACAAGATATGAATTCCGCTTCCGTCTCCCTCGGCGCTTCCGTCTCCTCGCAGTCGCGCTTCATGCAGCTCGTGCTTAGCGCGTTTCTGGGCATTTTCGTCGTCGGCGTTGTCGGTTTCTCGCATATCGATGCGGTCCACAATGCGGCGCACGACTATCGCCATTCGATGGCGTTTCCCTGCCACTGACGAGGATCTGACATCATGAACCTGTTTCGCAACGTCGTGTTCATCGCGGCGATCGCAGGGCTCGTGGCGGGTGTCGCTCTCGCCTGCATGCAGGCCTACGCCACCGTGCCGCTGATCCTCAAGGCGGAGGTCTACGAAAAGGCTAATGGCGGCCATGAGCATGAGCATGCCGCGGCGCCCGCCGCCAACGCTGCGGACACCAATGCCATGAGCACCGCCGCGCCGGCGGAAAATGCCGTGAGCAGCGCAGCCCCGGCTGAAGCAGCCGCGCCGGCGGAGGACGAAGGCTGGGCGCCGGCCGACGGCTTCGAGCGTTTCGCCTTCAGTGTCGTCGCCAATATCGTCACCGGCATCGGTTTCGCGCTGGTCCTGGTGGCGGTTTCCGAATTCGCCGGCGGCATCGGCAGCTGGCGCCAGGGCGTGTTCTGGGGCCTGGCCGGCTTTGCCGTGTTCACGCTGGCGCCGGGCCTCGGCCTGCCGCCGGAACTGCCGGCAATGCCGGCGGCCGATCTCATACAGCGCCAGATCTGGTGGTGGGCAACGGTGATGGCAACCGCGATCGGTCTTGCCCTTATCACCTTCCGCACGTCGGCGCCCCTGACCGTGCTCGCCGTCGTCCTGATCGTCGCCCCGCATATTGTCGGCGCGCCGCAGCCTGACAGTTTCGTAACGCCGATCCCGGAGGGCCTGCATCATCAGTTCGTGGTGGCGGTGACGCTGACCAATCTGGTGTTCTGGCTGGTGCTCGGCGCAGTTGTCGGCATAGTGCGCGCGCGCTTCACCGGCACCGCGACCAGCCTGCGCGACAGCTTTGCCTGATCGCAGTTTGACCTTCATCATCGGCGGTGCGCGCTCCGGCAAGAGCGCGCATNCCGCGCAAGCCTATGACGGCGAAATGCGCGAGCGCATCGCGCAGCACCGCTCGCGCCGCGGCGAGGGATGGGCGACCATCGATGCCCCGCTTGATCTTGCAGGTGCGCTCGAGGCATTGCCGGACAACCAGCCGGTGCTTGTCGACTGCCTGACGCTTTGGCTAACCAATCATATGCTGGCCGATCATGATCTGGAGGGGGAGTGCCGGCGGCTGGCCGATGTGCTTTCGCGGCCGCGCGGACCGTGGTTCGTGGTCTCCAACGAAGTCGGACAAGGCATCGTGCCCGACAATGCGCTGGCACGCCGGTTCCGCGATGCCGCCGGCCGGCTCAACCAGCAGATCGCGGTCGTAGCTGATATGGTGCTTCTGATGGTGGCGGGGCTGCCGCTCAAGGTGAAATGAGATGACCGATATCGACACAAAAGACGAAGAGCGCCATCGCGCCAAGATGGCCAAGCGCAAGGCGGTGCAGGACGCCGAGGTCGCGGAAAAGACGGTCGAGAAGGGGCTGCTGATCGTCAACACCGGACCCGGCAAGGGCAAGACCACGGCTGCCTTCGGGCTGGCGCTGCGCATGCTCGGCTATGGCAAGCGCGTCGGAATGGTCCAGTTCATCAAGGGCAAATGGCACACCGGCGAGAAGGATGCCTTCGCGGCGTTTGGCGACCGCGTCGTCTGGCACACGATGGGCGAGGGTTTCACCTGGGAGACGCAGGATCTGAAGCGCGACATTAAGGCGGCCGAAGCCGCCTGGGCCAAGGCGCTGGAACTGATCGCCGATCCCTCGATCAGCCTCGTCGTGCTGGACGAACTGAACATCGCGCTGCGTTACGACTATCTCGATCTCGACAGAGTGGTGGCGGCGCTGAAAGCGCGGCGCGAAGGTCTGCATGTCGTCGTCACCGGCCGCAACGCCAAGCCGGCGCTGGTCGAGGCGGCGGATCTGGTGACGGAGATGGGCGTGACCAAGCATCATTTTTCGGCCGGCGTTAAAGCACAGCAGGGGATTGAGTTTTGAGGGGCTATCCTCACCTTTTACCCTCCCCCTTGTGGGGAGGG
>NZ_AYWB01000022.1:0-79692 GCF_000503035.1 Mesorhizobium sp. LSHC412B00 | reverse complement strand
CCCCCTCTGGCCTGCCGGCCATCTCCCCCGCAAGGGGGGAGATCAGCTGTCACTTCGCTTTCAACCCTCAATACGGGCTCGCCACGTCCCCGGTCTCGACATACACCGCCTTCAGCTGCGAATAGAGCGCTAAAGCCGCCAGCGAGTTCTCGCGCCCGATGCCGGATTGCTTCACCCCGCCAAACGGAATTTCCACCGGCGTCAGATTGTAGGCGTTTATCCAGCAGGTGCCGGCCTGCAGTTCGGCGATCACCCTATGAGCGCGCTGCAGGTCGCGGGTGAAGACGCCGGCGGCGAGGCCGAATTCGGTGTCGTTGGCGCGGTCGATCACCTCGTCCTCGCCGTCGAACTTCAGCACGCTCATCACCGGCCCGAAAATCTCCTCGCGCGCAATGCGCATCGTATCGGTGACACCGGTGAACACCGTCGGCTCGACAAAGAAGCCGCCATCGAACCCTTGCAGCGACGGCACGTTGCCACCGCAGGCGAGCGTTGCTCCATCCTGCCTGCCGGCCGCGATGTAGGAAACGACCTTCTCCTGCTGCGCCTTGTTGACCAGCGGCCCCATCTGCGTCTCAGGATCGAGCGGATCGCCGATGCGGATCTTTTTCGTCCGCTCGACCAGCCGGTCGACGAAGCGGTCATGGATGCCGCTTTGTACGAAAACACGCGTGCCGTTGGAGCAGATCTGCCCGGTCGAATAGAAATTGCCGAGCATGGCGCCGCCGATGGCGTTTTCGAGATCGGCATCGTCGAAGACGATCAGCGGCGACTTGCCGCCGAGCTCCATCGTGGCGTGCTTCATCTTCGAACCGGCGAGCGACAGCACCTTGCGGCCGGTCGGCACCGAGCCGGTCACCGAAACCTTGGCAACGACATCGTGGCCGACGAGGCCGGCGCCGACATCGCCATAGCCTTGCACCACGTTGAACAGCCCGTCGGGCAGGCCCGCCTCTGAGTAGATCTCGGCCAGCGCCAGCGCCGACAGCGGCGTGTTCTCCGAGGGCTTGAACACCATGGCGTTGCCCATGGCGAGCGCGGGGGCGGATTTCCAGCCGGCGATCTGGATCGGATAGTTCCAGGCGCCGATGCCGACGCACACACCGAGCGCCTCGCGGCGCGTATAGGCAAAAGGTCCACCAAGATCGATCGCATCGCCGTTGAAGGCGGCAACCGCGCCGCCGAAATATTCGAGGCAGTCGGCTGCCGATAGTGCATCCGCCACCAGCGTCTCCTGGATCGCTTTGCCGGTGTCGAGCGTCTCGATCCGCGCCAGATCGGCGTTGCGCGCGCGCAAAATGTCGGCGGCGCGGCGCAGGATGCGGCCACGCTCGACCGGCTTCATCCGCGCCCAGGCCGGTTGTGCGGCCCGCGCGGCTTCGATGGCGAGCTCCAGCACGTTCGGAGTCGCCGAATGCAAAGTGGCGATGACCTCACCGGTCGCCGGATAGATCACCGGCAGCGGCGCGCCGCCTTCGTCCTCGATGTAGCGGCCGTTGACATAGTGCGATGCCGTTGGCTGGGCGCGCATATGAATTCTCCAATGGTCTTCGCCGGACAATGCCCTATCGATCCGCCACCTGCCAGCGCGGATTGATCCAGGGTTCCTGGTTGGAGGGCGCCAGCGGCGTGCGGCCGAGAATGTGGTCGGAGGCCTTTTCGCCGGTCATGATCGAGGGCGCGTTGAGATTGCCATTGGTGACGCGCGGAAAGATCGAGGAGTCGGCGACGCGCAGGCCGTCGACGCCGATGACGCGGCACTCCGGATCGACGACGCTCGTGATGTCATCGGCCCGACCCATCTTGCAGGTGCCGCACGGGTGATAGGCGCTCTCGGCATGATCGCGGATGAAGGCGTCGAGATCCTCGTCCGACTGGACATGCGAACCTGGCGAGATTTCCTTGCCGCGGAAGCCGTCAAAAGCCTTCTGGCCGAAGATCTCGCGAGTCAGCCTGATGCAGTGGCGGAACTCGGTCCAGTCGTCTGGATGCGACATGTAATTGAAGCGGATGACCGGCGTCGCTTTCGGGTCGGGAGAGCGCAGCGTCACCGAGCCGCGCGACTTCGACCGCATCGGCCCGACATGGGCCTGGAAGCCATGGGCCTTCGCCGCCGCCTTGCCGTCATAGCGCACCGCAGCCGGGATGAAGTGATACTGGATGTCGGGGTAGTCGACGCCGGCCTGCGAGCGCACGAAGGCCGCGGCCTCGAAATGGTTGGTGGCGCCGAGGCCGGTCTTGAAGAACAGCCACTGCGCCCCGATCAGCGCCTTGGAGAATGGGTTGAGAACCGAATTCAGCGTGATCGGCTGGGTCGATTCCTGCTGGATGTAGAGCTCCATATGATCCTGCAGATTGCGGCCGACACCGGGCCGGTCGGCCACGACCTGGATGCCGTTCTCCTTGAGATGCGCGGCCGGGCCGATACCGGACAGCATCAGGATCTTGGGCGAATTGATCGATGATGCGGCAACGATCACCTCACGTCGTGCCTTAACGACCTGAATCTGTTTGTGAGCTTCGATCTCGACTCCGACGGCACGCTGATTCTCGATGATCACCCGGCGGGCGAAGCCTCTGATCACGCTGACATTTTGCCGCTTGAGCGCCGGCTTCAGATAGGCTGACGCCGCCGACCAGCGGCGGCCGCCGCGAATGGTTTGCTCCATCGGTCCGAAGCCTTCCTGCTTCGAGCCATTGTAGTCGTCGGTCAGTTCGAACCCGGCTTGGCGGCCGGCCTCGACAAAGGCGCCGTAGAGCGGATTCTTGCGCGGGCCACGCTGGACGTGCAGCGGGCCGCCGTGGCCGCGCCAGCCGTCCTCGCCGCCGTCACTGTCCTCCATGCGCTTGAAATAGGGCAGCACGTCGGCGAAGCCCCAGCCGGCCGCCCCCTGTTCGGCCCAGTGGTCGAAGTCGCGTGCGTGGCCCCTGACATAGACCATGCCGTTGATCGAGGACGAGCCGCCGATCACCTTGCCGCGTGGCGTCGCCAGCACGCGGCCGCCGAGATGCGGCTCCGGTTCGCTGGCAAAGCCCCAGTCGTAAAGGCTCATGTTGAGCGGGATCGACAGCGCCGACGGCATCTGGATCAGCGGCCCGATATCGGTACCGCCGAACTCGATGACGATCACCGAATGCTTGCCGTCTTCCGACAGTCGGTAGGCCATGGCCGAGCCGGCCGAGCCGGAGCCGATGATGACGAAGTCTGCTTCAAGCATGGTTCACATGCGCCCATCGTTCATATGCGAAATAAAATCGGCGAGCGAGACATTGCCGCCGGTAGCCATGACCAGGACCGTTTTACCCGTCACATCCACCTTGCCGCCGAGGAGCGCCGCCAGAGAGGCGGCGCCCGATGGCTCGAGCACCAGCTTCATCCGTTCGAAGGCGATCTTCATTGCCCGCCGCACGGAGGCATCATCGACGGTGATGCCGCGCACGCCGGCGGTCTTGACCGCCGCAAACGGCGCGTCGCCCGGCCGCCGCGACATCAGCCCGTCGCAGATCGACTTCGGCGCGATCGGCATGGTCTCGACGGCGCCATGCGCTAGCGATGAACCCATGCCGTTGAAGCCTTCCGGTTCGACGCCGATGATCTCGGTTGCCGGCGACAGATAGTGGAAGGCGAGCGAGACGCCGCCGATCAGCCCACCACCGCCGACCGAGCAGAACAGAAGGTCGGCACTGGCGTCCTTTGCCTCGAGTTGTTCGAGCGCTTCGAGCCCGGCGCCGGCCTGGCCGGCAACGATCTCCGGATCGTCGAATGGATGCAGCAACGCCAGCCCTTCGGTCTCGGCAATCTCGCGGGCCTTGGCGGCTGCGACCTCTTCACGGGCGCGCTCGCCATGATCGGTCAGCACGACGCGCGCGCCATATCCCGCTGTCGCGTCGCGCTTGGCGGCCGGCGCGTCGATCGGCATGACGATGGTGACGGGAATGCCGAGCGCCTGGCCGGCAGCCGCCAACCCTTGCGCGAAATTGCCGGAGGAGTAGGCGACGACGCCTTTTATGGCCTCATCCGGCGACAGCCGCTTCAACCGCCAATAGGCCCCGCGCACCTTGAACGATCCCGCCCATTGCAGCGATTCCGGTTTGATGAAGACGCGGGCCGCACCCGTCTCCTTGGCCAAGGCTGTCGATTCCAGCAAAGGCGTGATCTGCGTCGCCTTCGACGTCACGGCATAGGCCTGTCTGAGGTGCTCGAGGGAGGGGACAATTGTCATCATTCGCCTCGCGGAAAGCGTTTCTGTTCCTCGAGATTGTCGAGGTTCATGTGGTTGCGCATGTAGCGTTCCGACGCCTTCTGCAGCGGCTGGAATTCCCAGGGGTAATGCGTGCCGTTGCGCAGCGCGGGATAAACCACCCAGCGCCGCGCCTGGCTGACGCGCACCGCGGCATCGAATGCCGTCATGTCCCAGCGCGCTCGCACGGCTCCCGTGAAGGCCGCCACCAGATCGGCATGCGCCGGATCGGTGGCACGATTGGTGCGTTCTTGCGGATCGGCTTCGAGATCGAACAGAAGCGGCGGGTCGATCTCGCAATGGATGAATTTGTAGCGGCCGTCGCGGATCGCCACCAACGGCGCGTTGGAGCCCTCGGCGGCATATTCCATCAGCACCGGCGCGGTGCGCTGTCCGCCATCAAGCAACGGCAGCAGCGACTGGCCATCGGTCCACGGTGCGATCGCGGAGATGTCGATGCCGGCGAGATCGCACAGCGTCGGCGTCACGTCGAGGTTGGAGACCGGCGCCTCGATCAGCCCTGCAGGAATGCCTTTGCCGGCGATCATCAAAGGTACTCGCGCCGAGCCCTCGAAAAAATTCATCTTGAACCACAGGCCGCGCTCGCCAAGCATGTCGCCATGGTCGGAGCAGAACAGGATGATGGTGTCGTCCAGCATGCGCGTTCGCTCCAGCACTGACATCAACTCGCCGACCTTGTCGTCGAGATAGGAGATGTTGGCGTAGTAGCCGCGCCGCGAGCGGCGGATCTGCTCCGGCGTGATGTTGAAACTGTCGTAGTCGCTGGCCCGGTAAAGCCGTTGCGAATGCGGGTCCTGATGGGCATAGGGGATGAATCCCACCTCCGGCTCAAGCGCCGGACAGTCTTCATAGAGATCCCAATATTGCCGCCGTGCGACATAGGGGTCGTGCGGGTGGGTGAAGGAAACCGTCAGGCACCAGGGCCGGCTGGCCTCGTCCTCGGAGGTGCGGGCAAGATCGTAGAGTTTTTGCACCGCGTGGAAGGCGACCTCGTCGTCATACTCCATCTGGTTGGTGATCTCGGCAACGCCGGCGCCGGTGACCGAGCCCAGATTGTGATACCACCAGTCGATGCGCTCGCCGGGCTTGCGGTAATCCGGCGTCCAGCCGAAATCGGCGGGATAGATGTCGGTGGTCAGCCGCTCCTCGAAACCGTGCAACTGGTCCGGCCCGACGAAATGCATCTTGCCCGACAGGCAGGTGTAGTAGCCGGCGCTGCGCAGATGATGCGCATAGGTCGGGATCGAGGAAGCGAATTCGGCGGCGTTGTCATAGACCTGGGTGCGCGACGGCAATTGCCCGCTCATGAAAGCGGCGCGGCCCGGCGCGCAAAGCGGCGAGGCCGTGTAGTTGTTGCCGAAGCGCGCCGAGCGTGCGGCCAGCGCCTTGAGATGCGGCACATGCAGGAAGTCCGCCGGCCCGTCCGCAAACAGCGTGCCGTTGAGCTGATCGACCATGACGATCAGGATGTTGGGTCGCCTTGATATCACTGAGGCTGTCACTGTGTCTGTCGCCCGCCGAGTTTGATTTCGAGATAATCTTCGACCAGCGCGATCGCGGTTTGAGCATCCGGCACGCCGTCCTTCAGCGCGCGCCTGATGTACAGCCCGTCGATCATCGCCGCGACCGCTTCCGCCGCGCGGTCGGCTTCGTTGCGCGGCAGTATGCCGATCAGTCCGCTCATCAGGTTGGAATGCAGCCGCCGCGCATAGACCCTGAGCAGCCGGCGCAGGGCCGATGATTTCTGTGCATCGACATAAAAGGCGAGCCAGGCCGCGATGGTTTCCGGCCGGAACTGGATGTCGGAGAAGTTGACGGCGACCACCGCCGAAACGCGTTCGCGCGGCGAGCCGGCGGATTGCAGCGCGCGCCGCATGTCGATCGTCAGCTCGGCCAGAATATGCCTCATCGTCGCCAGCAGCAGCTCATCCTTGGCGCCGAAATAGTGGTGAGCCAATGCTGACGACACACCGGCGCGCCCCGCTATCTCCGACATGGTCACGTCAAGCGAGCCGCGCTCGCCGATCGCCGAGATCGTCGCGTCGATGAGCGCCTTGCGGCGCAACGGTTCCATTCCGACTTTAGGCATGATGTTCCCGGCTTTTGCGGCGGAGATTATTTTTTATTGACGCGTCAATCAACAAAAAATTGATCCGATTGGAACCTGCACCAAGCGATTGTCGGCTTGCGGCCCTTTTCGATGCGGGCGGGATTGTTTATATTTGAACAATAAAGGCGAAGTGCGCCGTTTGCCCACATGTTAGGCTGGCGCCAAGGATGGAGACCGCCATGACCGCATGCATCGTTGGCTGGGCGCATTCGCGCTTCGGCAAGCTGGAAGGCGAGACGCTGGAAGGCCTGATCACCAAGGTCGCGGTCGACGCGCTCGACCATGCCGGCATTGGCCCGGACGAGGTCGACGAGATCGTGCTCGGCCATTTCAACGCCGGCTTCTCCCCTCAGGATTTTACCGCCAGCCTGGTGCTGCAGGCCGATGACCGGCTGCGCTTCAAGCCGGCGACGCGGGTCGAGAACGCCTGCGCCACGGGTTCGGCAGCGGTCCGCCAAGGCATCCGCGCCATCGATGCCAATGCCGCCCGCATCGTGCTGGTGGTCGGTGCCGAGCAGATGACGACGACACCCGGCCCCGAGATCGGCAAGAACCTGCTCAAGGCTTCCTATCTGCCGGAGGAGGGCGACACGCCGGCTGGTTTCGCCGGCGTCTTCGGCAAAATCGCGCAGGCCTATTTCCAGCGTTATGGCGACCAGTCGGACGCGCTGGCGATGATCGCGGCCAAGAACCACAAGAACGGCGTCGACAATCCGTACGCGCAGATGCGCAAGGATTTCGGCTACGAGTTCTGCCGCCAGGAAAGCGAGAAAAACCCGTTCGTGGCCGGTCCGCTGAAGCGCACGGACTGTTCGCTGGTCTCCGACGGTGCTGCCGCCCTTGTGCTGACCGACACCTCGACGGCGTTGAAGATGCGCCGCGCCGTCGCCTTCCGCGCCAACGAGCATGTCCAGGATTTCCTGCCGATGTCGAAGCGCGACATCCTGTCTTTCGAAGGCTGCGAGCAGGCCTGGAACCAGGCTTTGAAGAAGGCCGGCGTGACGCTCGACGACCTCTCCTTCGTCGAGACGCATGACTGCTTCACTATTGCCGAACTCATCGAATATGAGGCGATGGGCCTAGCCAAGCCGGGCGAGGGCGCCAGGCTGGGGCTGGACGGCACGACGGCAAAAGACGGCAGGCTGCCGGTCAATCCTTCGGGCGGGCTGAAGGCCAAGGGCCATCCGATCGGCGCCACCGGTGTGTCGATGCATGTGCTGACTGCCATGCAGTTGACCGGCGAGGCAGGCGGCATCCAGGTGCCGGACGCAAAGCTTGGCGGCATCTTCAACATGGGTGGCGCTGCCGTCGCCAACTACGTTTCCATCCTCGACCGGATCAGGTAGAAGCGGCCCGTATTTTTCGGGGTGGTGATGACAAATCCGGTTCTGGTCGAAGTCTTGCGCGGCGCGATCGTCGAGAGCGCCCATCGCGGCGCTGTCGCAATCTTTGACGGTGACGGCAAGCCTGTCCTGGAGATCGGCGATACGGCGCGGCCGGTGTTTCCGCGCTCGGCGGTCAAGGCCATCCAGGCGCTGCCGCTGGTCGAAACGGGTGCCGCCGATGCCTATGGCTTCGGCGACCGCGAACTGGCGCTGGCCTGCGCTTCACATTCGGGCGAACCCGCGCATGTCGAACTGGCGCAGGCGATGCTGGCCAAGGCCGGGCTCGACAAGTCGGCGCTGGAATGCGGCGCGCATTGGCCGTCGAGCCACGACGCGACGATCGCACTGGCCCGCACAGGCGTCTCGCCGAACGCACTGCACAACAATTGCTCGGGCAAGCATTCCGGATTTCTCTGCACCTGCGTGCACTCAGGGATTGCCCACCAAGGCTACGTCAAGGCAGGCCATGGTTTGCAGGAGATGGTGCGCGATGCCATGCAGGCGGTGACCGGCGCTGCCCACGATGCGGATCACCGGGCAACCGATGGCTGCTCGATCCCCACCTATGCCGTGCCGCTGAAAAGTCTTGCCCTTGGCTTTGCCCGCATGGCTGCGGGCAGGAGCTTTGGCCCTGAGCGTGCCAAGGCGGCCAAACGCCTGCTGTCTGCCTGCATGGCCGAGCCTTTCCTGGTCGCCGGCACCGGCAAGGCCGATGTGGCGCTGATGCAGGCCGCGCCCGGCCGCATCTTCGTCAAGACGGGCGCCGAGGGCGTCTATTGCGCCGCCGTCCCGGAGCTTGGCCTCGGCATCGCGCTAAAATGTGATGACGGCGCCGGCCGCGCCGCCGAGGTGATGATTGCTGCTGTGCTGGCAAAACTTCTCAGCGCCGACGCCGTGCTGGCGGCCAACCTTCTGGAACAGACCAATCCGCCGATAGAAAGCCGCATCGGCGCCAAGGTCGGCTCGCTGCGGCCGACGACGACGCTCAGCTGACCCTGTTTCGCTCGACCGTCAGGTGCGCATAGCCGCTATCGCTCGACCGCGCGAGGTCGCCGGTCGCCCGTTCGGCCCAGCGCTGGCCGATGATGGCGCCGTTCTTGGCGCCGTCGATGACGTTGTCGGAGATGATGGCGTTCCCAGCGCCTTCGACCACAGTGACGGCGATGCCGGTTCCGGCCTGACGAATGATGTTTCCCGTCGCCACAACATTGCGCATATAGGCGCCCCAGCCGATCTGCATGCCGTAGAGCGGCGCGTTCTCGATGACATTGCCCGAGACGGTGGTGTCGGCCTCGACGCTGATACCGACGCCGAAGCCCGGCGCGTCGGCGGGGTAGGGGCCGGTGGTCGAGAGGTTGCGCACGATGTTGTTCGAGCAGACACCCATACGGCCGCCCTCGTTGAAATTGACGATCGAGATGCCGTTAGCGGCACCATCGACGATGTTGTTGCCGATGATGGCGCCTTCGAAGGAGAATTCGGAATAGAGCGCGGTTTCGCCCGACCGCGAGCAGGTGTTCCCGGTCATCTGCAGATTGCTTGAACTGTTGGCGCGGATCGCCGAGAAGGCGCAGTCCGAGACGATGTTGCCGGTGACGGAGACATTGCCGGCACGGAATGCGTTGATGCCATTGCCGTTCTGCCCGGTGCCGCCGCTGCGCGCGCCTATCCGCTGCACGCGGTTGCCGCTGACGATCGTGCCGTCCTCGGCCTGCTGCCAGCGATGCACAAGAATGCCGCCATTGCCACAGTCGGATACGGTGTTGTCGGATATCGCCAGGCCAGCGGCCTCGACGGAGTAGATGCCGGCGTCCGCAGCCCCCGAAATCTCGGACCGCTCGATGCGGCCCGACGCATGCTCCAGCGCCAGCCCATGCTTGCCGCTGCCGGTGATCGTGCAATTGTCGATGACGAGATGGGCGACGCGGCGCAGGTCGAGCAGGCCTTGCGCATCGTCGGCCAACCCGCCGTTGGCGCCGTCGAAGACCAATGCGGTGAACTCTATATGCTCGGCCTGTTCGGCCGTCAGCAAATGGCCATTGCCGCCATAGAGGATGCGCGAGNGATGCGCGAGGCGCCCGGCACGCCCGAAAGCCTGACGCGGGCGGGCAGGGTCAGGTTGGACACGACATAGGTGCCCGGCGGCAGGAACACCGGCGCATTGCGCTGGCTTGCCTCGGCTAGCATCCTGGCGAAGGCCCTGCTCTGGTCGTCCGGTGCGTCCGGCTCCACGCCAAGCTCGGCGGCATTGATCGAGCCAAGCGCTGCCGTCTTCGCCAAGGCGTTGTCCAGCGAAACGCCGAGCACCGCAAAGCCGACAGTCCCCTTGAGAAGCGTTCGTCTGTTCAACATCGGCACAGATCCCTGCGATGAAATGGTTCTTCGCAGGAATTGGGCCAGCCGCATAGGTCTCCGCTCGGCGATAGTCCGACCAATGACCGGGTCCGCCAAGTGGCTTGTACAGTCGCCGAAGCGGGCCTAAGTTTATCCGATGAGCAGGGCTTTCACCCGCGAGGAAGACAGCGAAAACGCCATTGCCGGCATCGGCGAGCGGCCGATCAGCCAACACCGCAATCTGGTGACGGAGCGCGGCCTGGCGATGATCGAGGACAATCTGGCCGATCTGCGCGACATTTTGGCGAAAGCCGAGCGAAAAGCCGATCGCGAGCGCATTGCCGTCGTCTCGCGCGACCTGCGCTACTGGACAGCGCGCCGCGAAAGCGCCGAGCTTTCCGTGCCGGAACCGGGCAGCGACCAGGTGCGCTTCGGCATGGGTGTCACGCTGGAAAGCGATGACGGCAAGAAAGTGCACTGGAAGATCGTCGGCGAGGACGAGGCCGACCCCTCAAAGGGCAGCATCTCACACGTCTCGCCAATGGCCGTGGCGCTGTTCGGCAAGAAGGTCGGCGACGTCGCAAGCGTCAACGGCAAGGAATGGGAAATCGTCAAGCTGTCGGACGCCTGACGCCAGCTCACCCTATTTGCACAGCCAGCTTTCGCAACGCGGGCTCATACTTGTCCATGACATCGCGAGCAGCAAGCATTTGCCGTTCGACGTCGTCACACGGCACCGGCCTTAGGATGATGAATGCCGTCGTCGGTTTCGATGATCTGGAGTTCATCGCCCACCTGCAGGCCCAAGCTGTCGAGCGTTTCCCGCGGCAGGATTACAACGCCCGATCCGTCCTCAAGTCCGTGAATGATGGTGTTCATAGCTATACCATAGGTTGCGCCCGATATTGTAACGCAACTTTGATAAGCAGTGCAACTGTTTCAATCAGCCCGCCAGCAGCCGGTCCAGCAACCGATCCGCAGCCTCCGGGATAACCGTCCCTGGCGGGAAGATTTCCGCGGCACCCGCTTCCAGCATTGCGCCGTAATCCTGCGGCGGGATGACGCCGCCGGCGACGATCAGCATGTCGCTGCGGCCGAGCTTCTTCAGCGCGTCGCGTAGTTCGGGGATCAGCGTCAGGTGCCCCGCCGCCAGCGATGAGGCGCCGATGACATGGACGTCCTGCGCCACCGCCAGCCTGGCGATCTCGTCGGGTGTCTGGAACATCGCGCCGACCGTGACGTCGAAGCCGAGATCGGCGAAGGCCGTGGCGATCACCTTCTGGCCACGGTCGTGGCCGTCCTGTCCCATCTTTGCGACCAGGATGCGCGGCTTGCCGCCGGACTTCTTCTCGAAAGCTTCGAGCTTCTCCAGCAATCGGCCGACCGTCAGATTGTCGCCAAGCGCATTGCGATAAACGCCGGAGATCGTTTGCACCGAGGCGACGTGACGGCCAAAGACCTTTTCCAGCGCCAGCGAGATCTCGCCGACCGTGGCATAGGCGCGCGCGGCGCGGATGGCAAATTCCAGCAGGTTTCCGTTACCCTGCGCAGCGCGGGTCAGCGCATCGAGCGCGCTCTCGACCGCGCCGACATTGCGCGTGCCTTTGAGGTTCTGCAGCTTCGACAACTGTCGGGCCCTGACCTCGGCATTGTCGATCTTCAGCACGTCGACCTCGATGTTGTTCTCGGGGCGATGCGCGTTTACGCCAACCAGTATCTGCTCGCCGGAATCGATACGCGCCTGCGTGCGCGCCGCCGCTTCCTCGATGCGCAGTTTTGGAATGCCCTGTTCGGTTGCCGCCGCCATGCCGCCAAGCGCCTCGACCTCTTCGATATGGGCGAGCGCACGCGCCGCCAGATCATGCGTCAGCCGTTCGACATACGCCGAGCCGCCCCATGGATCGATGATGCGGGTGGTGCCGGATTCCTTCTGCAGGATCAACTGCGTGTTGCGGGCGATGCGCGCCGAGTGGTCGGTCGGCAGCGCCATCGCCTCGTCGAACGAGTTGGTGTGCAGCGACTGGGTATGTCCCTGCGTCGCCGCCATCGCCTCGATCATGGTGCGGGTGATGTTGTTGTAGGGGTCCTGCGCCGTCAGCGACCAGCCGGAGGTCTGGCAATGGGTGCGCAGCGACAGCGAGCGTTCATCCTTCGGTGCAAAATTCTTCTGCATCAGGGTCGCCCACAACATGCGCGCCGCGCGGAGCTTGGCGATCTCCATGAAGAAGTTCATGCCGATCGCCCAGAAGAAGGAAAGCCGCGGGGCGAAACGGTCGATGTCGAGCCCGGCGGCGACGCCGGCGCGGGCATATTCGATGCCGTCGGCGATGGTGTAGGCGAGCTCCAGGTCCGCGGTCGCGCCGGCCTCCTGCATGTGATAGCCGGAGATCGAGATCGAATTGAACTTCGGCATGTGCTGGGAGGTATAGGAGAAGATGTCAGACACGATCCGCATCGAGGGCTTCGGCGGATAGATGTAGGTGTTGCGGACCATGAACTCCTTCAGAATGTCGTTCTGAATGGTGCCGGCGAGATCCTTCTGCGCGACGCCCTGTTCTTCGGCCGCAACGATATAGAGCGCCATGATCGGCAGCACCGCGCCATTCATGGTCATCGACACCGTCATTTCGTCGAGCGGGATGCCGTCGAACAATTGCCGCATGTCGAGGATGGAATCGATGGCCACGCCCGCCATGCCGACATCGCCTGATACACGCGGATGGTCGCTGTCATAGCCGCGATGTGTGGGCAGATCGAAAGCGACCGAAAGGCCCTTTTGGCCGGCGGCGAGATTGCGCCGGTAGAAGGCGTTGGATTCCTCGGCCGTCGAGAAGCCGGCATATTGCCGGATCGTCCACGGCTGCTGGACATACATGGTCGGGTAGGGACCGCGCATGAAGGGCGGCATTCCCGGATAGGTGTCGAGATGCGGCAGCCCCTTGAGATCGCCCTGGCCGTAGAGATGCTTGACGGCGATGCCTTCCGGCGTCAGCCGCTGGCCCTTGACCTCGACCGGCGCGCGCCGTGGCGCCGACCAGCCAATGTGGCTGAAATCCGGGATCACTGTGCGGCTCCGATTGCCTGGTCGATGCGGACGGGAAACAGCGCCTCGCACACCGCCACGCCCTCTGTGAAAGGCGGCCGCCGCTCAGCCGCCAGCGTCTCAACCGGGGCATCGTTTTTCAGCGGGTAAAGCGTGGTGCCGATGATTGCCCGTTCACCCGACCGGTAGGCCTCGGCGCGGCGCTCGGATGCTGCCTTGACGCGCTTCTGGATATGCCCTTGCTGCAGGCTTGCCAGAACGCCGCCTTCCGCTTCGATCCGCTGGAACTCTTCCCACGCCGCTTCGCACAGGCCCAGGGTCAGCGCCTCGACTGCGCCCGACCCAAATGCTGGGTCGGCGACATGGTCGATATGGCTTTCATTGGCCATGATCAACTGCGCATTGCGGGCGATGCGGCGGGCAAAGCCGGCCGGCAGCCCGAGGGCGATGGTGTGTGCCAGGATGGAGATCGAGTCCGCGCCGCCTGCTGCCGCTGCAAAGCTGGCGATGGTGGTGCGCAGGATGTTGGTTTCGGGATCCGCCGCCGTCATCATGCGGAACGACGTCTCGGCATGGATGTTGGCTGTCGATGCCGGGATGGAACAGGTTTCCTGGATGCGCGCCCACAGCCTGCGCAAGGCCCGGACCTTGGCCATGGACAGGAACTGGTTCTGGTCGACGCTCAGCGCAAAGCCGATATGGGGAGCGGCATAGACAAGCGGCTGGCGCGCATCCTCGAACATCCTGAGGTAGGACACGGCGGAAGCGAGCATGGTGCCGAGTTCCTGCGCCTCCGTGGCGCCGGCATTGTGGAACACCCGCCCGTCGGCCTCCAGCAGCACACCCGGCACGCCCAGCGAGAAGAAATGCGCCAGCGATTGCGGCATCGATGCCTGCAACGCCTCGATCGACATGCGCAGCCGGCCGGTTCCGGCAAAGATTGCCGCCGGGTCGATGCCGAAGGAGAGGTTCAGCTTTGCCGGGTCGGAGCGGCGCTTGCTCAGGAACGCCACCAGCCAGTCGGCGACGGCACGGCTCCAGGGATGGGCGTCGATGCGGATCTGCGTGCGGTTGAGCGGTACGCCATCCAGCACCGTTTCCAGCGCCTGCGCCGTCCTCGGCAGGCCATAGCCGAACGCATTCGGAGCACCTTCGAAGACAAGCGACAATCCCGTCGCGCCTTGTGCCACATCGTCCAGGGCCTGCGCCTTGGCGCGGCCAATATCGGGATCGTCAATGCGCTGGCTGACAATCCAGGGCAATTTGGGGTTGGCGCGCACAAGCGGCTCGGCGCCGCCAGCGCGATCGTAGAGCGGTTCGATGCGAATCTGATCGTCGGTATGCGAGACTAGTTTTTCCTCGAAGGAGGCGCCGGCGAGCGCCTTTTCGGCCAAGGCCAGCCAACGCTGGCGCTCGACGTCAGCGGGTTCGACACTCCTGGTCAAGGCTCCGGCGCCCATCCATGCTCCTCGTTTTTATGCGGCCGCACCAGCGTCAGCCGTCCAGTCTACGGTTCCCTGCCAGATATCGCAATGCAATGCGCTTGCGCGGTTGGGATTCGCTTCCCTGACATAGGGCAGCCTGCGTGGACGAACCATGGAACGATTGCCAAACAGCGGCAAAATCCGCAAGTTCCAAAAACCGACTTGGAGGATTGGTTCAATTTAGACGATTGGCCCAATCTGGATGAATAGCCAACTGGATGGATAGCCCAATTGGAGAATAGCATTGTCGCTGCGCAATGGCCTGACTATACCCTGCGGCACGGCCACAGGCTTTTAACACATCAGTTTGCGGAGACATGGTCATATGGCTGACGACACCAGCATTTTCCTCGGCGCCAGCCGCAAGCCCGACGACAGCTATCAGCGCGCCGAACAGCTCTTGCTGCAATATGGGAACCGCCATGGCCTGATCACCGGCGCCACCGGCACCGGCAAGACAGTCAGCCTGCAGATCCTGGCCGAGGGGTTTTCCAATGCCGGCGTGCCTGTGTTCTGCGCCGATATCAAGGGCGACCTGTCCGGCATCGCCATGATGGGCAAGGCGCAGGATTTCCTGGTCAAGCGGGCCGAGCAGGTCAAGCTCGATCCCTATGACTTCCAGGAATTCCCGGTCATCTTCTGGGACCTGTTCGGCGAGCAGGGCCATCCGATCCGCGCCACCGTCTCGGAAATGGGGCCGCTGCTTCTGTCGCGGCTGATGAACCTCTCCGAAGCGCAGGAAGGCATCATGAACATCGCCTTCCGCATCGCCGATGAGGATGGCCTGCTGCTGCTCGACATGAAGGATCTGCAGGCGCTGCTGGCCAACATCGCAGCGCGCGCCGACGAGATCAGTTCGCGCTACGGCAATGTCACCAAGCCGTCGGTCGGCGCAATCCAGCGCACGCTTCTGGTGCTGGAACAGCAGGGTGCGGCGCATTTCTTCGGCGAACCGGCTTTGCGCATTGCCGACATCATGCGCACCACTCGCGACGGTCGTGGCGCCATCAGCGTGCTTGCCGCCGACAGATTGATGATGAACCCCAGGCTCTACGCCACCTTCCTGCTCTGGCTGATGTCGGAACTGTTCGAGGAATTGCCCGAGGTCGGCGATCCCGACAGGCCGAAGCTGGTGTTCTTCTTCGACGAGGCGCATCTGCTTTTCGACGAAGCGCCGAAGGTGCTGATCGACCGCGTCGAACAGGTGGTTCGCTTGATCCGCTCCAAGGGCGTCGGCGTCTATTTCGTCACGCAGAACCCTTTGGACATCCCTGAAAAGGTTCTCGCCCAGCTCGGCAACCGCGTGCAGCACGCGCTGCGCGCCTATACGCCGCGTGAGCAGCAGGCGGTCAAGACCGCCGCCGACACCTTCCGGCCCAACCCGGATTTCGACTGCGCCACCGCCATCACCCAGCTCGGCACCGGCGAGGCGCTGGTCTCGACGTTGGAGGTCAAGGGCGTGCCGTCCATGGTGCAGCGGACATTGATCCGGCCGCCATCGTCCAGGCTTGGCCCGATCACAGCGGACGAGCGCCGCAAGTTGATCGACCAGAGCCCGGTCGTCGGCCAGTACGACCAGACCATCGACCGCGAATCGGCCTTCGAGATGCTGCAGAAGAAAGCCATGGGCGCGCAGGACGAGCAGGCGCAGCAGGCCGACACTGGCCGCTCGCGCTGGACCATTCCGGGCTTCGGCAATGACGATCCGCCGCCGCCGCAATCAGGCGGTCGCCGCGCCCCGGCGCCGCGCCCGTCCAACCGCCAGACGGTGGCCGAAGCCGCGATCAAAGCGGTGGTGCGCTCGGTCGGCTCGTCGGTCGGCCGCGCGATCGTGCGCGGGATTCTGGGCAGCCTGTCCAGGGGGCGGTAAAAGTGTCGGCCAGCCCACCTCGGACATGATCAGCGGCCAGAACATCGCCATCGACGGCGGTTGGTAAGGGATGGCCGGCCTCCTGGAACTGCGCGACGACCGCGCCCGTCTGGTCCTGGCGCCGCAAAAGGGCGCGGCGATCGCCCGCTTCGACGCACTGGTCTGCGGCGCAACGGTGCCGCTGCTCCGCCCCGACGATGGCACCGGCGCCTCCGGCTGCCAGCTTCTGGTTCCCTGGTCGAACCGCATCTCAGGCGGCGGTTTCGCCTTCGACGGCCGCTTCCATGCGGTCGAGCCGAACGTGCCGGGGGAGGCCTTTCCAATCCATGGCGACGGCTTCCAGAGGGAGTGGCGGATTGCCAGCCATAGCGCCACCGAGGCTGAACTGGTCCTCGACGCCGGTGAAATCGGCCCCTACCGATATACGGCGCGGGTCGCCTATGCGCTGCATGACGGAGCCCTGGATGCCACGCTCACCGTGGAGAATCGCACCGGCATTCGCCTGCCTTACGGACTCGGTTTTCATCCCTGGTTCCCGCGCAGCGCCGGAACGACGCTCGAGGCGAAGGCGGCGCGGGTCTGGCTGGAGGACAAGCATCATCTGCCGGTCGGCGTGGCGCCGGTGGCCGATTACCCCGCGTGGAATTTCTCGAACGCCTCCCTGTTGCCGCGAAGCTGGGTCAACAACGCCTTCGACGGCTGGGACCGCCGCGCCAGGATCACCCGGCCCGAGGACAGGATCGCCATCTCGCTCACCGCCTCGCCATTGCTCGACGTCTTCATCCTCTATTCGCCGTCGCAGGATGCCGATTTCTTCTGCTTCGAGCCGGTGTCGCATACCGTCGATGCGCATCACGGCAAAGGGCTGACCCCGCTTGAGCACGGCGCTACGCTGAGTGCAAACATGCGCCTCGATTGGCGTTCCGCTGCTTCGCTCTGATGCGTCATGTGCACACCCACTCGCGGATCTTGCATTTTTGTCCGTTCCGCTCGCACGCCTGCAGTGTCAGGTCTTCGGCATCCCGGCGTGTTTGCGCCGTCTCGGCGCCCCAACTGGTCAGCCGCCCTTCCGGCTTCTCGCCTACGGCGAGGGCGCCGCAATGCTTGTAGGGAAAGCCGGTATTGTCGTCATCGTCCCAATGGCGATGATTGCGGAATACGCTGACCACGGCGCAGCTGCCGCCGCCGGCGTTCTGGCAATGCTTCAGCGCGATGTCCATCGCCTCCTGCCGCTTGTCGGCGCCCCAAAAGAAGCCGTGCTTCTCGTCGGGGCTCGAATAGGCGATCGCCGCCCAGATGCCTCTCTCCTCCTGGGCCGGCGGCTCGGGCACGTCCGCCGCCGGGGCTAGGTCCGCCGCGCCCAGCCGCCCGGCGCAAAGCAACAGCATGCCGATCGCCGCAATGGCGGAATTCACCCTCATTGTACGCCTCCTTGTTTACCTGCTGCCGAGGCCACGGAAATGACGACGCAGCTGTTGCCGGTTGGCAGCAGCATCGCGTTGCCCCCTCCATTGGCCAGTTCATAGACGCTGATTTGTCCAAGATTGTTGGCGAGCTTGCTGTCTTTCGGAAGCAGGGCCGGAACATCGGCGCAATTGGCCGCGAATGGCGCCACCCTGACCATCGTACCTTCGCAAACGGATGCGGTGGGTGCCGCGAACACCAGACCTGCCGCCGGGCCGCTGTAGCCCTGTGTAGCGTAGTTCATGCCGACCAAGGCTTCCACGAGGTGTTTGTCGGGGGCCTCGTTGTTCCAGATCGACTGGACGCTGTACGTCGTGCCGGTCGTCAGCATCTGCCCAAGGGCTGGGAAAATGTTGGAACAAGACTGCAAGCCTGCCTCTTTGGCGTGTTGCAGAAATGGCGTCTCGGCCAGGGCCGGATTGGGCTGGTTGGTCTCCGCGACCGCCGGCTGCGGCAGTAAATTGTGGAGCAGGTCGTAGCGCATGGCCGCGAAGCCGGCCGTGGCGACGACGGCAATGGCGAGCAACGAGAAGACAGCGGTCCTCGCGCGGTTTCGTTGCGGTCTGCTCCGGTCTTCGATGCCGACCCGGACAGCATCCTTTCCCTGGTTGCGGGACATTATCCGGTCATGGATCGATTGCTGGTTCATCGCGATTGCCTCGTCAATTGATCGCCGCAACGGCCGCGGCCAAGCCCTTGAGGGTCGCGGTTACGTTGATCGTCCTGCCATCCGTGGTCGGGAAGGAGATGACGGATGCCGCGGCCTTCGAAATCTGTTCGCGCATGATCGGACCAACCGGCAGCATGCCGACGCAGACGGCCTGATTGCATCCGTCGAGTTGAATTTTTATCGGCTCCTTGCGCCCCTCGAATGTCAGCGAGACAGGAGCGTCGCTCTTGGCGATCGGCGGGGCGCGCAAGATCATGTAGGGGTTGCCTTCCTTGGTGGCGGCAAGCGACCAGCTGAACGCAACCTGTCCTGCCTGGTCCTCGATGATCTGGGTGACATTGCAGACCTTTTGGCGCGCCTTCAGGTTCTCGTCGCAGATCAGCGTCCAGTTCTCGAACGGACGGGTGGTCCGTTGATATTCGCCAAGCTTCGCATCCGCAGGGATCGCTACGTCGGAAGGTTTTACCCTGTAGCCGGAAGGGATCGCTTCCTGCCCGGCCGCTAACGAGCCGGACAGGAGCATTGACGTCATGGACATCGCGACAGCAAGGACTGCCTGCCTGATCATGGCCGGGCTCTAGTTCAGCGTAAGGCTGACGCCCGCGCCGACACCCCAGTGTCCGCCTGCCGTCGTACCGGACAGGTTCGCTCGAACACGTCCTTCCTCGCTGGTGTAGCCGGCGCCGAAGGCCAGGGCGCCTTCACCGCGCCAATAGCCTCCGCCGGCGGCCACGCTCAGCTTGCCGGGACGATCGTCGTAGCGCAGCGAGCCGGCCGCCAAGCCGATTGCCGCAGCCTGGCGCGCCTCGCCCCTGACCTCTCCCATGTCCATGTTGAGCTGGCTGAGTTTGGAGTCCGCATACGCATTGGCTTGCTGCAGCGTGGTGGCCGCCACCTGGTTGGTGTAGTTCTTCGAATTGTCCAGGTTGAGTGCTAACCCGCTGTTGAACTGCTGAACATTGACCGCATCGGTGTTGGCAACGCCCGCCCCGACATTGTGGATGACGACCGGCGTGTTCGGGTCGCCGCCGGCAAGGGTAATCGAGTTGGACTTGTTGCCGTTCCCGTCCTTGTCGTACTGGACCGCGAACTGATTCAGGTCGCCGACGCTACCCTGCATGGCTTCGACCGCCTGATTGGTGGCGAAGAGCTGGCTGCCGTTGATGGCGTCGGTGGAGGTGCCGCTGATCCGGCCCGCCGCGACATTGGTGACGGTGCGCTCGTTGCCGACGGTGCCGACGCTTACCGTGCTCGTCGGAGCTGTTCCGGCGAAGGTATAGGCAACGCCGTTGATCGTGGTGCCGGTGGTGGCGACCGCCGCCGCCGTCGTCGAGCCCGCGCCGAGCGCGACGCTGCCCGGCTCGTTGGCCTTTGCGCCGGCGCCGAGCGCCACCGCCTGCGCTCCGTTGGTGGTCGCGTTGGTGCCGAGGGCGATGCTGTCGGCCTGGTTGACCGTCGAATTCTGGCCGATCGCAATGCCTCCTGGCGCCGTCTGCTGCACGATGGCGCCATTGCCGATGCCGATGCCATTGTCGCCATTGACGGTGGTGCGCGGACCGACCGCAACCGAATCGACGCCGACCGCAAGCGAGTCCGCGGCCGTCGAATTGGCATGGAAATACAGGCTCCCCGTCACCGCGAACGAGCTCAGCGCGCCCTTCAACTGGCGAAGCGTGACCGCGTCCTGGTCCTGCGTGCCGTCGGCCACGTTGATGATCTGGCGATAGGAGGTGGAGGTGCCGACCGAGACGGCGCCGAGCAGGCTCATGTCCGCGGTGT
Source organism: Mesorhizobium sp. LSHC412B00 (assembly GCF_000503035.1). Taxonomy (NCBI): domain Bacteria; kingdom Pseudomonadati; phylum Pseudomonadota; class Alphaproteobacteria; order Hyphomicrobiales; family Phyllobacteriaceae; genus Mesorhizobium; species Mesorhizobium sp. LSHC412B00. The sequence continues at coordinate 59,291 of NZ_AYWB01000022.1, read as the reverse complement.
TGTAGGGAATGAGGCCGGTGCCGGAGAGGATCGATCCCGAAACGGGCGCGACCGCCCGATCCGAAACCGAGCCGGCGCCGAGCGCCACGCCGCCGATGACGCTCGCCTGGGTGTCGCGGCCGAGCGCCAGCGCATTGTCGGCGCTCGCGGTCGCCTGGTAGCCCAGGGCGGAAGAGCCGATCCCTTGCGCGAAGGAGTCCGCGACGGCAAGCGTCCTGTCGTTGGTGCGCACATAGCGGATGCCGTCGCCATTGGCGTCGGTGTAGGCCAGCGAGGTGTCGCCGGTAATATTGCTGATCGAATTGCCGAGATTCGTGATGTCAGCAGTATTGGCGGCGATATCGGTGGTGTTCTGCGTCACCTGCTGGTTGGTCGCAAACAGCTGCGAGCCGTTGACCGCATCGGTCGAGGAGTTGCTGAGCCGGCCCGCCGCGACATTGGTGATGGTCCGCTCCGCGCCGACCGCGCCGATGCTGACGGTGCTCGTCGGCGTCGTGCCGGCGAAGTTGTAGGCGACGCCGCCGATCGTCGTGCCGGCGGTGCCGACCGCCGCGGTGGTTACCGAGCCCGAGCCCAGCGCCACGGCGCCTGCGTTGCCGGCGGTGGCGTTAGCGCCCAGCGCGAGCGCATCCGCTGCGCTGGCATTCGCTTGCTTGCCGAGGGCGGTCGCTTGAGCGTCGGTTGCGAACGCGTTCTGGCCGATGGCGGTGCTGGACAAAACTGTGGCGTTGGCATTGGCGCCGATGGCGGTGCTGTACTGGCCCGAGGCCTTGGATATGTATCCCATCGCCGTTGCGTCGAGGGCCGATGCGACGGCGCCGCTGCCGATGGCCGAGGCGTTTGCGTCGGAGGCGCTCGAATTGACACCGGCCGCGATGGCGTTCGTCCCCGTCGCGATCGCGACTGGTCCGATGGCGACGGAGTCTGTGCCGGTCGCCGACGAATCCGCCGCCGTCGAGTTGGCGTGGAAATACTTGATGCCGCCGCCGGTGCTGATGCTGTTGATCGTGTTGCCGAGAGTGGTGATGTCGGCGGTGTTGGCGGCGATGGCCGTCGTGTTCTGCGTCACCTGCTGGTTGGTGGCAAAGAGCTGCGAGCCATTGACCGCATCGGTCGAGGAATTGCTGAGCCGGCCCGCTGCGACATTGGTGATGGTCCGCTCCGCGCCGACCGCGCCGATGCTGACGGTGCTCGCCGGCGTCGTGCCGGCGAAGTTGTAGGCGACGCCGCCGATCGTCGTGCCGGCGGTGCCGACCGCCGCGGCGGTTACCGAGCCCNGTGCCGGCGAAGTTGTAGGCGACGCCGCCGATCGTCGTGCCGGCGGTGCCGACCGCCGCGGCGGTTACCGAGCCCGAGCCGAGCGCCACGTCACCTGCGTTGCTGGCGGCGGAGAGGGCGCCCAGCGCGATCGCATTCTGGGCGCCCGCATTCGCTCCTACGCCGAGAGCGGTCGCCTGAAAGCCGGTCGCAAACGCGTTCTGTCCGATCGCCGTGCTGGACGTGGCTGTGGCGTTGGCATTGGCGCCGATGGCGGTGCTGTATTGGCCCGAGGCCTTGGAGATGTATCCCATCGCCGTTGCGTCAAGCGCCGATGCGACGGCGCCGCTGCCGAAGGCCGAGGCGTTGGCATCGGAGGCGCTCGAATTGGTGCCCGCCGCGATGGCGTTCGTCCCTGTCGCGGTCGCGACTGGTCCGATGGCGACGGAGTCCGTCCCCGTTGCCGACGAATCCGCCGCCGTCGAGTTGGCATGGAAATACTTGATGCCGCCACCGGTGCTGATGCTGTTGATCGTGTTGCCGAGATTGGTGATGTCGGCGGTGTTGGCGGCGATCGCCGTCGTGTTCTGCGTCACCTGCTGGTTGGTCGCAAACAGCTGCGAGCCATTGATGGCGTCGGTCGACGAATTGCTGAGCCGGCCCGCCGCGACATTGGTGATTGTCCGCTCCGCGCCGAGCGCGCCGACGCTGACAGTGCTCGTCGGCGTCGTGCCGGCGAAGCTGTAGGCCGTGCCGCCGATCGTCGCGCCGCTGGTGCCGACCGCCGTCGCGGTCACCGAGCCCGAACCGAGCGCTACGTCGCCGGAGCTTGCCGTCGCCGTCGCGCCGTTGCCCAGCGCGACATTGCCGGCAAGGCCGGCTGCACCCGCCGTCGAGCCATTGCCCAGCGCCACGGAGCCTTGCCCGACGGCCTTGTTGTTGTTGCCGATGGCAACCGCGCCTGCGGCTTGGTTTGCGGCGGTGGCGGTTGCCGTGCCGTCGCTGTTGGCGATGTTGTTGGCGCCGCCGGTGAAGGCGCCGGTGCCGCTGGCATAGCTGGGATCGCCGATGGAGACCGCGCCGTTGCCAAAGGCTGTGTTGCCGGCGCCGATGGCGACAGCCTTGCCGCCCGTCGCCGTTGCATTCGTGCCCACTGCAACAGCGTCGGCGGAATTGGCGACCGCCGCATTACCGATCGCCACGGCGTTGGTGGCGCTGGCCTTGGAGCCGATGCCGAGCGCGGTGCTGGCAATCCCGCTGGCGGCGGCGCTGACACCGGCGGCAAGAGAATTGTCTCCCGTCGCATTCGCGCCGGACCCGAATGAGGAGGCGTTCGCGCCGCTGGCGACAGCCGTGTTGCCGATCGCTGTGCTGGCGGAGCCACTCGCAACCGAGGTAGCACCCATCGCCGTGGCGAAAGCGCCCGAAGAGAGCGAATTGGTACCGATCGCGATGCTGTTGGGCACAGCCGTGTTGGCCTGAACGCCCGCCTGCGCGCCCGTGCCGAATGCGATGGACTGGTTGCCCCATGCACTGGCTCCTCTACCCACCGCTGCGGCGTTCGTTCCCGTTGCTTTGGTCAGGACGCCAATGGCAAGGGCGTTTTGCTGATTTGCTGTGACATCCGTGCCAAGGGCGATGGCGCCTTGGGCCAAGGCCCCTGACCCCGCAACGGTGCGCGCGCCGATATTGATAGAGTTGATATCGGACGCGACCGACTGGAAGCCTATCGCGATGGCGTTTTGACTGCCTGCATTGGCGTTGGTGCCTTGGGCAAGGGAATCGATTCCGCTCTGGGTTGCTTGATATCCAAGCGCCATACCGCGCAGGCCACTAGCGCTGGACTGATAGCCCATGGCGTATGCGTATTGGGCGCTGGCTACCGACCCGTAGCCAGTGGCGAACGCATAATTGTTGCTGGCCGTGGCGCCGACACCGACCGCGGTGGAGTTCGATCCCGAAGCGTGGGAGTTTGTGCCCAGTGCGCTGGCCCCGGCCGCAGTGGCGTCGGACTGAACGCCAATGGCTACCGTATTGATGTTGTTTGAAATCGCGCCGCCGCCGATCGCCACCGCGCCGCCGGTGCCTGTGGCCTGCGCATCCTGGCCGATTGCCACTGCGTATTGCGTTGACCCGACAGACCGGGTCCCGATCGCAACAGCATTGAGCTGAGAGGCCGTCGCGGCCGGGCCGATAGCGACTGAGCCACTGGCCGTCGCGGTGCCGCCGCCGGCGGCATACTGCGCGGACGCCGGGGTGGCGATGCTCCCGAATGCGATTGCACCCAGCGCCGCTGCCGCAATTCTGCGGCTGCCCAGCGTGCCAAGCCCCAGATATTTGCGTCGCATGCCGAGCACGCGGCACGCGTTGCGCAGCACCGCCATCAGGCGGCGCCGCACCGAGCGGCTGTCGGCCGCGCCCGCGATCCAGTTTCCGACAAAGCTTGAAGAAAGTTCGATCCTTCTCCGCCCCTCGACGCGTTTGGTCATGCTAGTTTTTCCTCGCAATTGCCGAGGCGCTCTGATGTGCCGCACCATTCGCCTCGGTGGCCAAAAAATCTTCGAAATTGCGCGTCTTCTCCCGCAACGAGAGACCGACCTTCGCGCCTTGTTTTTCAATCAGCTGATAGGCGCTCGCGACCCATGGCTGCGTCGGTTCTGGAACCGCATGCAGTGCAGCCTCCGTCCGTTCCGGCGGTAGGTTTACCGCCACCAGCGCGCGGCAGAGATCGAAATGAAATCCCGGATCGCCTTCACCACAAGCCGGAGAGGTCAGTCCAAGCACGAAACAGGCCAGGAGATGGTCGAGTTCCGCAGCGCTGATCCGGCTGGCGTATTGGCGTTGCAGTGCAGCCCAGGCCGCTTCGGCCTTAGGCGCGAAGACCTCGATTTCCGCGAATTGAATGTCCATGGGACAATCCGACATGCTGTATCATCTGGTTGCTCCCCCGCCCCAAATGACTTCAATCGCGACCATGAGCACATTCGCGGTGCAGGTATTTTGGAATAATCCGGAATCTTTGTAGGAAAATCCGGTATTTGGTCCCTGCGCCACAACTGTGACTGCTCTGCCACACAACCTTCGACTATACTGAAGATCAATCGAGGTATCGCCGCGGACAATCATGCGCGCCGCAACAGTCGTTAACGTTGCAGCTTCACCTGCCTGGGGGTTCTGTTCCGGTATCTGGACATGGTGACTGTCAAGTGGCTCTGGTCCGAGAATCCACTGAGATGAGCGACTTCCGCAATCGACAGGTCGCTCTCGATGAGAAGTTTTTCGGCGAAATCGAGACGCAGCCGCAGCAGGTATTTGTGCGGCGGCTCGCCAAAGGTCTTGGTGAATGCCAGGATGAAATGGCTCGGCGAAAGGCCACAGAGTGCGGCCAGCTCGGCCACCGCGATTTTGCTGGAAAAATTTACCTCCAGGAATTCGCGCACCCGCCGGGCGCTGCGGTTCGACAGACCGCCCTTTGGGGCTTGTGGCAACTTTCGCGCTCCTGCGTAGTTCCGAAGCAAATGGACGCCGAACATGGTGACCAACGAATCGATATAGAACTCGTTTGGAGTTTCCCGATCCGTCAGTTCCGCCTTCAGCAACTGCGCGAGTTGCAGCGCTTGGAAGTCGACGGTCCCGTACGGCGGCGGCTGAAGCTCGGCATGGCCGGTGTCGAATTCACGCGTTGCCAGCTCGAAGAGACTCTCGGGGGTGAGCGCCACGATTACGCTTTCCGTGGTGGATGACCGAGTCACCTTGCCGCCGAGGTCGGCTGGGACGATCATGATCATGCCGACGTCGCCGTCGTATTCGTGGACTTTGTCGCTGCCCAGCGATGCCGCAATCCCTGGTGAGGGTGTAAGCAGAACCGAAGCGAAATGTTCCGCCGCTTTGAATGTGTGTGATCCCGGCCCATGAACGACATGTGCCGCGCCGCCTCGAAACGTGACCAGGTAGCGCCCCGCGCTTTCCGGAATTCCGTCGAAGATGCGACGATCCGCGCGCCGCCGCTCTGTCCCGGCGCTTTCCTGGACGTTGCCTCTATGTTGCATCTTCGTCTCTGCCACTGCTGCGCCGATCAATCCAATCCTGTGCTGTATCGAGGAGCCCAGAATTCACGTTTGCTCCTGGGCGTTCCTTCGAATCCTACAGATGCTGCTTTATATTGCAAAGAAGAATTTGAGCTCAAGCGAAAATTTTACCAGGATTTTGACTATAAATTTACAGGTTTGAATTTTTAGCCAAGGCTACCTGACTATTTTCCGATCTTATCTTACCATTTTTAGCCTAGTTATTGTGCATAGTGCGCCGTCACAATCCAGCGTTGTATCCTGAATATAGATCGCGCGGCCATTGACAGAGCTGGTCGACTATCTGTCATCGCCACGGACGATCCAGCAGCAGTTATCGCCCGAACCATGGCTTCATTCCCTTGTGCTTCTTCATGGCGGTGGCCAAATGGCCTTGATCCGAAAATCCCGCGAGGTAGGCGACTTCGGCGATGGCGACCCTCCAGGAGCGATCCAGGGCTGCGGACAGAGCATATCCCGCTCCCCCGCATGGTTGCTCTTCTGGGATTGGCATTTTCGGGGATTGTGTCGAGGGCGTGCCGATCGACCCGATCGGCGCCTGCGCTGCGTTCCTGAACCTCGCCCGCATTTTTCATTCAGCCTTGCCTCAGCCGCTTTGCCAGCCCATCGAAATTCCGTGCCGTGCAAACAGCCAACCCGGAAATCCGGACGGTAATTTGTATCCCCCATAGTCCTGCCCAAAGGCAGCGTAGCGCATCCCGCGGATAGAAAAAACATTGTAAGTGAAGAAAAAAGTTCGCGCGAGAAAAACATGGCCTGGCTTGGCCGGCGCTACGGAATTATCCGGCTCACGCAGGCCTGCTAAAGATCGCCTCGGCGTTTCTCGTACAGATCCCAGGACAGCTCGACCATGGCCAGAAGAACGTCTTCCTGGCTCCACCCGGCGGCAACCGCCGCCTCGACAATTCCACGGACGAGCGGCAGCAATTGGCGCTCGCATTCGGCCGACAGATTGGCCTCGGCGCCGTCGGCAGGCGGACTATCGAAATCAAATCCCACCATCGGCGTTCCCCCGCCATCAATGATCTAATGAAATGTATGTCTCTGCAATCATACTCCCGTCTAATATACATCAATCGGTGACGAAACACAGCAGCGTCGAGATTGACCGGCATGGACGCCAGACTGCACCCGGTCGATGGTTCGTCTGGACGTCTTTTTGGCCTCCTGCTGCCGGCATTGCATATCTTGGATGCGAACCCCAGGCATTTGCGTAAAGCTATCGGGATCCTGGCGAGCTTTGCCGCATGGAGCGGAACCTGCCGCTTCATGGCATCGATGAAGTCGATCAGGTCACCGGGCCGAGCAGGACCGAGCCATCCGGCACCCCGCCATCGATCGGGATGGCTCTGCGGTTTGCGCTCGCCGCCATCGGCTGGCCGATGTCGGACGTCACGATGACCGGGCTCTTCGACGGCACGCGGTCGTAGAGGTCGATGATGTCCTGATTTATCAGGCGCACGCAGCCTGACGAGACGGATTTGCCGATCGAGTTCCATTCCGGCGAGCCATGCAGGCGGTAGAGCGTGTCGACGTTGTCGTGGAACAGGTAGAGCGCGCGGGCGCCGAGCGGGTTCTTGAGGCCGCCGGGCATGCCGCCGTTCTTGGCGCTGTATTCTTCCAGTTCAGGCTGGCGGGCAACCATCTCATCGGGCGGCGTCCATTTCGGCCATTTCTGCTTCCACTGGACGACGGCGTCTCCCGACCATTCGAAGCCGGCGCGGCCGAGGCCGACGCCGTAACGGATCGCCTGGCCGCCTTCGCGCACCAGATAGAGGAAATGGTTGGTCGTATCGACGATGATGGTGCCTGGCCGCTGGCCGGTCGGATCGGGAACGATCTGGCGCAGGAACTGCGGGTCCATCTTCTTGATCGGGATGGCCGGGAGTTCGAACCCGCTGTCGGAAATCGGGCCGTACATCGTCGCATAGTCGCCGAGCGGCGGCTCGTCATAGGTCGGCGGTGGCGGTTCGACCGGCGCCGGCGCCGGTCCGGTGGTGGTGCAGGCGGAGACCGCAATCGAAGCGGCGCCAAGGGCTGCAGCATTCAGAAAGCCGCGACGGCTCAGGCGATAGGGGTCGATTTCGGTCTTCAACATGGTTGCCTTTTTTAAGTCTCGAATCGCAAGAAAGCGTGAATGCCTTCAAGCGGCGCAGTGGTCGGCCTCCCCCAATGCCTAACGCGATAGGCGGTTCCGATTCTGGCCTGAGGGTGGACAAACAAAGGCGAAGCTGTGACCGCCCTGCCACTGTTGCTCGAAGGCAACAGAGTGATCAGCCGCCGGTCAGCAGGCCTTCAAGCGACGGCAGGATCAGCGCCGGCGGGAAATCCCGGTATTCCTCGGGCTGGTTGGCGCGGTTGATCCATACGGTGCGAAAGCCGAATTTCGTGGCGCCGGCGACGTCCCAGCGGTTGGACGACTGGAATGAGACGGCGCCCGGATAGAGTCGCCAGCCCGTCGCCACCATGTCGTAGGTCGACGGGTCGGTCTTGAAGCGCCTGACGGCGTCGACCGAAAAGATATCGTCCAGCACCTGGTCGAGGGCGGCCGACTTGACCGCCGCTTCCAGCATCTCGGGCGAGCCGTTGGACAGGATTGCGAGCTTGGCGCCGGATGCTTTCAGCGCCTTGAGCACGGCCGGCACTTCCGGATAGCAGTCGAGCCGCCAATAGGCTTCGAGCAGCTTGGCCTTCAGTCCCATGTCGGCGGAGGGAACCTTGAGCAGGGCGAAATCGAGCGCCTGTTCGGTGAGCTGCCAGAAATCGGCATAGCCGCCCATCAGCGTGCGCACCCAGGAATATTCCAGCTGCTTGGCGCGCCAGATTTCCGAAAGCAGCGGGCCGTCGGGGCCGATCTCGCCGTCATGACGGCGCACGGCTGCGTGCACGTCGAACAACGTGCCATAGGCGTCGAAAACGTAAGCCGCGTAATGCATGGCGACAGTTTTGAGGGCAGGCGGCGCAAGGTGCAAGCATCGATTGTAGTCTTGATCGCTTTCTTGGGGCGCTCTGGCCTCAACAAAAACCGCTCCATGCCGGTTGACGGCGCCGGTCAAAGCATCTTCCAATGCTTGGCACAGGCAGCTTTGAAGCGGAACCGAACAATGACACTGGCGACTGCGGCGCTATCGGCGACATGGACCTTCGTCGACGGCGACTGGTACGAAGGCAACGTCGCCATCCTTGGGCCGCGCAGCCATGCCATGTGGCTCGGCACCAGCGTCTTCGACGGCGCCCGCTGGTTCGAAGGCGTCGCCCCCGATCTCGAAATACCCGATCCCAAGACGCTGGCCGACGAAGTCTTGCTGGCTNAGCCATGCCATGTGGCTCGGCACCAGCGTCTTCGACGGCGCCCGCTGGTTCGAAGGCGTCGCCCCCGATCTCGAACTGCATGCCGCCAGAGTGAACGCCTCGGCGATCGCGCTCGGCCTCACGCCATCGATGAACGTCGACCAGATCGTCGGCCTGACCTGGGACGGGCTGAAGAAGTTCGACGGCAAGACAGCGGTCTACATCAGGCCGATGTACTGGGCCGAGCATGGCGGCTATATGGGCGTGCCGGCCGATCCGGCCTCGACCCGTTTCTGCCTCTGCCTTTACGAATCGCCGATGATCTCGCCGACCGGCTTTTCGATCACCGTGTCGCCGTTCCGGCGGCCGACCATCGAGACCATGCCGACCAATGCCAAGGCCGGCTGCCTCTATCCCAACAATGGCCGCGCCATTCTCGAAGCCAAGGGACGCGGCTTCGACAATGCGCTGGTGCTGGACATGCTGGGCAATGTCGCCGAGACCGGAACCTCGAACATCTTCCTGGTCAAGGACAGCCACGTGTTGACGCCGGCGCCCAACGGCACCTTCCTGTCCGGCATCACCCGCTCGCGCACCATGACGCTGCTTGGCGATTACGGCTTCAAGACCACGGAGAAGATGCTCTCGGTGCGCGACTTTCTTGAAGCCGACGAGATATTTTCGACCGGAAATCATTCCAAGGTCGTGCCGATCACCCGCATCGAGGACCGCGATCTGCAGCCCGGGCCGGTGGCCAAGAAAGCGCGCGACCTTTATTGGGAATGGGCGCATTCGACTTCCGCCGGTTGAGCCGCTAAAAGGCAATTGGCGCTTCATTCCGGAGTTGTTCCAGATCAATGCAGCCCTATCTTAATCCGGTATCCGCACCGGATTTTTCCATGAGGAGTATGACCGATGGCTTTTGAATTGCCCGCCTTGCCCTACGACTACGAGGCCTTGCAGCCTTACATGTCGAAGGAGACGCTGGAGTATCACCACGACAAGCACCACAAGGCTTATGTCGACAACGGCAACAAGCTGGCCGCCGAAGCGGGCCTTGGCGATCTGTCGGTCGAAGAGGTGGTCAAACAGTCGTTCGGCAAGAATGCCGGCCTCTTCAACAACGCAGCCCAGCACTACAACCACATCCATTTCTGGAAGTGGATGAAGAAGGGCGGCGGCGGCAACAAGCTTCCGGGCGCCCTGCAGAAGGCTTTCGACGCCGACCTCGGCGGCTACGACAAGTTCAAGGCCGACTTCATCGCCGCCGGCACCACGCAGTTCGGTTCGGGCTGGGCCTGGGTCTCGGTCAAGGACGGCAAGCTGGCGATATCCAAGACGCCGAACGGCGAGAACCCGCTCGTCCTTGGCGCATCGCCGATCCTCGGCGTCGATGTCTGGGAACATTCCTATTACATCGACTACCGCAACGCGCGGCCGAAATATCTCGAGGCCTTCGTCGACAGCCTCATCAACTGGGACCATGTCCTTGAAATGTACGAAGAGGCGAAAGCCTGATCGACCCAGAGAAGCCCCGGTACTCCGGGGCTTTTCTTTCTCAGCTGAAGCAGCAGGCACACAAAATTCGGCGGAATCCGGCCGGCGGACAGGGAATAATCCCGGCCCGCCCTCCGTTAACGGTAGGTCGCGACCCCTCATCATCCTGGAGCCAATTGAATGAGAAAGCTTGTTATCGCCATCTCTATGCTCAGCCTCGCCGCCTCGGCGGCTTTTGCCGACCCGATCCTCGACCGACAGGGACTGATGAAGGAACGAGGCAAGATCGTCGGCGGCCTGTCAAAAATCGCCAAGGGCGAGGCAGACTTCGATGCCGCCGCCGTGCTGACGGCGCTGCAGGCGCTGCAAGTCAATGCCGAGAAGTTCGATGTCGACACGCTGTTCCCGGCCGGCAGCGACAGCGGTGATACCACCGCCTCGCCCAAAATCTGGAAAGACATGGCGGGCTTCAAATCGACCGAAGACAAGTACCTCGCCGACGTCAAGGCCGCAGTCGCCGCCGCACCCGCCGATGTCGATGCGTTGAAGGCGCAGATCGATACGCTCGGCAGTGATTGCGGCACCTGCCACAAGACCTATCGGGTGAAGAAGAGCTGATCCCGGGCAATGCCCTTGTGGAAAAAATTTGTCGGCGCCGCCCTTGTCCTGGGTGTCGTCGGTGCCGGCGCCGGCTGGCTGTTGTCGGCGCCGGTCAAGCTCGACACTGACACCCTGGCGCAGCTCGGCCCCGGCGGCGCCGCCAGGGGCAAGCGCATTTTCAATGCCGGCGGCTGCACCTCCTGTCACGCCAAGCCAGGCTCGCAGGGTGACGCCCGTTTGCAACTGGTCGGCGGCCTCGAGCTCAAGACGCCGTTCGGCACCTTCGTGCCGCCCAACATCTCGCAGGATCCCAAGGACGGCATCGGCGCCTGGACGGTCGAGGACCTTGCCAACGCCATGCTGAAGGGCGTGTCGCCGTCGGGCGAGCATTTCTATCCGGCCTTCCCCTACACATCCTACGCCCGCATGAAGCCGGCTGATATTGCCGATCTCTATGCGTTCCTGAAGACGCTGCCGGCGGTCGCCGGCAAGGCGCCGGACAATTCCCTGAGTTTCCCCTTCAACATCCGCCGCGGCCTCGGCCTGTGGAAGCGGCTCTATCTCAGCAAAGAGCCGGTGATTGCCTTTGCCGATGGCACGCCTGATCCGGTACTCGCCGGCCGCTATCTGGTCGAGGGGCCTGGCCATTGCGGCGAATGCCACACGCCGCGCGACTTCACCGGCGCCACCAGGAAGAGCCAGTGGCTGGCTGGCGCGTCGGCAGCCGAAGGCAGCGGCGTCGTGCCGAACATCACATCGGGCGAGGGCGGGCTCGGTGACTGGTCGGAAGCCGACATCGCCAACTATCTCGAAACCGGTTTTACCCCCGATTTCGACTCGGTAGGCGGCGCCATGGTCGACGTGCAGCGCAACATGGCCGAACTGCCGCCGGGAGATCGCGCGGCAATAGCCGCCTATCTCAAGGCGGTGCCGCCGCATCCCAACGGCTACCCGGTGCGCAGCAAGCCGGCCAAGTGATCCCGGCTACAGGTGGCCATCTACAGGTGGCGATCGCCGAGGAAGTCGAAGCCCGTCTCGAAGAAATGGCTGTAATTGCAGGTCAGTTCCTCGCCGGGTGCGATGTCGCGCAAGGCATAGGTTTCCTCGGGCGAGGAGACATCGCAATTCGGTTCGTCGTCATGGTTCATGTAGCGGGCGTCGTCGGCTTCGAAGACGATGTAGTTCGGATCCCGGCGGTCTGGATAGGAATAACGGTCGAGATAGTTCTTCACCGGGCCGCTCTCGCCTTCATAGGTCTCGACGTCGATGATCCGGTCGAATCTGGGGTCGAGCTTCCAGACCAGCGTGCCCTTGGCAATGTGGTTCCTGGCGAAAACCCCGATGCCCTGGATCGGTGATTTCTCGAGATAGGTGTCGACGAGCAACATAGTGGCCCCTTTGCGTATGTCATGGTCTGGAAGGTGGCGCGCATGGGTAGCGCGCAGCCATTGCAAATGCGAGTGAAAATGAGCAGCCCGGAATTCAAAAAGTGACGACCGGCGCGCCTCGACGGGCGCGCTTTTCGCTTCGACATCAGCGCTGCTGCAAGGCCAGACGAACGCCTAACGCGCAGTAGATGCCGCCAACCACCTTGCCTTGCCATTTCACCACCGACGGATTGCGGCGCAGGAACGTGCCGAGCCGGCCCGCACTCACGGCAAAGACGACTGTGCTGAAAAGGCCGAGCAGAACAAAGATTATGCCCAGCGTCATCAGCTGGAGCATCACCGATCCGTTTTCAGGCCGCACGAACTGGGGCAGGAAGGCAAGGAAGAAAAGCGCCGTCTTTGGATTAAGCACTTCGGTCAGGACAGCTTGACGAAACGCCTTGCTGGCGGAGATCGCGAGTGCACCGGCAGTAGGATCGGCCGGTATTTTCTCGATGATTGCGCGAATGCCGAGGTAAACGAGATACGCCGCGCCGATGTATTTTACGACGCTGAACAGCGTTGCCGAAGTGGCGATGATCGCCGAAATGCCGACCATCGCCATGATGGTATGGAACACATCGCCAGCCGCGACGCCCGCGCCCGTCGCGACGCCAACCCTGGTTCCGGAACTCGTCGCTCGCGCGACCGTCAAAAGCGTGGCTGGGCCTGGAATAAACACAAAGCCAAGCACAACCGCTATGTAAGCCGTCAAGGTGGATAGATCGATCATTGCGACGCCTCCGTTGCATTCTCAGCCTTGCCCGTAACCTCGGGTTCGGGCTTGGCCGTAACCTTGAGCGCGAAGGAGTAGGTATAGGCGATCTCCTCCAGCCTTGAAAAGCGGCCGGAGGCGCCGGCATGGCCGGAATCCATGTTGATCTTGAACAGCACCGGATTGTCGCCGCTCTTGCGCTCGCGCAGCCGCGCCACCCATTTGGCCGGCTCCCAATAGGTGACGCGCGGATCGGTGAGGCCGGCCAGCGCCAGTATCGGCGGGTAGTCGTGATCGGCGACATTGTCATAGGGTGAGTAGGCGGCGATCGTTTGGTAATCTTCCGCCGACGCGATCGGGTTGCCCCATTCCGGCCACTCCGGCGGCGTCAGCGGCAAGCTTGCGTCGAGCATCGTGGTCAGCACGTCGACAAAGGGAACCTCGGCAACGATGGCGCCGAAACTATGCGGCGCCATGTTGGCGATCGCACCCATCAACATGCCGCCGGCCGAGCCGCCTTGCGCGACGATGCGGTCGTGTTGGGTGTAACGCTCGGCGACGAGATGCTGCGCGACGGCGATGAAATCGGTGAACGTGTTCATCTTGTGCGCCCGCTTGCCGTCGTCATACCAGCCATAGCCCTTGTCCTTGCCGCCGCGGACATGGGCGATGGCAAAGACAAAGCCACGGTCGACCAGCGAGAACCAGTTGGTGTTGAACGCCGCCGGAATGGCAATGCCGTAAGAGCCGTAGCCGTAAAGCAGGCACGGTGCGGAGCCATCGAGCGGCGTGTCGCGGTGGTGCAGCAGCGAGACCGGCACCAGTTCGCCATCGGCGGCCGGCGCCATCAGCCGGCGCGTGACATAATGATCCGGATTGTGACCGGACGGCACTTCCTGGGTCTTCAGCAGCACACGCTCGCGGCTGCGCATATTGTAGTCGAAGACCTGCGCCGGGGTCGTCATCGACGAATAGGTGAAGCGCATGATCTCGGTGTCGTATTCATAGGACCCCGACAGGCCGAGCGAGAACGCCTCTTCGTCGAACGAGATCAGATGCTCCTCGCCGCTGCGGCGATCGCGAACGACGATGCGCGGCAGCCCTTCCTTGCGCTCGAGCCTGACCATATGATCCCTGAAGCCGACCACCGACAGGATCAGCCGGCCTGGCTCGTGCGCCACCAGCTCTTCCCAATTGGCGCGAACCGGGTCATTAGCCGGCGCCGTCATGATCTTGAAGTCCTTGGCGCCGTCGGCATTGGTGAGGACGAAGAAGATGTCGCCGCCTTCTTCCAGATCATATTGCAGGCCAGTCTCGCGCTTTGCCACCAGCTTTGGCTCGGCGAAAGGCTCATCGGCGCGCATCAGGTGATATTCCGAGGTTTCGTGATCGTTGATCCCGATCATGATCCATTCGTTGGAGCGCGTGCCGCCGACATCCATGAAGAAGCCGGGATCGGTTTCCTCATAAATCAGCCGGTCATTAAGGGGGCTGCCGCCGAGCGCGTGGAACAGCACCTTGGACGGGCGATGATTGTCGTCGAGCCTTGTGTAGAAGAAGCCGTCATCGGCGGCATTCCAGACGCCGCCACCACTGGTGGCCTCGATCTGGTCGCTCAGTTCCTTGCCGCTGGTGAGATCGCGCACGCGAAGTGTGAAGAATTCAGAGCCCTTGTCGTCGAACGCCCACAACAGCTTGCGGTGATCGGCCGAATGGTCGACGCCGCCGAGGCGGAAATAGGGCTTGCCCTCGGCTTCCGCGTCGCCATCGAGCAGGATCTGCTCATCGCCGCCATCGCGCGGCATGCGGAAATAGCGGGGCTGTTCGCCGCCAAGCTTGAAGGATGAGCCGTAAGCATAGGGGCCATCCTTCATCGGCACCGTCGAATCATCTTCCTTGATGCGCCCCTTCATCTCGCCGAACAGCTGCTTCCGAAGCTCTAGCGTATCGGCCATAAGCACTGCTTGATAGGCGTTTTCGGCTTCGAGATGGGCGCGGATGCGGCCCTCAAGCAGGGAAGGGTCCCTGAACATCGCCTGCCAGTTCTCGGCCCTCAGCCAGGCATAGTCATCTGTGCGGGTAATGCCGTGGTGCGTGTCGAAGACGGGGTGTTTCTCGGGGCTCGGCGGGCTGGCGGTCGGAAAAGCTGAGGTCTTGGTCATTGCGTCTCACTGAAGAAATTACTTGAATGGCAAATGAACACGCCGATCAGCGCGGGTTCAAGGGCCGGGATGTATTGGTTGCGGCGGGCTCGGGAGATGAGCCAAAAGGAGAGGATGATGAATTTCCATATCAACACCGCTGCGGCTCTCGCCGTCGTCGCTTCGACCGTTCTGGCTTTCACCGGCCAGTCTCATGCAACCGCGTTCGCCGCTTGGCAAGTGGCTGGCGTGCCGTTCGGCGACACGCTCAACGTTCGCAAATATCCGTCCGGCACCTCGCAGAAGCAGGCCGCCTATCCCAACGGGACGATCCTGCAGATGACCGGCAAGTGCACCGGCGGCTTGAATCTTCTGGAGATCGCCGGCCAGCCGCACTGGAAACAGAAACAGGCAATTCGCTATCAATGGTGTCAAGTTTGGCACGACCCGGCGCAAAATGGTGGTTTTGTTAGTGGCTGGGTCTATGGAAAATACCTCACGCCGTATTGAATCCGGTCAGACCGAAGATCTTCTTCGGCGTGTTTCGCCAACGCTTTGCAACTTGCGGTTTGGTACGAATCCGACAATCAGCCGCCCAAACCTCGAAGCATAGACCAAGCATCGCTGCCCACTTTATGAGTCCTTGCTGATTTAGCGGTGGTGTGACCTTACGTCATGCTAGTCCTGGTCCGACCAGAAAATATCGCGAAGTTACAGAGTGCACGAAAGATTGAAGCTGAAGAGCGACTATTCGATGAATATCGTTGAATATAGCGCAAGATGCGAATTGACTTACTTTGTCTGTGGGCTCATTAAGATGCCCGGACGCGAATCCATGAAGCTCTTTCCGCGTGAAATTCGCGCCATGCCCGATCTTCCAAAAAGGGCGCAAACAGAAACATCCTTCGTTGGGGCCTAAACCATGGATATCGTCGAAACACCTTCCAGAAATAGCGATGCGCTGATCGAGCTGACCGCCGATGTGGTGGCAGCCTATGTCAGCAACAATCCCGTGCCGGTCGGCGAATTGCCGAACCTTATCGCTGATGTCCATGCCGCTCTCGGGCGCGTGGGCGGAGCAAGCGAACAGCCTCTGGCCGACAAGCAGAAGCCTGCGGTAAACCCGAAGCGCTCTGTTCATGACGATTACATCGTCTGCCTTGAAGATGGCAAGAAGTTCAAGTCGCTGAAGCGCCACCTGATGACCCATTACGGTCTGACGCCCGATGAATACCGCGAGAAGTGGAATCTCGACGCCAGCTATCCGATGGTTGCCCCCAACTATGCCGCTGCCCGTTCGCAGCTGGCCAAGAAGATGGGCCTCGGCCGCAAGCGCAAGGGGCGGTAACACCGGCTCCAATGGACAAGATCAACGGCGCCCCTTACGGCGCCGTTTTTGTTCCTAGAACAATTCCAGGAAAACTGCCGAGCGCTTTCCCTTGGAATTGCGTCGAAAGAAGAGAAGATAGAGCAATCAAGCAGTCTGCTTGAGAGCCATCTCGGCGTCCCGCTTGACGCGCTTGACCATCGAGCGCAGGCCATTGGCCCGCTGCGGCGACAGATGTTCGTCGAGGCCAAGCGACCTCAGCGTCGCCTCTGCGTCCGTTTCAAGGATCTGGCTGGCAGTCCGTCCCGAAAACAGCGCCAGCATGATGGCGACCAGACCGCGCACGATATGAGCGTCTGAATCGCCTGTGAAGGTGATGACCGGATCGGCGCCCGGCGCTCGGCTCGTGGTCAGCCAGACCTGGCTGACGCAGCCCGGCACCTTGTTGGCGGCGTTGCGTTCGGCGTCGGGAAATGGCGGCAGCGCTTCGCCGAGCTCGATCACATAGCGATAGCGGTCTTCCCACTCGTCGAGCAGGGAGAAGTCGTCGCGGATCGTCTGGATCGTCGTGGCCATTGCTCAGGATATAGTCATCCGCGGCTGCGGCGTCACGGAAAAAGAAGAAAAGCACCGCAGGCATCGAGAGGTCCGACCGGCCTGCGGTGTCGCTGTAGATACAGCTGAAACGGTGTTTAGTTCTTCGCCACCAGCTTGGCAGGTATGTTGACTGTCGCCGGCAGCACGATGTCCTTGGCGACGCTGCCGGTGGCCAGCGATGTATCGGGCGAGGTCTCGGCGCTCTTGTCGTCCAGCATGGCGGCGGCGATCTTGGCGGTTTCCTTGGCCCGGGCGCTGATCGTATGCATCGCCGACTTGCCGGTTTCGCAGACGTCCGGCTTACGCTCGCAAATGCCGGCGATGTCGCCGACCGCTTCGCGCGCCGCAAAAAGCGCCTGGAACGGCCCGACGCTTTCGCGGCCATCCTCGTCGGGGCCGACGGTCAGCGGCAGCGCCAGCAACACCAGCGAAAACCAGAACGCCATTCTTATCAAAAAGCCCATCGATCTGCCCTCTCGTCCAATGACCGGATCATGCGTCCATGCGCAATGACCTCTTTATATCAGCGACAATGGCACATGAGGCGCAAAGGACGGCTTTCTTGCTCAGCGAAAATTTTCCTCAAATTTCAGGCAAATTCGAAGCGAGGCGTTTTGCAGTGCATTAGCCTCAAATGCCGGCAATTTTCTTAACCTTGCAGTAACCATCTAAGCGATTGTTGCGCATGGATATCTTCAGAAGAGCAGGCATGCCGGCTCAGGGTTTCGCAGCCACGGGCACGCCCTTTGCACATAACGCTCCGTTTACTATGGCTACAAATGGCGGTGCATTCCGGTGCCGGCGCTCCAATTTTTGCCGCAGCGCGCTCGTTGTTCCGGTCAGCCTTATTCATTCCTTAAACGCTGGATGCGAGTTTCAAACAAGCAAAAGCGACCTGCAAAGCAGGGGCAGTCACGACCGGGTGCGAGTGCGTTGAGTTTGACAACTGCCAGATATATTGAACTGCCTGGCGCGCTGGCGGCCGGTTGCGAACGCATGGTCCATCCGGCCATCATCGGCCAGGGCGATCGCCTGCGCCAGCGCCGGTTCATCGGCATCATGCTTGCCGCTCCGTTCTTCGCCGCCGGTGCGGCGGTGACACTGGTCACCTCGGGCATGGGCGCCGCCGTCACCATCGCAACCATTTTCGCCGCCTTCGGTCTTTGCTGGTTCGCCGCCTTGCTGGTGGCGGCGTCGGGCAAGATGACGCTGGCAGCCCAGGTTGCCCTTGCCGCCGGCGGTCTTGCCCTTGCCGGCGCCGTCGCGGCAGCAGGCGGCCTGGCGTCGCCGGTTGCGCTGCTGGCCCTGGCACTGCCATTCGAGGCCTGGTGGATCGGCGGTTCAAAGCGCGCGGCACTTTGGGGCGGCCTCTCAACCTTGGCCGCAATGCTGCTGCAGCCCTTTGTCGGCTCTGTCGTCCCGCTCGGAGGGGCGCAAGTCGCGGCGTGGCACTGGCTGCTGCCGCTCGCCTGGGGCCTGACGCTGGTTCCCCGGCTCGCAGCCCTCGGCGATGCCGCACGCGCGCAGCCCGCGCTCCTTCCAAACGACCGCCTTGAAGATATGATCGACGCCGTTGTCCTGCATGTCGCCCGGCATGGCGAGGTCCTGGATGCCTCGGCCAAGGCGCGCACCATCCTGAAGCTGCCGCCGGAACTGCTTTTCGGCGCCGGCATGTTCGACCGCATCCACCTGTCCGATCGCGTTGCTTATCTCAGCGCGCTTGCCGACATGCGCGATGGCGCCCTGGCGCGCCGGCTCGATCTTCGGGTTAGGCTGCCGCAGGACGGCAGCGCCTCGACGGCCGACAATTACCGGCCATTTCAGCTCGAACTGATGCGCGCCGAAGAGCAGCAGGAGACCTTCACTCTGCTGCTGCGCGAGAACGACGAGACTGCCGAATTGCGCGACGAGCTTGCTGCCGCCAATGAGGCCGCAGCGTCGGCCGAGGTGGCAAAGGGCCGCTTCCTGGCGGTCGTCAGCCATGAGCTTCGGACGCCGCTCAACGCCATCATCGGTTTTTCCGACATGCTGCTGCATGAGATGTTCGGCGGCTTCAAGGACCCGCGCCAGAAGGAGTATGTCAGCCTGGTGAAGGAGTCGGGCCAGCATCTGCTTGCCGTCGTCACCTCCATCCTTGATGTCTCGAGGATCGAGGCCGGCGCCTACGCGACCGAGCCCGAACCGTTCCGATTCATCGAAGCGGTCGAGATGTGCCAGTCGATGATGCAGCTGCAGGCGAATGCCAAGAACATCGGTCTCCAGGCGCAGATTGCGCCGGACGCCGGGGAGATCAATGCCGACCGTCGTGCCGTGCAGCAGATCCTGATCAACCTCGTCTCCAATGCGGTCAAGTTCACGCCCGATGGCGGCAATGTCGTCGTCGGCGCCAAGCGGATCGGCTCGCGGCTGCATTTCTGGGTCAGGGACACCGGCATCGGCATCGCCGAGGAAGATTTTGTCAATCTCGGCAAGCCGTTCATGCAGATCCAGAACGACTATACGCGCCGCTTCGAGGGCACCGGGCTCGGCCTGTCGCTGGTCAAGGGCCTGGTGGCGCTGCACGACGGCACGATGTCGATCGAAAGCATGCCGGGCGAGGGGACGACGGTCACGATCAGCCTGCCGGTGAACGGGCCGAAGAGGAGCGCGACCGACAGGAACGGCGTGCTGCCGATGCCTGCGACCAGGACGAAAGGCGACGCGAAAGGGGACAGGAATGGCTCGCTCCGCAAAACAGCCTAAGGCGGTCAAGCGCCGCAGCGGCGCGTTCGAGGCCGGCGCGATTGCGCTCGGCGGCGCGATCTCGCGCAATCCGGTCCTGGTCGGCGGGTCGACCGCCTTCCTGGTGACGCTGTTCTACGTTTCCGCCAACGCGCTGTGGTACCAGCCGTTTCCGCATGCCGGCGCCTTCTTCGCCACCCGCAGCATCGAGGGTTTTCCGCACCCCGGCGCGGACGAACCCGAAACCACCATCAACATCCTGCGGCCCGGCCCGGCACCGGTCAAAAGCGACCCGACCGTCGAGCAGGTCCAGGGCATCCTGAAGGATCTCGATTTCTACACGGGAACGGTCGACGGCATTTCCGGGCCGAATACCCAAAAGGCGATCCAGGCCTACCAGCAGAAAGTTGGCCTGCCGGCCTCCGGTGAGATCGACGCCGTGCTGCTCGACCAGCTCGGCGCCAAGCAGACCACGGCTGGCATCCCGCATCCGCTGCCGCGGCCCGTGGATATGGCCGCCGCTCGAGTTGCCGCGCCCGAGGCCGCGCCTGCGCCCATCCCGGTTTCCGCGCCGGTATCCGCCCAGGCGCCCGATGCCCGCATCGTCAAGATCCAGGCCGGCCTGAAGGCATTCGGCAATGACGACATGCAACTCGACGGCGTCGTCGGCGCCCGCACCAAGGCGGCGATCAAGGAATTCCAGTCGCTGTTCGGCCTGCCGGAAACGGGCGAGCCCGACGAGGTCGTCTACGTCAAGATGCGCGAGATCGGCCTGACCAATTGAGTGGTCAAGACGACCGCTCGCGGATAGCCGAAAATCCGGCTAAGACGCCGCGCATGTCCTCCGGAGCCTCGTCATGCGCGTAACCACCGAGTTTTGGGTGTCGGCCCTGCTGCGCCGTGTTTTCGGCGCCGGCGGCTTTGCGGCCGTCGTCAAGCGCGGCGCGACCGAGGCCGGCGCTGTCTTCGTGCTCTCCCGCGGCAGGCTGGGCGACGTCTCCCTGTTCGGCCCGGCGCCGCAGACGAGCTACGATTCGGACAAACCGGATGATCGCTTTTTCACGCTGCTCGGCGCCGGCGACGATGCCGCCGCGCTTGACGCCAGGCTTGAGCGGGAGAAAAAATTCGATCCCGACATCTGGGTGGTCGAGATCGAGGCCGGAACGGTTTCCGTCGAGGAGCTTCTCTCCGTCAAGACGCCTTGAGGCTGGCCCCTAGGCTGGCTTTGTCGACGTCCGGCGCTTGGTCGCCATTCGCGGCGACAGGGGTGTTGCCGCGCACCGCTCGCGACAATGTTTCGGCCTTCCAGCCGCGCACCTTGTCGAGCGCCGCCTCGTGGTGCAGCAGCCGGTAGCGGTCGAGGAAGATGCGGATCGCCTGCGGGTGCGGAAACTCCCGGGGGTAAACCGCGACCACGATCAGGAATGCCCTGTCCTCACTGAGGTCGAGCGCCCGCAGCGCGGCGAGCAGCGAGACATAGCTCGAATGCTCGGTCAGCGACCGCGCCGTCGAGAAGTCGATATCGAGCGCGTCGGCAAGCGCGGTCTGGAAGAAGGCGGCGTTGCCGGTCAGCGCCGTCTCGCGCAGCTTGCTGTAAGTTGCTGAGCCGACGAAGGGATTGACCGATGTCGCCTCGCCCTCGGCGAGCATCATCGAGCGCAGGCGGCGCCTGGCGGTTTCGGCGGCGCTGCCGGGCAGTTTTGGTGCGCTGGGAGCGGCGGCAGCGGCTTCGGCGTCGGCGCCCGCCACGTCGGCGATCGGCTCGGGCTGCCGCACGCGCACCAGGGTCGGCTTTTCCAGCGCCTTGATCAACTGCGCGATGGTCGGGTTCAAATCCTTGCGGCGGGCAATGGCGCGCGCATGCGGCAGGCCGTGGCGGCCGATCAACGCGATCAGGTCGATGTCGCCCAGCGCCCGCGAACGGACGAGCAAGGGCGCGCAGACATCGACCGGCTCCTCGCAAAGCCGCCGCACCAGGGCGGCCGGCGCATATTCGCATTCGGACAGGGCGGCGGCGACATAGCGGCGCGATTCGACCGGCACGCTGTCGAACAGCGGCAGCGTCAGATCCTCGAGCTGGGCGATCTCGCGGCGCGACGGGCGGGTCAGCGAGCAGAACGCCGACACGGCGGCGCGAAACAGCCTTTCGGCTTTTCCCGATTCCGTCCGTATGGCGATTTGCCTGAAATCCGAAGCTGACACGGAAGATACGCCCGACACTCGACACAACCCGGACCATGCTCAACCGCAACTGTGTCGGTTTCGCGCAAGGCCTGGAACAAACATCAAATTAGCCGCGATCCGTTAGCGCTCCGTTAACCCTCTGCCGGCCTTAATCACATTTGGAGGCGTTGCGTTGTGCTCCGGGGCAACCGAGAGGAATACGCGAACCATGGGCATGGTACTGTCTTTCGTGCCGCGATCGGCACCAGTCAATCGAGCAGTTCAGGACACCGGTACGCCGGCGGCGGTGATCATTTTTCCCGGCGTCCGCTACGAGCATCCGCCATTGGCGGGCCAGGCGCGACCGGCGGACCAGCCGGGCACACCACGGACGCCTGTTCCGCACCACTGAATTTGCTGGTCGTCGGGGTGAGGTCAGTAGTCCTGCAGTTCGCAGGAGCTCTGGTCCAGGAACTGCGACACAACCGGCTTCCAGCTGTCGTCAGGCACGAAGGCGCGGATGACGAAGATGCCTTCCTCGATCGGCGCCTCGACGAAGATCGCCCCTTGCAGGTCTTCGGGAAGCTCCCTGCGCACGTCGATCATCTGTGCCGGCGTCAGCACCACGGTGTCCAGCTTGTTGCCGGTCGCCGTGCGGTCGTTGAATGAATAGAAATTGTGGCCGTTGCGGTCATAGACCGACACCGACCAGAACGGCACGCTGCCCGGCGCCTTGATCCGCACCACGCCTTCGGCAAGGTCGAAGCGGCAGGCGGCGGCGTAAAACAGCGGATCCACCGACTTCACCACCGGCGCGCCGCCCGCCTCGGCATCCAGCCTGGTCATCTTGTAGAGGTCGGACGCCATCGCCAGCCGTGACCAGGCATCGCGCTCGGTAAATTCCGGCACCAGCAAAAGCACCACGATGTGGACGATGCCGGCGCCGAGCAGGCCGAGCAGGATGGCGTGCAGCAACCTACGCATTGCAGCCAGCCTTGACGATCCGGGGCAGCGACACGTCGGAAAGGCCGGTGCTTGAGGCAATCGGCGTGTCGTAGAAGGTGAGCACGAAATACATCCGGCCAAAACCTTCGGTCAGAAGCCAGTTGCCGGGGGCCGGACGGTTGCCGACGGCGATGATCACCGAATTGTCGGGTTGACGCAGCACCTGGTAGGATTGCAGCGCCGCCAGCCTCGGCTTGCCGGTGTCGACCACGCCGAGCGATTGATCCGCGGCATAGAGCGTCCAGAACCGGGCGGTCGGGAAACTGCCTTCGATCCTGTAGTCGCATTGCCGCTGAAGCTCATCGCCGGCCGCATCGCGTTCGGCGATGAAGGACAAGCCTTCCGCCTTGCCGAGCGCCAGCACGCCCTCGCGCGCCACGCGCGCCTTCGAATAGGGGTCGGCATCTTGCGTGCCGATCTCGGGGAAGGCGGTCCATTGGCCGATGCTGATCGCGCCGACGCCGCTCTGCGCCTGCAGCGCATACCAGACGCTGCCGCCGCCGAGGCCGATGGCTATGGCAAGCGAAAGCAGCGTGAAAAAGGCGGTCTTGAGCATGAAGAACCGGGACGAGAGAATTATCGTTCGGGGATATAGCGGGGCAGGCCACAGAGCAAGCAGCGCTGTGGAATCAAAGCGCCGACAGGGTCTCCGGTGTCTGCGGCGAGCCGAGCACGGGCGCTGTCTGGAACACCTTGGTCATCTCGCGCAGCGTCTGTGTCGTGCGGCTGGACAACACCGCCGGGCGCTCGGCCGCGGCATCGGCGGCTGCCTGATCGGCGTTTTTCTTCTCCGCTTCCTCGGCTTTGGCCGCGATCTCTTCGTCGACGAAGGGCTTGTCTAGGCCGGGGATCGGCTTCAGGTCGATATTCTGGTGCGCGTAGACCATCAGCCGCTGCCACACCATCGCCGGCAGCGTGCCGCCGGTCATGTTGCGGGTCGGGGTGAAGTCGTCATTGCCGAGCCAGACGGCAGCCGTGTAATTGCCGGTGAAGCCGACGAACCAGGCGTCGCGGTAGGATTGCGTCGTCCCCGTCTTGCCAGCGACGACGATGTTGGGCAGCTGCGCGCGCCGCGCGGTGCCGATCGCCGGCACCGCAGCCAGCATGGTGTTCATGTATTTCAAAGCCTGTTCCGACAGAACCCGATGCGGCGCCGGCGCATCCTTGGCAAAGTCGTAGACGACATCGCCGGTGCGGGTGACGAGCTGGGTGATGCCGTGCCGCGAGCCGGCGAAGCCGTTCTGCGCGAACACGCTGTAGCCCGTCGCCTGGTCCATGACCGTCATGCCCGATGTGCCGAGCACCATGGTCTTGTGCGACTCCAGCGGCGATTCCACGCCGAATGATTCGGCCATCGCCTTGATCGGGCCGATGCCGAGATAGTCCTTGGCCAGCCGTACCGGCACGGTGTTGATCGATTTGGCGATCGCCGTGATCAGCGTCACATTGCCGGCCGAGCCGCCATTGTAATTGTGCGGTGACCAGCCGCCCCAGCTGATCGGCCCGCCTGAGACGACGGAGTCCGGGGTGAACCCGTGCTCCATGGCGGTGGCGTAGACGTAAGGTTTGAACGAGGAGCCGGTCTGGCGCAGCGCCTTGGTGGCGCGGTTGAACTGGCTTGCGCCATAGTCGCGGCCGCCGACAATGGCGCGTACCGCGCCATTGGTCTCGATCACTACAACGGCGCCCTCGGTGACGTTGTATTCCTTGCCGAACTGGCGGAGATGGAATTCGACGGATTCCTCCGCCGCTTTCTGGATGTTGGCGTCGAAAGTGGTGTGGGCGACCAGCGAATGCTGGCCGGGCTTGGCGATTTTCTTGACCTCATCGAAGGCCCAGTCGAGGTAATAATCCGGGCTCTTCTGCTCGCCGCGGTCGACGATCTCGGCTGGATGCAGCCTTGCCTGCAGCACCTGGCCTTCGGTCATGAAACCGGAATCGACGAGGTTCGACAGCACCACATTGGCGCGAGCGCGGGCAGCGGGCAGGTTGATGTGCGGGGCGTATTTGGTCGGCGCCTTGAACAGGCCGGCCAGCATCGCCGCCTCGGCGAGGTTCAGATCCTTGACGCTCTTGCCGAAATAGAAATCCGCCGCCGCCTCGATGCCGAACGTGCCGCCGCCCATATAGGCGCGGTCGAGATAAAGCTGCAGGATCTCCTTCTTCGACAGATTGGCCTCCAGCCACAGCGACAGGAAGGCTTCCTTGATCTTGCGTTGGAAGGTCCGCTCATTCGACAGGAACAGGTTCTTGGCCAGCTGCTGGGTGATGCTGGAGCCGCCCTGGACGACGGAATTGGCCCGCACATTCTCGAAGATGGCGCGCGACAGGCCGAGCACGTCGATGCCGTAGTGCTCGAAGAAGCGCCGGTCCTCGGTCGCCAGCACTGCTTTGATGACATGGTCCGGCATCTCGTCGACAGGCACGGAATCGCGCTGGATGATGCCGCGCTGGCCAATCTCGTTGCCGTAGCGGTCGAGGAAGGTGACGGCGAAATCGCCCTGACTGCGCCAGTCGCCGGTGGTGATCTGGAAGGCCGGCATCGCGAGTGCGAGCAGCACGACGACGCCGCCGGCGCCCATCGTAAAACCTTCGCTCAGCACCTCGATGATGCCGCGTCGCCAGCCGGTGACTCGGAAGCGCCGCGAAAAAATGGTCGCCGATTCCCAGAACTGGCCGGCCTTGAAGCCGATTTCGTAGAGCGAGGAATCGATCCACGCGTCCACCGCCAGCAGTGCGGCGGCGATCGGACCTCTTCGTCTTGGACGTCGTTCTAAAGGACTGGCCATTCCCGAAACTCACCCCACCCACCTGAGAACCGCAAGCGGGCAATTTCAGGGCGGGCATACCCGGCGAAGACTATTCTTCCATTTCAGCCCGGCTCACAAGGGCAGCCAGGCCACACCGCACGGTTTGTTGAGCGCCGCCCGGATCGTGACGCTGGAGGTCGACGCCGTCGATGCCGACGCCAGTGGCTTCGAGCCAGTCTGGCACAAGGGCCGGCGCGTCGGCTTCGTCGCCTCAGCCGGCTATGGCTACACAATAGGCAAAAGCGTCGCGCTGACGTTGCTGGGCGACGAATTCGCCGGGGAGGGGACCGCGCTTTGGGTGCACATTGTCGGCGTCGAGCGGCCGGCGCGAATTATTCCGGCCTCGCCATACGACCCCGAGGGCAGGCGATGCGGCAATGAGGAGTTTTGGCCATGGTCGATGACATTATAAGGGAGACCAGGCGCGAGCGCCGGCGCGGGCACACCGGTGAGGCCGGCAGCGGGTCAAGCCGCCACCCGAACTATCGCTCGCTCAAGAACCCGTTCCTGCCGCAGCCGGTGTTTTCGGACGACCAGGTCGCGGCCATCCACGACACGGCGTTGCGCGTGCTGGAAGAGCTCGGCATCAAGGTGCTGCTGCCGGAGGCACGGGCGATCTACGCCAAAGCCGGTGCGCTGGTCGACGAGGACAGCCAGATGGTGCGCATCGGCCGCGATATTGTCACTGCGGCACTGGCCTCGGCGCCGAAATCCATCCGGGCGCTGGCGGGCAACCGTAGCCGCGATCTCATGCTGGAGCTCGGCTCGATGACGTTCCTGGCCGGAGCCGGGGCGCCCAACGTCACCGATCTCGAACGCGGACGGCGTCCGGGCACGCTCGCCGCTTTCGAAGAACTGACCAAGCTTGTTCAGAATTTCGACGTGCTGCATATGCTCGGCCCCTGGATCGAGCCGCAGGATGTCGACAACCATTTGCGCCACTATGCCGTCAACCGTGCGCAGCTGACCCTGTCGGACAAGTTCCCCTTCGTCTTCGCCCGCGGCACGCCGCAGGTCGAGGATGGGTTCGAGATGATCAGGCTGGCGCGCGGGCTCTCGCAGGACGAGTTCCTGGCCGGCGTCCATTGCTACACCGTGATCAACACCAATTCGCCGCGCCAGCTCGATATCCCGATGGCGCAAGGCATCATCGACTTCGCCAGGGCCGGCCAGGTCTCTGTCATCACGCCCTTCTGCCTGGCCGGCGCCATGGCGCCGATCACCGTCGCCGGCGCATTGACGCTGCAGCATGCCGAGGCGCTGGCTGGTCTCGCGCTGGCGCAGATGGTGCGGCCGGGCGCACCGGTGGTCTACGGATCCTTCTCCTCCAATGTCGACATGAAGTCCGGCGCACCGGCCTTCGGCACGCCCGAGCACGTCAAGGCGACGCTGGGCGCCGGCCAGCTGGCGCGCTTCACCGGCCTGCCTTGGCGGTCCGGCGGCGGCAGTGCGGCCAACATTTCCGATGTGCAGGCGGCGCACGAGACGCAGTTCGCGCTGTGGGGCTCGGTGCTTGCCGGCGCCACCGTCTGCATCCATGCCGCGGGCTGGCTGGAGGGTGGCCTCAGCGTCTCCTACGAGAAGCTGATCACCGATATCGAGGCATTGCAGACGGTTGCCGAACTCTGCGCTACGACCCCCGGCGACGAGGATTCGATCGGCTTCGAGGCGATCGCTGAAGTCCAGCCGGGCGGGCATTTCTTCTCCGCCGGCCACACCATGACGCGCTACCGCACCGCCTTCTACGAGCCGCTGGTCGCCGATTGGTCGAATTTCGGCAGCTGGACGCAGTCCGGTTCGAAGTCGGCCACCGAGCGCGCCACCGGCATCTGGAAGCGGACGCTGGCCGACTTCCAGCCGCCGGCGTCGGCCGTTGCCACATCCGATGTGCTCGACGAGTACATTGCCCGCCGCACCGAAGAGGGCGGAGCGTTGCCGGTGTCGTGAGGTTGGCAGCCGTCACGTCGGCCGCTTGTCGCCGGTCTTCGACGGCTCGCGGCGAATCGGCCCGGCATCGGCCTGCCTGTGCTTGTCGGCGGCAATCCGGCGGATGCGATCGAAGCGGCTCTCCTCCGCCGGCTTGGTCGCGGATACAGCGTTTGGCTTCGGGGCGAATGTGATCATCTGTCGATCTCCCTGTCGTTGATGACTGGTCTTGACTGACTGACGGAAATTCCTGGCTCGCCGGGGAAATGTCCCCGGCAGCCTGTTTTGATTTATGCCCGCCCAGATTCCCAGCGGGCAATTTTCGGGCGATGGTCAGTAGCCGCCCATGCCGCCACCGCCGCCCGCAGGCGCCGCATCCTTGGCCGGAACGTCGGTGATCATCGCTTCGGCGGTGATCAGAAGGGCGGCGATCGAGCCGGCGTCCTGCAACGCGGTGCGCACCACTTTCGCCGGGTCGACGATGCCGGCCTTGATCATGTCGACATAGACCTCGTTCTGGGCGTCAAAGCCCTGATTCTGGTCCTTGCTGTCGGACAGCTTGCCGACGACGATCGAGCCTTCGACGCCGGAATTCTCGGCGATCTGGCGGATCGGCGCTTCCAGCGCCCTGAGCACGATCGAAATGCCGGCGGTCACATCGTCATTGGCGCCGGTCAGGCCGGCCAGAGCCGATCTTGCGCGCAGAAGCGCCACGCCACCGCCGGGCACGATGCCTTCTTCCACCGCCGCGCGCGTCGCATTCAGCGCGTCGTCGATGCGGTCCTTCTTTTCCTTCACTTCAGACTCGGTGACGCCGCCGACGCGGATCACGGCGACGCCGCCGGCGAGCTTGGCCAGCCGCTCCTGCAGCTTCTCCTTGTCGTAGTCGGACGTGGTCTCCTCGATCTGGCCCTTGATCTGCGCGATGCGCGCCTGGATGGTCGCCTTGGTGCCGGCGCCGTCGATGATCGTGGTGGTGTCCTTCTCGATCAGTACGCGCTTGGCGCGGCCAAGCATCTCGATGGTGACGTTTTCGAGCTTGATGCCGAGATCCTCGGAAATCATCTGGCCCGATGTCAGCACGGCGATGTCTTCCAGCATCGCCTTGCGGCGATCGCCGAAGCCCGGCGCCTTGACGGCCGCGACCTTGAGGCCGCCGCGCAGCTTGTTGACGACCAGCGTCGCCAGTGCTTCGCCTTCGACGTCTTCCGAGATGATCAGCAACGGCCTGCCGCTCTGCACCACTGCTTCGAGGATCGGCAGCATCGCCTGCAGATTGCCGAGCTTCTTCTCGTGGATGAGCACGTAAGGCTCTTCCAGTTCGACGCGCATCTTGTCGGCATTGGTGACGAAATAGGGTGAGAGATAGCCGCGGTCGAACTGCATGCCTTCGACGACGTCGAGTTCGGTGTCGGCGGTCTTGGCCTCCTCGACGGTGATGACGCCGTCATTGCCGACCTTGTCCATCGCCTTGGCGATCATGGCGCCGACGCTGGCATCGCCATTGGCGGCGATGGTGCCGACCTGCGCGATCTCGGCCGACGACTTGACCTTCTTGGCCTTCGCCTTGATGTCCTTGACCACGGCGGCGACAGCCTGGTCGATGCCACGCTTGAGGTCCATCGGGTTCATGCCCGCGGCAACCAGCTTGGCGCCTTCGCGCAGGATCGATGCGGCCAGCACCGTGGCGGTGGTGGTGCCGTCACCGGCGAGGTCGTTGGTCTTCGAAGCCACTTCGCGCACCATCTGCGCGCCCATGTTCTCGAACTTGTCAGCAAGCTCGATTTCCTTGGCCACCGTCACACCGTCCTTGGTGATGCGCGGCGCGCCATAGGCCTTGTCGATGATGACGTTGCGGCCCTTGGGGCCGAGCGTGACCTTCACCGCATTGGTGAGGATCTCGACGCCGCGCAGCATGCGGTCGCGCGCGTCGGTGGCGAATTTGATTTCCTTGGCAGACATTTTTTTCAATCCCGTTGGTGTGGTGAAGCAAGCGGCTCGCCGGAGCCTGGCAAAGCCAGGCCGGTCAGGCAGCCTTCTTGGCTTTGACGCTCTTCTCGGTGACGACCGTCCCGCTCTTGCCGATAGCGGCCGTCTCGCTCTTGCCGATGACGCCCATAATGTCGGCTTCCTTCATGATCAGCAGGTCCTCGCCGTCGATCTTGACCTCGGTGCCCGACCATTTGCCGAACAGGATGAAGTCGCCGGCCTTGACGTCGAGCGGAACAAGCGCGCCGTTTTCGTCGCGTGCGCCCGGCCCAACGGCGATGACTTCGCCTTCCTGCGGCTTTTCCTTGGCATTGTCGGGAATGATGATGCCGCCCTTGGATTTGACATCGCCTTCGGCGCGCCGGATGACGACGCGGTCGTGGAGTGGCCGAAACTTCATGAGAACTTCTTTCTGGGGCCGGCATAGGCGACCGCGCCGTTCTTATAGGTGTGTTGGCACTCGATAGATAGGAGTGCCAAAAATTATTCGTGGCCAAAATTAAATATTAAAAAGTATTATGATGTCTGCAGGGTTCGAAACGTCGCGAGGCGCCTAGATATTTCAAAAAATTGAATTTCGAGGCAAAAGTGGCTATTTATATCGTAAGTTCGATTTCACAATTTCAGGCACGAAGGAGATTTAGGCGATGGCCGAAGGCAATCAGAGCATCATGGAAAAAGCTGAAGCCCGCTTCATGGACAAGCAGAAGAAGACGGCCGAGCGCAACAAGGCAACCTCCGACTACATGTCCGAAGCGAGGGCCAGGGAGATCAAGACAGCAAGGCTCAGGGAATTGCGCCTGGCCAAGGAAGAGGCCGACCGCGTCGCGGAAGCCTTGAACCCGACACCGAAGAAGAAGCGGGCGACAGTCAAGAAAGCCGCCGCCGCGCCGAAGGGGGGCACGTCATGAGCCTGACATTCCCCAATCCAAGTCGCTTCTATGACGAGGCCGGCAAGCGCATCCGCTTTGTCGGCCACGACGGCATGTTCCAGATTTCCTTCTCTGTCGCAGCCGATGCCCTCTCGAAGGCGCCATCAGGGACGGCGACCGCGGAAGCCACCTATCTGGCGGCTTTCGACACCGCGTCCAGCTCCATCCATGACGTTGCCAGCAAGGCCTACGCCCGCACCCGCAAGAGCATATATGTGCTCACAGCCGCGGATTTCGGTTAGCGCGCGTTCGTCTTGCAATCAGAGCGGCTGAGATCAGCGTGCGTCAGGACTTGCGGTCGGCTTTTGCCCGCCGCTTGACGTCCCGGCTGTTCAGGCGGTCGGCCATCGCTTCCGCATCGCGCAAATTCATGGCCACCATCACCTGTTGCTTAAGCTCGACAGGCTGGCCGGTGAAGATGTCGAAGATAGTCCAGCTCTCGGGCTCGTCCATGCGCAACGCGTAGCGGTTTGTCATATCGGCATCAGGCCTTTGACATGAAAAATGCCGCCGCCAGGATCAGGATTGTCCAGGCCACCACCGACAGCTTCAAGGCCAGGCCGCCATGCATTGAAAGTATCTCGCGCATGCGCAGGGCCACGGTCCTCTTCGACAGGGCGGGTGCTGCCGCAATCGCGACCGGGGGCTTGACGCCGAGCTTTCCAAAAGCCGGCAGCAGCGGTGGCGTTCGCATGAAATGACCTCGAATTGCCGGAGAAAACAGGGCTCCTCATAACACCCTTCTTGAAACTCCCCGCATGCCAAATAGAACCCGGTCCGTGAAAGGGCCATGCCGCCCGATTCGCCGCCTTCCATCAGGCGGATCGTCATCTGGCGAAATCCGTGCAACGCGGTTAGGTTGCGCGCGAAACTGAGGTTGTTCAAAGCGTGACAGGCGAACGGAGACGACGATGACGGCGCCCGGCGATTTGCTGCAAGCCTTGTTCATGAGATTGAAGAGCGATGCCTCGCTGACGGCGCTGCTCGGCGGCGCCGGGTTGCGCGAGCAGGCGGCCGACAGTGCCGCCTTCCCTTATGTGACCTATGGCAGGACCAGCGCATTCGATCTGGACACCGGCGCCGACAATGATGACGACCAGCTCATCACGCTGCATGTCTGGTCGAAGGCGCAAGGCGAGGCCGAGACGCGTCTGATCATGGACAGCATCCGGGCGCGCCTTGACGGCGCCGCTTTCGCCACCGGCTCGCGCGACCAGACCCGCCTGTCCTTGGAGTTCGCCGAGGCCCGCTACGACGAGGACCTGGCGCTCTACCACGGGGTGCTGCGGATACGCGCCCTCACCGAGCAAAGTGATTGAAGCAACCTAGATTTGCGCCTGGATCTCGGCCTTGTCGATGACTGACCACACCTCGCGGATGCGACCCTCTCCGAATTCGTAGAAAACATTCTCAGCGAACGACACGCGCTTGCCGTTCACCGGCAGGCCGAACAGCACGCCCTTGGGATGACAGTCGAAATGCAGGCGCGCCGCCACGCGCGGCGGCTGGCAGACCAGCAGTTCGATGTTGAAGCGGAGGTCGGGAATCGCCTCGAAATCGCCTTCGAGCATACGGCGATAACCCGACAGGCCGAGCATTTCGCCATTGTGCTGCACCTCGTCGCCGACAAAGTCTCCAAGTTTCGCCCAGTCCTGGGCATTCAGGCAAGCGATATAGCCCCGGTAAAGGTCGGCAAGGTCTTTATCCGTCATGGCGCACTCCGATGATTTGGCGTTTCCCGCGCTATTTAGGGCGGCCCTTCAGAATGGTCTCGCCTTGACCTGTTCCCA
The DNA here is from genome assembly GCF_000503035.1 of Mesorhizobium sp. LSHC412B00. Classification (NCBI taxonomy): domain Bacteria; kingdom Pseudomonadati; phylum Pseudomonadota; class Alphaproteobacteria; order Hyphomicrobiales; family Phyllobacteriaceae; genus Mesorhizobium; species Mesorhizobium sp. LSHC412B00. Next base: position 27,015 of record NZ_AYWB01000022.1, on the reverse strand, counting down.
ATCTGGCTGCGAATTGAGAACCTGCGCGCAAACACCATAGCCGCGCAGCCGGTTTTCCGGTTATGAATCCATTGCCCGGTCTGAGGGACTGGGCGGTAGGATCGCATTCATTCGTTGCGCGCGCAGGGGGTATTGCGGGGATGGATTTTCACCCGTTCACCGTTCATTTCACGTTCAGCACAGTTGCGTTACAACGCCGACCATGAAAACGCTTCGCTCTCATGTCAGAACCGCGATACTGGCGCTCACAGCGGCCGGCCTGTTGGCGTCGCAAGCGACGCCGGCAGCCGCGGCGGATTGCTACGCGATCGGCCAGCAGGTTGCCGAGCAGAATGGCGGCACGCTGGCCAAGGCTTCGCAGACGACGCGTGGCGGCCAGGAGGTCTGCGTCATCGTCGTGCTTGTGCCGGGCAAGGACGGCCAGCGTCCGCGCCGCTCCGAGATCGTCGTCCCGGCGAACTGATCCAATCTTCCCCCTTGCAGGGCTCGTTTCCCAGACCACCGGAATCGGCCTATAGCTGACACATCAACAGGCCTGACCGATCATGCGCGTACTCGTCGTCGAAGATGACAAGGATCTCAACCGGCAGCTGGCCGACGCGCTGGTCGATGCCGGCTATGTGGTCGACCGCTCCTATGACGGCGAGGAGGGGCATTTCCTCGGCGACACCGAGCCCTACGATGCCGTCGTGCTCGACATAGGCCTGCCGCAGATGGACGGCATCAGCGTCGTCGAGCGCTGGCGCCGCAACGGCCGCAAGATGCCGGTGCTGATCCTGACAGCGCGCGACCGCTGGAGCGACAAGGTGTCGGGCATCGATGCCGGCGCCGACGACTATGTCACCAAGCCGTTCCACATCGAGGAGGTGCTGGCCAGGGTGAGGGCGCTGATCCGCCGCGCCGCCGGCCATGCCTCGTCCGAGCTCACTTGCGGGCCGCTGCGCCTCGACACCAAGGCCTCCAAGGCCGATGTCAACGGCGTGCCGCTGAAGCTGACCTCGCATGAGTTCCGCCTGCTGGCGTATCTGATGCACCATATGGGCGAGGTGGTGTCGCGCACCGAGCTGGTCGAGCATCTCTACGACCAGGATTTCGACCGCGATTCCAACACCATCGAGGTCTTTGTCGGCCGGCTGCGCAAGAAGATGGGCATCGACATGATCGAAACCGTGCGCGGCATGGGCTATCGCATGCGTGAGCCGGAGGCGTAAGGCGGAACCGCTCCCCATACCAGCAAGGAAGCCTTTTTCGGCGCGGCTCTGGCCTCGCTCGCTGGCCTTCCGCGTCATCGGCTTTTCCACGATCTGGGCGATCCTCACCCTGATCGTCATCTTCACTCTGATCACCACGCTCTACCGCCAGGCCAGCGAGCGCGGCTTCGACAGCCTGCTGTCGGCGCATCTGTTCAATTTGATCGGCTCCGTCGGCGTTTCCGAAACCGGCCAGCTCACCGGCGCTCCCGACCTTGGCGACCTGCGCTTCTCGGAGCCGAATTCGGGCTGGTACTGGTCGGTGGAGCCGGCTTCCGAAGGCGTGCACGGCAACCTTCATTCGTCCTCGATGACCACGACGATCCCGTCGCCGACCGTTGCCGAGGTGCCTTTCAATTCCAGTTTCCAGCGCAGCTATTCCACCGACGGCATCGGTGACGAGGAACTGCAAGTGTTCGAAAGCGAATTCGTCCTCGATGCCAAGAACCGCGCCGCGCGCTTCCGCGTGATGGGCAACAAGACCGAGCTCGAGCACGAGATCGCCACCTTCCAGGGCCGCCTGTTGACCTATCTCAGCCTGTTCGGCGTCGGCATGATCGCCATCAATGCGATCGCTATCCTGCTCGGCCTCCAGCCCTTGCGCCGGGTTCGCAACGCGCTTGCCCAGGTGCGCGAAGGCACGGCGCAGCGGCTCGATGGCCGGTTTCCCGCCGAGATCGAGCCGCTCGCCAACGAAACCAATGCGCTGATCGAAAACAACAAGCGCATCGTCGAGCGCTCGCGTACGCAGGTCGGCAACCTTGCCCATTCGCTGAAGACGCCGCTCGCCGTGCTGATCAATGAGGGCCGGGCTCTAGGCGGCGCCAAGGGCCAGCTCATCGCCGACCAGGCGGCGTCGATGCAGAAACAGGTCGACCACTACCTGCAGCGGGCACGGGTCGCGGCGCAGCGCGACAGCGTCGTCTACCGCACGCCGGTGACGCCGCTGGTGCAGCGCATGGTGCGCGTGCTGCAAAAACTCAAGCCTGATGTCAGCCTGTCGCTTACGCTGCTGGCGGCCGACATCGTCTTTGCTGGCGAGCGCGAGGATTTGGAGGAACTGCTCGGCAACCTTCTCGACAATGCGATGAAATGGGCGAAGAGCACTGTTGCCGTATCCGTCACGCCGGCCGCAGCCGGCCTGTTCGAGCTATCGATCGAGGATGACGGTCCCGGCATCCCCGAGGACAAGGCCCGCGATGTCTTGAAACGCGGCCGGCGCCTCGACGAGACAAAGCCGGGAACCGGGCTCGGACTTGCCATCGTTGCCGACCTCGTCAACGAGTATGGCGGGGCGCTGGCGCTGGAACGCTCCACGATGGGCGGGCTGAAGGCGGTTGTGCGCTTGCGGAGCTTGCAATGATGTACTGCCCAGGGCCAATCGACACGGCCGAATGCCTGTGTTATGGCGGCCCCTCGATTGCACAAAAGCCGTTAAAAACGGCCAAATTTCCGACAAATGTCAATAGTATGACGTCCTGACGCCCCCGATGACGCGGCCCCCAGCGCATCCCGTTCAAGAAAACCGGTTGTTGGCATGAAGATTCGCGTTGCGCTCGTTTCCGCACTGCTCGCTCTTTCCGGCTGCGGAACGCTGGGCAAGGGCAGTGGCCCGGATATCTCCATCACCAATCCGCCCGCGTCACCTCCCTCGGGTGCCAAGGTCGCGACGACGATCATCTCGGCCATGGCTGGCGGGCTCGTCGGCGGGTCGATCGGCAGCGGCCTGACCAGCACCGAGAAGCGCAAGGCGCTCGAGGCGGAGTACAAGGCGCTCGAATATACCGCGAGCGGCCAGAAGGTGACCTGGAAGGGCGACAGTTCGGCCCATTCCGGCGAAGTCGTCGCGGCCCAGCCCTACCGCGTCGGCTCGCAGGATTGCCGCCAGTACACCCATACGGTGTTTACCGGCACGGGCGGCCAGACCGCGCGGGGCACCGCATGCCGCAACGCCGACGGCAGCTGGACGCCGCTGACCTGAACATTGGGCCGGGGTCGGAATCCCGTCAAAGCGTCGCAGCGACCTCATGTTGTGAGAGCAGGGCTCTCGCTCTATTGGAAGAACCATGCTGTTCTGGGTCATAGCCGCACTCCTCACGCTGGGCGCAAGCCTGGCGGTGCTGCTGCCGCTGACCGGCGGCACGGACGCTCCGACCAGCAGCGACCATGACCTCGAAGTCTATCGCGATCAATTGGCCGAGCTCGAGCGTGACGCCGCGCGCGGCCTGATCCAGCCGGCGGAAGCCGAGGAGGCGCGCGCCGAAATCGCCCGCCGCATCCTTCGGCTGGGAAATGCCGGCCAGGCCGATGCCGCGACGCTTCAGCAGCCGTCAAAGGCGGCCAGGCTGGTGGCGACATCAGCGGTGCTGATGGTCCCGCTGCTCAGCTGGGGCATGTACAGCCAGCTCGGCTCGCCCGATCTGCCGTCGCAGCCGCTTGCCGAACGGCTGGCCAAGAATCCGGCCGATAGTTCGGTCGATGAGTTGGTGGCGCGCGCCGAGGCCCATCTTGCCGCCAACCCTGGCGATGGACGCGGCTGGGACGTGCTCGCCCCGATCTATCTGCGCCTGCAGCGCTTTCCCGATGCCGTGACCGCCTATCGCAATGCCATCCGCCTCGATGGCGACACGGCTGCCCGCGAGGCCGGTCTCGGCGAAGCGATTGCCAATGCGGCCGGCGGCATCGTTTCGGCCGATGCGCAATCCGCTTTCGAACAGGCGCTAAAACTCGACCCGGCAAACGCGAAAGCCTCGTTCTATTTGGCGATGGCGCTGGCCCAGGAAGGCCGCATACCCGAGGCAACCACGGCTTGGCAGAAAATGCTCGATTCCCTGCCGCAGGATTCGCCATGGCGCGGAGCTGTCCAACAGGCACTGGCCGAGGCCGCCAACCGCAGCGTCGCGTCAGGAGAGCCCGCCAAAGGCCCCGACGCCGCAGCCGTCGATGCCGCCTCGTCGATGGCGCCGCGGGACAGGCAGGCCATGATCGAAACCATGGTCGCCGGCCTCGACGAAAAATTGCGGCAAAATCCGCGCGACACGGAAGGATGGATGCGGCTCATTCGTTCCTATGTTGTGCTGGGCAAGGCCGACCAGGCGCGGGACGCGCTGCATCGCGGTATTGCCGTGTTTGGCGCCGACAGTGAGGAAGCGAAGAAATTCACCGCCTTTGCCGCCTCGCTCGGCCTGACGGCGACGGAGTAGGACATGACGCGCAAGCAGAAGCGATTGTCGGTGATTGTCGGAGGTCTTGCCTTCCTCGGCGCCGCCACCGGGCTGACCTTCTATGCGTTGGGCCAGAAGGCCTCCTATTTCTATATGCCCGCCGATCTGACCACCGCCAGCTTGCAGCCGGGACAGCGCATCAGGCTCGGCGGCCTCGTCGAAAAGGGCACGGTCGTGCGCGGGCAGGGCGCGACGGTTGCGTTCTCGGTCACCGACACGCACAAATCGGTCAAGGTCAGCTATACCGGCATCCTGCCCGATCTGTTCCGCGAGGAGCAGGGCGTCATCACCGAAGGCAGCTTTGGCGCCGACGGCGTTTTCGTCGCCGACAGCGTGCTGGCCAAGCATGACGAGCGCTACATGCCCAAGGAAGTCGCTGACGGGCTGAAGGCCAAGGGCGTGTGGCAAGAGAGCAAGAGCCAGTAATGGTTGAGACCGGACACTTCGCGCTCGTCCTCGCCTTTGTGCTGTCGCTGGTGCAGACGCTGGTGCCGCTGATCGGCGCCCGTACCGGCAACCAGAGGCTGATGGCTGTCGGCGGTCCCGTCACGGTCACAGGCTTCGCTCTCACGGCGCTATCGTTCGCAGCACTCGCCGGCGCCTATGCAAGTTCCGATTTCTCGGTGGCGAGCGTGTGGGAAAACTCGCATTCGCTGCAGCCGCTGATCTACAAGATCACCGGAACCTGGGGCAATCACGAAGGCTCGATGCTGCTCTGGGTGCTGATCCTGACCTTCTTCGGTGCGCTGGTCGCTGTCTTCGGCTCCAACCTTCCGGCGACGCTGCGCGCCAATGTGCTGGCCGTGCAGGGGGCGATCGGCGCCACCTTCTTCCTGTTCATCCTGGCGACATCCAATCCGTTCACCCGGCTCAATCCGGCGCCGATCGAGGGCCGCGATCTCAACCCGGTCCTGCAGGATCTTGGCCTCGCCATCCATCCGCCGCTGCTCTATCTCGGCTATGTCGGGTTCTCTATCTGCTTTTCCTTCTCGGTCGCCGCCCTCATCGAAGGCCGCATCGATGCCTCCTGGGCGCGCTGGGTGCGGCCGTGGACGCTGGTCGCCTGGATGTTCCTCACCGGCGGCATCGCGATGGGCTCCTACTGGGCCTACTACGAGCTCGGCTGGGGCGGCTTCTGGTTCTGGGATCCGGTCGAAAACGCCTCCTTTATGCCGTGGCTGGCCGGCACGGCTCTTCTGCATTCGGCGATCGTCATGGAGAAGCGTTCGGCGCTCAAGATCTGGACGCTGCTGCTTGCCATCCTCACCTTCTCGCTGTCGCTGCTCGGCACCTTCCTGGTGCGCTCCGGCGTGCTGACCTCGGTGCATGCTTTCGCCACCGATCCGACCCGCGGCATCTTCATCCTGTGCATTTTGACGCTGTTCATCGGCGGCTCGCTGGCCCTGTTTGCGCTGCGCGCCTCGCGGCTGACGGCCGGCGGCCTGTTCCACCCGATCTCGCGCGAAGGCGCACTCGTCCTCAACAATCTGTTCCTGACCACGGCCACGGCCACCGTGCTGGTCGGCACGCTCTATCCGCTGGCGGTCGAAGCGCTTTCGGCCGGCAAGATCTCAGTCGGCGCCCCCTTCTTCAACCTGACATTCGGCCCGCTGATGGTGCCGCTGCTGGTCGTGGTTCCTTTCGGACCATTGCTCGCCTGGAAGCGCGGTGACCTCTATGCCGTCGCCCAGCGCTTGATGGCGGCTTTCGGCGCCGCTCTCCTGGCGATGCTGGTCACCGGGCTGTTCATCGACGGCGCGTCGGTGTTCGCCGCCCTTGGTGTCGGCCTCGCCTGCTGGCTGGTCTGCGGCGCGCTCACCGACCTCGCCGTCAAGTCCGGCTTTGGCAATGTGTCGCACGCCATCATGCTGCGCCGTTTCGCCGGCCTGCCGCGTTCGGTGTTCGGCACTGCACTTGCCCATCTCGGCCTCGGGCTGACGACGCTCGGCATTGTCGGCACGCTGTGCTTCGGCACCGAAAGGATACTGTCGATGCATGCCGGCGAGAGCGTCGAACTCTCCGGCCACACGCTGCGTTTCGACGGCCTCTTCCCGGCGCAGGGTCCGAACTACAGCGAGCAGCGCGGCCGCTTTTCCCTGATCGGCGCCGATGGCGGCGTTTCAGCCGAAATCACCTCGGCCAAGCGCTTCTTTCCGGTGCGGCAGACGACGACGACCGAATCCGGCATCGAGACGATCGGCTTCAACCAGCTCTATCTGTCGCTGGGCGATGAAGGCACCGATGGATCCGTCGTGGTGCGCCTGTGGTGGAAGCCGCTGGTGACGCTGATCTGGGGCGGAGCTCTGGTGATGATGGCGGGAGCCGCAATGTCGCTGCTCGACCGTCGCCTGCGGGTTGGCGCACCCTCGCGCCGCCGCAAGCAGGCAGCCTCCATGCCGTCGGCAGGCGCGCCGTGAGCACCAGGTTCTCGTTGGCCTCGCTCACCCTGCTTCTGGCGCTGCTGTTTGCCGGCGCCGCGCAAGCGGTGAAACCGGACGAGGTTCTCACCGATCCGGCGCTCGAGGCGAGGGCGCGGCTCCTGTCGGAAGGCCTGCGCTGCATGGTCTGCCAGAACCAGTCCATCGACGAATCCGATGCAGACCTCGCCCGCGACCTGCGCATCCTGGTGCGCCAGCGCCTGGTTGCCGGCGATACCGACCAGCAGGTGATGGACTATATCGTGTCGCGCTACGGCGAGTTCGTGCTGTTGAAGCCGCGCTTCAGCCCGCGCAACGCCTTGCTTTGGGGCACGCCGGTGCTTCTGCTTCTAGTCGGCGGCATTTTCATTGTGCTGACCACACGCTCCCGCCGCTCGTTGGCAACCAAGGCGCTGAGCGCCGAGGAACAGGCGGCGCTGGACAAGATGCTGAGCGACTAGCTCGGCCATTCCTCCAAAGGCCAGTCCCGCGACGTGTGGATGGCGCGCAGGATAACAANCAGACGTGTGCTCTTCCGATCTTCGCCATATCACCAAGGCCCCGGCCCATTTCACGGATACGGTCCGCGAGGCGTCGGGCGGCGGCAGGATTGTCCTGAGCGATAAAGGCAACTTGCTGCGTGAGATCGTCCAGCGCTTCTCGCGACCAGGTGACGAACCGCTTCACGCCTTGCCTGCGCGCCTGGCTTTCGCTGCTTCGATCACCGCGTCGAGCTCCGCCATGGCGTCGTCGTGGGGCACGACACGGCCAGCCTCTGCGTCGGCCATGCCACGTTTTATGCCTTCGATGATATCCAGCTCGCGATCGACATAGGCTGAGACCGCCTCGGCGGCGAGGAACGATTTACTACGCCTGGTATCGGTAGCGATCTGCTCCAGCTTCAGCTTGGTCTCGGACGAGACTCGAATGGTCATGGTGGTGCTTGCTGTCATTGTGAAAGCCTTGTGCTGAGTTGTGTACACCATAGGGCAGCAGGCGAGCGCAACCAAGCGATTTGTGCGACCGCCCAACATTACAAAACTTTCATGCACCGGAAATGGCGCCGTAATGTGCGCCTCTCTATTTCTCTTGTCCGAGGATGCTCTGCCTGAGCCGCATCCAGTGAAAAGAGGATACGAGACCCATGACTATCGCCCCCAACCCATATTCCCGCACCCGCAAACGCCTGTTGGCCGCCGCCGCTTCGCTGGCCATTGCCGGCGGCATCGGTTTCGGCGCCGTTGCCACTGGTACAGCTCCCGTTCTGGCCGACGCCGTGCGGGTCGAAGCGCCCCAGGTGCCGGGCTTTGCCGATGTCGTCGAGCGCGTTTCGCCGGCCGTGGTCAGCGTCAAGGTCAAGGCCAAGATCGAGCCTGCCGCCGATGACGGCTCCGACCAGTCCGACGATCCGGACGGCATGAACAACCTGCCCGACAATCCGCAGCTGCGCCAGTTCTTCAAGCAATTCCGCGGCTTTGGTGATCAGAACGGCCATGACGGCGGCAATCGTCGCTTCAGCCACCGCGACCATAACAACGACCAGCCGCGTCCGGTGGCGCAGGGTTCTGGCTTCTTCATCTCCGATGACGGCTATCTCGTCACCAACAACCATGTCGTCGAGGAAGGCTCCGCCTTCACAGTGGTGATGAATGACGGCAAGGAGCTTGACGCCAAGCTGATCGGCACCGATCCGCGCACCGATCTGGCGGTGCTCAAGGTCGATGGCGTCGGCAAGTTCACCTATGTCGATTTCGCCGACGATTCCAAGGTTCGCGTCGGCGACTGGGTGGTGGCCGTCGGCAATCCGTTCGGCCTCGGCGGCACCGTCACCGCCGGCATCGTCTCGGCCCGTGGCCGTGATATCGGCGCCGGTCCCTATGATGACTTCATCCAGATAGACGCTTCGGTCAACCGCGGCAATTCGGGCGGCCCGACCTTCAACCTTAACGGCCAGGTCGTCGGCATCAACACCGCGATCTTCTCGCCGTCGGGCGGAAGCGTCGGCATCGCCTTCGACATTCCGGCCTCGACCGCCAAGCAGGTGGTGCAGGATCTGATGAAGAGCGGCTCGGTGCAGCGTGGCTGGCTCGGCGTCGAAATCCAGCCGGTTACATCGGACATCGCCGAATCGCTGGGCCTGAAGTCGCAGAACGGGGCTCTGGTTTCGGGCGCCCAGGACGGTGGCCCCGGCAAGAAGGCCGGCATCACCGCCGGTGACGTGATCACCCAGGTCGAAGGCAAGGACGTCGCATCGCCGAAGGAACTGGCTCGTCTGATCGGCGCCTACCCACCCGGCAAGTCGGTCGACGTCACGGTGTGGCGCGACGGCAAGAGCCAGACCATCAAGGTCGATCTCGGCACGTTGCCATCCACTGACAAGCAGGCCTCGACCGACCCGCAGCAGCCCGCGGCACCGGCAAAGCCCGCCGCGCTGGCCGATCTCGGCCTCACCGTCACCAAGTCGGAAAACGGCAAGGGCCTGGTGGTGACCGATGTCGATCCCGACAGCGATGCCGCCGACCGCGGCATCCAGCCCGGCGATGTCATCACCTCGGTCAACTCGACGGAGGTGAACGGCACCGACGACGTCGCCAAGGCGATGGCCGATGCGGTCAAGTCCGGCCGCAAGGCGGTGCTGATGCAGATCACCCGCGACGATTCAAACCGCTTCGTCGCGCTGCCAGTCGCCAAAGGCTGACATCACACAGTTTCCAGTGCGGCGGTTTCAACACCCCCGAGCCGCCGCACGGGAAGCAAGGGGCCGAACGCGTTAGTCAGTCATCGTGTTCTGCTCCCGGCGGCAGCGGGCCCCCATCGCCCGCTGCCGCTCTAACAGCGAAGCATGTCGCCCAAAAGTGCACTGCGGTTTGGCAAAACGACATGCTTGAACGAAAGCTTTTGCGCTCATGGCGGCCCCTCAATCTTCCGGCGAAATCGCGTATAACGGCTCTATGAAGATTCTCGTCATAGAAGACGATCGCGAGGCGGCCGACTATATGCAGAAGGCCTTTGCCGAGGCTGGGCACACCGCCCATGTCGCCGGCGACGGCGAAACCGGCTTTGCGCTGGCCGATGCCGGCGACTATGACGTGATGGTCGTCGACCGCATGATGCCACGCCGCGACGGGCTCTCCGTCATTGCCGGCCTGCGCTCGCGCGGCAACACCACGCCGGTGCTGATCCTGTCGGCGCTGGGCGAAGTCGATGACCGCGTCACCGGTCTGCGCGCCGGCGGGGACGACTATCTGACCAAGCCCTATGCCTTTTCCGAATTGCTCGCCCGCGTCGAGGTGCTGAACCGCCGCGCCAGCGCCAGGGAGGCCGAAACCGTCTACAGGGTCGGCGATCTCGAGCTTGACCGGCTGTCCCATTCGGTCAAGCGCGCGGCGCGCGAGATCACGCTGCAGCCGCGCGAATTCCGCCTGCTCGAATATCTGATGCGCCATGCCGGCCAGGTGGTGACGCGCACCATGCTGCTCGAAAATGTCTGGGACTATCATTTCGATCCGCAGACCAACGTCATCGACGTTCACGTCTCGCGCCTGCGTGGCAAGATCGAGAAGGGTTTCGACAAGCCGATCCTGCATACGGTTCGCGGCGCCGGCTATATGCTGAAGAGCGGCTAGAGCATGATCCCAAAAAGTGGGTACCGGTTTTTGGAGAAGATCATGCTCCAACAAAGGGGTAGGTCATGATGAGATTTCAGCCAAATCTCATCATGAGCTAGAACTCGATGGCCCTTTCCCTGCCGGCCATCATGAGGACGACGGCGGCGCGGCTTTCAGCGCTTTATTTCCTGCTTTTCGCGCTATGTGCCGTGTTGCTGGTCTTCTACATGACGTCGTTGTCGGCCCGCATGCTGACCGGCCAGACCCAGCAGACCATCAATGACGAGGTGCTCGGCCTCGCCCGTGCCTATCAGAGCGGCGGCCTGCCGCGGCTGGTGCGCGTCGTCGAGCAGCGCTCGCGCCAGCCCGGCGCCAACCTCTATCTCATTGCCGACGTCAACGGCCAGATCCTCACCGGCAACGTGCAGAGCCTGGCACCGGGGGTGCTCGAGACCGATGGCTGGACGACCGAACCCTTCTCCTATCGCCGTTTCGGCGAAGGTGAGCTCGAACGGCAGCGCAACCAGGCTTCTGACCCGAATGGCGCGCAGCCCGGCGAGACCGAAATTCAGTCCGAGGGCGAGAAGGGCCACAACGCCATCGCGCTGGTGCTGCGGCTGCCCAACCAGATGATCATGCTTGTCGGCCGCGATCTCGGCGAACCCGAGCGCTTCCGCGCCGTCGTTCGCCGCGCCCTGATGCTGGCGCTGGGTATGATGGGAGTGGGCGGGCTGCTGATCTGGTTCTTTGTCGGCCGCGCCGCGCTGAAGCGCATCGATAGCGTCTCGGAAGCAAGCCGCCGCATCATGGGCGGCGATCTCACGGGACGGCTGCCGGTGACCGGCGCCGGCGATGAGTTCGACCGCCTGTCGGAAAACCTCAACACCATGCTGGCCAGGATAGCGACGCTCAACGAAGGGCTGAAGCAGGTCTCCGACAACATCGCCCATGATTTGAAGACGCCGCTGACCAGACTGCGCAACCGCGCTGAGGCGACACTTTCGGGCAAGCACAAGACCACCGACTACCGGCAGGCGCTGGAAGGCACCATGGCCGAATCCGACCAGCTGATAAAAACCTTCAACGCCATCCTGATGATCTCCAGGCTGGAGGCCGGCTATTCCTCGGAGAGGACCAGCAAGGTCGATCTCGCCGCCGCGGTGCATGACGTTGTCGAGCTTTATGAGCCGGTGGCGGAGGAGGCTGGCGTGGTGCTCGAAACTGCCGCGGACGGGAATTTTTCCGTCAATGGCAACCGCGAGCTGATCGGCCAGGCGCTGTCGAACATCGTCGACAACGCCATCAAATACTCGACCGATGCGACGGAAAAGCCTGCTGTGCGCGTAGCCCTGCAGCGCGTCGGTCACGAAATCCGCCTTTCTGTTGCCGACAACGGCCATGGCATCCCTGATGACGCCGACCGCGCCAGGGCGACCGAGCGCTTCGTGCGGCTGGAAAAGAGCCGCTCGCAGCCGGGATCCGGTCTTGGCCTCAGCCTCGCCAAGGCGATCATGACTTTTCACAATGGCCGGCTTGAACTTCTGCCTGCCAATCCCGGATTGTCCGTTATCATGAGCTTCCCGGCGCGGGAGGACCATTGATGGCGGTGAGGATGGCTGCGAAACGGATCGAGACCGAATGGCGCCTGCAACTGGCGGCGCAGCTCGCGCCGCTGGATGAGACCCGCGCCCGGCGTGAACTGTCGGAGATCGCTGGCGATGCCAAGGACGAGAACCTGCCGCGGCTGGCGAAATTCCTAGAAGGCAAGGGCGCCGCACAGGAGTTTCTTGCTGCCGTCTTCGATCTCTCGCCCTTCCTCCGCGATGTTGCTCGCCGCCGGCCGCAAATCCTCGACGCGCTGTTCGATGGCAGTGTCGAGGCTCGGCTGCTCGCCATCGCCGAAGCGATCGGCAAGGCCGCCTTTTCCGAGACCGTTTCCGAATCCAGCCTGATGATGGAACTCAGGCAGTGGAAGGGTGAAGCTCACTTCCTGATCGCACTTGCAGACCTCTCCGGCGAGGCCGATGCAGCGCTGACGGTAAGGCGCCTCAGCAATCTCGCCGATGCCTGCACCTGCGCGGCGGTCGACTTCCTGCTGCGCGAGGCGCACAGCCAAGGCAAGCTCAAATTGCCCGATCCCGAAAATCCGTCACGGCAATCCGGCTGGATCGTGCTCGGCATGGGCAAGCTTGGCGCGCATGAACTGAATTTCTCCTCCGACATCGACCTGGTCGTCTTCTTCGATCCGGATGCGCCGGCAATCGTCGATCCGCTCGACGCCACAGAGCTGTTTGCGCGCCTGACCCGCAGGCTGGTCCGCATCCTGCAGGACCGCACCGGGCACGGCTATGTCTTCCGCACCGATTTGAGGCTTCGTCCCGATCCAGGCTCGACGCCGCTGGCCATCCCGGTCGAGGCAGCACTTCGCTACTATGAGGCGCGCGGCCAGAACTGGGAGCGCGCCGCCATGATCAAGGCGCGTCCCGTGGCCGGCGATCTCGATGCCGGGGACGCGTTCCTGCGGGAATTGCAGCCCTATGTCTGGCGCAAATACATGGACTATGCGGCGATCGCCGACGTTCATTCGATCAAGCGCCAGATCCATGCCCACAAGGGTCATGGCGAGATCGCGGTCAAAGGACACAACGTCAAGCTCGGCCGCGGCGGCATTCGCGAAATCGAGTTCTTCGTCCAGACCCAGCAACTGATCGCCGGCGGCCGTTTTCCGGAGCTGCGCGGCCGCGAGACGGTGCCGATGCTGGGTGCGCTGGCGGCGCGCAACTGGATCACCGCCGATGCACGCGACGCGCTCACGCAGCAATATTGGTTTCTGCGCGGCGTGGAACACGCCATCCAGATGGTCGCCGACGAGCAGACGCATATTCTGCCCGACGATGATGAAGGGCTGGAACGCATCGCCCATATGCTGGGCTTTGCCGATGCCGCCAGATTTGCCGAAACCTTTCGCGCGGCTTTGCATGAGGTCGAGCGCCATTACGCCGCGCTGTTCGAGACTGCGCCTGAATTGTCGGCCGGCGTCGGCAATCTGGTCTTCACCGGCGATGTCGACGATCCCGACACGCTGCAGACCTTGCATGGCCTTGGCTTCCAGCGGCCAAGCGACATCTGCCGCGTCATTCGGGGCTGGCATTTCGGCCGCTATCGCGCCACCCAGTCGGCGGAAGCGCGCGAGCGGCTGACCGAACTGACGCCGGCGCTGCTCAAAGCCTTCGGCCAGACGCGCCGGGCCGACGAGGCGCTGGTTCGCTTCGATGAATTCCTCGCCGGCCTGCCCGCCGGCATCCAGCTGTTTTCGCTGCTGCAGTCGAATCCCGCTCTGCTGAAGCTTATGGCGACGATCATGGGCGCCGCGCCTCGGCTGGCGGCAATCATCACAAGGCGCCCGCATGTCTTCGACGGTCTGCTCGACCCGGCGCTGCTCACCGAACTGCCCAACCGCGCCTATCTCTCAGCGCGGTTGGCCGCTTTCATCGATGGCGACAGGCCCTACGAGGATGTGCTTGACCGGCTGCGCATCTTTGCCTCCGAGCAGAAATTCCTGATCGGTGTCAGGCTGCTCGCCGGCTCGATCGACCCGGCGCGCGCCGGCCGCGCCTTTTCCGATCTCGCCGACCTCACCATCGACGCCGCATTGCAGGCGGTGACCACCGAATTCGCGCTGCGTCATGGCCGCATCGCCGGCGGCACCGTGTCGCTGCTCGGCATGGGTAAGCTCGGCAGCCGCGAATTGACGGCTGGTTCGGACGTCGACCTCATTCTGCTCTACGACCACGACGCGGATGCCGACGAGTCCGACGGCGACAAGCCGCTCGCACCATCGCACTACTATACCAGGATGACGCAGCGGCTGATCGCGGCTGTCTCGGCGCCGACCGCCGAAGGCGTTCTCTACGAGCTCGACCTGCGCTTGCGGCCATCCGGCAACAAGGGGCCGGTGGCCACCCACATCGATGCCTTCAAGAAATACCAGCGCCAGGAGGCCTGGACCTGGGAGCACATGGCTTTGGCAAGGGCGCGCGCCATCGGCGGCGACGCGGCCCTTTGCGCCGAGGTCGAGGCCGAGGTGGCGGCACTTCTGGCCTTGCCGCGCGACGCCGCCAAGGTGAGGGCGGAGGCATCCGAGATGCGCGCGCTGATCGAGAAGGAAAAATCGCCGCGCGATCTCTGGGACATCAAGCTCATCTCCGGCGGCCTCATCGACCTCGAATTCATCGCGCAGGTGGCGGTTATAACCGGGCAGGTCGAAGCCGGCCGCAGGGTGACCGCGACCGGCGAAATCCTGGCGCATCTGTCGCCGGATTTCGCCGAGGCTGACGTCAGGCAGCAGCTTTGCGAAGCCTACCAACTCTATCTGGCGCTGACCCAGATGACGCGGCTTTGCCTCACCGGTGCATTCGAACGCGATGACGTTCCGCCGGGATTGTCGGATCTGCTTCTGGCGGTGACTGACCTGCCGGATTTCGGTGTGCTGGAAGCACATCTCAAGGAAACGTCGCAAAAGGTCAGAAAGGATTTCAACCTTTTGCTTCGTACGAAACGGTCGTGAGGGCGTGAAGCGTTGGCGGCTGTTTCGGATCGCATCGGGGGTGACGATGCAACAGGAGATACCCATGAGAAAGACAACCGGACTTGCCCTTGCCTTTGTCGCGCTTGCCGGCGCCGTTGGCACCACCGCCTATGCCGAGAACAATGCCAGCGCCAGAATGCGCGAGGGCGCGATGATGCGCCTCGACAAGGCGATGAAGGATTCCAACGGCACCATCAGCTTCGACCAGTTTTCCGACGCCATGAACGCGCGGCTGAAGAAGCTGGTCGCCGATAATGGCGGCAAGCTGACAGTCGCCCAGCTCGCTGACGCGCTGGAGAAGGCGCGGTTCGAGGAAATGGCCAAGCGCATAGTTGCCCGCGACGACAGCAAGGGCGACGGCACGCTGACCACGGACGACATCACCGGGCGCGAGAAGAAGGTGTTCGCCATGCTCGACCGCAACAATGACGGCAAGATCGAGCGCAACGAACTGCCAAAGAAAGGCCGCATGGGCCGCCACCACCAATGGGACGGCGGCGACGACAGCATGGAGTGAAATGGCGATATGTCTCCGGCGGCGAAAGCCGCCGGAGCCCTTACATGACCGGGGCTACTCAGTCCTTGAACGCGGCGCAGAGCACCGCTCGCATTGGCGGGCCGTCAGGCCGCCGCCTTCACCGCCAGCGCCGGCTTCTTCACCGGAATGCGCACCGACACGATCGTGCCGACGCCTTCGGTCGAGCGGATTTTCAGCGCGCCGCCCTGCAGCTCGGCCAGCGAGCGCGAGATGGCAAGGCCGAGGCCGGAGCCGGCGTGGTTCTTCGAAAACTGGTTCTGCACCTGTTCGAAGGGGCGGCCAAGCTTGCTCAGTGCCTCCTTCGGAATGCCGCAGCCATTGTCCTCGATGGTCAGCACCAGCGCGCCTGACGTGTTGCGGGCGCGCACCGAGATATGGCCGCCCTGACCGGTGAACTTCACCGCATTCGACAGCAGATTGATGGCGATCTGCTTGATCGCCCGGCGGTCGGCGAACAGCGTCATCGTATCGGCGATGCGGGTTTCGACCGTGATCGATTTCTCCGCCGCCTGCAGCGAGATCACCCGCACCGTCTCGCGGATCAGCGGGCAGAGATCGATTTCCTCGCGGTCCACCGAGAATTGGCCGGCTTCGATCTTCGACATATCGAGTATGTCGTTGATGACGCCGAGCAGATATTTGCCGCTGCCGTTGATGTCGTTGGCATATTCCTCGTAGCGCGGCGAACCGAGCGGCCCGAACAGGCCTTGTTCCATCAGTTCGGAGAACCCGATGATGGCGTTGAGCGGCGTGCGCAGCTCGTGCGACATGTTGGCTAGGAATTCGGATTTGGCCCGATTGGCGGCCTCGGCGCGCTCGGTTTCCTTCATATATTCGCGGTTGAGCTCGACCAGTTCCTTGGCGCGCTCTTCCTCGGCCCGGCGGGCGAGGCTGAGGTCGTGGATGGTCGCCATCAGCCGGCGCTCGCTGTCGACCAGCTTTTCCTGGTGCAGCTTGATCTGGGTGATGTCGGAGCCGACGGAGACCGTGCCGCCGTCCCGGGTCCTCAGTTCGTTGACCTGCAGCCAGCGGCCGTCGGAGAGCTGCCGCTCGAAGGTTGCGCCCCCTTGCGGCCCGTTGGTGTTGGCCAGCCGCCGTTCAGAGGCGAAGGCCAGCATGCGCTCTTCAAGCACGGCGCGCGCAGCGCCCGGCATGACGTCGCGGTCCGACAGGCCGTTGTCCTTCTGGTATTTGGAATTGCACATGATCAGGCGCTGGGCGGCATCCCACAGCACGAAGGATTCGTTGATGTTTTCGATCGCGGTCCGCAGGCGCAGGTCGGCCGCCTCCGAGCGCAGCGCCAGATGCCGCTGCTCGGTGACGTCGACGGCAATGCCGATCAGCTGGATCTCAGGCGCTTCCGGGTCGATCACCTGGGCCCTGGCGCGCATCCACACCCACTGGCCGTCGGCGTGACGCATCCGGAACACCTGGTCGATATGGTCGATCTCGCGCTCGACGATTTTGTTGGCCAGCTCGAACAGGTCGCCGTCCTCGGGGTGGATGATGTCGTCGACCTCGCCGAACGACAGCATCGAGTTGCAGGGCTCGTAGCCCAGCATGTCGTACATCGAGCGCGACCAGTACATCTTGCCGCGCACCATGTCCCAGTCCCACAGGCCGCAGCGACCGCGAACCAGCGCCATGTCGATGCGCTGATGGGCTTCGAGATAGATGCGGTCGGCTGTCTGGGCGCGCGATGCCTGGCCGAAATAGGCGTAGAGGATGATGATCAGCACGCCGGCTGTCAGCACAAACAGCGTGACGTTGAGCGAGACGGTCTTGCGCCAGTTGTCGAACACCGCTTCCTGCGGCACCAGCACGGCGGCGGCGTTCTTGCGGTCCCGGGTCAGGCTCACCGCCGCGTACCAGTCCTGGCCGCCGATGCTGACATCCATGACCCCGGCGCGGTCGCCGAACATGAACAGCGGCTGGCCGTCCAGCACCAGGCTGTCCAGCGATCGCCCTTGCCAGCTGGTCGACAGCGGCGACACGGCAATGATCTTGAAGGCGCTGTCGGTGATCACAAGCACATGGCTTCTGCCCATGGCGCCCTGGCGGCTCGTGCTTTCCAGAAGATCAATTGCACCGCTGGATGCCGCGGTCGGGTCGGCCGAGATTGCGTTCGCCATCTGGCCGGCGGCGAGACCTAGCACCGCCTTGCCGTCGCGCTCGGCCTCGTCGCGCTCGTTCATCAGCGACAGCACGCGCAGTGCGGCGATGACGATCAGGAAGATGATGATGAGAGCCGGTATCGAACGGCGCAGAAGGGGTTCGGCAGCCAGGAGCCGCCGGTAGGCTGGTTCAGCGATGAGCCGCGTATTGCCGGCGAGGCCGTCGCCTCGCGCCTTGCGCCGCTCAAAAGCCGTCCCTTCGGGCGCGCCCCACGCGTCCGCCTTGGCCATAAATGGCACTCCCCGAATTTCCGTACGCTTGACGATCCGGCAACACCGCACATCCGAATCGTCTGTAAAGAATCAAAGGTGATTCGCCTTGTCCAGAGGCGCGGCCGAAAAACATTAAAAATTGATTGAAATAACGCTGAAATCCCTCCCCTTGAGGGGAGGGTGGCCCGAAGGGCCGGGTGGGGTCCTCGGCGAAGCGCTCGACTCTCTCAATCACGGTCGAAGTTGGTCGAGGTCGCGCACTGCCGCAACGACCCCACCCGTCCATCCGCCTTCGGCGGCTGTCCACCGTCCCCTCAAGGGGGAGGGATCAGGCCAGCGTTCGCTCCACAATGTCCCGCAAATCCGCCGACAGGTTCTCGGCACCGGCGATGGCCAGCAGCGCTTCCCTGGCCTTGGCTTGCCTGCCCGGCTCCAGCGAGCGCCACGAGCGCAGCGCTGTCGCCAGCCTGGCCGCCACTTGCGGATTGCGTTTTTCAACCTCGAGTACGGTCTGGGTAAAAAACCGGTAGCCTTCGCCATCGGCGCGGTGGAAGCCGGTCTGGTTGGCGCTGGCGAATGTGCCGACCAGCGAGCGCACCCGGTTCGGATTGGCCATCGAGAAAGCTGCGTGACCAGTCAGCTCGCGTACCGTGTCGACTGTCCGGGGTCCCGGCACGCTGGCCTGGATCTGGAACCATTTGTCCATGACCAGCGGATCGGCGCCATAACGGGCCTCGAAATCGGCCAGCGCCTTGATCGCCTCCGGCGAACCGTCATGGCGGTGCGCAAGGACGGTCAGCGCTGCGGCGCGGTCGGTCATGTTCGTCGCGACCTCGAAATGCCGGGCGGCGAGCGCAGCCCCTTTCGGCAGCAGCGAGAGGTAGTCGAGCAGGATGTTGCGCAGCGCGCGGCGTCCCGCACTTGCCGCGTCGGGGCTGAACGGCCCGTCGTCGGCGAGGCGGCCGTATAGGTCGGTGAACGTTTGCTGATTGGCGCGCGCGATTGCCAGCGCCAGCGCCTCGCGGGCGGCGAAGATGGCGTCGGGGTCGATATTCCTGCCGATGTCGCGAGCAATGTCGGCCTCGCCCGGAAGCGAAAGCGCCAGTGCCCGGTAAGCGGGTTCCAGCGTCTCGTCGCCGGCGATCTTGCCGGCAAGTCCGGTCAGCCTGGCGGTGAAGGCCGGCTTTGCGCCGCCGAGGATCTGGCGGAAGGCCGCTATCAGCGCATCGGTCAAAAGCGTGTTGAACGCCTGCCAGCGCGCAAAGGCATCGCTGTCATGGCCGGCGAGAAAGAACTGGTCGTCGGCCTTCTGCTCGACCGAAAGCGTGATCGGTGCCGAAAAGCCGCGGTTGAGCGACACCGCCGGCCGCTCGGCAACGCCTGAGAAGCGCACCATGTGACGGCGCTTGCGAATATGGATGACACCGTCCTCGACGGCGGCGCCCTCGACGCCGCCATAGGCAACCGGTTCGCCGCCGGCGCCGACCAGCCCGAAGGCGAGCGGGATGTGCATCAGCCGCTTGCGGCTTTCCGACGGCGTCGGCGGCACCGACTGCTCGATCTCGAGCGTGAACTCGCGCGTGGCCGGATTGTGCGTCGAACTGACGGTCAGGTTCGGCGTGCCCGCCTGGTGGTACCAGAGCGCGAATTGCGACAGATCGCGCCCGGAGGCGTCCTCGAACACTTTGAGGAAATCCTCGATCGTCGCTGCTTCGCCGTCATGGCGCTCGAAATAGAGATCCATTCCGGCGCGGAACGTGTCAGGTCCGAGAATGGTGCGGATCATGCGCACGACTTCCGAGCCTTTTTCGTAGACGGTCGCCGTGTAGAAATTGTTGATCTCGCGGTAGCGGCGCGGCCGCACCGGATGCGCCAGCGGTCCCTGGTCCTCGGGGAACTGGTGTGCCCTGAGCGTGCGCACTTCGGCGATGCGCTTGACCGCGCGCGAGCGCTGGTCGGCGGAGAATTCGTGGTCGCGAAAAACCGTCAGCCCTTCTTTCAGGCAGAGCTGGAACCAATCGCGGCAGGTGATCCTGTTGCCGGTCCAGTTGTGGAAATACTCATGCGCGATGATCGCCTCGATATTGGCGAAATCGGCATCGGTGGCGGTTTCCCGGTCGGCCAGCACATATTTGTCGTTGAAGATATTGAGGCCCTTGTTCTCCATGGCCCCCATGTTGAAGTCGGAAACGGCGACGATGTTGAAGACGTCGAGGTCGTATTCGCGGCCGAAGGCCTGCTCGTCCCATTGCATCGAGCGCTTCAGCGCATCCATGGCGTAGCCGGCAAGCCCCTCCTTGCCTGCCTCGACATAGATGCCGAGTTCGACCTCGCGCCCGGACATGGTGACGAAACTGTCCGCAACCTTGCCGAGATTGCCGGCCACGAGCGCAAACAGATAGGACGGCTTGGGGAAGGGGTCGTCCCAGACTGCAAAGTGCCAGCCGTCGGCAAGCGCGCCGCTTTCGACCGGATTGCCGTTGGAAAGCAACAGCGGCGCTTCGTCCAGCCTCGCCTCGATACGCACGGTATAGACCGACAGGATGTCGGGGCGGTCGAGGAAATAGGTGATGCGGCGAAAGCCCTCGGCCTCGCATTGCGTGCAATAGACATTGCTGGAGCGGTAGAGGCCCATCAGCGCCTCATTGCTGGCCGGCGCGATCTCGGTCTCGAGCAGCAGCTGGAAACGGGCCGGCGGCCTCAAAATGGTCAGCTGGTCCGGCGTGGCGAGATACTCGGCCGGGGCAAGCTCGCGACCGTCGATGGCAATGCGCTTGAGCACCAGCCCGTCGCCGTCCAGCACCAGCGACGTCGAGGCGGCGGCGCCATCGCGGCGTTCGATCGTCAGCACTCCGGTGACACGCGTTGCGTCTGGCGAAAGGCGGAAGGTGAGGCCGGTTTGCGGGATGGAAAAGTCGTTGGGGCGGTAGTCTTCGAGCTTGAAGACCTGGCCGGTATCGGTTCGCATTCCCTTGGGTTTCCCTGTCGCTATCGGAGCCGCTGACGTGTCCTGGCCCATTAATCTAAAGTTGCGCGCTCTTTACACGAAACGGCCACTCGACAAAACTGCGCCAATGCCTATTTCGGGGCGTTCCCCTTCCGCCATCATCGTGAGGCCTTGATGACCGTCGTCACATCGAAGTTCGGCATGGGCGCCTGTGTACCGCGTCGTTCGACGCGCATCTCAGCGGAGATCCGGGAAGCAACAGAACAGTGAAAGCCGGGCCTGGAGACGAAGCGGGCGGGAAACTGTCCGATCATCCCGGCGCGCATCGGCCCAAAAATCGATGTCGATTTTTGGAAAGCACGATGCGCAGATTTAAAGTGTCAGAGCGTCCTTTGCGCGTCGAAGACGACGCGCGGCGCTCTAATGTTCTCACTGGGATCATGCTCAAGGTCATGTCGGTGGCGGTCTTTGTCGGCATGCAAACCTGCATCAAGGCCGCCGGCACTTTGCCGGCCGGCCAGATCGTCTTCTTCCGCTCCTTCTTCGCCATCTTCCCGATCATCGCCTTCCTGGCCTTCAAGAGAAAACTCGGTACGGCGTTCGCCACCAAACGCCCGCTGAACCACATTGCGCGCGGTGTCGTCGGCGTTTGCGCCATGGGGCTCGGCTTCTTTGCGCTGACCCGGCTGCCGCTGCCTGAGGCGATCACGCTGAACTATGCCCAGCCTTTGCTGGTGGTGGTGTTCTCCTCGCTATTCCTCGGCGAAGCCATTCGCGTCTATCGCTGGAGCGCGGTTGCGGTCGGTCTGGTCGGCGTGCTGATCATCTCCTGGCCGGAGCTGACGCTGCTCACGTCGGGCGTCGCGCTCGGCGACCAGGAGGTGCTGGGCGTCATCGCTGCTCTTGTTTCTGCCGCAATCTCCGCCAATGCCATCCTGCTCGTGCGCAATCTTGTCCAGACTGAACGAACAGCGACCATCGTGTTGTGGTTCTCGGCGACGGCGAGTGTCATGGCGCTGCTTACACTGCCCTTCGGCTGGCAGGCGCTGACACCGCCGCAGGCCGGTCTGCTGGTCGCAGCGGGCTTCTGTGGCGGGCTGGCGCAGATTTTGATGACGGCGGCGTACCGCCATGCCGAAGCTTCGGTGGTGGCGCCGTTCGAATACACCTCGATGATCCTCGGCGTCGTCGTCGGCTATTTCGCCTTTGGCGATATCGCCACCATCAACACGCTCGCCGGCGGTGTGATCGTCGTTGCCGCCGGCATCTTCATCATCTGGCGCGAGCGCCAACTCGGCCTGGAACGCACCCGAACGCGCAAGGCAGCGCCACCACAGGGGTGAGGAGGTCCGCGGGGTTGGCTCAGTTAGCTTCCGCACGTTCCTTCGCCAGCCGCACCAGCACCGCTCGCGTCTGCTCGTCGGCCGGGAAGAAAGACTCGATCGCCAGTTCCGACAGCGTCACGTCAAGCGGCGTGCCGAAGACGGTGATGGTGCTGATGAAGGACAGCACTTGGTCGCCATGCGCCAGCCGCAGCGGATGGACGATGCCGTTGGGCTCGACCGGCACCGGCCGCGCACCCTTGAGCCCGGACGGATAGGTTCGCAATTCGCGCTCCAGCTCGACCAGGACGGGATCGCCGGCGGCATCGTTCTGGTGTTTCAGCCGCTCCAGCAGATGCGCCCGCCATTCCGCGAGATTGACGATGCGCGGTGCGATGCCGTTCGGGTGCAGGCTGAGGCGCAGCACATTGACCGGCGGCTGGAGCAGCGACGGCTCGGCAACATCGGCCAGAAACGGGCCGATGGCGGCATTGGCGGAAATCAGGTTCCAGTGCCGGTCGACGGCGAGGGCGGGGAACGGCTCATGCCCTTTGAGCACGCTCTCGACCGCGGCAAGCGCCGGCGCCAGCGTCGTATCTGTGAGTGGCCGCTCGCTGAAGCTCGGGGCAAAGCCGGCAGCCAGCAACAGCTGATTACGCTGCCGCAGCGGAATCTCAAGCTGCTCGGCCAGATGCAGCACCATCTCGCGCGAGGGCGCGGCGCGGCCGCTTTCGACGAAGGAGAGATGACGCTGGGAAATCTCAGCCTCCATTGCGAGATCAAGCTGGCTCATGCGCCGGCGCGTGCGCCATTCGCGGATCAGGCTGCCGGCGGAGGTTTGGGCTGTTGTCATGGGGGATGAGTAGGCCGGGGAGAGGCGTATTTCAATTACCTGGGAGGTCATTTGCGCGGTTCTCCCTTCTCCCCCTGTGGGAGAAGGTGGCCGAGCGAAGCTCGGTCGGATGAGGGGTGTTCCAGGGAACGCCAACGTCTCACTCCGCTGGAACACCCCTCATCCGTCTCGGCGCTGCGCGCCGATCCACCTTCCCCCACAAGGGTGGAAGGAAGAGGCGCGCTTCACCCCACCTCCCGCAACTTCGCCTTCACCTCGAGAAAATCCCGCCAGGCCAGCTTCTTGTGCGCAGGGGTCCGCAAGAGATAGGCCGGATGCAGCGTCGGCATCGCCGGAATGGCGACACCGGAAGCCGTGGTGTGGACGCGCCAATTGCCGCGCAGGCGCAGGATGCCCTCGGTCGTGTTGAGCAAGGTTTTGGCTGATGGGCCACCGAGATTGACCAGCACCTTCGGATTGACCAGCTCGATCTGCCGCTCGACGAACGGACGGCAGATCTCGGTCTCGTGCGGCGTCGGCGTTCGGTTGCCGGGTGGCCGCCAGGGAATGACGTTGGCGATATAGACCGAAGTCCGGTCAAGCCCGATCGCCGCCAGCATGCGGTCGAGCAGCCGGCCCGAGCGGCCGACGAAGGGCAGGCCCTCAATATCCTCGTCGCGGCCGGGCGCCTCGCCGACCAACATCACCGAACCTTCCGGATTGCCGTCGGCAAAGACCAGGTTCTTGGCGGTGAATTTGAGGTTGCAGCCATCGAACGACGCCATGTGCTGGCGCAGTTCGTCGAGCGTCGAGGCACTTGCCGCCATTTGCCGGGCCAGGGCCGCCTGTGCCTCGTCGGGCACCGTCGCCATGGCCGGAACGGAACGCGCCGGCGCGTCCGGCACCCGGCTTGCGTCCAGCCCGGGGCTGGCGGCGGCTTGTTCCGGAAACTTGTTTTCGCGAGGCGGCGCGGCAGGCGCCGTTGTGCGCTCGGGGCGCTTCGGTGCTGCCCCGGCAAACCGGTTCACCGGCGCGTCCTCCAACGCTTCGTCGACACCGGCAGAGGCGTAGAAGGCGAGCAACTCGGCCAGGTCGGATCGGTTGTTGGGGGAGGCGGCAGTCATGCCGGGCACATTCGTCCGCCGAGAGACGATTTGCAAGGTTGGGCGGTTAGTAATCTCCCCCTCAAGGAGGGAGATTACGCGCTCGTCGGCTTTCGCCAATCACGAAGGGCATTTCGTGGCGATTTTCACGGCGTCTGCCGCTTACCCCGTCGGTATCCGCGGATCCTGCACCAGATAGAACGTCCAGCGCGGCGTGTAGTCGGTTATCAGAAACTCGAAGCGTCCCCTCTTCAGCGGGTCGATCTGTCCACTCTTGAACAAGAGCCGGTCATAGGGTTCGAAATCGCGGTCGAAATCGGCGTACGCGCTCGACAGGATGTTGTCGGGCGTCTTGTTGCGCTGGTCGAAGGACAGGCCGTCGCCGAACACGCTCGGCTGGTTGAGTATCTCCTGCAGCTCGAACTGGAATTCGACCCAGGCCTGGCCGCTGTTGTTGAGCACCTCGATACGCATGTACAGGATGCCGTTGGCGAATTCGCCGTTGGTGCTGAACGGCTGGATCGGTTTGGTGGTGCGGATGGTGAGCGTCACCGGCGTCGACGAATTCAGCTCCTCGGAGATGACCAACGGATCTTCCTTGGTGCCGGTGCCCGAGGCGCCGGTGATGTGGAAACCGCCAAGCTCGTCGGAAAAGGAATAGGCGCCGGTCGCCCACACCTTCACCGGCTCGGCCTGAGCGCGAACCGGCGTAAGCATTGAAAGGGCGAGAAGGATCGCTCGGCAGGTCCGGCCGGGCGGAAGGGGGAAGCGCGTCAATGAATAGCCGGACGGCGTGCGCATGGAAATAAGTATGACCGATAAGAGAGCCGTCGAACAATTAAAATATGGGACGCTGAGCGCGGCCGCGCGCAAAACGCTTGCGGCAGAGTTGTCATCCGCGACTTTTTGTCGAAATCGGCATTGTCACGTCAGCGCCGGTTTCCTGTCGCGGATTGATGCGCTATGCAGCGCAGGAGCCAGCAAAATGCCGGAAACGGTTGGCCAGAGCGGAGGGGTTGATGAGCGAGATCGAACGCGAGAGCATGGAATTCGACGTGGTCATCGTCGGGGCCGGCCCGGCGGGCCTTGCCGCAGCGATCCGTCTCAAGCAGGTCAATCCCGAGCTTTCCGTCGTGGTGTTGGAAAAGGGCGGCGAGGTTGGTGCCCACATTCTGTCAGGCGCCGTCGTCGATCCCATAGGCATCGACCGCCTGTTGCCGGGCTGGCGCGAGGAAGATGGCCACCCCTTCAAGACGCCGGTTACGGCCGACGATTTCCTGGTGCTCGGCCCCGCCGGCTCGTTCCGTCTGCCCAATATCCTGATGCCGCCGCTGATGAACAATCACGGCAACTACATCGTCTCGCTCGGCAATGTCTGCCGCTGGCTGGCAACCAAGGCTGAAGCGCTAGGCGTCGAAATCTATCCGGGCTTTGCTGCCGCCAGCCTCGTCTACAACGATGCCGGCGCGGTCACGGGCGTCGTCACCGGCGACATGGGCGTCGAAAAAGACGGCACACATGGCCCGGGCTTTGCGCCGGGCATGGCGCTGATGGGCAAATACGTGCTGATCGGCGAGGGCGCGCGCGGTTCGCTGTCCAAGCAGCTGATCGCAAAATACAAACTGTCCGACGGCCGTGAGCCCGGCAAGTACGGCATCGGCCTCAAGGAGCTGTGGCAGGTCAAGCCCGAGAACCACCGGCCGGGCCTGGTGCAGCACTCCTTCGGCTGGCCGCTCGACCTGAAGACAGGGGGCGGCTCCTTCCTCTACCACCTCGAGGATAACCAGGTCGCGGTCGGCTTCGTCCTGCATCTCAACTACAAGAACCCCTGGCTGTCGCCCTTCGAGGAATTCCAACGGTTCAAGACGCATCCGGCGATATCGCGCACCTTCGAGGGCGCCAAGCGCATCGGCTATGGCGCGCGCGCCATTACCGAAGGCGGCTGGCAGTCGGTGCCGAAACTCTCCTTCCCCGGCGGCGCGCTGATGGGGTGTGCGGCGGGCTTCGTCAACGTGCCGCGCATCAAGGGTTCGCACAATGCGGTGCTGTCCGGCATGCTGGCGGCCGAGCATGTCGCGCAAGCGATCGGCTCCGGCCGCGCCAATGACGAACTGTCGTCTTATGAGGACGCCTGGCGCGCGACCGATATCGGCAAGGATTTGAAGAAGGTCCGCAACGTCAAGCCGCTCTGGTCGCGCTTCGGCACCATTATCGGCGTCGGCCTCGGTGGTCTCGACATGTGGCTGAACACGCTGTTCGGCTTCTCGCCCTTCGGCACGCTGAAACATGGCAAGGCCGATTATGCCACGCTTGAGCCCGCGGCCAAGCACAAGAAGATCGCCTATCCCAAAGCGGACGGCGTGCTGACCTTCGACCGCCTGTCCTCGGTGTTCCTGTCCAACACCAATCACGAGGAAAACGAGCCGGTGCATCTCATCGTCGGCGACATGGAGTTGCAGAAGCGTTCCGAGCATGATGTCTTTGCCGGGCCTTCGACCCGCTATTGCCCGGCCGGTGTTTACGAATGGGTCGACAAGGACGGCAACGCCGCCGCCGATCCGTCTGCCAAGGATGTGCGCTTCGTCATCAACGCGCAGAACTGCGTGCACTGCAAGACCTGCGACATCAAGGATCCCAACCAGAACATCAACTGGGTGCCGCCACAAGGCGGCGAAGGCCCGGTCTATCAGGGCATGTGAGCCCCACCGACCGGGCATAGGCGCTAAGATAGGTATTGCCTTGCGGAATCGGGTGTGATTCTACACTGCGATGACACACGAATCGCTTGTTGATGACGGC
>NZ_AYWB01000021.1:0-80078 GCF_000503035.1 Mesorhizobium sp. LSHC412B00 | reverse complement strand
GCGGCCGGCACGCCGCCCGCTGCGCCGGCGGCCGCCGCTCCCGCGCCGACCGTTGCGGTCGGCCAGAAGGCGATCTTCTACGAGGAACGCACCTCGACCGCGCAAGGTTCGGCCGAACCCGGCAGCATCGTCTGGTCGCTGGTGCAGGAATCGCCCGGCGGCGACCTGCCGCCCGAGCCGGCGATCCGCGCCGAGGCGACCATTCCCGGCAAGGACATCCAGCTGCGCATGACCATCCGCCGCAATACCGACCAGACGCTGCCGGCCAGCCACATCATCGAGATGATCTTCCTGACGCCCGAGGGCTTTGACGGCGGTGGCGTCGACAACATCCTGCGCGTCGCCATGAAGAGTTCGGAACAGGATGCCGGCAGCCCGCTGATCGGCATTCCGGCCAAGATCGCCGACGGCTTCTTCCTGGTGGCGCTCAACGACACCAAGGCCGACGAGGACGCCAATATGACCTTGCTTCGAGGCCAGGACTGGATCGACGTGCCGGTGGTCTACAAGACCGGACGCCGGGCGCTGCTGACCATGGAAAAGGGCATTCCGGGCGAGAAGGTGTTCGACGAGGCGCTGAAGGCCTGGCAGGCCAAGACGGCAGGTTGACGGGCGGCAGTAGCGGCTGCCTTCGCTCAGAAGCCCTGGAACAGCATGTCGAGCGCGGCGACGATGTCGTCGTGATGTCTAGAAAGGTTTCCCTCTGGCATCCGCAATTCGGACGCGCTGAAGGCCGACACAAACTGCGTGACCATCACAAGATCTTTGCCGTTTATAGCGAAGGTCGGGTTCAGGCGGCGGCCAGGAAGCGGGGCAATCTCGGGCGGCATCAAAGGAACGACCACCCTCGTGCTCAGCCCTTCAAGCATATCTGACTGCACGTCGAGAAGATAACCGTCGCTCTCGGTACTCCGATAGAAATCGTAACGCGCCATCAGAACGGCCGGTGTTTAGCCAATGGCAGTCCGTTCTTTCGGACAT
The DNA here is from genome assembly GCF_000503035.1 of Mesorhizobium sp. LSHC412B00. NCBI lineage: Bacteria > Pseudomonadati > Pseudomonadota > Alphaproteobacteria > Hyphomicrobiales > Phyllobacteriaceae > Mesorhizobium > Mesorhizobium sp. LSHC412B00. The sequence continues at coordinate 79,097 of NZ_AYWB01000021.1, read as the reverse complement.
ATTCGTTGGAGCTTTCGATGGCTTCCCTGTTTTCTTCTTGCCATCGACGCGTTTTCTCCGCCGCAATCGCTTTCGCGATCCCTGCTTCGGCAGCGCGGGAGATGTTGATGCCCAACGCTTTGGCGTCCTTGATCAGCTGAGAGTCAATGGACGTGTTGACAGAGGCCCGCTGAGTTTTTGGCGTCGATTGAAGCACGGAGATGCCTCCTTTCATGCGCACAATATACGCGCATAAAAGACCGCAGGCAATGCTACCCCTCCATCTCCTCACGCAGCATTTCCAGCTCCAGCCACTCTTCCTCGAGTGCGGCCAGCGTGGCGCGTTCCTTGTCGAGGGCGGCGATGGTCTTTTGGAACGAGGCCGGGTCGCGCTCGTAATAGGCGGGATCGGCAATGTTGTTTTCCAACCGCGAGATCGAGGCCATTACCGCCTCGATCTTCTTGGGCAAGGATTCCAGGGCGAATTTCTGCTTGAACGACAGTTTCCTCGACGGCCCTTTTGGCGCTGCCGGCTCGCTCTTGCCCGGCGCCGGCGCATCGCTGGTTTCGGCCTTGGCGCGCGCCTTGCGGTCGTCGAGCCGGGTGCCGCCGCGCTGCGCCAGCATGTCGGAATAGCCACCGGCATATTCGATCCAGCGGCCGCCTCCGTCCGGGGCGATGATGCTGGTGACGGTGCGGTCGAGGAAGTCGCGGTCGTGGCTGACCAGGATGACCGTGCCGGCAAAGCCGGCGACAAGTTCCTGCAACAGTTCCAGCGTCTCCATGTCGAGATCGTTGGTCGGCTCGTCGAGCACCAGAAGGTTGGCGGGCCGCGCCAGAACACGCGCCAGGAGCAGCCGCGCCCGTTCGCCGCCGGACAGCTCGCGCACCGGGGTGCGCGCCTGTTCCGGCTTGAACAGGAAATCCTTCATGTAGGACACGACATGGCGCTGCTCGCCATTGATGACGAGGTTTTCGCCGCGCCCGTCCGTGAGATACTGCGCCAGGGTTTCGGCCGGATCGACCGCCTCGCGCTTCTGGTCGAGCGTGGCGATTTCCAGATTGGTGCCGAGCCGCACCGAGCCGGCGTCGGGCTTCATCTCGCCGGTAAGCATCTTCAACAGCGTCGTCTTGCCGGCGCCGTTCGGCCCGACAAGGCCGACGCGATCGCCGCGCTGGATGCGGGTCGAGAAGCTTTTGACCACGGTGAGGTCGCCAAAGCTCTTTTCGATGTTCTTGGCCTCGATCACCAGCTTGCCGGATTCGGCGGCGTCGCTGGCCACCATGGTGGCCGAGCCCTCGGCGCCGCGATGGCCGCGAAAACGCTGGCGCATGGTCTGCAGTTCGCCCAGGCGGCGCATGTTGCGTTTGCGGCGAGCCGTCACGCCATAGCGCAGCCAATGCTCCTCGCGCACGATCTGGCGGCCGAGCTTGTGCTGTTCGCGCTCTTCCTCTTCCAGCACAAGGTCGCGCCATTCCTCGAAATGGCCAAAGCCCTTGTCGAGGCGGCGGGTCTGGCCACGGTCGAGCCAGACAGTGGCGCGCGAGACGCGTTCGAGGAAGCGACGGTCGTGCGAGATGACGATCAGCGCCGAAGACGTCCGGACAAGCTCTTCTTCCAGCCATTCGATGACCGACAAATCGAGATGGTTCGTCGGCTCGTCAAGCAGCAGAATATCGGGTTCGGGCGCCATGACGCGGGCAAGTGCTGCGCGGCGCGCCTCGCCGCCGGAGAGATCGTTGGGGTTCTCGGTGCCGGCGAGGCCGAGATGCTCCATCAGATATGTGGCGCGGTAGGGATCGTCGGCAGGCCCAAGCCCAGCCTCGACATAGGCACGCACATTGGCAAAGCCGTCCATGTCGGGCATTTGCGGGAGATAGCGCACCGTTGCCGAAGGCTGGCGGAAGACCTCGCCGTCTTGCGGCTCGATCAGACCAGCAGCAATCTTCAGGAGCGTCGACTTGCCGGAGCCGTTGCGGCCGACGAGCGCGATCTTGTCACCGGCGGACGCCGTCAGTTCGGCGCCATCGAGCAGCGGCGTGCCGCCAAAGGTCAGTCTTATCCCGTCGAGGTTGAGAAGGGGCGGGGCCATGTCAGCTTTCAGGCAAGGGGTAGGGGTGGGCGAGCAGCAGCGCGCGGCCATGGCCGAGCGCGATTTCGAGGCCGCCCCCGGTCGTGTTGGACTTGACCTCGTTCGAGATGGTCAGCGACGAGCCGAACACGACCTCGACATGGTCGAGCGGCCACTTCGCGCCGGACACGGTGAGGCCCGAAAGATCGGAAAAGCCGAGCACCGAAAACAGCGTTCCGTCGGCATAGTCGAAGCCGGCCTTGCCAGGCAGCAGAGGGGCGCCTTCCTGCGCTCCGCTGGTCAACAGCAATTTTGTGCCGGCCTCGGCCAGCCGCAGGCTGAGCGCCAGATGGAGGAAGGCGTGGTCGGCGCGCTTGCCGCCGAAAGCGCCGGCCAGCACCAGGCTGGTGGCGCCGCGTTCCAATGCCGCCGCGATCGCCAGTTCGCCATCGGTCTTGTCCTTTTCGGGAGGAAACACCTCCCGCGGCACGGCGGCGAGATCGGCAGGCAGGTCCGCCGGCACGGAATCGAAATCGCCGACCCACAGCTCCGGCATCACGCCGAGCAGGCGGGCATGATCGATGCCGGCGTCGGCGGCGATGACGCGCGTGCCCGCGACCTGGCGGTCGAGCCGCGGCGTGCGGACGAGATCGCCGCCAAGCAGGATGGTGAATGTGCTCATATCCGCTGGCCCTTACCAGCCCCGCCGACGAAACGGAAGGCTAAGCGGCACCGTCACTCTTTGTTGGAGCATGATCTTTTTCCGGAAACGGATTCCACTTTCCGGGATCATGCTCGGGCAAACTTCCGCTTGCGTGGCACCTTGGCCGGGCCTATGTGTCGAAACGCTCTAACGGGGTGCCGGACGCGATCTTCGCGGACCGGCTGAGAGGCAGTCTCGCCAACCCGCTGAACCTGATCCGGTTTGTACCGGCGGAGGGATTAGACGCTTCGGACAGCCCGACGCCTCAATTCCTTTCAACACGAATGAAGGAGGCGCCGATGCGCATTTTTTTGTCCCGTCTTGTCCCAGCGCTGGGGCTTGCTGTGTCGCTACTGGCAATCCCTGCGTCCGCGCAGGAAAAACTCACGATCTATACCTATGAGAGTTTCACTGCCGACTGGGGTCCGGGCCCCCAGGTGAAGAAGGAATTCGAGGCCGAGTGCGGCTGCAGCGTCGACTTCGTCTCGGTGGCCGACGGCGTCGCGCTGCTCAACCGCGTCAAGCTCGAAGGTGCCTCGACCAAGGCCGATATCGTGCTTGGTCTCGACACCAACCTCACCGCGGAAGCCAAGGCTTCCGGCCTGTTTGTCCGACATGGCGCGGTGGCTGAAAACAACGTGCCGGGCGGCTGGAGCGACGACACTTTCGTGCCCTATGATTATGGCTATTTCGCCGTCGTCTACGACACCGAGAAGCTGAAGAACCCACCGAAGAGCCTGAAGGAATTGGTCGAGGGCGATGCCGCCGACAAGATCGTCATCCAGGATCCGAGGACGTCGACGCCGGGCCTCGGCCTGCTGCTGTGGGTCAAGTCGGTCTATGGCGACAAGGCGCCGGAAGCCTGGGCGAAACTCAAGGGCAAAGTGCTGACGGTGACGCCGGGCTGGAGCGAGGCCTACGGCCTGTTCACCAAGGGCGAGGCGCCGATGGTGCTTTCCTATACGACGTCGCCGGCCTACCACATGGTGGCCGAGAACACCGGGCGCTTCCAGGCGGCGTCGTTCGAGGAGGGCGAGTATCTGCAGGTCGAGGTCGCCGGCATCACCACCACGGGCGCGAAGAGCCCGCTGGCGGCGAAGTTCCTGGCCTTCATGACCGGGCCGAAATTCCAGGATGTCATTCCGGAGACCAACTGGATGTTCCCGGCCGGGAAAACCGACAAGCCGCTCAATCCGGCTTTTGATAGGCTGGTCAAGCCGGCGAAGACCTTGCTGTTCAGCCCGGAAGAGGTCGCGGCAAATCGCAAGGCCTGGGTGGATGAATGGCTGGCGGTGATGAGCAAATAGCTTTGGCTGTATGATCGAAAGATGAGTGCCCTACGGCGCCCCCCTCTGTCCTGCCGGACATCTCCCCCACGAGGGGGGAGATTGGCTATCGTCGGCGATTTCGCCAGTCGCCAAGGTTGCAGGAATAAGCGGGGCGCGGAAATAGCTGATCTCCCCCCTTGTGGGGGAGATGTCCGGCAGGACAGAGGGGGGCGCGAAGGAACGCGACGCCCGGTAAAGAGTGCAACGCTCTGACCCCCGCATCACGGCCGGCATTGTCGCGCTTGCGGCAATCGCGCTGCTGATCGGTGGCGCCTTCGCCGGCCTTATCCGCGAAGGCGCGCACGACCTTTCCGGCGCCGCGTCCGCCTTTGACCTCTATCTCCTGCGCGTTGTCCGCTTCACGCTCTGGCAGGCTGCGCTCTCGATGCTGCTTTCCGTCGTACCGGCGCTGTTCGTCGCCCGCGCGCTGTCGCGGCATCCGCGCTTCTTCGGACGCGGCTTCATCCTGCAGCTGTTCACTGTGCCCCTTGCCTTGCCGGCGATTGTCGCAGCGCTGGGCATACTGGCGCTCTACGGCCGCGCCGGTTATCTCGCCGCGATCGGTGGCCAGAGCTGGCCCGACATCTATGGGCTGCCGGGCATCCTCGTCGCCCACGTCTTCTTCAACCTGCCGCTGGCCACCCGGCTGTTCCTCGAAGCGCTGGGCACGGTGCCGGCCGATCAATGGCGGCTGGCGAACCAGCTCGGCATGGGAGCGAGGCCAGCCTTCCGGCTGATCGAGTGGCCGGTGCTGCGCGCCGCGCTGCCGGGCGTCGCCGGGCTTGTCTTCATGCTTTGCATCACCTCCTTCACCATCGTCCTGATCCTCGGCGGCGGGCCGGCGGCGACGACGCTGGAAGTCGCCATCTATCAGGCACTGCGTTTCGACTTCGATCCGGCGCGAGCGGTGACGCTGACGGTGCTGCAGATCGCGCTGACTTTTGCCGTCATGCTGGCGCTGACGCGGCTTGGCGCCAATATGACCGGCGACGCCAATTTGCCTGTCGCGCCGCGCCGCTATCACTTGGCCGGCAAAGCAGAAACAGCGTTCAACGCCGTCCTGATCGTGCTCGCCTTGCTGTTCGTCGCCGGACCAATGGCGGCCACCGTCGCGTCCGGCCTCGACGCCGATCTCGGCCGGTTGGCGGGCGAGAGTGCCGTGCGTCAGGCGACGCTGACCAGCGCCGGTCTCGCCTTCTCGGCGGCGCTACTTTCGGTGGCGCTGTCGCTGTCGCTGATCATGGCGCGTCGGGCATTGTCGCTGCGCCGCCGGTCCAGTGCCCGTTCATTGCTCGAGCATGCCACCGACACCGGCGCCGGCTTCGTCCTCGTCGTGCCGCCCGTCGTCATCGGCGCCGGCTGGTTTCTCCTGCTGCGCACGGTCAGCGATGTCTTTGCCATCGCGCCGGTCATGGTCGTCACCGTCAATGCGGTGATGGCGATGCCCTTTGCCATCCGCGCGATGCGCCCGGCCTATGATGCGGCGAGCGAGCGCCATGAGAGGCTGTGCGCGCAGCTCGGGATTGCGGGCTGGAACCGGCTGCTTCTGGTCGACTGGCCGTCGCTCCGGCGGCCGCTGGCCACCGGCTTTGCCTTCGCCATGGCGCTGTCGCTCGGCGATCTCGGCGTCATCGCGCTGTTCGGCAGCGATTCGGTGCAGACCTTGCCCTATCTCCTGCTGGCGCGCATGGGCAGCTATCGCACGGCCGATGCTGCCGGGCTGGCTTTGCTGCTCGGGGCGGTCTGCCTTGCATTGGTGGTCGCGGCAGACTGGCTGGGACGGGGAGAGAGATCGTGACGTCCGCTGTGGAGAAAGGCACGACTGTCCGGCTGGACACGGTCTCGTTCAGCTATGGCGAAACGTCATTCCTGTTCGATGTCGAATTCGATACATCGAAGATCACCGCCATCATGGGGGCAAGTGGTTCGGGCAAATCGACCTTGCTCAATCTGGTGGCTGGTTTCGAGACGCCGGAGTTCGGTCGTGTGCTGATCGGCGGCGCCGATGTCGGCGCCGAGCCGCCTTCGGTGCGGCCGGTGTCGATGGTATTCCAGGAAAACAATCTGTTTGCTCATCTCTCGGTGGAGAAGAATGTCGGGCTCGGCCGCTCGCCATCTCTCAACCTGACCGACGCCGATCGCGCCGCAATCGCCGAGGCGCTTGACCGCGTCGGCCTGGCCGGCAAGGAAATGCGCCTGCCGCGCGAACTCTCCGGCGGCGAAAGGCAGCGCGTGGCGCTCGCCCGCGTTCTGGTGCGCGACCGGCCGGTGCTGCTGCTCGACGAGCCGTTCGCTTCGCTCGGGCCAGCACTGCGCGACGACATGCTCGACCTGGTGGCCGGCGTTCATGCCGAGCGGGCGATGACGGTGCTGTTCGTCACGCATCAGCCGGAAGACGCTCGCCGTATCGGCGAGCAGATGGTTTTTCTGGACAATGGCAGGGTTGCCGCGACGGGACCTGCCGCCGATTTTTTCGACGGCACTGGCCCTGAAGCGTTTCGGCGCTATATCGGCGCAAGTTCGGGCGGATCACGCGATATTGCCCGGAAGCGGACATAATTTACGACCAAACCGGCTACAGGTGATGTGGCGCTTGCTTGCCATGGTCCAGTCGATGTGGCTAGGTCCGCTTAGTACTGGTCCGGCACGAGCCGTGATTTGCCCCTACAGCGCCGCACCCGGCCGGATGCGTAAACGCTGTAGGTTTTTTGATGTGTGCAGGATTGCCAACGAAAACCGATTTTTCGCTGGCGCGGACCCCGGTCCAAATCATGCGCCGAGAGCTGAAGGAACGCCGTGCTGCCGACCGGCACTGACACTTTGAAACGCAGACCGCTGGTGCGCTTCCTCGCGCTGGCCGGCCTTGCCGTGGCGCTGGCCAGCTGCCAGATGTTCACGCCTCCCGAAGTGCAGGAATCCGGCTTCCAGCCTTCCGACAAGCCGATCACGGTCGACAATGTCGCCGCCAACAGCAAGCTTGCCGAACTGGCGAAGGCGCAACATCCGCGCATCCTTGCCACCTATGGCGGCGAATATTCCGATCCCAAGCTCGAGCGCATGGTGGCCAAGGTTGTCGGCAGCCTGACCGTGGTGTCGGCCAATCCGACCCAGACCTATCGCATCACCATCCTCAATTCGCCCAACGTCAACGCTTTCGCGCTGCCGGGCGGCTATCTCTACGTCACCCGCGGCCTGCTGGCGCTGGCCAATGATTCGGCTGAACTCGCCGCCGTCATCGCGCATGAGATGGGCCACGTCACCGCCAATCACGGCTTGCAGCGCCAGCAGCTCGAGGCCGAGGAAGGCCTGGCGACCAAGGTGGTCTCCGATGTGCTGGGCGACAGCCCGACCGCCAAGCAGGCATTGATCCGCGGCAAGCTGAGGCTGGCGCAGTTCTCGCGCAACCAGGAGCTGGAGGCAGACGCCATCGGCATCAAGTCGATCGGCGAGGCCGGTTACGATCCCTATGCCGCCGGGCGTTTCCTGCAGTCGATGTCGGCCTATACCGATTTCCGCTCGATCAGCGGCGCCACCGACGCCAGCCTCGACTTCCTGGCCACGCACCCCAACACGCCGCAGCGAATTGATCTGGCGCAGCGCCACGCCCGCCAGTTCGGCGCGCCGGGCATCGGCACCCGCGACCGCGATTCCTTCCTGGCCGGGATAGACGGCCTGCTCTATGGCGACACGCCGGAAGAGGGCTATGTGCGCGGCCAGACCTTCCTGCATCCGGGCCTCGGCGTTTCGTTCACGGTGCCCGACGGCTTCATCATCGACAATTCGGCGGCGGCGGTGACGGCGACCGGTCCCGGCGACATGGCGATCCGCTTCGACGGTGTGTCGATCGACAAGGATCGTGCGCTGACCGACTACATCAGAAGCGGCTGGGTGGCCGGTCTCGACGAGACCAGTGTGCGCCAGGAGACGATCGACGGCAACCAGGCGGCGACCGCGCACGCCGGCGCCGATGGCTGGCAGTTCGACATTGCGGTGATCCGCGCCGGCGGTCAGGTCTACCGGCTTTTGACAGCGGCCCCCTCGGCCAGCACGACACTCGATCCGGTGGCACGCTCGGTCAGCGGTTCGTTCCGCGTGCTCAGCCCCGCCGAGAAGGCGGCACTGAAGCCGCTGCATATCCGCGTCGTCACGGTACAGGCCGGGCAGACGATGGGCACACTTTCGGCGCAGATGGTCGGCGTCGACCGCAAGCTCGATCTGTTCCGCGTGCTCAACGCGATGTCGCCGGGCGCCTCGGTTTCGGCCGGCGACAAGGTCAAGATCGTCACGGACAGATAGCGCCGGTCTTCGTCAGAAACCCCAGCCTTCGTAGTGCTTTTTTCTGAGATAACTTTTCTGAGATAACTCGGGGTACCCCGTTCCTGGCAATCTCAGGCCGCCATGAACTCCGGATTCTGCTTCACCAGCGCGAGCTTGAGCTTTTCCATGGCGCGGGCCTCGATCTGCCGGACACGCTCCTTGGAAATGCCGAGCGTCTCGCCAAGCGCCTCAAGCGTCGCACCTTCGTCGCTCAGCCGGCGCTCCTCGATGATCCTGAGTTCGCGGGCATTGAGCGCGCGGAGCGCCGTCTTCAGCCACATCAGGCGCCGTTCGACGTCGATGGTGTCGCCGGCGACCTCGTCAGGCAATGGATCGTCCGAAATCAGGAAGTCCATCCGCTCGGTGGTGCCAGCTTCGTCGGCGAGCGGTGCGTTGAGCGAAGAGTCAGGTGCTGAAAGCCTGGAATCCATCTTCGCGACATCGGCCTCGGAGACGCCTAGGGCTACCGAGACTTCGCGGTAGAGCGTGGCGTTGGAGATCGGCTCGGCGCCATTGGCAAGACGGGCGCGCAGGCGCCGCAGGTTGAAGAACAGCGCCTTTTGCGCCGAAGAGGTGCCGCCGCGAACGATCGACCAGTTGCGCAGGATATAGTCCTGCATCGAAGCGCGGATCCACCATGTCGCATAGGTCGAGAAGCGCACCTCGCGCTCCGGCTCGAAACGCGCGGCTGCTTCCAGCAGCCCGACATGGCCCTCTTGGACCAGATCTCCGAGCGGCAGGCCGTAATGTCGGAACTTCGAAGCCATGGAGATGACCAGCCGCATATGGGCGACGGTGATCTGATGCAGCGCCTGCTGATCCTGGTCCTCCTTCCAGCGCAAGGCGAGAACATGTTCCTCATCGCGCTCGAGGTAGGGGGCTTTCATTGCCGTGCGGACCATGGTCCGTCCTGCCGTGTCTTCGATCATGCCGCGCTCCTGCTCCCGGACATTTTCGGACGGCCTGGCGGCCGTTATCTCTGTTTGACGCAATTCCGAAGGAAACCGCTTTCCCACTTTCCTGGAATTGCTTCGGGCCTAGCGCAGCCAAGGGTTCTTGAAATGGAAACGCGGCGCCCTACAACAAGCCATGAACGTGCCATACCGGGGATTGGTTCCGCCGCCGAGGGCGGTTGTTTTGTGCGGTCCGACAGGGCGCATCGACACCGCAGATCGGGACTATTGGCACCGATCGGAGCTGCTTTGAGAATCTGATTTCTGGATCGCCGTTTTTTTGAAATCTGGTTCCTTATTTTGCTGCGCTGTATCTGTCAGTTTCCGGCTCTCACAAGCGCCGGACACCGGCCAAGGACGGGATCACATAGAAATGAAATGGCTCAATTCGCTCATCATCGCCGGAACGCTGCAGGTTCTGGCTGTTACATCAGGCCACGCCGGCGCCAATCTCGACCAGATCAAGCAGGCCGGCACACTCAAGGTCGGCACCGAAGGCACCTATGCGCCCTTCACCTATCATGATGCTTCCGGCGCGCTGGTCGGCTTCGACGTCGAGATCGCCAAGGCGATCGGCGACAAGCTCGGCGTCAAGGTCGAGTTCCTCGAAGGCAAATGGGACGGGCTGATCGCCGGCCTCGACGCCAACCGCTACGACGCCGTGATCAACGAGGTCGGCATCACCGACGCGCGCAAGGCCAAGTACGATTTCTCCGATCCTTACATCGCCTCCAAGGCCGTGCTGATCGTGCGCGGCGACAACACCGACATCAAGACCTTCGCCGACCTCAAGGGCAAGAAGTCGGCACAGTCGTTGACATCGAATTTCGGCAAGCTCGCCGAGACCAACGGCGCCGAACTTGTCGGCACCGACGGCTTCGACCAGTCGATCCAGCTGCTGCTCACCGGCCGCGCCGACGCCACCATCAATGACAGCCTGTCTTTCCTCGACTTCAAGAAGCACAAGCCGGACGCCAATGTGAAGATCGCCGCGCAGGAAGAGAACGCCGACTATTCCGGCGTCATCGTGCGCAAGGGTGATCCGGAGCTGGTCGCGGCGATCAACAAGGCGCTGGCCGACATCAAGGCCGACGGCACCTACAAGAAGATCGCCGATACCTATTTCGGCCAGGATGTCTCGCAGTAAAGACCATCTCCCGGCGGTTTGCCGGCAATGACAAATAGCGGCGGGCCGTCTTTGACGGCTCGCCGTTATTCGCATGATATGAGAAGCACACAATCGCACTGCCGTCACCGCGGCGGTCTGTGAGGGAGGAGCCGTTCGTGCCGCACTGGCTACACCTGATGCTGGACTCGTTGCCGACACTGCTGTGGGCGGCGTTGATCTTCACCGTACCGCTGACATTGCTATCGTTCGCACTCGGCCTGTTCGTCGGCCTGGTTGTCGCCCTGGTGCGGCTGTTCGGCCCCAAGCCTCTGGTTGCCGTGGTCCGCTTCTATGTCTGGATCTTTCGCGGCACGCCGCTTCTGGTGCAGCTGTTCCTGATCTTTTACGGCCTGCCTTCGGTCGGCATATTGCTGGATGCTTTTCCGGCGGCGCTGATTGGCTTCACCCTCAACATAGGCGCCTACAGTTCGGAAATTATCCGCGCCGTGATCGGCTCGGTGCCGAAGGGCCAGTGGGAAGCGGCCTATTCGATCGGCATGACCTGGAGCCAGGCGATGCGGCGCACCATCCTGCCGCAAGCCGGCCGCGTCGCCGTGCCGCCGCTGTCCAACACCTTCATCTCGCTGGTCAAGGATACGTCGCTGGCCGCCGCCATCACCGTGCCGGAGATGTTCCAGGCGGCGCAGCGCATCGTCGCCACCACCTATGAACCGCTGATCCTCTATGTCGAGGCGGCGATCCTTTATCTGGCGATGAGCTCGGTGCTTTCGGCCTTGCAGACGCGGCTGGAGGAGCGGCTCAACCGCTATGGCGGCTTCCTGGAGGCGCGCTCATGATCGGCCTCACCGATATCGAAAAGCGCTTCGGCGACAATCTGGTGCTGAAGGGCGTGACGGTCACCATTGCCGAAGGCAGCGTCACCGCGCTTGTCGGTCCCTCCGGCGGTGGCAAGAGCACTCTGCTGCGCTGCATCAACCTGTTGGAGATCCCGACCTCGGGCATGGTGCGCATCGGCGACGAGACGCTGGAATTCCGTCCCGGCATCAAGATCCCCAGCCGCGACATCCAGCGCCTGCGGCTGCAGACCGGCATGGTGTTCCAGAACTTCCAGCTGTTCCCGCATCGCACCGCGATCGAGAACGTCATGGAAGGCCTGGTGACGGTGCTCAAATGGCCGACGGCAAAGGCGCGCGAGCGGGCACTGGCGCTGCTCGAGAAGGTCGGCATGGCGCACAAGGCGGACGATTGGCCGGCAACGCTGTCGGGCGGCCAGCAGCAGCGTGTGGCCATCGCCCGCGCCCTGGCGCCGTCGCCCAAGGTTCTGCTTTGCGACGAGCCGACCTCGGCGCTCGATCCGGAACTGGCGCAGGAAGTGGTCGACGTGCTCGGAAAACTCGCCAGCGAAGGCACCACCATGGTGATGGCCACGCACGACCTTCGCCTTGCCTCCAAGATCGCGCAGGAGGTGGTGTTCCTCGATGCTGGTGTCGTCGTCGAGAAGGGGCCGTCCACCGTGGTGTTCAGCAATCCGGAGCGGGAACGGACCAAGCGTTTTATTGCGACGCTGAAGCAGGAGGCGGAGAAGGAAGCCGGCGGCTGAGCCTTCTACGTTCCCCTTGTGGGGAGGTCGGACGGAAGGTCCGGGTGCGGTCTGGTGTCGTCCCCATCCTCGCTGCTTCGCAGCGACCCTGCCTGGGCGAGCCACGGGTCTCGCCCGTCCTTGGAACCCCACAAGGGGGTAAAAACAAAAACCCGGCACAAGGCCGGGTTTTTCATGATTTCGACGGTGAAAGCGATCAGGCAGCTTCTTCCTGCTCGGCTTCCTCATTGTCGGCCTTGGCGCCGCGCTTCGGGCCCTTGTTGAGGTTGACCTCGATCAGGCGCACGGCTTCGGTTTCCGACATGCGGTTGACTGCCGCGATCTCGCGCGCCATGCGGTCGAGTGCCGCCTCATAGAGCTGACGCTCGGAATAGGACTGTTCCGGCTGGTTGTCGGCACGGTAGAGGTCGCGCACGACTTCCGAGATCGAGATCAGGTCGCCCGAATTGATCTTGGCATCATATTCCTGCGCACGGCGCGACCACATGGTGCGCTTGACGCGGGCGCGGCCCTGCACGACCTTCAGCGCGCGCTCGACATAATCCTCTTCCGACAGCTTGCGCATGCCGATGGAGGTCGCCTTGGCGACCGGAACCTTCAGGCGCATCTTGTCCTTCTGGAAGTCGATGACGAACAGTTCCAGCTTGTGGCCCGCAACTTCCTGCTCGTCGATCGAGACGATCTGGCCGACGCCGTGTGCCGGATAGACGATGTACTCGCCGGTCTTGAAACCGTGGCGTGCCGAGGTGGACTTCTTCTGCGGGGTGATCGTTGCCATTACGCCCTGAACTCCTTGTTGTGGCACCGGCGGCCTGCCGGTCCGAACGCATGCGACCGGGGACACCGATCGTTAGCCGCACAACAGATGAACCCATCGGAAAAAGCCGGGACCGGCAAACCGCATACATAGCGACTGCCTGGCCCAGATCGCTCTGGTCCGATTGGGGATTTCACCTTTCAGTGATTTGGGGCGCTTGCGCCATAAATCGACGTTGTGTCACCGGCATGTTTCAACTGGTGTAGCACAAAAAGTCGGAAGAATCAAGGTTTTGCTGCAAACGCGAAGGTCGAGCGCCATCGCCGCCTGTCAAGGCAGTTAATGTATGATGCGCGTTACGCAGCGTTATGACGATCCAATAGGCCGCACTTTTTTGCTTTGCGCATCACCCTTTCCGAAATCGATTCCGATTCCAGCGTCATGTGCTCAGTCGCCTTCGCCGGGCTCGGCGGAGAAATATTTCTCGAACTTGCCGGCTTCGCCGTCGAAGCTCTTGGCATCTGCCGGAGGCTCCTTCTTGGCGGTGATGTTGGGCCATTTCTCGGCGTATTCGGTGTTGACCTGCAGCCATTTGTCGAGGCCCGGCTCGGTGTCGGGCTTGATTGCATCGGCCGGGCATTCCGGTTCGCAGACGCCGCAGTCGATGCACTCGTCGGGATGTATGACAAGCATGTTCTCGCCCTCGTAGAAGCAGTCGACCGGACAGACCTCGATGCAGTCCATGTACTTGCATTTGATGCAGTTGTCGGTCACGACATAGGTCATTGGTCGGCTCCGGGACGTCCCGTTCTTGCTAGAGCGACGTGCGTCCAATTGGACGCACAAAGTACGCTCTGACACTTTGAATCTGCGCATCGTGCCTTCCGAAAAATCGATTTCCGATTTTCGGGCCGATGCGGCGGCTTTTTTGGTGAGGTAACGCCTTTGCCTGCCGCTTGCAAGGGCAGCCATTGCAGGCGGGGCCCGCGTGTCCGGAATGAAATTCCAGACCGCCGGCATGGCGCAGACGGCCAAGGCTTCAGTCTTCGCCGAACAGCCGGTCGGTTTGCCTGCGCTCTTTCTTGGTCGGCCGGCCGCTGCCGGCGTCGCGCAGCGCCGGAATGGCATCGGCAACAGCCTCGCCTTTCGGCGCCGGCGGCGGGGACATGTCCTCGTAGAGCGTGCGCGCTTCCTCGGCCGGACCGCGCCGCACGCCGGTGCCAAGCACCTTCCAAATGAAAATGCGGCGCTCGTGCGTAATGGTCAAAACGTCGCCAGGCTTGACCAGATCGGAGGCCTGCGCTGCTTTGTCGCTGTTGATGCGGACGCGTCCGGCGACAACCAGCTTGGCCGCCAGCGAGCGCGATTTTATCGCGCGCGAAAAGAACAGCCACTTGTCGATGCGCTGACGACCTTCAGCAACCATCGCAGCGAACCTGGGGCTTATTTCTTCAGCTGGTCGCGCAATGCGGCGAGCTTGGCGAAGGGCGAGTCCGGATCGAAGCGCGCAGGGCGTTCCTCGCGTGGCTTGGCTTGGAAAGCCGGCTTGGCGCCTTGCGGTCCGCCTTTGCCTTCCGGCCTGCCGCCTTTCCAGTCAGGCCGGCCCTCGCGCGGACGCTCGCCTTGCGGCTTGCCGTCGCGGCGCTGTTCGCCCTCGGCCTGCGGCTTGGGCTTGAACTTCGAACGGTCGAAGCGTGGCTTGGCGGCACCGTCGCGCTGGTCGCGCCGGCCCTGATAGGCCGACCGTTCGCCCGGTGCCGGCTGTCCGCCGGCAGCGTCGGCCGGCGCATCGGCGCGGCCAGCCTGGCCGTTACGCGGGCGATTGTCCCGGCCTTGACGATGGCGCGGGCGCTGCTCGAAACGACCCTGCCGCCACAGCAAGATGGGCTTTGGCGCTTCGGCCTCGGGGACAGGCTCAGCGCTTCCACCCTCCCCCTCGTGGGGAGGGTCGGCGCGCAGCGCCGGGGTGGGGGCAGCGCCGGCGTCGGCGGTTGCGCCTGCATCGGCTACGCGGTCTGCACTATCGGTTTCGTCAGCGCTGTCACCCCCACCCGCGTCGCTTCGCGCCGCGACCTCCCCCATCGAGGGGGAGGTAAGGGCGTCGGCGTTTTCGGCGACGGTGGCGTCGGCGCTTTCGGGGACGGTGTCGTCAGCTTCTGCAACAGCCGGAGCTTCTTCCGTGATTTCTATGGGGGCTTCGACTTGGGGAGCTTCGACCTGTTCTTCCGCGACGGGCTCTGCCGTTGCTTCCGCGATGGCTGGAGCTTCGGCGGTGGCTTCAACGGCCGCAGTTGGCTCCGAACCCTCGGGAGGCGCGCCCGGCTGAGCGTCCGCAGCAACAGCCTCCGCTGCGGCTTCGGCGACGGGCTGCTCAGCCGCAGGCTCAGCGGCGGCAACCGCATCCGGCTCCGATCCAACGGCCGGCGCTTCAGCGACGGCTTCGCTTGCAGCGGCTTCCGTCGCCTTGGCCTGTTCAGCTTTTGCAGCCGCGTCCGCAGCCAGCTTGGCGGCAGCCGCTTCCCGCGCCGCGTTGTCCTGTGCTTCCAGCCGCGCCTTGACCTCTGCCGGCGGCTTCGGCTCGGCGCGATAGCCGAGACCTTTCAGGATCTCTTCCATGTCGTCGGCGGTGGCGCCGAGGATGGACATCATCGGCGGCGTCACCATGAAGGACTGGCCGTCATAGGCGCCGTCCGGGCGCTGTCCCAGACCGGGCCTCCAGTTGGTCGCAGGCCGGATCAGGTCGGCCAGCCGTTCCAGAATGTCGATGCGCACGGCGCGGCGGCCGAGATTACGGTAGCCGGCGAGCTTGTAGAAGCTCTTGTCGAAAGCCGGATCGATGACCACCGAGGTGCGGCCGGAGGCCAGCGCGTGCACGACGTCGCCAAAGCCGGGCTTGTCCTTGCCGTCGTTCTTCAGCGCCCACAAAAGCGTGATCAGTCCGGCGGGCGCCGGCTTGATCAGCGCCGGCACGAAGACGTGGTAGGCGCCGAAGCGCACACCGAGCCGGCGCAAGGCGGCGCGACCCTCCTGGTCGAGCGACTTCATTTCCTCGGCGATGTCGCGGCGGTTGATGAGGCCGAAATGCTCGACGAGTTGGAAGGCGATGCCACGGCCGATGCCGGCGATCTGCTCGGCATTCTTCAAGTCGACCAGCGGCTTCAGCAAGGATTCGATCTGGAAATTGACGAAGCGCTCGGCGCGCGCGGCGACCTTGTCGCGGGCGGGACCGGTCAACTGCTCGTCGGCCAAAAGCACCAGGCGCGGCTTCAGCGCGTCCTCGCCGGCAACCAGCGTGCCGATCGGCGCGCCGATCCAGCGCAGCGTGCCGTCGGAGCCGAGCGCAAGGTCGCCATTGGCGCAGGCGCCGAAGCGTTCGGCACGTGCCTCGAACTCGGCGGCCAGCGCTTTTTGCGCTGCCGTACGCACGGCCTTGGCGTCTTCGCCGCCGGCGCTCTGGTCGGCGGTGAAGCGGAACCCTTGCAACTCGCCGACATGATGGCCTTCGACAAGGACGGTTCCGGTAGGACTGATTTCGGCTTCAGGCATTGTATTTTCTCTAAGGCGCCGCATGAGGACGGAAGTCCTGCGGTCTACAAACCGTTTCGTCAACCGCTCATGCAGCGCATCCGACAATCTGTCTTCGATTTCGCGCGTCTTTTCCCGCCAGTGTGCCTGATCGGCCAGCCAGCCCGGCCGGTTGGACACGAATGTCCAGGTGCGGATCTGCGCAATGCGGTGCGACAGCGTGTCGATGTCCCCCTCGGTCGTATCGGCGCGGCGCACCTGCTCGGCCATGTAGTTCTCGTCGACATGGCCGTGTTTGGCGAGGTCGGTGTAGATAGAAGCGATCAGGTCGGAGTGCTGGGCCGGCGCGATCTTGCGGTAGTCCGGCAACGCGCAGGCTTCCCACAGCAGCGCGACGCGCTTGGCATTGGTAGCCAGCGCGCGGATGTCCTCGTCGCGGGAGAGATGTTCGAGCGCCTGGGCATCGACCGCCGGCAGCGCCCGCGTCAGGCCTTCGACCGGCGCGTTGGTTTCGATCGAGCGCTTCAGCGCGTCGAGGCTGGCGAAGTCGAAATGCGCGGTGCGCCATTGCAGCACCTTCACCGGATCGAACTCGTGCCCCTCGATGCGCTTGACCAGTTCCTCGTCCAGCGGATCGACCTGGCCGGTGACGCCGAAGGTGCCGTCGCGCAGATGGCGGCCGGCGCGGCCGGCGATCTGGCCGAGCTCGGCCGCCGTCAGGTTGCGGTACTGATAGCCGTCGAATTTGCGGTTCTGGGCGAAGGCGACATGATCGAGATCAAGGTTGAGCCCCATGCCGATGGCGTCGGTGGCGACGAGATAGTCGACGTCGCCTGCCTGGAACATTGCCACCTGGGCATTGCGGGTGCGGGGCGACAGCGCGCCGAGCACGACCGCCGCTCCTCCTTGCTGGCGGCGGATCAGCTCAGCGATGGCATAGACCTCGTCGGCGGAGAAAGCGACGATCGCCGTACGCCGCGGCAGGCGGGTCAATTTCTTCGAGCCGGCATAGGCCAGGTGCGACAGGCGAGGGCGCGTCACCACCGAGACGCCTCTCAGCAGCTTTTGCAGGATGCCATGCATGGTGGCCGCGCCGAGCAGCAGCGTTTCCTGGCGGCCGCGCAGGTGCAGGATACGGTCGGTGAAGATGTGGCCGCGCTCGAGGTCGCCGGCGAGTTGCACCTCGTCGATGGCGACGAAGGCAACGTCGGTCTCGCGCGGCATGGCTTCGACGGTGCAGACCGAATATTTCGCGCCGGGCGGCTGGATTTTTTCCTCGCCGGTGATGAGCGCCACCTTGTGGGCGCCGACCTTTTCGCAGACGCGGGCATAGACCTCGCGCGCCAGAAGGCGGAGCGGCAGCCCGATAATGCCGCTCTCATGCGCCACCATGCGCTCGATGGCGAGATGGGTCTTGCCGGTGTTGGTCGGACCCAGCACGGCAGTCACGTCGCGGCCCGACAGGATCAGCGGCTCGGTGTGTTTCGGCTGGATGTTCATCGGCCTGGAGATGAGGCTTTCTGCATCGTGTTGTCGGGAGCGCGCCTCGCGTGGCGCGTATGACAGGCGACACATAGGGATTTCAGGCGCGAAGCGAAAGCGGAATGTTCCGGCCGGCAGTCCCACGGTTCGTCGTTGAGGTCTCAATTAACAGTTGGAACGAGTCTGGAACGAATCGGAGACGAATCAGTGACTCCGGCAGATTCAGCTTTTGTTCACGGCTACATGTGGATTTTGCGAGCCTGAGTCTCACCATATGCTGAATCGCGGAAACTGGCCCGATTCCTGCAAGGCGACCATTGGCGTTAACCTTTGCCGGCCGGGCATCGTCGTGATCCGATACGCCTCGGCCAACATTATGAAATTGCTGAATTTTCTTAATCGGCCTTAACCATTTTCCGGTGGTATTCGGCCTTGGTCGTTAACGTTCCGCTCAAAGCCGGAACGAATGGGTGACGAATCAGCGATGGCGGGATTTTCCTGGTTTGTTCACCCCAACATCTTGTGTTATCCACAGCTTGTCCACCGAGAATTCACAGCTTGCGAACCGGGTTTTGCACAGGGCGCCTAAAAATCGTTAATCTTTGCGTGCCGGAACGGGTCAATGTCTCGCGCGCAGCCCGGGGAACATCGCCGGCCGGCGATGAAAAACGGGCCATAAGGCGGCCCGTCCTACCGGGCGAAATTGCTGTCGTTCAGACGAAGTACTGGCCGCCATTGGCGGTGATGGTCGAGCCGGTGATGAAACCGGCGTCCTCAGAGGCGAGGAAGACGACGCAACGCGCGATCTCTTCCGGTTCGCCGAGGCGGCCGACCGGGATCTGCGGAATGATGCGTTCATTCAGCACCTTCTCGTCGATCGCCTTGACCATCTCGGTGGCGATGTAGCCGGGGCAGATGACATTGACTGTGATGCCCGCGCGCGCGCCCTCCTGCGCCAGCGCCTTCGAGAAGCCGATGTCGCCGGCCTTTGCGGCGGAATAGTTGACCTGGCCGGCCTGGCCTTTCTGGCCGTTGATGGAGGAGATGGTGATGACGCGGCCGAATTTGCGGTCGCGCATGCCGCCCCACAGCGGATGCGTCATGTTGAAGACCCCAGACAGATTGGTGTCGATGACTTCCTTCCACTGCTCGCGCGTCAGCTTGTGGAACATGGCGTCGCGGGTAATGCCGGCATTGTTGACCAGCACCGAGACCGGGCCGAGATCGGCCTCGACCTGTTTGATTCCGGCGGCACAGGCGTCGTAGTCGGCGACCGACCATTTGTAGGCCTTGATGCCGGTTTGTGCGCTGAACTTCCCCGCTGCCTCGTCATTGCCGGCATAGTTGGCGGCAACGGTGTAACCGGCATTCTTCAGGCCGATCGATATGGCGGCGCCGATGCCGCGCGATCCACCGGTGACGAGCGCTACTTTGGTCATTGAAAGTTCTTCCTCCCTTTGGTCGGAAGAAGGGGATAGGGAGTAGGGAATAGCGAGTAGGGATCGATATCCCGCCGCGCTGCTCCTTCTTCCCTATTCACTACTCCCTATTCACTACTCACTTCTTGTTCACAGCGCTTCCACGCACAGAGCGACGCCCATGCCGCCGCCGATGCACAGCGTGGCAAGGCCCTTCTTGGCGCGGCGGCGGCGCATCTCGAAAACCAGCGTGTTGAAGACGCGGGCGCCCGACGCGCCGATCGGATGGCCGATGGCGATGGCGCCGCCATTGACGTTGACGATCGACGTATCCCAGCCCATGCCCTTGTCGACGGCGCAGGCCTGCGCAGCGAAGGCTTCATTGGCCTCGACAAGGTCGAGGTCCTTGACCGACCAGCCGGCCTTCTCGAGCGCCCGCTTCGAGGCGGGAATAGGTCCGGTGCCCATGATCGCCGGATCGACGCCGGCCGTCGCCCATGAGGCGATGCGCACCAGCGGGGTGATGCCGCGCCTTGTGGCTTCAGCCTCGCTCATCAGCAGCGCGCCGGCGGCGCCGTCATTGATGCCCGACGCGTTGGCGGCGGTCACGGTGCCGTCCTTGTCGAAAGCCGGCTTCAGCTTGGACATGGCGTCGATGGTGGCGCCGTGGCGGATGTACTCGTCCTGGTCGACGACAGTGTCGCCCTTCCTGCCCTTGATCGTGAAGGCGACGATCTCGTCCTTGAACTTGCCGGCCTTCTGCGCGGCCTCGGCCTTGTTTTGCGAGGCCAGCGCAAACTGGTCCTGGTCGTCGCGGGTGATCTGGAACTGGCGGGCGACGTTCTCGGCGGTGTTGCCCATGTGGTAGCCGTTGAAGGCGTCCCACAACCCGTCCTTGATCATGGTGTCGATCATCTTGTAGTCGCCCATCTTGACGCCGGCGCGCAGGTGCTCGGCGTGCGGCGACAGCGACATCGATTCCTGGCCGCCGGCGATGATCACCGTGGCGTCGCCGGCGGCGATCTGCTGCATGCCGAGCGCGATGGCGCGCAGGCCCGAGCCGCAAACCTGGTTGAGCCCCCAGGCGGTGGTCTCCTTGGGCAGGCCGGCATTGATCGACGCCTGGCGGGCGGGGTTCTGGCCCTGCGCGGCGGTCAGCACCTGGCCGAGAATGACCTCGTCGACTTCGCCCGGCTCGACGCCGGCGCGCGCCAAAAGCTCCCTGATGACGACGGCGCCAAGTTCATGCGCCGGGGTGGCGGCGAAGGCGCCGTTGAAGGAGCCGACAGCCGTGCGTGCGGCGCTGGCAACGACGATTGAATTGGAAGCGGACATTTTTCTCTCCAGACTTCGAGGTGTCGTGTTCTTGGGGGCTTGTTGGGACTTTTCTTGCCCGTTCCACACCCCAAGTCAAACCGGAAATGGGCATGCCGGCCAAGCGCCGCAAGCAGGGCGCGAGCGGCCGGCGCGATCGCCCAACCTTTGCTGCGCAGCATAATTGGCCGGCCATGCAGCAATAAATGATGCCGCACTGCACAAAGCGCTTGGAATTATAGAGCTTTTGCGCATATCCTTAAAAATGGCGCAATCGTTACCGGCGGCTTACTCAGGCGCGCCGGTGTCCCGGGAGGATGCTGATGGCCGCGAAAGACGACCCTATCATTATCAAGAAATATGCCAATCGCCGGCTCTACAATACCGGCACCAGCACCTATGTGACGCTCGAGGATCTGGCCGAGATGGTCAAGAAGGGCGAGGAGTTCACCGTCCAGGACGCCAAGACCGGTGACGACATTACCCATCCGGTGCTGACGCAGATCATCTTCGAACTGGAGAACAAGGATGGGCAGAACATGCTGCCGATCCCGTTCCTGCGCCAGTTGATCGCTTTCTATGGCGACCAGATGCAGCAGATCGTGCCGAGCTTCCTCGAACAGTCGATGATGGCCTTCTCCAAGGAACAGGAGCGGTTCCGCGAGCAGATGAAGGGCGCGATCGGCAAGTCGCCGCTGGATGTGATGAAGATCGCCACGCCGATCAAGGCGCTGGAAGAGCAGACACGCCGCAACATGGAAATGTTCCAGAACGCGATGCGCCTGTTCACGCCCTTCCCGACCGCCGCCACAAATGCTGCGGCCGCGGCTGCACCCGAGCCGGCCCGCAAGGATGTCCCGGAAAAGAGCGGCGACGACCTTCAGGAACTGAAGCAACAGATCGCCGCCATGCAGCGCAAGCTCGACACCATGTCGTAAGCGACCGCCGCATGGTCGACCGCCCTCAGTTGGTCGAGGCGGCCGTCACGGGTCGATTTTCAGCTGCCACGGTTCCCAGATATCGTCGGGCTGGCCGTCGAGCGAGCGGTAGAAGGCTTTGGCCGGCGAGTTGGATTTCAGCACCGTCCATTTGATGGCGGAGGCGCCAATGCTCAAAGCGTGTTGGCGAAGCTGTTCAACAAGCGCATGGCCGACCCCCATGCCGCGCGTCGCTTCAGTGACGTAGAGTTCCTTCAGCCAGACAACCGGCTTCAGGTCGTAGGTCCAGGGGATGAGGTAGTGGACGGCGATGCCGACGATCACGCCCTCTCGCTCCGCCACCAACACGCCGAACCGGGGCGATGGCCCCAGCCCGTGCTCGATGAGGTTCGCTTCGGTGACGCGAAGCTTGTCGTCATAACCCTCGAAGACAGCTAGCGCCCGCATGAGGGCGAGCACCGCACCGACATCCTGGCGCTCGAATGGACGAATTCTAACCATCGCCTTCTGCATGCTTGCTCAGTCTTCAAGGCCGACCATATCGCGTGGCCTCACGCGTGCAAGACACCGGGCTCCTTGCCTGAAGCGAAAGGAAGGTCCTCGTCCTGCCAACCGGTTATGCCGCCGATCATGATCTTCACGGGACGACCGAGGCTGGCCAGCTTGAAGGCCGCCTGATCCGCGCCATTGCAATGCGGTCCCGCGCAATAGACGACGAACAGCGTCCTTTCGGGCCATTGCACCATCCGCCCGGCCGATATTTCGCGGTGGGGCAGATGCAGCGCGCCCGGCACATGGCGGCGTCCATAGGCTTCCGGCGAACCGACCACATGCAGGAGAACAAAGTCCGGCTCTCCGGCACGCAGTGCGGCGGCGACGTCGGAACAGTCGGTCTCGACGGAAAGCCGGCGCAGAAAATGGTCGCGGGCGATATCCGGCGATGCCGCCGGAATGTCTGTCACGTGGCTCATCCTCGTATCTCCATTGCTGATGCGACGGATAGATAAGACAGGAAGCAGGGCGATTGCAGCTGGCAGCTTTGCCATATATCGTCAAGATCATGCCATCCTCTGCGAATCCGCGCCCTGCCAACCCTCTTGTCGTTGCCGTTGCCTATGACGGGCTGTGCACGTTCGAGTTTGGCGTGGCGGTTGAGATCTTCGCCTTGCCCCGGCCGGAAATGGGTGAGGATTGGTACCGTTTTGCGGTTGCCGGTATTGATACCGGTGAAATGCGCGCGCTGGGCGGCGTGCGTATTGTTGCCGACGGCGGGATCGATCTGATCGGCCAGGCCGGCACGGTGATCGTACCGGGATGGCGCGGAACGGAGGCTCCGGTGCCGCCGGCGCTGATCGAGGCGCTTCGAAAGGCACACGAGCGCGGCTCTCGCATTCTTTCGATCTGTTCGGGCGTGTTCGTGCTTGCCGCCGCCGGCCTGCTGGCGGGCAAAAGAGCGACCACGCATTGGCGCTACAGCGAGAAGCTGACGGAGATGTACCCCGACATCACCGTGATTCCGGACGTTTTGTACATCGATGAGGGCAATGTGCTGACATCGGCAGGCAGTGCCGCGGGCATCGATCTTTGCCTGCATCTGGTTCGGCGCGACTTCGGCACCAAGGCTGCAAACATGGTGGCGCGCCGTCTGGTCGTGCCGCCGCATCGCGACGGCGGCCAGGCGCAGTATGTCGAGAGTTCCGTACCCGAGCCACATGAGCGCAGCCGGCTTGGACCGTTGATCGACAGGATGCGCGCCGATATTTCTGCCGACTATCCCGTCGCCATCTTGGCCGAGCTTGCCGGGATGAGCGAGCGGACGTTCCTGCGCCGGTTCGCGGCCGCGACCGGCGTCACGCCGGCGCGCTGGCTGCTGTCGGAACGGCTTTCGCGGGCGCGCACGCTGCTGGAAGACACCGCCATGCCGATCGAACGGATTGCCGAGACCGCCGGCTTTGGCGCGGCAGGCACGTTGCGGCATCACTTCCGCCGGCAATTCGCCACGACGCCCGTCGCGTACCGTGCGCGGTTCGGGAACACGGCCAGGTCGGCTTAAGTCACGCGTCCCTCATAGCGGCCACGCGGCCTGATGATGCTGCCGCTAATGATCTGTTCGACCATATGCGCGGCCCAGCCGACACTGCGTCCGAGCGCAAACAGCTGGAACGGTGCATCGCGCGGCAAGCCAAGGCCGCGCGTCAGAGCGGCCAAGGCGAAGTCGATGTTGGGGTGCGCGCCGGTCGCCGCCATGGCGGCTTTTTGCAGCTGTTGCAGCGTCTCGTCGACAGGGATGACTTCCAGAAGTGCGGTGGCACGGGGATCGCCGTCGGGATAGAGCGGATGGCCGAACGCCGGCAAGGGCCGGTCATGGCCGAGCCAGCGCCGGATCGCCGCATCCGCGCCGTGGGCTGCTGCATCTTCAGCCAGTTGCATCGCCGCTTCGCCGGCGCCACCGTGGCGCGGGCCGGACAGCGTTGCCAAGCCGGCCAGCAGGCATGCGGCAGGCGAGGCGCCTGTGGACGCTGCGACGCGGGCGGCAAAGGTCGATGCGTTGAGTTCATGATCGGCGAGCAGGACGAGGGCGCAGCGGATCGCTTCCGCGCCGGCATCATCCACCGACCAGCCCTGCGCCAGGCGCTTATGGACGGGCGCTGTGCCGGCTTCAGCGCCCAGCGACTGCGCCAGCGCTCCGACTGTGCGCGCGGCCTCGGTGCACAGCGAGGCGGCGCTGCGTCCGAGCGAAGGCCGCCCGTGGCCTGCAAGCATGGCAAGCTGCGCAAAGGCCGAGGCGCGGCCGACTGGATGAGGCGCTTCAGATGACGGAGCTTTGAAAGCCACCGGTTCAGGCGAGGCCCAGAGCACAGCAGCGGTTTCCTCCAGCGTCGCCGCTTTGGAAAGCGCAACGGCGTCTTGCCCTCGGTAGATGAGGCGCCCGTGCAGAACGGTTGAAATTGCTGTTGCGATCGAGGGTTCGCCCCAGGCGATCGCACTCTCGGCGATGGCCGAGGGACTGCGGCCCCGCGCCCGGCGGGTCGCCAATGCCGCGATGTCGTCGGCGCGGTACTGGCTGCGGCGCGGGTCGCTCTCATCCGGCCGCATGCCGATGCGGCCACGGCTGACATAGGCGTAGAGCGTCTGCGGCCGGACCTTGAGCCTTTCCAGCGCCTCTTCCCGCGACAGCCATTCGGACATTTTCAGCCCATACATTGATTATATTGATCAAGATTGATCGAGGCGCAGCCTAACCCTTATCTCCCATGCAGAAAAGCTGCAAGGAGATGAGATATGGCGAACGGGCTCGATGATGTGGTGGCGGCGGAGACCGTGCTCTCCGATGTCGATGGCCTTGGCGGCCGCCTGACGATCCGCGGTCATTCGCTGCCGGAATTGGCGGGACGCTGGCGCTATGCGCAAGTGGTTCGCCTGTTGCTCGACGGCTTCTTCGACGGCCTTCCCGGCGATGCCGAACTGGCAGCGAGGCTGGGCAAGGCTCGCGTCGAGGTGTTCGAGCGGCTTGCGCCCTCGCTGCCGCTGCTCGCACCGCTTGAGATCTATAGCGCCATGCGCGCCGGCATGGCGCTGCTGCCGGATGGCGAGACACCGACGGACGCCTTGCGGCTGATCGCGGCGCCCGCCGTGCTGACGCCGGCTCTGCTGCGCGTGGCGCGTGGCGAGCAGCCGATCGCACCTGACGCGAAGGCCGATCATGCCGCCGACATGCTGAGGATGCTCGAGGGATCCGTCCCGTCGCCGGCGCTGGCAAGGGCACTCGACACCTATCTGGTGACCGTCTGCGATCACGGCCTCAACGCCTCGACCTTCGCCACCCGCGTCGTCGCATCGACGCTGGCCGGTCTGACATCGTCGGTGCTGGCCGGGCTCGGCGCGCTCAAGGGGCCCCTGCACGGCGGCGCGCCCGGCCCGGTGATCGAGATGCTCGATGCAATCCAGGCGCATGGCGACGCGGCCGGTTGGCTGCGCGAGAAGGTCGCGCATGGCGAGCGCATCATGGGTTTCGGCCATCGTATCTACCGCGTGCGCGATCCGCGCGCCGATGTACTGAAAGCCGTCGTGCGGCAGCTCGGCAGCGAGGGCGAAGCCGGCCGCCGCCTGGCCTTCGCCGAACAGGTCGAGCACACGGCGCTCGAAGTGCTGCGGATCGCCAAGCCGCAGCGCTCGCTGCAGACCAATGTCGAGTTTTACACAGCGCTTGTGCTTGAGGCGGCTGGCTTTCCGCCACAGGCGTTCAGCAATGTCTTTGCCGCCGGACGTGTCGCCGGCTGGATCGCCCATGCGCGCGAACAGCAGACGACGGGGCGGCTGATCCGTCCACAGTCGCGCTATGTCGGGCCGGTGCCGGACCTCGTGGCCTGAGGTTCCAAGTTCAGATTGTTGCGAAGAGGACCCCACCCTAGCTTGCCGGGGCGAGCCACGAATCTCGCCCGTCCTTCGGACCCCCACAAGGGGAGGGCAGCTGGCGCGCGCCGCCGAAACGTCGGTGGTTTGCTGAGATCAGCGTCTACCAAGTCTCCCTCCCCCTTGTGGGGAGGGATCAAGGGTGGGGGTATTCGTAGGGCGAAGACCTGGGCGTGGAGGACCATTCCCCATGACCAAAATTTCATGTGATCACGCGACCGTGTTCGTGTTCTTGCCTTGGTCATCCCTTATATGCTGCACTGCAATATAAGTCCGCTGCCGTCGAACCCGCCCGATTTCCGGGCGGAATGAGGCAGCAGCGACCAAACTGAACAGGAACGCCATGACCAAAAACGGCAAGGCGGAGGAAACGAAGAAGATCAACATTGCGCTGCAGGGAGGCGGCTCGCACGGGGCTTTCTCCTGGGGCGTACTCGACCGGCTGCTGGAGGATGGCAGGCTCGACATTTCAGCCGTGTCCGGCACCAGCGCCGGCGCGATGAATGCGGTGGCGCTGGCCGATGGTTTTGTGCGCGGCGGCGTCGAGGGTGCACGGCAAAAGCTCGACGACTTCTGGCGCGCGGTGGCGGCCAAGGGCCGCTTCAGCCCGGTGCAGCGCATGCCGTGGGACGTCGCCTGGGGCAACTGGTCGATCGAGAACACGCCCGGCTATTTCTTCTTCGACACCATGTCCCGAGTGTTTTCGCCCTATGTCGCCAATCCGCTGGGCTTGAACCCGCTGCGCGACGTGGTCGAGCAGGAGATCGATTTCAAAAATGTTCACGCCTGCAAGTCGATGGAGCTGTTCATTTCGGCGACCAATGTCGAGACCGGCCAGCTGCGCGTCTTTTCCGATGGCGAGATCGACCTCGACACGGTGATGGCCTCGGCCTGCCTGCCGCAATTGTTCCGCGCCGTCGAGATCAAGGGCGTGCCCTATTGGGATGGCGGCTATGGCGGCAATCCGGCGCTGTTTCCGTTCTTCAAGACGGCGGCGACCGAGGATGTGCTTTTGGTGCAGATCAATCCGGTGGTGCGCGAGGGCACGCCGAAAAGCGCCAACGAAATCCAGAACCGCATCGACGAGATCACCTTCAATGCCGGGCTGCTGAACGAATTCCGCTCGATCGCCTTCGTCAAGGAGCTGATCGCCGCCGGCCGGCTGCCGCCTGGCGAATACCGCGACATCCGCATGCACCGCATCGATGCCGACGAAGCGTTCAAGGATCTGTCGGCGTCATCCAAGGTCAACGCCGAATGGGCTTTTTTGACCTATTTGCGCGACCTTGGCCGCATAGCGGCGAGCGACTGGCTGGAGGAGAATTACGACGCCGTCGGCAAGCGGCCGACGCTCGATCTTTCCGGCGAACTCGATGACGGCTTCAAACCGGTGCGCGGGCCGGCACCGGGACGGCGGGTGAAGGAATTCCTCGCCGCCCGCAAGAAGCCGGAGGCGGAACGCCGGCGGGCCTGAGTCCGCCCGGATCGATCAAGACGATCAGCGAAGTGTTCGGCAAATCGGAGTAGCGCCGATGACTTTCCGTCCCGGAACAACCGTTGCGTGTGACGGTATACAAAATCATACTGACGCCTGCTGCCATTCACTGAGTGGCTACGCAGGTCGCGCCCACATTTGAGCGTCAAAAACTAGTGGGGGCACAGGGTGATGTCAGCGCTCGTAACGCCTTGAAAACAAGTCGGCTCCAGCATCCGTGCGGCGCCGGGGCTGTGGTTCCGCCGCCTGACGGGGCGCTGACAAAACCGTTTCCCGTTGGCCACACTACATCGCCTGGCACACTGTTCCTGCAACTTTTCGACTGTATTGCGATGCAACTTTGATGTAGAAGCGCGGCTTCGCCGTTCACGGCAAATTGAACACGGCCTGGCGCGCACCCATATCGGCGACGCGCCCGAGTTGGAAGACACGGTAGCTGTTAGACGACGGACTCCTGTTGGATAACGACTTGGCCGAACCCCGCAGTGGAAAAACAATGATGCCGAAGATCAGGTTTCACAAGCTTGCCGCTATTGTCGTGCTCATCGGCTTCGCCGCCTGGATGGGAACAGGCGCGTTCTCGTCGGTCGGCAGCGCCGCTGTCGAAGGTGCTGGCAAGGCAGGCGATCAGGCCAAGCCGGGCGATCAGGCCAAGGCGCCGGATGCAGCCAAGGCGGCCGAGGCCGAACCGAAGGCGCCGCTGCGGACCGTCGCTGTGGTGACGCCGCCGCGCAAGACCTATGCCCGCGCCATCCGCATTTCCGGGCTGACCGAGGCCGACAAGCGCGCCGTGCTGGCGACGCGCGTCGCCGGCGTCATCGAAAAGCTGCCGGTCAAGCAGGGCGATCACGTCAAGACCGGCGACCTGGTGCTGATGCTGGCGGCCGAAGAAAAGATCTCGATGGTCGACAGTGCCAAGCAGCTCGTCGCGCAGCGCCAGGCTGAACTCGACGCATCGCTGCGGCTCATGAAGACCGGCAATCTGCCCAAGCTGCAGCTCGACACGGCGCGTTCGAACCTGACCGCTGCGCAGTCGCAGCTGGAAACGGCGCAGGCCGAACTCGACCGCAATCAGGTCAAGGCGCCCTTCGACGGCGTCATCGACCGGGTGCCGGTGGAGCTCGGCAGTTCCATCATGCAGGGCGGCGAGGTGGCAACCATCCTCAAGCTCGATCCGGTGATTGCGCGCGGTGAAGTCAGCGAACGCGACCTCGGCTATCTCAAGCTCGGCGACAAGGCTGCTGTGCGGCTGGTCAGCGGCCAGACCGTCGAAGGCACCGTGCGCTACATCAGCCGCGACGCCTCGTCGGCCACCCGAACCTTCCGCGTCGAGATCGCCGTCCCCAATGCCGATGGCTCCGTGCCGGCGGGCATGACGGCCGAGATTTCGCTCAGCGCGCAGCCGACCGATGCCGTCATGTTGCCGCGCTCCGTGGTGACGCTGGGCGACAAGGGCGACCTCGGCATCCGTGCCGTCGACAAGGACAACAAGGTGGTGTTCTTCCCGATCGACCTGGTCGACGACTCGCCGAAGGGGCTCGTGCTTGGCGGCATTCCCGCCGATGCCCGCGTCATCGTCGCCGGCCAGGAATTGGTCAAGGAAGGCGACGTCGTCAAGCCGGTCGAGGCCGACCAGGCGACCATCCAGAAACTGTTGGGCGAAGCGACAACGCAGTAGCGCCGGAGCGGCCCCGGCCGGAGCCGTCCCCGCCGCAATGCGGCTCCTGAAATCTTGAGAACAGGCCATGGATATCGTCAAACTCGCGATCAACAATGCCCGGCTGACCATTGCGGTGCTGGTCTTCCTGCTGCTGGCGGGCTGGGTCGCCTATCAGTCGACACCGAAGGAAGCGGAACCCGACGTTCCTACCCCTTATGTTTATATAAATGTCGCCTATCAAGGCATTGCGCCCGAAGACGCTGAAAGACTTCTGCTTAGGCCGCTGGAGGCAAAGCTTAAGAGTCTTAAGGGGTTAAAGGAGATGAAATCATCCGCCTATCAGGGCGGCGCCTTTGTCTTTCTTGAGTTTCTGCCGTCTATAAAAGTCGACACCGCGGTGACAGATACACGCTCGAAGGTTCAGGACGCGAAGGCTGACCTGCCCCAAGCGGCAGAAGAACCGGTTGTTACCGAGGTCAACATTTCCGAGTTTCCCGTCCTGGTCGTCACGCTGTCCGGCGATGTGCCCGAGCGTGTGCTTACGGCGGCGGCGCGCGAACTGCGCGACCGCATCGAGGAAGTACCGGGCGTTCTTGAGGGCACCATACAAGGCGCGCGCGACGATCTTGTCGAAGTCGTCATCGACCCGATGAAGCTGTCCTCCTACGGCCTGCAGCTCGACCAGTTGATCGGCGCGGTCGGCGCTTCCAACAGCCTGGTCGCCGCCGGCAATATCGAGGGTTCGGAAGGCAAATACGCGGTCAAGGTGCCGTCGCTGATCGAAACACCAGAGGATGTGGCGTCGCTGCCGGTGGTTGCCGGACCCAATGCCGTCGTCCAGGCCAAGGACATCGCCACGATCCGGTCGACCTTTGCCGATGCCACGACCATCACCCGCCTCAACGGCAAGCCGGCCATCGCCATTGAAGTCAAGAAGCGCATCGGCGCCAATCTGATCGACACGCTGGCCAAGGTGCGGGAAGTGTCCGACGCCTACGTCAAGACCATGCCGGAAGGCATGAACATCACCTACACGCAGGACAAGTCCGTCTTCGTCAACCAGCTGCTGGGCGACCTGCAGAACCACGTGATGATCGCCGTCATCCTGGTGTTCATCGTCATCCTCTATGCACTGTCGGGACGCGCCTCGCTGCTGATCGGGCTTGCCATTCCGTCATCCTTCCTCATCGGCATCCTGCTGCTTGCGATGATGGGCTACACGATCAACATGATCGTGCTGTTCAGCCTTATCCTGGCGGTCGGCATGCTGGTCGACGACGCCATCATCGTCACCGAATTCGCCGAAAGGCGCATGGGCGAAGGCATGCCGAAGGCGGAAGCCTTCACGCTGGCCGCCAAGCGCATGGCCGGTCCGGTCATCGCCGCGACGATGACGCGCATCGCGGCGTTTTCGCCGCTGCTGTTCTGGCCCGGCATCATCGGCGACTTCATGAAATACATGCCGATCACGCTGATCGTCACGCTGTCGGCCTCGATGCTTTATGCGCTGGTGTTCGCGCCGACGCTGGGCGCGCTCTTCGCCAAGGCGCCGGAGCATCACGAGGAACACAATCGCGACGGCTGGTACATGGCGCTGGTCAAACAGGCGGTGCGCTTCCCCATCACCGTGCTGGTGCTCACCGCCGTGCTGCTCACCGGCGTCGGCTTCGCCTATTCGAAATATGGCGCCGGCGTCGAGTTCTTCCCCAGCGTCGAGCCCGATTACGGCCTGCTCTATGTGCATGCCCGCGGCAATCTCTCGCTGGCCGAAATGGATACGGCAACCAGGATCGCCGAAAACCGGCTGCTCGGCTGGCCCGGCGTGAAATCGGTTTACACCCGCGTCGGCAAGACGCAGGGCGGCGGCCAGGATGTGCCGGAGGACGTCGTCGGCGTCATCCAGTATGAGTTCATCGACTGGCGCGAGCGCAAATCGGCCAACCACATCCTGGACGAGCTGCGCACTGTCATGGCCGGCATTCCCGGCGTCGATGTCGAAGTGCGCGTGCCGGAGGCCGGTCCTCCCACGGGCAAGGCGGTCCAGCTCCGGCTTTCGGCCATCGATCCCAAAGGGCTCGACGACCAGGCCCGCGCCGTTGCGGCGCGCATCGCCAAGGTGCCCGGTGTCATCGACGTTTCCGACGGCCTGCCGCCGCCCGGCGTCGACTGGGCGCTCGAGGTCGACCGCGCCAAGGCGGCGCAGTACGGCATCAGCCCGACCGCCGTCGGCACGGTGGTGCAACTGGTGACCAATGGCCTGAAGCTGTCCGAGTACCGGCCGGCCGGCGCCGACGATGCCGTCGATATCCGCCTGCGCCTGCCCGAAGACCGGCGCACGCTGTCGACGCTCGACGAGCTCCGGGTGCAGACCGCGCAAGGCTCGGTGCCGATCTCGAACTTTGTCGTGCGCAAGCCGGAGCCGACGGTCGGCATCCTCAACCGCATCGACGGCGCCCGCACCGTGGTCGTCCAGGCCAACGTCGCCGCCGGTAACCAGGTTGCGGCGGTGCAGGCGGAAGTGACGAAGGCGGTCACCGACATGAAGCTCGACAGCGGCATACGCTGGAAGCTGGCCGGCTCCAACGAGGACAGCGCCGAAGCCAGCGCCTTCCTCGGCAAGGCCTTCGGCGCGGCGATCTTCCTGATCTTCCTGGTGCTGCTGATGCAGTTCAACAAGTTCACCAGCGTGCTTCTGGTGCTGTCCTGCGTGGTCATGGCGACGATCGGTGTGTTCCTGGGGCTGCTGCTGACAGGCGAAGCGTTCGGCATCGTCATGTCGGGCATCGGCGTCATCGCGCTGGCCGGTGTGGTGGTGAACAACAACATCGTTCTCATCGACACCTATGACCGGTTGCGCGAAGAGGGCTGGGACAAGATGGAGGCGGTGCTGCAGACCTGCCGCGAGCGTGCCCGCCCGGTCGTGCTGACGGCTGTCTCGGCCATCCTCGGCGTGCTGCCGATCGCCTTCGGCCTCGGGTTGGAAATCTTCCATCACGAGACGACGATCAACGCGCCGTCGACGCAATGGTGGATTTCGCTGTCCTCGGCGATCGTCTTCGGCCTGTCCTTTGCCACCTTGCTGACGCTGGTGGTGACGCCATCCATGCTGATGATCTTCACGCGCAGCAAGAACAGCCGCTTCTATGCGTTCTTCCGCCGGCTGTTCGGCCGCGACAAGAAACGGGATGCGTCCACGGGGCCGAAGCCGGGTCCGCTCGATGAACCGGCAATCGCCTTCCCGAAAGCCGCGGAATAGCTGCATTCGACCAGTTCAGACAAAAGGCCGTCCGGAACAACCGGGCGGCCTTTTGCATTGTGCCCTCGTATCCGACCAGCAAAGCGAGGGACTCTTAATGACCGTCAGCACCATCCTCATCATCGTTCTAGTCCTGATCCTGATCGGCGCCGTACCGGCCTGGCCGCATTCGCGCTCCTGGGGTTATGGGCCGTCCGGAATAGCCGGCGCTGTGCTGGTGGTGCTGCTGATCCTGGTGCTGATGGGCAGGATTTGATCGGGGCAAGAGACCTCTGCGATCAGCGTTTCCTCGCCCGATGAAGTGCTGGCAATAGGCATACGGCGGCGCCCGCCCCCACTCCGGCCGCTGGGCGGCCACCCTCTCCCCCATGTCCATGGGGAGAGGAAATGCCAAGTCTTTCAATGCCGCAGCCTCGGCGATTAGCATTTCCTCTCCCCCAAGGAATGTGGGGGTAGAGGTGGCTCGGCGAAGCCGAGACGGAGTGGGGGAACTCCCTATGCGATTGGCCCGAAATCGAGATGACGAGCACACGCTGGGTCCCCCCTTGGCCACCCCGCTCCGTTGCGTATACGCTGCCGTCACGACAATCACCGAGGGAGCCATCAAGATGAACACCGCCAGCCCACCAAGGCCTCTCGCCGAGATCGCCAGCTATCACGCCCACATCTACTATGACGGGCAAGCCGAGCGGCAGCACGCCGAATGGCTGCGCCTGCGCATCGGCGAACGCTTCCGCGTGCGCCTGGGCGCCTGGCACGACAAACAAGTCGGCCCGCACGAGCAGGCCATGTACCAGGTCTCCTTCGCCACCGAGATCTTCGCCACGCTGGTCCCATGGCTGATGCTGAACCATGGCGGCCTGAGCGTCCTCATCCACCCCAACACCACCAACCCCAAGCGCGACCATCTGGTCGATCCGATCTGGATCGGGCGGCCGCTGGGGGTTCATGGCGAGGTGCTGGGTGAAGAGGATGAAGCGGAACAGGCGCTGGAGGTGAATACGGAGCCGACGCTGGGGGCTTAGGGAGGGCGTTCTGCAAAGTAGAGACTTGGCCCTTGGAGACGCGTTCACCAATAGCCCAGTTCAGGCATGCATGACCGGCCGCTTTACGCCTCAAGCCGTATCCTATGCCTTCATCATTGCTTCGTCGAAGATGCCGAACCAGCGTGGGGCCGTTGGAGCGATGGACCGTCGATGGATGGCAAGGGAGAGTTCTCCCTGGTCGCCGGTACGCCGAGGCGGGGCCGCCGAATAGGCAAAAGGTTGCAATACAGGACGCAGCCGGCACTCGGTTCCCGCGGAGTCGGGCGCACCGGTTCGTACGGGAGCAACTGGCGCTCCGCACGAGGGACAGGGCAACTCACTGGTGACTGGGTGCGTGCCTGACGAAGCTCTTCGTTTCGGCTGAGATAAATGCTCGCACTTAGGGAACATCGCAGGTTCCTCGAAGTTGGAAAGCTACGGAGGACGTGCACATGAACAGTGTAATCTATCTTATCGGCCTTATCGTCGTCGTGCTCGCGGTCCTCTCCTTCCTCGGTTTTCACTAGGTGGCCTCATGCAGCATGAGAACGATCAGGGCGGACAGCCCACCGATTTCGGCAAGGCGAAAAGCGACGTCTCCGAAAGACTTCGCCAGGAAAATGAGCGTGCCAGCGAGTTGCTTCACGACGCGCGGGACGAGGTGACCCGCAAGGCTGGCGACTATGCATCTGAAGCCACGCAGGTCATCTCCGACAAGGCGGAGGAGGCGCAGCGCGACATCGGATCGAGCTTGGCGGCGTTGGGTGGTGCACTGCGAGCGGCCAGCGATCATCTTGCCAGCAACGATGAAAGGAACGCATCGAAATTCGCTTTGGATGCTGCCAGTGGCCTTGAGCGGCTTTCATCGTCCTTGAAACAGAAGCCCTTTAGCCAAGTCCTTGATGACGTGCAGTCCTTCGGCCGGCAAAATCCCGGTGTCCTGCTTGCGGGATCGGTGTTGGCCGGATTGGCTCTCGGGCGGTTCATCAAGGCTTCTCCGCCGGCAAGGCCCGATTCTGAGGCCGCTCCGGGAGGCCTCAAATCACACACCGATCAGCCACAGGGTTGGTCCGCTGATCGTCCACAAGATTTTGGCGTGGTCGGCGATGATGGGGCCACGCAGATGGCGGAGCAGGACAGATGAATAACCAGGACAATCCCAGCCTTGCCGGGCTAGTCACCGATTTGGCCCAGAATGTCACCACTCTGGTGCAAACCGAGGCGAGGCTGTTTCGGGCCGAGCTCTCTGAAAAGCTTACCAAAGCCGGAGCAGGTGCCGCGGAAGTGCTGGGCGGCGCGATTTGCCTGCTCGCCGCGCTCTTGGTGTTGCTGCAGGCGCTCATTATCGCACTGACGCGGGCAGGGCTTGGCGCGGGGTGGTCTTCCCTGCTGGTCGGTGTGGTCGTGGCGGTCCTCGGCGTCATCCTGCTGCGGACGGGGACGGCCAGCATGGCGCCTTCGGAACTTACCCCCGACCGGACCCAGGGACAGCTCAAGCGCGACGCGAGCGCGATTAAGGAGCAGGTGAGATGAACGAGAAATCCGCAGCCGAACTTGAACGCGAGGCCGAGGCGGCTCGCGCCCGGGTGATGGAGACCGCCGAATCCATTCGAGGCAAGATGACGCCGGGACAATTGCTGGATGAGTTCACCGGGCTGTTCTCGGGAGGGGAGAGCGCGGCCATGCTCAGCAATCTCAGAACGCAGGTCCGAGACAATCCTTTGCCGGTCACCATGGTGGGCGCAGGTCTGGCCTGGCTGATGTTCGGCAGCGGTGCCTCAAACACCGCCCACCGTTCGGCTGGCTATCCATTGCCTTCAGCGCCGGGACGACATGATGCAGCAGGGGAGCGCGGCGGTTTGGGCGGCACGCTCTCCGACGCCGCGGAATCGCTCTCCTCGAGCGCTACCAGCGTCGGCGACACCATATCGAGCACCGCAAGAGCCGCTGCGGCGGGTCTGACGGGAAGCGCTGCCAATGCAAGCTCGACGACGGGGGACATGGCGGCGAAAGCCAGCCGCTCCGCGCAAGATCTGTTGGAGGACCAACCCTTGGCCGTAGCGGCCGTCGGTCTCGCCATCGGCGCCGCTATAGGTGCAATGCTGCCCCATACCGCAACGGAGGACGAGCAACTAGGCGCCTATGGCGACAAGCTTCGCGATTCCGCCGAAACTTTGCTCAATAGGGGCCTCGATGAGGCCAAGCAGGTCGCCGCCGAAGCCTATGAGACCATCAAGCAGGAAGCTGGCCGGCAAGATATGGAAGCAGACACGATAGCCGATCAGCTCGGCGAGATCGTGAAGTCCACAGCAGACAAGACCGAGCATGCCGTGCGCGAACGAATTTCCGATACGTCTCAGCGCCAAACCTAGCTTGATGATCCTGGATCAACGATAGCCGGCCTCTCCAGAAAGGGGCTGGTGTTGTCCGTCAAACGGTGACCCGCTCGAGTCACTTCAGAGCCGTGTGCGGACTGATGTCCCTTGCCGATAGTAATCCAGCGGATCAGGTTCTCTGGATTGTTGGCCAACCCGCCGCCGATAAGACGCGGTCAGCAAAACTGGCATCTAGGCGAGGACCGACATTGCACTTGAAGTTCGCAGACCGAGGATGCCGGTCCGCTCTGGGACGTAGGGCGACACCCCACTTCACCCCCCAGCCAGCCGCGGCAGCAGAAAAATCTCCGCCCCCGGCGGCAGTTCCTTCGACCACGTATCGCGATAAATCGTCCCGTCGATCGCCACCGCGATGCCCTTCTCGATCCAGGGCTCGATGCCGGGATACTGTTCAGCCAGTTTCCTGAACAGCTCCCTGATGTCCTTGGCCTCGACCTCGACCTTGCTCTGGCCGCCGGCGAGCTGGCTCAGCGCGCCCCAGAGCGTCACTTCGACCATTAGGGCAAGAACCTCATTTTTGCCCTAGCCCCCCCGTTCCGCCTCGATCGCGGCGAGGACCCTTGGCGGCGACATCGGGATGTGGGTCATGCGTACGCCGGCGGCGTTGGAGACCGCGTTGGCGATCGCCGCCAGCGGCGGCACGATCGAGGTTTCGCCGACGCCGCGCACGCCATAGGGGTGGTTGGGGTTGGGGATCTCGAGGATCTGCGTGTCGATCATCGGCAGGTCCGAGCAGACCGGGATGCGATAGTCGAGGAAGCCGGCATTCTGGAGGCGCCCGTCCTTGCCGTAGATATACTCCTCGTTGAGCGCCCAGCCGATGCCTTGCGCGGCGCCGCCCTGGTACTGGCCCTCGACATAGGTGGGGTGCACCGCCTTGCCGGCATCCTGGATCACCGTGTAGCGGATCACCCTGGTCGAGCCGGTATCGGGGTCGACCTCGATGTCGCATATATGGGTGGCGAAGGAGACGCCGGCGCCGTCGGCGACGAGCTCGCTGTGGCCGGCGATCGGCCCGCCGGTCTTGCCGGAAGCGGCGGCGATCTCCTTCAGCGACAGGGCTGCAAGATTGCCGTATTTTTCGCCCTTGGCGATGGCGTGGCCGTTTTCCCAGACCACGTCGTCGACGGGGATGTCCCACGTCTGGGCGGCGCGCTCACGCAGGATCTTGATCGCGTTGCGGGCGGCCGAGATGGTCGCCATCGAGGACGAGAAGGTGCCCCGGCTGCCGTCGGTCATGTCGTTGTAGCCGAGCGAGGACGTGTCGGCGACCACCGCCTTGAGCTGGGCATAGTCGATGCCGAGCTCCTCCGCCGCCACCAGCGACAGCGAAGCGCGCGAACCGCCTACGTCCACCGTGCCGACAGCCAGCGACACCGAGCCGTCCATGCCGATGTTCAGGTCCACGCAGGTCTGGCCACCGAAATTGAACCAGAAGCCGCAAGCCATGCCGCGGCCCTGGTTCTTGCCCAGCGGGGCCTTCATGTGCGGATGGTGCTTGGCCGCCTCCAGCGTCGGGCCGATGCCGATCGGGCCGTAGACCGGGCCATAGGAGGACCTGGTGCCTTCCTGCGCGGCGTTCTTGATGCGGAA
The DNA here is from genome assembly GCF_000503035.1 of Mesorhizobium sp. LSHC412B00. NCBI lineage: Bacteria > Pseudomonadati > Pseudomonadota > Alphaproteobacteria > Hyphomicrobiales > Phyllobacteriaceae > Mesorhizobium > Mesorhizobium sp. LSHC412B00. The sequence goes on along the minus strand of NZ_AYWB01000021.1, from coordinate 41,744 downwards.
CTCGACCGGATCCATGCCGAGTTCCTTGGCCAGCTCGTCGACGGCACTTTCCACCGCGAACGCCGCCATCGGTGCGGAGGGTGCGCGATAGGCCGCGGTCTTCGGCCGGTTGACCAGCACTTCGAAGCCGACCGTCTTGACGTTATCGAGCTTGTAGCAGGCGAACGCCGTCATGGCGCCGATCTCGGCCCAGGTGCCGGCATAGGGGCCGCTGGTGTAGCGCAGCGTCGCTTCGGCGGCAGTGATGGTGCCATCCTTGCGGGCGCCGATCTTGACGTCGATCGAGGTCGCGCTGGTCGGACCCGAGGCGCGGAACACCTCGTCGCGGGTCATCACCAGCTTCACCGGCCGGCCTGCCTTGCGCGACAAAGCGAGCGCCACCGGCTCGGCCCAGACATGGGTCTTGCCGCCGAAGCCGCCGCCGATTTCAGACGAGGTGACGCGCAGCTTCGAGGCTTCCAGCCCGAGCAATTGCGCACAATGCTGGCGGTAGACGAAATGGCCCTGCGTGCAGACCCAGAGGTCGGCGGTGCCGTCGGACGAGACGCTCGCCACGCAGGCATGCGGCTCGATATAGCCCTGGTGCGTCTGCTCGGTCTTGAAGGAGCGCTCGACGATGACATCGGCGTGGCCAAAGCCCTGATGGACATCGCCATGGCCAAACTGGCTGCGCTTGGTGACGTTGGACGGCTTTACCGGCTTTTCGTCGAGGCCTTCGGTGAAGATGGTATCGTTGATGAGAGGGGCGTTGTGCTTCATCGCCTCGTCGACATCGGTGACATGCGGCAACAGCTCGTACTCGACCTCGATCAGCTTCAGCGCCTGCCTTGCCGTGCGGGCATCGACGGCGGCGACCGCGGCCACGGCGTGGCCGTCATAGAGCGCCTTGCCGCGCGCCATGCAATTGTCGAGGACGTCGTACATGGCGGCATCGCCATCGGTGAGATCGGGCAGGTCGGCGGCGGTGATCACCGCTTTCACGCCGGCCAGCTTTTCCGCTTTCGAAGTGTCGATCTTGAGGATCCTGGCATGCGCATGCGGGCTGCGCAGGATGCGCCCGACCAGCTGTCCCGCCATGTTGAAGTCGGCGCCGTAACGGGCGCGGCCCGTCACCTTGTCGACGCCGTCGGGACGGATGGGCCGCGTGCCGACGGAGGAGAATTTGCGGCCCGAAAAGCGTGGATCGAAGTTCATGCGTGCGCTCCCTTCATCACATTGGCCGCATCCTGGACCGCGCGCACGATCTTGTCGTAGCCGGTGCAGCGGCAGAGGTTGCCGGCGAGGCCGAAGCGGATTTCTTCCTCGGTAGGATCGGGGTTCTTGGCCAGAAGATCCTTGGCCGCGATGAGGAAGCCCGGCGTGCAGATGCCGCATTGCAGGGCCGCATGCTCGAGGAATTTCTGCTGCAGCGGATGCAATTGATCGCCATGCGCCATGCCCTCGACGGTCTCGATATGCCGGCCTTCGGCTTCAGCGCCGAGCACCAGGCACGAGCAGACGAGCCGGTTGTCGAGGATGATCGAGCAGGCGCCGCAGTCACCGGTGCCGCAGCCTTCCTTGGCGCCGGTCAGCCCGAGCCGATCGCGCAGGACGTCGAGCAACGTCTCGTCGGGCTGGCAAAGGTATTCGACGTGATCGCCGTTGATTGTCGTTGAAACTGCTACACCGGCCATCATTTGCCTCCTGCGCGTGCGTAGGCGGTCGTCGCGGCCCGTCCGGCCAGCACGCCCGCAACTTTTCGTCTGAACTCGATGGTGCCGCGCTTGTCGTCGATGGGGCGGCAGGCCCCAGCGCAGATCTTGGCGAGCCGCTCAAGTGCCGCCTCATCCAGCTTCCTGCCGATGAGAGCCTCGGCTGCTTCTTCCACCAGAAGCACGGTCGGGGCCGCGGCGCCCAGCGCGACGCGGGCGGCTGTTATGACGCCATGCTCGTCGAGCGTCAGGTTCACGCCGGCGCTGACCACCGCGATGTCCATCTCGGTGCGCGGAATGAATCTGAGGTAGGCGTCGCCCGAACGCGGCGCGCGCTTGTCGAGCAGGATCGCCTCGACGATCTCACCCTTGGTGAGCGAGGTCTTGCCAGGCCCGATCGGCACAGCCTCGACCGGAATGGTGCGCTTGCCCGAGGGACCGGCAACCACGGCCTTTGCGGCGGCGGCCACCAAGGCCGGGACGCTGTCGGCGGCCGGCGATGCGTTGCACAGATTGCCAACGATGGTGCAGCGGCCCTGGACCTGTTTCGAGCCGATCAGCTTCGACGCTTCGACGACACCGGGCCAGGCCTTCTTCAGAACCGAGCTCTCGCCCAGGACGGCGCAGGGGACCGTGGCGCCGATGCTGAAGCCGTCGGCCGTCTCCCTGATCTCGCTCAAGCCCCCGATCGCCTTGATGTCGACGATCAGGTCGGGATCGACAAACCCGCCCTTCATCCGAACGAGGAGGTCACTGCCTCCAGCGAGAATGGCTGATGTGCCGGAAGCGTCGGCCAGCAGGCCAACGGCGTCTTCGATTGAAAGCGGACGTATGTAACGCATCGTCTCCCCTTGGTGATGGTGATCTCGCCGACCGTTATAAACAGTCTCCTCATAATGACCATCCGGTTGCTGATTTCCAGCGATTGGGCCAGCACCGCGAGAGAGATTTTTGTCTAAAGTCTTTGTTTTGATGCATGTCGTTGTCCCAGAACCGCGCACACTTCTGGGCGACATGCATTTAAGCGGCGTGTTTTGCATTGTCGAGGCTGATGCCGATGTCCTTCAATGCCTCGGCCACGGCCTCGTCCAGCGGGGTGTGCGGGACTTCGCCGATGATGCCTTCCAGCCGGTCGGACACGAGCCGGTGCGGTTCGAAGCGCAGATAGGACATCGAGACGATCTCGCGCCACATCGCCACGAACGGGCTGCCGGCGCGCAGCACCCACCAGGGCATGAAGGTCAGTTTCAGCGGACGGCCCAGCGCCTTCTCGGCCGCGGCCTTGATGTCCATGTCGGTGACGGCGTGGCCGGGGAAGTTGAGCGCCTCAAAGAAGCCGAGCTTGCCCTGATTACGCGCCAGGCCGACGAAGCCGATGGCGAAGTCCGGCAAATAGGCCCATTCGTGCACGAGGTTGGCAGGGCCAGGCGCGGTGTAGACGCCCTTGCTCATCTTGGCGGCGACGACGAGGTCGAACCATGATCCGCTGCCGGTGCCGCCGAAGAAATCGCCGGCGCGCAGGATGATGGTGCGGACGCGGCTGGCATCGGCCTCGCGGCGAAACAGCGCTTCCATGGCGCAGCGGATGCGGCCCTTCTCGGTGGTCGGACGGAATGGCGTGTCTTCGGTGACCACCTCAGGCATCGGCGAGCCGTAATTGTAGACAGTGCCGGGGAAAAAATGCAGCGCGCCATTGGCATGGCAGGCGGCCATGACGTTCTCCGCCATCGGCAGACACTTGCCCCAGTCGGTGTAGATCGGGTTGAGGCCGTTGAAGATGATGTCGACCCCTTGCGTGGCGCGGATCAGCGCCTCGCGGTCGAGCGCATCGCCGGCGACGGCGGTGGCGCCCTTGAGTTCGGCCGGGACCTTGCCGCTGCGGGTGACGGCGCGGACATCGAAACCGGCGTCGATGAAGGCCTTGCCAACCACGCGGCCGAGCCGGCCATTGGCGCCCAGAATTGCGATCTTGGTCATTTTCTTCTCCGTGTCTGTGTTTGCACGGCGAATATGATGCGTTCATACGCGAATGAAAATTGACTATGGATGCAGATTTGTTATTCATAAATGAATGGAAGACATCGACTGGAACCTGATCAAGAGTTTCGTCACCGTGGCGGAGACCGGCAGCCTGTCGGCCGCGGCGCGCAAACTGTCGGCCAGCCAACCGACGCTCGGGCGTCACATCGGTGAGCTCGAACAGGCGTTGGGCGTCACCTTGTTCCGGCGCGGGCGGCGCGGCTATGCGCTGACGGAAGCAGGCGCCACGCTGTTCGAACGCGGCAGAGCGGTGAGCGAGCAGGCGAGCGCGTTCTCACTATTGGCATTGGGCTCGGTCGAGGCGATCGAAGGCACGGTGCGCATTGCCGCCAGCGAGGNCGAGCGCGTTCTCACTATTGGCATTGGGCTCGGTCGAGGCGATCGAAGGCACGGTGCGCATTGCCGCCAGCGAGGTGGTGGCGGCCTATGTGCTGCCGAAGATGACGGCGCGGCTCGGCATCGAGGAGCCCGGCATCGAGGTCGAGATCGTCGCCTCGAACCAGGTCGAGAACCTGCTGCGAAGGGATGCCGATATCGCCATCCGCATGGTCAAGCCGGCGCAGAACGAGCTGACGGCGCGCAAGGTCTGCGATATCAAGCTCTGCTGCTGCGCGGCGAAATCCTATCTCGACAGGCACGGAAGCCCGCTCAAGCCCGCCGACCTTCTCGACCATCCGCTGATCGGCTTCGACCGCAGCGACGAGATGATCCGGGGCTTTACCCAGGCCGGCATCCCGGTCACCCGAAGCAGTTTCCGCTTCAGGACCGACAACCAGATCGTTCTGTGGGAAGCGCTGCGGGCGGGAAACGGCGTCGGTCTTGGCCAGGAGCCGCTGGCGGACAGCGACCCGTCGCTGGAGAAACTGCTGCCCGGCCTGCCACTGCCCAGCCTGCCGGTGTGGCTGGCCATGCATCGCGACGTGCGCACCAGTGTGCGCATCCGCCGCGTAGCGGATTTCCTCTACGAGGAGCTGAAGCGCTATTCGGCGGGGGCGACCGCGAATTCGGCGCGGTGAGCGAGCCCAGCCATCAACAGCACGACGACCAGCAGCGCCGACATGGCGACGAAAATCGGGCCGAAGCTCGAACGCTCGGCAACGAAGCCGATCGCCGACGGCGCCACCAATATACCGGAATAGCCCATGGTGGTGACGACGCTCATGCCGGTGCCCGACGACATGCCTTCCTGGTTGCCGCCGGCCGAGAAGATGATCGGCACCATATTGGCGATGCCGAAGCCGCAGAGAGCAAAAGCCGCGATGGCGATCCAGGGCGAAGGCGACAGGCCGGCGACCAGCATGCCGGCGGCGGCCACGATGGCCGAACCGCGCAGCGTGGCCACCGCGCCGAAGCGGTTGCGCACGCCGTCGCCGAAAAAGCGCATGACAGCCATGACGCCGGAGAAGGCGGCGTAGGCAAGGCCGGCGATGGCGAGGTCGGCGCCGAGCTCCTGCCGGAGATAAAGCGCTGCCCAGTCGAGCACGGCGCCCTCGGAAATCATCGTCAGCAGCGCCATCAGCCCGACAAGATAGACCAGCGGGTTGGCCGGCAGCGTTAATTTATGATGCTCGGCGGCCTGCGGCTTGTCCTCGGCGATGAGGTAGCCGACCGCCACGGCGATGACGGCAAAAGCAATGACCGTAACCACAGCCGCATGGGCGAGGTGGCCGTAAGTCTGGATGGCGTAACCGCCCAGACCGCCACCGGCGAAACCGCCGAGGCTCCAGAAGCCGTGCGAGGACGACATGATGGCGCGGGACAGCCGGCGCTCGACCACCACGGCATTGGCGTTCATGGCGACATCCATGCCGCCGATCGAGCCGCCGAAGATGATCATGGCGATCGACGCCAGCGGCACGTTGGGCGCCAGCGCCACGATCAGCAGGCCGAGGCTGCCGCACAGGCCGAACCAGCGCAACACGGTGCGCGAGCCATGCCTGGAGATCAGATGGCCGCACCAGCTCATGGCCGCGACCGCGCCGACGCCGAACAGAAGGATCAGCAGACCGAGGGTGAATTTCGAGATGTCGAGCCGGGTCAGGAACACCGGAATCTGCGGCGCCCAGCTGCCGGTCAGGAATCCGTTGGCAAGGAAGATGCTTGCTACAGCCCATCGCCCGCGAAGGGCGCTCTGCATGGTGTTTTGCGCGTCCATGGTTCGAATCCGGTCAAGGAATGGCTTTGCGCGGCAAATTAGATCGATTCAATTTCTCGTCAAGCGCTTGGCTGCGAAAGCTTGTGGGCCACATCTAGGGGAAAACCGTTTGGCAGAGATCCTTCGCGCCCCCCTCTGTCCTGCCGGACATCTCCCCACAAGTGGGGAGATTGGCGGCTTCGGCGCCTCGCTTATTCTTGCACCGTTGGCGATTGGCTAGAGTCTGCGTGACGGCTGATCTCCCCCCAAGTGGGGGAGATGTCCGGCAGGACAGAGGGGGGCGCTGTCCCTCCGACGTCAATCCTGTGAACCGCGCGCTACTTCAATGATCCCTCGGCCGTCTCGCCTCGAACTCCGCTTTCTTGGCGTCCGGAGCCTCGGTCTGGTTCAGCGCCTGCCATTGCGCATAAGGCATGCCGTAGACGATTTCGCGCGACTGGTCCTTGCCGAGATCGACACCCTCGGCCTCGGCCGCTTCGCGGTACCAGTTCGACAGGCAGTTGCGGCAGAAGCCGGCGAGGTTCATCAGGTCGATGTTTTGCACATCGCTGCGCTCGCGCAGATGCTCGACCAGCCGGCGGAAGGCCGCGGCCTCGAAATCGCGTTTCTGGTCATCGCTGAGTTCGGTCATTGCCTTGGGTCCTCACAGCGGCCCGGTGCGCGAGCCGAACATCTTCACCTGATGTATATCGGGACGGCGGTCGATGGCGTCAACGATCGGCGCCAGCCGTTGCGCCCAGGCCAGCGCCCCCTTGCTGTCTGATATCAGGTCCTGGCGGATCTCGATCAGCGCATGGGCAAAGCCGTTGACGATGGCGTGCTTGAACATGGTGTCGCCGCGCAACGCGCCGTCATAGGGTTCGTTGTCGCCGACGACGAGGTTTTTATCCTGCGCCAGCATGTCGATCAGCGGCCGCGCCACGCGGTCGTCGAGGTCCCACAATATGCCGACATGCCAAGGGCGGATGAAGCCCTGCATGACAGGGGTGAAGGAGTGTACGGAGAAGATGAACGGCGCTTTGCCTGAGGCGTGCGCCACCGACGCGATCATGGCGCCGACCGCGTCCTGATAAGGCCGGTAGAAGCCGTCGAGCCGCCTTTCGCGTTCGGCCGGTGCCATGGGATAGTTTCCCGGCACGACGGTGCCGTCATAGAGCTGGCGGATCAGCGTCGGGTCGTCCTCGCCGCGATTGGGATCGATCAGCAGCCGCGAAAAATTGGCGATCACCGCCGGCACGTCGAGCGCCGCGGCCAGTTCGCGCGTCACCGTCTCGACACCGATGTCGTAGGCGATATGGCGATCGAGTTCCGCCGCCGGCAGGCCTAGACTGCCATACTCCTCCGGCAGGTCGCGGCGGGCATGGTCGGCGACAAGCACGATGCCTCGCTTGCGGTCACCTTCGACGATATCGAAAGGCGCGAAAACTGTGGATCGGGTCATTGGCTGGAAAGGTCTGTTCGCTGGCTTCCGGGGAGGGTGGTATCGTCATTCCCACGAAGAGGACGGTTGCGCAATGCCGTTGTTTGGCCACGGTTTCTGCGAAAATCCCGTGACGCGCGGCGTATCGCGTGTCGGGGGCCTTTCTAAATCGATTGGAATTGGACAGAACGGCGCGTTGACATGCGCCCGGACTTTTCCGAAAAGGGGCGTTGAGAGATGCAGATGACGTTATTGAGGGGTTTCGGGATGGGTTCCGCCGGCAGGCCGCGTGCGCGCACCGCCTTTGCCGTGCCGCTGCTGACCCTGACGCTAGGGCTCACCGCGCTGGTCGCGGCCTCGCCTGCCCGCGCCGATTTCCGCGTCTGCAACGCCACGCAGAACCTGGTCGGCGTCGGCATCGGCTACCGCGCCAAGGCAGGCTGGATCACCGAGGGGTGGTGGCACATCGAAGGATCGAGCTGCAAGACGCTGATCGAAGGTCCGCTGTCATCAAGGTTTTACTATCTTTATGCAGAAGACGCCGAGCGCGGCGGGCGCTGGGATGGCCCGATCAACATGTGCGTGGCCGAAAAAGAATTCAAGATCGCAGGCGTTACCGATTGCGTCGCCCGGGGCTTCCAGCGCGCCGGATTCCAGGAATATGACACGGGCGAGCAGGCAAGCTGGATGGTCCAGCTGACCGATGAGTCCACAACGGGAGGCGCTCCAGCCGCCCCGGGAACAAACAGTCAATGAGACGTAGCCGCAAGGTCAAGATCCTCGCCACCATCGGTCCTGCCTCCTCGTCCGAGGAGATGCTCCAGAAGCTGTTCGAAGCCGGCGCCGATGTCTTCCGCATCAATATGAGCCACACCGATCACGAACTGATGCGCACGCTGGTCGGCCGCATCCGCGCGGTCGAGGAAAAGGTCGGCCGTCCGATCGGCATCCTGGCCGATTTGCAGGGACCAAAGCTGCGCGTCGGCAAGTTCGCCAACGGCAAGGAGGTGCTGACGCCGGGCCAGACCTTCACCCTCGACAACAATCCCGAGCCCGGCACGTCGACCCGCGTCTACCTGCCGCATCCCGAAATCCTGAGTTCGGTCGAGGCCGGCCACCGTCTGTTGATCGATGACGGCAAGCTGGAGCTCAGGGCGGTGAAGAGCGACGGCAAGTCGATCACCTGCGCGGTCGTTGCCGGCACCACCATTTCCGACAAGAAAGGCGTCAGCCTGCCCGACACCGACCTGCCGGTCGGTGCGCTGACCGAAAAAGACCGCAAGGACCTCGATGCGGTGCTGGCGGAAAGCGTCGACTGGGTGGCGCTGTCGTTCGTGCAGCGGCCGGAGGATTTGGCGGAAGCCCGCAAGATCGCGCGCGGCCGGGCGCTGATCATGGCCAAGATCGAAAAGCCGCAGGCGGTCGCCCGGCTGGCCGAAATCATCGAACTCTCCGACGCGCTGATGGTCGCCCGCGGCGATCTCGGTGTGGAAATGCCGCTGGAAGCCGTGCCCGGCATCCAGAAGCAGATCACGCGCGCCGCGCGCCGCGCCGGCAAGCCGGTGGTGGTCGCCACGCAAATGCTGGAATCGATGATCACCGCGCCGGTGCCGACCCGCGCCGAGGTCTCCGACGTGTCGATCGCCGTGTTCGAGGGCGCCGACGCCATCATGCTTTCAGCCGAATCCGCTGCCGGCGCCTATCCGGTCGAGGCGGTGGCGATGATGAACCGCATCGCCACCAAGGTCGAAACCGACCCGACCTATGCCGGGATCATCAACGCGCAGCGCTCGGAACCGGAAGCAACCGGCGCCGACGCCATTTCGCTCGCCGCCCGCGAGATTGCCGAGACGCTGAAACTGTCGGCGATCATCACCTATACGGCGTCGGGCACCACCGGCCTGCGCGCCGCGCGCGAGCGGCCGCAAGTGCCGATCATCGCGCTGTCGCCGATCCTCAACACGGCGCGGCGGCTGTCGCTCTTGTGGGGCACGCATTGCGTCGTCTCGCCCGACGCCAGCGACCTCGACGACATGGTCGACCGCGCCTGCCGCATCGCTTTCGAAGAGGGGTTCGGTCAGCCGGGCGACCGCGTCATCATCACGGCGGGCGTGCCGCTGAGGACGCCGGGTTCGACCAACATGCTGCGCATCGCCTATGTCGGATCGGACGTGCAGGCCACCCGCAACATAGGCTGAGACCTCGTCACAGTCCGCAGCGCTCTTGCCGCACCTTCGGCGTGATCGATACGCTGAAGGAAGCGGCGTGCCCGTGGAACGGGGTCGTGCAGGTACTGGTCCGGACCCAGCATCTTTCGCCGGTTGAGTTCGACTGTGTCGAGCAGATCGAAATCGACCGTGGCGATCGTGCAGTGCCACCCGGGATTGCGCGACGCCCAGCCCCTCTCGTGGTGTTCCAAAAGCTGCTCGCGGGCGGAATAGCCGTGATAGTCGAACGCGATCACGCCGTTGGTCGCGTAAATATGGTTCCCGGAAAAGCCCTCGCCGGGAATGATCCGTTCGCCGTAAAATCCTTCCAGAGGAGCATGCTCGAGAAAGGCGCCAGCAAGAATGGCGCACGCGCCATAGCCGAAGAAGATGCGGTCCGGCAACGCCCATCGCTTCTCCGGGTTTCTTTGATGCCGTGTTTCAGGACATACATTGCGATCAGGTCGGGGCCAGTTCCGCGTCGGGCACGGTGATGTCGGGGCATCGCCCCTCATTGTAGGCGTCGCCGGCGATGCGTGCTTCCACGGTTTTTGCCATTGCCTGCAGGTCGACGACCTTGCCGGCGACTTTCTTGATCGCGCCGACGACGAGGTCGGAGGCGATCCAATCCGGCTTGTGGCCGAGATTGTGGACCCAGATCAGTTCGGCGCCGGGGATGTCCCTGACCAGGCCGACCGAATGGATCGAGGCATAGACCACCTTGTCGCGGTCGCCCGAGATGACAATCGTCGGCGCTGTGATGTCGCGGTAATGCGGCGCGGCCTTCAGCGTATAGTCGTAGAGGCCGGCGACATCGATGGCGTTGGCGCGGAAAGCGCCGGGACGCAGCACCAGCGGAATCGAGGCATTGCCGACATAGCCTTCCGGCACCTTGTTGGGAGAAAACACGCAGGCCGTGGCGCTGTCCATCTGCAGCGTGCCTGCCGGATAGGTCAATGTCTCCGAGAACAGCCAGCCGATGATGGGGGTGGCGGTCAGCTTGTAGTACCAGGCGGTCGCGCCGCCCGGCCAGGGGTGGCTGACCGGCGACAGAAAGACCAGCCCGAGCGTCTTCTCCGGGTGTTCGCGGCCAAAGGCGGCGGTGATCACGCCGCCAAAGGAATGGCCGACCATGATCGCATTGTGAATGCCGAGACGGTCCATCAGCCTGGCGATGGTGTCGGCCTGCGCCGACGGGCTCTCATTGCCGGGGCCGCGTGCCGACCAGCCAAAGCCCGGCCGGTCGAGGAAGACCATCTCCGCGCGGCCTTCGAGCAAAGGCCTGATCGGCAGCATCTGATCCCTGAGGTTGGCGCTGGCGCCGTGGATGAAGACGATGGCCGGCAGCTCTGCATTTTGCGGAGCCGGCACGTGGACATAGTGGATGCGGGTGCCGTCGATGTCGGCAAATTCGCCGGCCGGCGGGTTGCGCCACTCGATCAGCCACGCGCCGGCGCGGGTGACACCGGCCAGGGCAAAGACGAGCGCGAGGAGGAAGGCACAGGCGGCGTAGATGAGGTTCATGCGCGGAGATACGGCGGTGGAGAGGGATAAGTTCTAGGGAGCAGGGAGTAGTGAGTAGGGAGTAGTGAGTAGGGAGTAGGGAGTAGGGAGTAGGGAGTAGGGAGTAGGGAGTAGGGAGGTGGCGTCTCGACCAATCTTCTCTACTGACTACTCGCTAATCCCTAATTCCTACTGCCTAATCAAATTCCTTCGCCGGCAAGCTCTTCCGAAATTGCCGCGACCTGGTCCTGGGCGCTGCGCATCATCGGATAGATGGTAAGCACCTTCTGCCAGGCTTCGAGCGCCGATTGCTTGTGGCCGGTGGCGGCCATGATCTGGGCCAGGCCGGAAAGCGCGCCGAAATGGCGCGGTTCCAGCTGCAGCGTCTGGTCGATGTCGGACATCGATTTCCCGAAATTCTTCATCATGTAGTGCACGGTGGCGCGCCGGTTCCAGCCTTCGGCATATTTTGGCTGCAGGATGACGACCTGGTCGAGGAAGTCGAGGGCGACGTCGAACTTCTGGTCGTCCATCGCCTTTTGCGACCATTGCATCATCAGGTCGATCGAGGCGCTGCCGGACTGGAACCATTCGCCCCAGATGCGCCCGGCGATGCGCTCGGCCGCCTTTTCGTTGCGCTCGCGCTTCAGCTCGGCAAACAGTTGGTCGAGCCTGGCTTCCCTGGTCAGGGCAACCGGCGGCTTTGCCGGCGGATCGTCCGCCGACGCCGGAGCGACGCCGAAAAGAAACAGGGTCGCCAAAAATGCAAAAAGAATCCGCATCACCGGAATCTAACCCCGGACGGCGGATCGTCAAACTGAAATTAGCGTGAAAGTGCCTGGAACCAGGCAATTACCATCGTATGGACGGAGACAACGAGCCTCCGGCCGAACACTCAGCCCTGGCGCGCCTTGTAGCGTGGAGCGGTCTTGTTGATGATGTAGACGCGGCCCTTGCGGCGAACCAGCTGGTTGTCGCGGTGACGCGCCTTCAGCGCCTTGAGCGAATTCTTGATCTTCATGGTCTTGCCCGTCAGTCTGGGCCCTATCCGGGCCGAATTATTAAGGCGCGCCTGAAAAGCGCGCCTTGAACTTGCGGTGGCTCATAAACGAGGAGCCTTGCCCGTGTCAACCGCAAGCGTGCTGGATAGAGGCCGAGAATGGCTTTGGCCATCAAATATCCGCCATCTCGGCTCCACGCCATTGCGCAGCCGAAGACGGGCTGGAATGGTGCGGCACCCGCAAGCCGATTTGGAGACCTCCATGCGCCTGTTGTTTGTGTCCGCCTGCCTTGCCGTTGTGGCAGCGGCATCCACCGCGCAGGCGCAGGAATGCGACCGCAACGACGACAGCCAGCAGATGATGAACATCTGCGCCGGCGAGGACTATCAGGCGGCCGATGCCAAGCTCAACCAGGCCTACAAGGATCTCGTCGGTCGCAACGACGACAAGAGCAGGAAGCTGCTGCAGGTCGCGCAACGCGCCTGGATCGCCTTCCGCGACGCCGAATGCGCCTATACGACGACAGACAGCGAGGGCGGCTCCATCCATCCGATGGAGGTTTCACAATGCCTGACCGAACTGACTGACCAGCGCATCAAACAGCTCACCGCGGGCGCCAATTGTAGGGAAGGCGATGCGAGTTGCGCCAGCCCCGACGAGGACGGGGATCTGAACGACGAGCTGCAATAGGGCTCGATCCACGCCCTCGCGCAAAGTGCCGGAATGGCTTAGCTACGGCGGCTGATGCGCGTGAAATGGCCCATCTTGCGGCCTGGGCGCGCTTCCGCCTTGCCGTAGAGATGCAGCATCAGATCGGGCTCGGCGAGCAAAGCGGGTACGCGCAGCACATCGTCGCCGATCAGGTTTTCCATGATGCAGTTTGAATGCCGGCCAGGGTTGCCCAGCGGCAGGCCGGCAATGGCGCGGATATGCTGCTCGAATTGCGAAACGATGCAGGCGGCTTCCGTCCAGTGGCCGGAATTGTGCACGCGCGGCGCCATTTCGTTGGCCAGCAGCGTGCCATCGGCAAGAACGAAGAACTCGACGCCGATGACGCCGACATAGTCGAGGGCCGCCAGGATTTTCGCTGCCGACCCCTGTGCCGTCGCCGCCGTCTCCAGCCTGATCTGGGCCGGCAGGGTCGAGGTATGCAGGATGCCGTCGCGGTGGACGTTCTCAGCCGGATCGTAGGCGGCGACCGCGCCGTCCAACCCGCGCGCGGCGATGACCGAGATTTCGCGCTCGAAAGCGACGAAGGATTCGAGGATCAGCGGCACATTGCCCATGGTCTCGCATGTGCCGGCAAAGCCGCCCGTCTCCATGTTGCGGAAGACGCGCTGGCCCTTGCCGTCATAGCCCATGCGGCGGGTTTTCAAGATGCCGCTGCCACCGAACTCTCTCAGCGCCGCCGTCAGCTCGTCGTCATTGTCGACGGAGCGGAAATCCGCTGTCCTGATGCCGATGCCGTTCAGGAATAGCTTCTCCGCCACCCGGTCCTGGGCGACTTCCAGCGCCCTGGGCGGCGGATAGACCGGGACCTTGGCGGCGAGCGCGCCGGCAGCCGCTACCGGCACATTCTCGAATTCGTAGGTGACGACGGCGCTGACTGCCGCCAGTTCGGCAAGGGCGTCCGCATCGTCATAGGCGGCGGTGATCTGGCGGTTGGCGACCTGAGCCGCCGGGCAATCGGCCTGCGGTTCGAGGATAATTGTGCGGTAGCCGAGGCGCGCTGCGGCAACAGCCAGCATGCGGCCGAGCTGGCCGCCGCCGATGATGCCGATGCTCGATCCGGCGGGCAGGCTCACGGCGCGTCCGTCGGTTCGGTGGCGACCCTGGCGGTTTGGGCGGTGCGCCAGGCATCCAGGCGGGCGGCAAGTTTTTCGTCGTGCAGCGCCAGCACGGCGGCCGCCAGAAGGGCCGCGTTGGCCGCACCCGCCTTGCCGATGGCAAGCGTGCCGACCGGAATGCCGGCCGGCATCTGGACGATGGAGAGCAGCGAATCCTGGCCGGACAGCGCCTTCGATTCGACCGGCACGCCGAACACCGGCAGCGGCGTCATCGCCGCCGTCATGCCGGGCAGGTGGGCGGCGCCGCCGGCGCCGGCGATGATCACCTTGTAGCCGGCCGCCTTGGCGCCTTTGGCGAAATCATAGAGGCGGTCCGGGGTGCGGTGGGCGGAGACGATCAGCCGCTTGTGCGGAATGCCCAGCGCCTCCAGCGTTTCGGCGGCGTGGCGCATCGTCGCCCAGTCGGACTGGCTGCCCATGATGATGGCGACGTCGGCGCGGTGGTCGGTCAAGCGCATGCTCCCGGCGGTAAAGGCGCGCCTTAGCGGAATTCGGGCTGGCCCGCAAGGATGGCGGCCGCCGCAGCCTAGTCCGGCCAGCGCAGGGCGCCGGATGAATCCTTTCGCGGCTGTCTCATCGCATCCGCCGGCCTGTCGGCCGCGGTGAGCACGGCGCGGAGGCGTTCGGCGACGATCTCGGCCTCGCCTGGGTGCAGGTTGCACGGGTCGAGGAAGAAATGGCCACGCTCGACTTCGTGGTTGCGCACGATGATGGGCGGCGATCCGGCCGCCAATGCCGAGGCGAGGCCGGCGGCACTGAAGCGGCTTTCGGGGGAGACGAAGATCTGCAGCCGGTCGAGCGGATTGGCGGTCGGGTCGGGAATGATGTTTGCGACGATGCCGGGTATTCCCTGCAGCGAATCCCTCCACAGATGGAGCGCCGCTTCCTCGCGTCGGCGGATGCCGGCATGGTCGCGCTTTTCCCAGGCTTCGAGCGCCGCCATGGTGCCGGCGATGCTTTCCTTGCCGACCTTCATGGCGCGGGCGACGCCGCGGTTCTGCAGATAGGCGGCGCGGACAAGATCCTTGCGTCCCGTAACGATGCCGCTGGTTGGCCCCGAAAGGAATTTGTGGCCGCTGTAGACGACGATGTCGGCGCCGCGCGCCAGGAAGCTGCGCAGGTCATATTCGGAAGCCGCGTCGACGATCACCGGCACGCCCCTGGCGTGGCAGATTTCGCAGAATTCCTCGAGGGAAAGCATGCCGTACTGCACGGTGTGGTGCGCGACGACATAGAGTGCTGCCGCCGTGCGCTCATTGATCGCTTCGCGCAGGTGATAGTCCTGGGTGACGCTGACGGTACCGGCTGGAATGACCTTGGCGCCGGCGACGCGGATCGACTGGTCGATCGGCGCGCCGTAATTGACGATATGGCCAAGCTGGATGACGACTTCGGACTTCAGGCCTTCGGTGTCGTCGGGCAGCCGTTCGATCGCCAGCAAATTGGTGCCGGTCATCGCCCCGGCGATCGCCATTGTGATGCCTGAGGCGCAGCAGGCGGTGATGAAGCCGGCCTCGCCGCCGGTGAGGCGGGCGGTGATCACGCTTGCGGCGCGCTGCAGATCGTCCATCTCCACCCATTGCGAGGCGATCTCGGCCATGGCGCTGATCGCCTCGGGAACGATGATCGAGGCGCCGAGGGTCGTCATCGTGCCGGAGACGTTGATGATCGGCCTCAGTCCCAGCCGTTCACGGATCGTGGTGTTGGAGCCGGTGTCGGAATAGGTTTTCATGTTCAGCAATCCCTTGACGGTCAGGCGGCGATCTCGACGACCGCTTCGATTTCGACGGTGATGTTTCCAGGCAGCGAGCCGACCCCGATCGCCGAGCGTGCATGGCCGCCGATCTTGTCGAAGACGCTGGCGAACAGGTCCGAGCAGCCATTGACCACTTTCGGGTGGTCGCTGAAGGTCGGCGTCGCATTGACGAAGCCGAGCAATTTGACGACGCGCACGATGCGGCCGAGATCGCCGGCGGCGGCGTGCATGACGGCGAGCAGGTTGAGGCCGGTGAGGCGGGCATGCTCATAGGCCTGCTCGACGGTGACGTCCTCGCCGACCTTGCCGGTGCACAGCGTGCCGTCGGCGCGCAGCGGCCCTTGACCCGAAAGAAAGATCAGCCGGCCGCTTTCCGCATGGGTGACGAAATTGGCGATCGGCGTCGGCGGCTCGGGCAGCGTCAGGCCGAGCTCGGCGAGCCGGATGTAAGGCGTCATGGAAGAATTCTCCTTGGGCCGGCCTGTTGTTTTACGCAATTCCCAAGGGAAAGCGCTTCGCGCTTTTCCCGGGAAAACCGCTTACACTTTTCCTGGAATTGCTTCGGGCCGCCCATGTCAGAAATGCGAGGCGCGGAACCGCGCCAGGAAAGAGCGCAGGCGCTCATTGGTGGTCTCTTCGGCAAGGATCTCCTTCGGCGGGCCAACAGCGCTGACACCGCCATCGGCCATGAAGACAATGCGGCTCGAAGCGTCGCGGGCAAAGGCCATCTCGTGCGTGACCATCACCATTGTCATGCCGTCTTCGGCCAGGCTGCGCACAACGGCCAGCACCTCGCCGACCAATTCGGGATCGAGCGCGGAGGTGATCTCGTCGAGCAGCAGGATCTTTGGCTCCATGGCGACTGCCCGCGCTATGCCGACGCGCTGCTGCTGGCCCCCGGAGAGTTCCGCCGGCAGGCTGTCGGCCTTGTGGGCGAGGCCGACGCGGCTCAGCCAATGCTCGGCGATCTGGCGCGCCTCGGCCTTGCTCTTGCCGCGCACCTTGGTGAGGCCGAGCATGATGTTGCCGGCGGCGGTGAGGTGCGGAAACAGGTTGAAGCTCTGGAACACCATGCCGGTTTCGGCGCGCATATTGGCAAGGTCGCGCTCGCTGCGCCGCTGGCGCGCGCCGGCCTCACGAAAACCGACCTCCTTGCCGTCGATGCGGATCGAACCTGAGTCGTAGCTTTCGAGAAAGTTGACGCAGCGCAGCAGGGTGGTTTTGCCGCTGCCGGAAGGGCCGATGACGGTGACCACCTCGCCCCTGTCCACCTTGAGGCTGACCGAGCGAAGCACCTCGACCGAACCAAAGGCTTTCGAGACCCCGGCAATGTCGAGAAGGGCAGCATTGTCGTTCGAGCTTGTGGCCATCGTGCTAGTCCCGGATGAAGGCAAAGCGCCGTTCCAGCCGCCGGCTGGCGTAGGAAAGCGCATAGTTGACGGCGAAATAGATCAAGGCGCCGAGGATGTAGAGCGGCATCGCCTCATAGGTGCGGCCGATGACCTGGTTGATCGCCTGCATCAGGTCGGTGATGCCGAGCAGCGAGACCAGGGCGCTGCCCTTGACCGCATCGGTGACGCCGTTGATCCAGGGCGGCAGGAAGCGCCGGAAGGCCTGCGGAAAGATGACGTAGGTGAGCCGCTGGCGAAAAGTCAGCCCAATGGCCATCGCCGCTTCTGACTGGCCCTTGGGAATAGAGCCGACGGCGCCCCGGAGATACTCAATGACCTGCGCCGTCTTGAACAAGGTCAGCGCCAGCACCGCCGCCGAGAAGGATTGCAGATGCAGGCCGATGGCCGGCAGGCCGTAATAGACGAAGAACATCAGCACCAGGATCGGGATGCCGCGGATGGTGTCGGAGAAGATGCGCACGGCCCAGCGCAGCGGCGCCGGGCCGTAGACCAGGCCGACGCCGAGCGCGACGCCGGCAATCAGCGACAGCACCACGACCAGCAGCGACACCCACAAAGTGATGGCGAAGCCCTGGGCGAGGAACGGTACGGCGTAGAGGATCTGGCTCAGCATGTCAGCGCGCAGCCCTGAACCGGCGTTCGACCAGCCGCAGCCCGAAGAGCAGGGTGTAACCGGTCACCAGGTACATCGCCGTCGTCACCAGATAGACCTCGACAATGCGGAAGGTGTTGAAGTTGATCCACTGGGCGCCGAAGGTGAGCTCGGGCACCGAGATGACCGATGCGATGGACGTGTCCTTGAACAGCGAGATGAAGGTGTTGGACAGCGCCGGCAGCGTGATGCGCAGCATGGTCGGCAGGCGCACATGAACCAGCCGCTGCCAGGGCGTCAGGCCGATGGCTTTGCCGGCATCGAGCTGGCCGCGCGGCACGGCTTCCAGGCCGGAGCGGAACACCTCGACCAGATAGGCGCCGCTATAGACCGACAGCGTCAGCACGAACGAGGTCGGCGCGTCGTAGGCGACGTCGATCACCGTCGGCAGGCCGTAGAAGACAAGATAGACGAGCAGGATCAGCGGCACGTTGCGGATGAATTCGACGTAAGCCGCAATGATGGCGCGCACCACGCGTCCGGCCGAGACATACCAGACCGCCAGCACCAGGCCGATGACGACGCCGATGGCAATCGAAATCACGGCAAGCTCGAGGCTGAGCAGAAGGCCGCCCCACAGCTTGTCGAAATGGCGCCAGATCAGGTTGAAGTTGAGCGTATAGCCCATGCGTCTCCCGCAATAACCAAGGGGATGCGAACTAGAAGGCGGAAGGGCTAACCCTTCCGCCAGCACTTGTCAGACAACCGGGAAACCGGGATGGCGGGCCGGCGGCTCTTGGCCGAAATAGTCCTTGAAGGCGGCGTCGTAGAGTGCGGTCTCATGGCCGAACATGGCGATGGTGAAGGTCTGGTTGACGAAGGTCAGCCAGTCCAGGTCGCCCTGCCTGACCGCCGCGCCGTAGAGCATCGAGTACCAGCTCTTGCCGGCATCGAAATATTTGTCGGGGTTGCGCGAGGCCAGCCAGCGCACGGTTGAAAGATCGACAGCGGCGGCATCGGCGCGTTTCGATTCCAGTGCCTGCAGCACATTGGCCTGGGTGTCGATCTGCAGCACCTGCGCCTCCGGCAGGGCGTAATGGACCGAGCTTTCGGCATCGACATTCTGCAGGATCGAGATGCGCGTCGCCGAACCACCGGCGAGCAGCTTGTCGAAGGTCTTGTTTTCCGCCGTCGGCAGCGTCAGCAGGGCGACGCCCTCGACATAGTATGGCCTGGAGAAGTGGATCAGCTGCGAGCGCTGCGCGGTCATGGTCATGAACTGGATGGTAATGTCGACCTTGTTGGTGGTGACATTGGGGATGCGCTGCGCCGGATCCTGCATGACGAACTCGACCTTGCTCGGATCGTCGAACAGACCCTTGGCCAGGATGCGTCCCATGGTGATGTCCATGCCGACCAGCTCGCCGGCATCGTTTTCGAAATGCCATGGCGCGTTGGTGCTGCCGGTGCCGACGATCAGCTTTCCGCGGTCAAGCGCGGTGCGCAGAACGCTGTCGGATGCGGCTTGTGCCGCCGCCTTTTCGGCGCTGACAGCGGTCATCACGCCCGCCGTTGCAAGCCCGGCCATGCCTAGTTTCAGAAAATCTCGCTTGGATGCGTCGTTCACTGCGACCTCCTGTTGTTTGAGTTCCCCTTACAGACACACGTGTCGCCGACCTGATTGTCTCTTACAATAGACACATGTATCCTATACAAGACAGATACTAACATCAGGAATCAGTTATGCAAGACAGCAATGGACTCACGGATCGGGCGGAGCTTGGTCCAGCCGGGAGCCCGACGCCCGACAAGACCTCCGGCTCGCGCGAGAAGGGCCTCAACCGGGTGCTGGAGATCCTGGACTTCCTGCATGTTACGCAGCGCGCCATCGGCATTGGCGATCTCGCCAAGGGGGTGAATGCGCCGCGCTCCACCACCTATACGCTGGTGCGTTCGCTGGTCGATGCGGGTCTCCTGGAGATGGAGGGCGACGGCAACCGGGTCTATTTCGGCAAGAAGCTCTACCTCTATGGAATGGACTATGTCAGGGGCAACGACCTGCTTAGGCGGGGCCGGCAGGAGGTCGACAATCTGTCGCGCGAGACCGGCGAGACCTCCGAATTGTGCATGCTGCAAAGCGGGCGCTATACCATCGTCCATTCCAGCCCCGGCACCAGGCCGTTCCGCATCAGCTCGGCCACCGGCCTGCAGATCCCGCTGCCATGGACGGCATCGGGGCGGCTGCTTCTGGCCGGATTGGAAAGGGCCGCCATCCAGGACATGGTCTCGGAAGACGACCTTTTGCTGCCCGACGGCCGCAGGCTGCAGTTCGACGACTTCGTTGCCGATATCGCGACGGCCAGAACGACCGGCTATTGCATCACTTCGGGGCTGGTCGACGCCTACACCAAATGCCTGGCCGCCCCTGTCTTCGCGGCCGCCGGCAAGGTCGAGGCGACGATGTGCCTGGTGGTGCCGATCGACACTTCAGCGGAGAAGACCGACGAATTGCTGACGTTGCTGCGCCATCGCGCGGCGCGGCTGTCGATAGCGGGGTGAGCAGTTAGGCCCCGAGGCCGTCGGCTAAGCGATGATGTCCGGAATGATCTTGTCTTCCAGCGCCATCAGCCGGTCCTTGAGGAAAAGCTTCTTCTTCTTCATGCGCTGGATCTGCAAGGGGTCGCAGCCCATGGCGATCATCGCATTGATGGCCGCGTCGAAATCGGCATGCTCCTGCTTCAGGCGGGAAAATTCGAGGCGGACATCGGCCTTTTCCTGGTCGGACATTCTCTACCGTCTGCATGTCTGCGGCGCCCGGCAATGGGCATGATTGGGCGGGGGCGGCATCAATTGCCGCCGGCGCGCAGCCAATATCACATATCACATTGTCGTGGAATGCTACCACGCAGCATTCGACATCGCAGCCGGATGGTGGCAGACTGTCATGGTGCCGTCACAGATGCGACCTGCGGTGGACGTGCCTTTGACGGCTGCAATCGAGGAAACCATGAAAGGGAGAACCAATCATGTCTCTTGCATCCCATCTTGATGAGTTGCAGCGGAAACACGGTGATATCGAACGCGAGATCGACGATGCGATGAACCATCCATCGGTCGACGACCTCGAAATCGTGAATCTGAAGCGACGCAAGCTGGCACTCAAGGACGAGATTGAAAAACTGAAGGCGAAACCGACGAGACACTGACGCCCTTCCAGGATTAGACGCGCCGCCTTGGCGCGTGACTATCGCTCCGGTGGCGACATGCCGCCGGAGGCCTGTTTTTGCTACTGATTCCGATACTGTTGGCCGGCGAAACCCGTCTGTGGGGTCGCCGCGCTGCTGCGATTTGGCGGCTCTGCTTGTCTGTCGCCATTGACAAGCCATCTTTGCTCCTCCACCTCATGCCCGAACCTCAGCGCTATGCGCTGATAGCTGATTGAGCGTGCGTCGACGTGGACGTGTGTCGCTCGGGTGATCAAGAGGCTGCCGGCATGACCGGGTATTTTTCCTCCCCCTTTGGGCGCCGGACATCGGTCGGCGTCGATGTCGGCGGCGTGGTCGTCGGCGGCGGCGCGCCGGTCGTCGTGCAGTCGATGACTAACACCGACACGGCCGATATCGACCAGACCGTCGCGCAGGTTGCGGCTTTGCATCGCGCTGGCTCCGAGATCGTGCGCATCACCGTCGATCGTGACGAGAGCGCCGCCGCCGTGCCGCGCATCCGCGAACGGCTCGAGCGGCTCGGCATCAATGTGCCGCTGGTCGGCGACTTCCACTATATCGGCCACAAGCTGCTGGCCGACCATCCGGACTGCGCCGAGGCGCTGGCCAAATACCGCATCAATCCCGGCAATGTCGGCTTCAAGGACAAGAGGGACCGCCAGTTCGCGGCGATCGTCGAAATGGCGATCAGGCATGACAAGCCGGTGCGCATCGGCGTCAATTGGGGGTCGCTCGATCAGGAGTTGCTCACCCGGCTGATGGACGAGAACCAGCGCCAAGGCTTCCCGCTGACGGCGCAGGAAGTAACCCGCGAGGCGATCGTGCAGTCGGCGATCCTGTCGGCCGAAATGGCTGAAGAGATAGGCCTCGCCCGCGAAAAGATCATCCTGTCGGCCAAGGTCAGCGGCGTGCAGGATTTGATCGCGGTCTATACCGAGCTTGCCACGCGTTCCAACCATGCGCTGCATCTTGGCCTCACCGAAGCCGGCATGGGATCCAAGGGCATCGTCGCCTCGTCGGCTGCCATGGGCATCCTCTTGCAGCAAGGCATTGGCGACACCATCCGCATCTCGCTGACGCCGGAGCCGAATGGCGATCGCACGCGTGAGGTGCAGGTCTCGCAGGAACTGCTGCAGACCATGGGCTTCCGTCAGTTCGTGCCGATCGTCGCCGCTTGCCCCGGCTGCGGTCGCACGACCTCCACCGTGTTCCAGGAGCTCGCCCAGAACATCCAGGCCGATTTGCGCAAGAACATGCCGGTCTGGCGGGAGAAATATCCCGGCGTCGAGAACCTCAAGATCGCGGTGATGGGCTGCATCGTCAACGGCCCCGGCGAATCCAAGCACGCCGATATCGGCATCTCGCTGCCCGGCACCGGCGAGACGCCGACCGCGCCCGTCTTCGTCGACGGCAAGAAGTCGGCGACGCTGCGCGGTCCGTCGATCGCCGCCGATTTCGAAAAAATGGTCGCCGATTATATCGAGCAGCGGTTTGGACAGCACGGCAAGGCTGCGGCCGAATAAGCCATGCGGGGGCTGCTGAAAGCCGGTGTGATCCTGCTCTGCGGGCTGGGTGCCGGACAGGCACTTGCCGATCCACCGCAATCGCGCTCGGCGGCGAAACGATTGATCGGCCGTGTCTGTGACCTGATCGAGACGCATGCCGAGCGGAACGGCCTGCCGAAGGATTACTTCGCCCGGCTGATCTGGAAAGAAAGCCGCTTCGATCCCAATGCGGTTAGCCCGGTCGGTGCCGAAGGCATCGCCCAGTTCATGCCGGGCACCGCCAAGATGCGCGGGCTGGCCGATCCTTTCGATATCGACCAGGCGATCCCGGCTTCGGCGAAATATCTCGCCGAAATGAAGACCGGCTTCGGCAATCTCGGCCTGGCGGCGGCTGCCTACAATGCCGGCGAGAGCCGCGTTTCGCGCTGGCTGGGTTCCGGCGGTTTCCTGCCGATGGAGACCGAGAGCTACGTCTTCGACATCATGGGCGAACCGGCCGACAAGTTCTCCGACAGCGCCTACGCCGGAACGATCGAGCCGCTCGACGGGAAAACCAGCTTTGCCGTCGCCTGCCGCAAGCTGCCGGTGATCATGTCTAGAACCGTGGCCATGGCGTCGATCAATGTGAAGCCATGGGGCGTCCAGGTGGCCGGCAATTTCCGCAGGGGCGCTGCGATCAATCAGTGGCTGCGGGTCAGGAGCCGGTTTCCGGCGCTGCTTTCCGGTCGTGACCCGGTGGTCAGCCGGGTGCGCACGCCGATCGGCCGACGCGGCATCTACGCCGTCAGGATCGGTGTCGACGACCGTAGCGCCGCCAACGTCATCTGCCAGAAACTGCAAAGCGTCGGCGGCGCCTGTATCGTCGTGCGCAACCGATAGGGGGCGACATGACGGCCAAAATCGTCCTGCTCAATGGCGTCGGCAGCGCCGGCAAAAGCTCGATCGCCAGGGCGCTGCAAACAATCGCCGCTGAACCGTTCCTGCATGTCCAGATGGATGCTTTCATCGACATGCTGCCGCCGGCGCTGCAGGATCATGCCGACGGGTTTTCCTTTGAGACGGTGCTGGAAGACGGCAGGCCGTCGGTGGTGATCAGGAGCGGGCCGGTCGGCGCGCGAGCCATGCGCGGCATGCGCCATGCCATCGCCGCCATGGCCGGGCAAGGCAACAATCTCATCGTCGACGACGTGATCTTCAATGACGAGATAGCGGAGCACCGCAAGTTGCTGTCGAGCTTTGACCTGCATCTGGTCGGCGTCATGGCGCCGCTGGAGGTGCTGGAAGCGCGCGAGGCCGCGCGCGCCGACAGGCTGCCTGGCCTGGCGCGCTGGCAATATGGACGCGTCCACAAGGGCATGGACTACGACCTCGAAGTCGACACCAGCCGGCTGACGCCGCTTGAATGCGCCCGTCGCATCCAGGAAAGATTCCGACTATAGTGGCCGGTGTTCTTTTGTTGCAATCATGGCTCTTCCAATCGCCCAAAAGCGATAGTCACCCGTCATGTGCAGGGTCGTGGCGATTAAATATTAATGAGCCCTGCTGTAGCAAAAGAGGTCGATATCTCCGACGAGAGCTTTTTTGCGATCGTCAAAAAGGCGGGGCATAGGGGGCGGTGGCAAATTTCCTTAGACGCGTTGTAAGTGAACTTGAAACGCCGCGCGCCAAACGGCCGTTCGGTTCTGGCTGGCTGTCCGGCTCGATTGGCTTGCTTGCCGGGGTCACCGCCCTGCTGATGGTCATCGTGCTGCGCTACCCGTCGCTTACATCGATGCCGGATCTGGCCCCCATCCACCAGATGCTGTTCTTCAAGCCGGTGCTCTATTTCGTCCTCATCTCCGGCTATATCCTGGCGATCCTCAGCATGACGCTGCGCAGGCAAAAGACGCTCGGCGCGGCAGCGATGTTCACTGTGCTGCTGGCGTCGCTGGTCGGCATGCTTCCGGTGCGCCATCAACTGCACATCGACGGGGTGTTCTTCGGGCTCGATTTCTTCATCCTGAACGCCTTGTTCATGGGTGTGCTGTTCGTCCCGCTCGAACGTCTTTTCGCGCGCAACAAGGATCAGACCGTGTTCCGCGACGAATGGCGCGAGGACCTGTTCTACTATCTGGTCTCGTCGCTGCTGGTGCAGATTTTGACCTACCTGACCTTGGCGCCGTCCAACTTCGTCAATTCACAGGGCGCCCTTGGTTCGGTGCGCGCCTGGGTCCACGGCTTGCCGTGGCTGGTGCAACTGCTGGCGGTGATGTTCCTGACCGACCTTGCCCAGTATTGGGTGCATCGGGCCTTTCATCGCATTCCCTGGCTGTGGAAGTTCCATGCCGTGCACCATTCCGCCAAGTCGATGGACTGGATTGCCGGTGCGCGCATGCATTTCCTGGAAATCATCGTGCTGCGCAGCCTGACGGCCACCCCGATGTTCGTGCTGGGGTTCGATGAATCGGCTATCCAGACGTATATATTGATCGTCTACGTCTATTCGTCGTTCATCCATTCCAACATCGGAACCAGTTTCGGTCCAGTCGAAAAGGTGCTGGTGTCGCCGCGTTACCACCACTGGCATCACGGCCTCGAAAAAGAAGCGATCGACGTAAATTTCGCCATCCATTTCCCGCTGCTCGACCGGCTGTTCGGCACCCATCATATGCCCGAAGGGCGCTGGCCGAACGGCTACGGCATTCACGGACATCCCGTTCCGAACGGATACTGGCAGCAATTCCTCTATCCCTTCCGGCGCGGCTAGACTGGAGCCTTTCGCGAAGCGCGCGTGTCACCGCGCCCTGGCGGGGTTAGCCCAATCCATGACAAGCGACAGAGTCCCAGATGCTTGACGGCTACATAATCTGCGGCACGCCGAGAACCGGAAGCACTTTGCTGTGCGGCCTTCTGGCCTCGACGAAAACAGCCGGCGATCCGCACTCATTCTACCGGCGGCAGGACAAAGCGGAATGGGCCGAAGAGTGGAAATTGCCGCATCCCGAGACGATGAGCGCGCATGATTTCGACGTCGCCTATCTCGGTGCGGCAATCAGCGCGGGAAGGGGCGGAACAGGCGTCTTCGGCTTGCGCCTGATGCGGGAAAACCTGGGTGAACTCTCGGCCATCCTCGACCGGATCTACCCAGACCTGCCATCGGACAAAGCACGCTTTGAAAAGGCCTTCGGCCGGATCCTCTACATCCATCTTTCGCGCGAAAACAAGCTGGCGCAGGCGGTGTCGCTGATCAAGGCCGAGCAGACTGGGCTTTGGCACATCGCGCCCGACGGAACCGAGATCGAACGGGTCGCACCGCCGCAGGAACCCCGCTACGATTTCAAGCGGATCCAGCGCGAGCTTGCCGAACTCGAAGCCTATGACGCGGGCTGGAATGTCTGGTTCGCGGAGCAGGGGATCGTCCCGCTGCGCATCGGCTATGAGCGCCTGTCAGCCGATCCGGCAGCGGCATTGTCATCCATCTGCAAGGCCCTGGGCGTTCCGGCGCCGAATGCCGCCGACGTAAAGCCGGGCGTCGCCAAGCTCTCCGACGAGACCAGTCTCGACTGGATGCACCGCTATCGTCTGGACGCGGCGATTTGATCAAGCCCTCTTTACCGTGACCGTTTCGCTGAGCCATGTGCCGATCTTACTGCCGAGGCGGTCGGGCGACACCGGCTTGGGCAGATAGTCGTCCATTCCGGACTCGATACATTTGTCGCGGTCGCCCTTCAGTGCGTGAGCGGTGACGCCGATGATTGGTGTGTGATTGCCACTCGCTGCCTCCGCCGCCCGGATGGCGCGGGTCGCCTCGTAGCCGTTCATCTCCGGCATGGAGACGTCCATGAGGATCAGCTTCGGCCGCAGCGCCCGGTACATCTCAACGGCCGTGCGGCCATTGCTGGCGATGCGGTAGCTGAGGCCAAGCCCATTGAGGATTTGGCCGAACACCAGCTGGTTCACGTCATTGTCCTCGGCGATCAGAATATCGATCGGGCCGTTTGGCGTGGCGATCGATTCAGGCACTGTGGCCGCCGGAATTGCCGGGCCGCGAATGACGGTGAAGGCGGGTGGCGTCACGGGTGCCGCCTGCGGAACAACAGGCTCGCGAACGAACTGGGCCTTGCCGATCTGGGCCCGCGCTTTCTGGATGGCCGAGATGACGGTGCCGAGCAGGATGGCCGAGCGCGCCGGCTTGGTGAGATGCGCGGCGATGCCGAAATCGATGACCATCTTGCCGAAATCGACCTGATCGACCGAGGTCAGCAGCACCACCGGGATGGCGGAGAGACGGCTGTCGGCGGAAATCGCCTTGGCGACATCGGCGCCGTTCATGCCGGGCATCTGGTAGTCGAGGATGATGCAGTCGACCGCAGCACCGAGTTGGCTGGCCCGGTCTAGAAAGGCGAGGCCGACGGCGCCGCTTTCGGCGGCCGCGCAGTCGAAGCTCCAGCTTCTGAGCTGCTCCAGCAAGATCTCGCGGTTGACCGGGTTGTCGTCGATGACCAGCACGCGGGCGCCGGTGACATCGACCGGCACGATCTCGTTGCGCGTGTCCTGCTGATGCGCCGGCAGCGGCACGGCGAACCAGAACACCGAGCCGCGGCCGATCTCGCTTTCGACGCCGATCTTGCCGCCCATCAGGTCGATGAGGCGGGCGGCGATGGCAAGGCCGAGGCCGGTGCCTTCATGGCGGCGCGTCGACGAGCCGTCGACCTGCGCGAATTTCTCGAACACGTTCTCGAGCTTCTCGGCAGGAATGCCGATGCCTGTGTCCTCGACGCGGACCTTGAGCTGGACCATGCCGTCGACCACCTCGCCGCCGACATCGATCAGCACATGGCCCTTCTCGGTGAACTTCACCGCATTGCCGAGCAGATTGGTGACGATCTGACGGAACCGTCCGGCATCGCCGACGACATGGGCAGGCAGGCGCGGGTCGACACGCACGATCAGCTCGAGGTTCTTTTCGGCGACGCGCGCCGACACCAGTGTGGCCACGTCCTCGACCGCTTCGGCAAGCCGGAAGGGTGCAGGATCGAGCGTCAGCTGACCGGCATTGATCTTGGAGAAATCGAGGATGTCGTTGATGATGGTGAGCAGCGCATTGCCGGACTTGACGATGACTTCGGTGAAGGTTTTCTGGCGCGCGTTAAGCTCGGTCTTGGCGAGCAGTTCGGCCATGCCCAGCACGCCATTCATCGGCGTGCGGATCTCATGGCTCATATTGGCCAGGAATTCCGATTTGGCGCGGTCGGCCGCTTCGGCCTTGAACAAGGATGCGGCGGATTCGGTGAAGGCGCGGCGAATCGCATTTTCCATCGGCCGGAAGATCCAGAGGGCAACGATGGCAAGAACCGCGAACAGAAGGCCGCTTGCCCACAACAGCAGCCTGTCGCTGGAGGCGTCGGCCAGATGGCGTTCGCCATCCATGGCGGTACGCACACGCACCAGCATCGGCTGGACGAACAGGTCGTTCTGGTTGAGGATTTCGCGCGAACTCCATTCGTCGGTCTGTTGCGCCGCCGACATCAGGTTGAAGTTGCGCACGATGTCGCGCGACGACCAGAACAGGTCGCCGTTGACGGCGGCCGACGAGAGTTCGTCCAGCGTTTTGGCCGACAGGCTCGGCTTGATCGCGGCCAACTCCGCGGACAGTGTTTCGATCTCGCTGGTCAGGCGTTGCGAATGGCCGCGCGCTGCGGCGGCAAGGCCGTCACGGGTTTCGGTGCGCCAGGTCGTGCTGGCGGTTTCGGCAAAGCTGGAGGCGTTGCGCAGGTCGCGGGTGAAGACGACGAGATTGCTGCTCAGCGCGTCGATGTCGTGGCGGAAGGAATTGACGCGATTGAGCGCAAACATCACCGCGGTGGAAGCCAGCGCAAAGATGAGCAATCCCGAGATGTAGCGGATCCGGATCGAGCGGATGAAGAAAGAATATTCCGGCATGCGCAACCCCAACACATACGCATCATTTTAACGGTCGGGATTACGCTTGATTTACATTAAAATTCCGTTCGCGCCTGGCGGGCCGTCAAGATCCTGGCTGCACGTGCCCGGAGTTGGCGCCATAGAGGGTGGCATCGCATTCGCGCATCATGCGCAGTGCTTCTTCCTCGGTCAGGCCGAACTTGCGCATCATGCTCCG
This sequence comes from Mesorhizobium sp. LSHC412B00, assembly GCF_000503035.1. Taxonomy (NCBI): domain Bacteria; kingdom Pseudomonadati; phylum Pseudomonadota; class Alphaproteobacteria; order Hyphomicrobiales; family Phyllobacteriaceae; genus Mesorhizobium; species Mesorhizobium sp. LSHC412B00. Next base: position 13,270 of record NZ_AYWB01000021.1, on the reverse strand, counting down.
GATTTCGGGGCCTACAGCTATCTCCACCGGTCTTGCCGCCTGGCGGGTCTTCCTGGCCTTTTTCTTGGACATCAGTACGTTTCCCGTCTTGACCGACACATGTTTCGCATCAGCCCTGGCCCGGCCTCACCGTGCTGCGCCAGACCATGGGCGCATGGCAGATCAGGCGGCTGCCAGCCTCCTCCCGCGCGCCGGTCGCGAGCCGCACGGCGCGCCTGGCGATCTCCTCGATCGGCGGCGAGAACGTCGTCAGCCGGTAAGAGGCCCAGTCGGCCTGTTCAATGTCGTCAAAGCCGATGACGCAGAGATCGCGGGGTACGTTGATGCCGAACTCGTGGCGGGCCGCATCGAGAAAGCCGCACGCAATCAGGTCGGTCACGCAGAACGCCGCATCCGGCCGCTGCCGGCCGGAAAAGAGTCGCCTGGCGCCATCGGCTCCGGTGGCATAGCCGGTGCGGCCCTCGCGCCACACGGTCACCTCCAGCCCTTCCTTCTGCGCGGCGGTAAGGAAGGCGGTTTCGCGGGAGAGCAGGCTGGGCGTGCCGGCAGCCGAGGTCACCAAAGCGGGGCGGGTACAGCCGGCCCGGATGAAGGCATGCAGCGCTGCCTCTGCGGCTGCAGCGTTGTCGACACCGATATTGTGCGGGCCGTCGAAGCGGTCATCGCGATTGATCAGCACCAGCCGCTGGCCGTTCTCAAGACAGGTGCGGATCAGCAACTGCGGCGGCGAGCCGGACAGAACGATGCTCGCATCGGCGCGATAGTTCAGCGTGTTGCGCAGCGCCTGGTCGACATGGTGGCTGGGGCCGGAGGTGTTGAACACCATGGCCATTTTGCCGGCGTCCCGCAGATGTTGGGTCAGCGCCTTCTGCAGGCGGGCATGATAGGGCGTGTCGCCGTCGGCAACGATGAGGCAGACGATGCCGGTCGAAGCCCGCATCAGGCCGCGAGCCAGATGGTTGACGTGATAGCCGAGTTGCTCGGCCGCCAGCATCACCCGCTCGCGGGTTTCCCCGGAAACGGAAGCGCCGGGCGTGAAGGTACGTGACACGGCCGAGCGCGAAACCCCGGCGAGGTCGGCAACCTGCTGGGCGCTGGAAAAACCGGTGCGGATTCTCGGAACCGTCAAGCGAACGCTCTCGCTGCTGTTTTCGTAATTCTTTGCACGCCCGTGCAATGTAATGCAACTCTTCTGCCATTGCCACCCACCGCACTTGACAGGCATGGCGGAATGCAACAGCTTTGCACAGCCGTGCAATACAAGCCGGCTCAAGAGTGGCATCGGAGGAATACCCTGTCCATTTCGCCGAAGACGGCATTGAGGGCGCGACTGTCCGGACCGGCTGCATGAGCAGGGCGGCGGCGCATCCGAAGGCGGACCGGCTGTCCGAGGCCGAGATGGACAGGCGTGCCGAGGTCTGCCGGAAACTGCTTGTCACGGCCGGGCAACTGGCGATGGAAGGCTATGCCCGGCAGGGCGCCGTCCAGCCGGTGGCGATGAAAGGCCCGCAGGATTTTCTCACTGAAACCGACGGTAAGGTCGAGGAGCACATCCGCGCGACGCTGGCAGACGCTTTTCCGCAGGACGGGTTTTTGGGCGAGGAAGGCGGTGGCATCGGCTCTGCCCGCATGTGGGTCGTCGACCCCATCGACGGCACCGCCAATTTCATGCGCGGTATTCCGCATTTCTGCATTTCGATAGCTTTCGTCGAGGACGGCCGCAGCGAGATCGGCGGCATTGCCAATCCGGCCATCGGCGAAACGTATTTTGCCCGTCGCGGGCAAGGCGCGACACGCAATGGCGCGCCGATCCATGTTTCGCCGACGCAAGCGTTCGACCGTGCCTTTGTGGAGTTCGGCTGGTCGCCGAGGATTCCGAACCGTGAGTATCTCGACAAGGTGAGCCTGGTGTGGGCGCTCGGCGCCAATGTACGCCGCTCCGGCTCCGGAGCGCTTGGGCTGGCCTATGTGGCCGACGGCCGCTCGGATGCCTATGCCGAGCTGCACATCAATTCGTGGGACTGCCTGGCCGGATTGCTGCTGGTGGAGGAGGCCGGCGGCCGGGTGAACCGGTTCCTCGACGGCGACGGCATGGCGAAGGGCAATCCCGTGCTTGCGGCAGCACCCGGTGTCGCGGCGACATTGTCCCAGGTGATCGGAGTGCCGCTCGACGACGGGTAGATCGTTTCCAGTGAGAAGACAGGGAGGAATATCGATGAAGACATTTGACAGTAAGCAAGGCTTGCGCGCCGCCTGGCTTGGCCTTGGCGCGGCGCTGGCCATGTTCGGATTGGCGGGTGCCGCCCAGGCGGCCGACCGCAGCCTCACAATGTATTGCGCCGTCGACGAGGCCTGGTGCCGGGCGATGGCGACCACCTACCAGAAGGAGACGGGCGTCAGCGTCGACATGACCCGCATGAGCGCCGGCGAAATCTACGCCCGCCTCCGGGCCGAGAAGGACAATCCGCAAGCCGATATCTGGTGGGGCGGCACCGGCGACCCGCATCTGCAGGCGGCGGAAGAGGGCCTCACCCAGGAATACAAGTCGCCGCAACTGGCAAACTTGCGCGACTGGGCGCTGAAGCAGGCCGACAGGTCGAAGAACCGCACGGTCGGCATTTATCTCGGTGCGCTCGGCTATGGCTACAATGAGGAAGATCTGAAGCAGCGCGGGCTGACCGCGCCGGCGTGCTGGGCCGATCTGGTCAAGCCGGAATTCCAGGGCGAGATCGAGATGGCCGACCCGAATTCATCGGGCACGGCCTGGACCATGCTTGCCACCATCGTCCAGCTGATGGGCGAGGACAAGGCATTCGACTATCTCAAGCAGCTCAACAAGAACATCGCCGAATACACCAAGGCAGGGGCTGCGCCGGCGCTCGCCGTCGGCAAGGGCGAGACGCTGATCGGCATCTCCTTCCAGCACGACGTGATCAATGCCGCGAAACAGAACCCTGCCGTGAAGGTGGTGTCGCCTTGCGAAGGCACCGGCTTCGAGATCGGTTCGATGAGCATCGTGACGGGCGCCAAGCATGCCGAAGAGGCGCAGAAATTCTACGACTGGGCGCTGAGCCCGGACGCGCAGAAGCTCGCGGCGCCGAACGGCAGCTTCCAGATTCCGTCGAACACCGCCACGCCGGTGCCGCCCGAGGCGCCGGACCTCTCGAAGATCAAGCTGATCGACTACGACTTCGCCAAATACGGCTCGTCGGCCGAACGCAAGCGGCTGTTGAAGAAGTTCACCGACGAGGTCCGCAATGGCGGCTGAGCGCGTTCTTTCGCGCTCACTCTAGCATCTGATCGCCGGCTGCCCTTCGCGGCAGCTGGCGCACCGTCCTTTGGCAACAGAAAGACATTGAATGGCCGCGGCCGGTTCCATGGTCAGTTCCGCTCCTGGACGCAGCGCGCTCCCCTGGGTAATGGCCGCGTGGGCGAGCTTCGTGCTCTTGCCTTGGTACAAGGTCGAAGGCGGCTTCCTTTCGTTCGACTGGCTGGCACAGCCGGCGGATGCGACGCCGGCCATCATGCTGGCGCTCGGTGGCCGGCCCTGGCTGTTGCCGATTATCCTGCCGCTTCTGCTGGCGAGCTGGCTGGTGGCGCGCAACAACCCCAAGAGCCTGGCGGTTGCAGGCGCGGCGGGCCTGCTGTGGCTGGCCATCGAAGGCTTTTCCATCATCCATTCGGGCTGGGGATTTGGCTTGCTTACCCAGGTCGCCGGCACGCCGGGACCGATACAGCCGGGGCTCGGCTGGGGTGCGGCGCTCTATGCCGTGGCGATGCTGATGTTCATCGCCGAGGCGCTCGCTGCGCGGGGATGGTGCAAGGGCGACCGTTTCGTCGTCGGCTCGCTCTCAATCGTGATTGCTTCGCTGATCCTGTTCGTCGCCTATCCGCTGCTGTCGATCCTCACCTCGGCCATCAAGGACAATGACGGCAATGTCGTGCCGGCGCTGTTCTTCGATAAGATCTTTAGCGCCAACATATGGAGCCTGCGCTGCCTCTATGGCGAGGGCTCCTGCGGCGTGGCGTGGAACACGGTGGCGATCGCAGTCCTCGTCGGCTTTTTCTGCACGGCGCTCGGCCTAGCGCTGGCGCTGATCGCGCTACGCACCAAGCTGCCGGCCAAATGGTTGCTGCGCGGCCTGTCCATCCTGCCGATCATCACGCCGCCCTTCGTCATCGGCCTGGCGCTGATCCTGCTGTTCGGCCGCGCCGGCATCGTCACCAACCTCATGTCGGTGCATCTCGGCATTCCGCGCAGCCGCTGGATCTATGGCATGGCCGGCATCACCATCGCGCAGGTGCTGGCCTTCACGCCGATCGCCTTCCTGGTTTTGGTCGGCGTGCTGCAAGGGGTCAGCCCGAGCATGGAGGAGGCGTCGCAGACCTTGCGCGCCAGCCGCTGGCGGACGTTTCGCACCGTCACCTGGCCGTTGATCCGGCCGGGCCTGGCCAGCGCCTTCCTGATCTCGTTCATCGAGAGCATGGCCGATTTCGCCAATCCGCTGGTGCTGGGAGGCAATTTCAACGTGCTGTCGACCGATATATTCTTCGCGGTGGTTGGCGCGGCGCACGACCAGGGTCGCGCGGCGGTGCTGGCGATCGTGCTGTTGATGTTCACGCTGGCAGCCTTCGTCATCCAGCGCCGCTGGATCGGCAGCCGCAGCTACGTCACCGTCGCAGGCAAGGGCGATGGCGGCGTACCGGCGACGCTGCCCAAGGCCTTGCGGATCGGCTGCTACGCCGCCGTCGTTCCGTGGCTGGTTCTGACCATCGTGGTCTACGGCATCATCCTGGGCGGCGGTTTCGTGCAATCGATCGGGCGCGACAACACGCCGACGCTCGAATATTTCCTCACCGCCTTTTCGATCGAGAAAGGCGTCAATGGCTGGTTTTTCAGCGGCTCGGCCTGGCCGTCGCTGCTGATGACCATCGGCCTGGCGCTGGTGGCCATGCCGTTCACCGCGGCGCTCGGCATCCTGACGGCCTATCTGCTCGACCGGCAGCGTTTCGCCGGGCGCACCATGTTCGAATTCCTGGCCATGATGAGTTTCGCCATTCCCGGCACGGTGATCGGCGTCAGCTATATCCTTGCCTTCAACGTGCCGCCGGTGCAATTGACCGGCACCGGGCTGATCATCGTCATCTCCTTCATCTTCCGCAACATGCCGGTGGCGATCCGTGCCGGGCTCGCCAATCTGGGCCAGATCGACAAGAGCCTGGACGAGGCATCGCTGACGCTTGGGGCGCGGTCTTTTGCTACCTTGCGGCGGGTGATCCTGCCGATCCTGAAGCCGGCGATCGTGACCGCGATGATCTACAGTTTCGTGCGCGCGGTGACGGCGGTCAGCGCCGTCATCTTCCTGGCGAGCGGCCGGTTCAACCTCGCCACGGTCTACATTGTCGGGCGCGCAGATGTCGGCGAATACGGCATCGCGATTGTCTATTCGGCGGTGATGATCGTCGTCATGATGGTCATCCTCATCGGCATCCAGCTGCTGGTCGGCGAACGCCGGCTCGGCCGGCGCCGGCCTGGTCCGGAAGCCGTTGTGGCAGCAATCTGATGGGGAGAAGCGGCGTGGATCAGACGGCGAAGACTGCTGCCCCGGTTGCGACGGACAGGCCAGCGGTGCGGTTCGAGGGCGTCACCAAGAAATATGGCGCGGTGACCGCCGTCGACAACGTCAGCTTCGACATCGCGGCGGCCAGTCTGGTGACGCTGCTCGGGCCCTCGGGTTGCGGCAAGACGACGACGCTCAGGCTGATCGCCGGGCTGGAACAGACCAGCACCGGGCGCATCCTGATCGACGACAAGGACGTCACCTTGCTGTCCGCCGCCGAGCGCGATGTCTCCATGGTGTTCCAGTCCTATGCGCTGTTTCCGCATATGAACGTGATGGAGAATGTCAGCTACGGCCTGCGGGCGATGGGGCTTGGCAAGGCGCAGGCAGCCGAGCGCGCCGCCGAAAAGCTGTCGCTTGTCGGCCTGTCCGGCTACGAGAAGCGCCAGCCGAGCGAGTTGTCCGGCGGCCAGCAGCAGCGCGTCGCGGTGGCGCGCGCCATCGTGCTGGAGCCGAAGGTGCTGTTGTTCGACGAGCCGCTGTCCAATCTCGACGCCAAGCTGCGCCGGCGGGTGCGCGACGAAATCCGCGGTCTCCAGCAAGATCTGGCGCTGACCATGGTCTATGTCACGCATGACCAGGAAGAGGCGCTCGCCGTCTCCGACCGCATCATCGTCATGAACGCCGCTCGCGTCGCCCAGGACGGCACGCCGCGCGACCTCTACAACGAGCCGACCAACCGTTTCATCGCCGACTTCATGGGCGACGCCAATCTGCTCGATGTCGAGGTGCTTTCCAGCAATGCGACCAGTGCAAGGGTCAAGGTCGGACCCTTGCTGCTCGACATGCCGGGTCGCGGTAACGCTCCGGGGCCGGCGATCCTCGCTGTGCGCCCGAATGCCGTGCGCATCTTGCCCGGCCAGCCAGCGGGCACCATGAAGGGCCAGGTGGTCAAGAGCTCGTATCTCGGCGACCACATGGAATACCGAATCGCGATCAGCGATCCGGCGGTCGAACTGTTCGCGACATCGCCTGATGTCACACCCGCCGTGGCGGAAGGGACGATGGTCGGGATCGATTTCGATCCGGCGAAGATCGTGCTGATCAAAGACGATTGAACGCGCCGGGAAAACCGTTGCACACTTTCCCGGCGTTGCTTGGTGACGTTACAACAGGCGGCGACCAGCGATTAGCGACCCAGTTTTGCCTTGGGTTTAGAATCGTTGTTTTTGCATGCTCGCCTATTTGCGAGCCTGAGGGTCACCAGGGCGCATCGACCGAACTCAAACGAGCTTTTCCAGCGTGATCGGAAGGCTTCGAATGCGTTTGCCGGTCGCGTGGAAGACGGCATTACCGATCGCAGGTGCGACCCCTACGACACCGATCTCNCACCGATCTCGCCGACGCCTTTGCCGCCAAGAGCGGTTGCCTGCATGTCCGGAATTCCAACCGAAATCACCTGGATGTCGGGCACATCGGCGTTAACCGGGACGGCATAGTCGGCAAAATTCGCGTTGATGGTGCGCCCGTCTCGCTGGTCGACGTAACCTTCTTCCAGGAGAGCCTGCCCGAGACCCATGACCATACCGCCGATCCACTGGCTTTCCGCAAGCTTCGGATTGAAGATCCTGCCGCTATCGAATGCCGAGACCATGCGCTTGACGCGGATCGTGCCAAAATCCTCATCGATCCGAACTTCCACGAAATGCGCACACCAGCTATGGGCCGAGACGCCTCCTTCCACAGCGCCCTTCAACTGTGCAAAACTGCGGTCAGCTCCGTTCTTCATCTCCTCGGTGGCGCCGGGAGCAAAGGTGTTACCCTCGATTTCCAGTTTGTCTTTGCCCACTGCCTTCAAGAGTTCCGCGATGCCGATACCGCCGTTCGGCCGTCGGGTCGGTTGCACCGAGCCGTTTTCGAACGTGAGGTCAGTCGCCTTCGAGGCTGCCAGCGGCGACTTCGGATCGGATGCGGCAAGCGCCAGCAAGGCGTCCCGTGCATTCCTGGCCGCCTTGTCCACCGCTCCCGTCAGGTTGTTGGCCTGCTGGGAACCGCCTGCGAGCGCCGATCTGGGGAGGAGGGTATCGCCCAGCCGCACCGCGACTGTCTCAACAGGAACGCCCAATGCGTCAGCCGCTGTCTGGGCGAGAATGGTATAGGTCCCCGTTCCCATGTCGGTGCCCGCGCTGAGGACTTCGATCTGTCCACTGGCATGGAGTACGATCTTGGCTTCGCTCGCGGTACGGATCATGGGGTATGACCCGGCGGCCATTCCATAACCGATCAACTCGCGGCCTTCGCGCATCGAGCGAGGGGCCGGGTTCCGGTTCCACCAGCCGAAGGCTTCCGCGCCCACGGCATAGGCTTCGCGTAACTGTCGAGTGCTCCACTTCATCCCATTGCTGGGATCCGTCTCCGCCCAGTTGGCAAGGCGCAGCGTGACCGGATCCATGCTGAGCGCGTACGCCAGCTCGTCGATCGCGCTTTCCACAGCATAGGCACTGGGGTTTTCGCCGGGGCCCCGTTTCCAGCCGGGCTGGACCGTATTGACCGGGACGACGTTGAGACGTGAAGAAAAGTTCGGCGTCGCATACATGATCTTCGTCACATTGTTGCAAGCCTCGATATGGACTTCGTCAATCGCCGTCTCGTTCCAGCTCTCATGGACGATCGAGCTTATCTTTCCGTCCTTCGAGGCTCCGATTGAGAGTGTCTGCCGTGTCGCCGGTCGGCCGCCAAGGCCGGTAAAGGTCTGCGGCCGCGTGAGAGAAACCTTGATCGGCCTGCCCAGTTTCCGCGAGGCCGCGCAAGCCAGCCCCACATGCGGATGTGCCCCGATCTTGGACCCGAACCCACCGCCGACATAGGGCGAGATCACCCGCACATTCTCGATGTCGATGCCGAGCCATTCCGACACGACGCTCCGTGCCCCGCCAACCCACTGGCTGGGCTCCCAGACGGTGATTTTCCCGTTGTCCCAGGAAGCGATGCACGCATGCGGCTCCATCGGCACATTGTATTCGCGTGACGTCGTGTAAGTGACGTCTACCTTGACCTCGGCATTGGCCAACGCTGTCGCCGCATCGCCCCACGCGGCACCCATCTCATCGATGGGCTGCGCTTTTGCCTTGGGATCGTTGATGTCGAGAATAGGGTCGCCGTCCTCGTATTCGACCTTGAGAAGGCTTGCCGCTTCCGTTGCCTGTTCAAAGGTTTCTGCGACCACGAGCGCGATATGCATGCCGTTGAAACGGACCACATCGTCTTGAATTGGGGTAAATTCCTCGGTCGCTCCGCCGCCCTTGCTGTAGACGGTCGGCTTGTTGAGCTTCAGGGAATTCTGCGCGGTGTAGACATCCAGGACACCCGGTAGAGCCTTGGCGGCCGACGTATCGATACTGACGATACGCCCTGCCGGCCGCGTCGATTGGACAGTTACGCCATAGGCCAGGTTCTCCAGCTTCTGCTCGATCGCATAGCGAGCCTGCCCGGTTACTTTCAACGGGCCTTCGGCGCGGGAAAGCCTGGCACCGAGAGCTGGCGCCTTGGCGGGGACGGTCTCAGCCGCAACGGCTTTTGACGAGAGATCGACAGCGGCGCCAGCGACAGCGGCTACGCCGGCGCCGAGCTTCAAGACGGTGCGGCGGTTGAGTTCGAACGCGTTACCATGTGTCATGCGATACCTCCTACCGTCATCAGGGCGCGGGCCACGACCTTCGGTGCCAGTTCAACCTTGAATGCGTTGTGTCCGCTCGACTTCGCGCCGTCGCCGGCGGCTGACGAGGCGCTACGAATCGTCGCCTCGTCGAGCGTCTTTCCCTTGAGCAAATTTTCGACGGCGCGCAGGCGCCAGGGTTTGGTGGCGAGGCCGCCGACCGCGATGCGTACTTCGCGAATTGTCTTGCCATCGGCTTCCAATTCGATCCCGACAGCGGCGCTGGCCGCGGCGAACTCGTACGACGCGCGATCCCGGACCTTGAGATAATGCGAGCGTTCCAGGGCTGCCGAACGCGGGATCTCGATCCCGACGACCATCTCGCCGGCCGACAGCTCATGCTCAAGGTGCGGGGTATCGCCAGGGAGAAGGAAGAATTCGTCGGCGGGAATTTTGCGTTCGGAAGCTCCCCGGATGATGACCGTGGCGTCGAATGCCACCAGGGAAACCGCAAAATCTCCGGGGTAGATTGCTATGCACGCGTCACTCGTGCCGAGCACCGCGTGGTTGCGGTTGACGCCGCCAAGGGCAGCGCATCCGGAACCTGGATTGCGCTTGTTGCAGTTCGAATAAGCGCCCGGGTCCCGGAAGTAGGTGCAACGGGTTCGCTGCATCAAGTTTCCACCGATGGACGCCATGTTGCGCAGCTGTGCCGAGGCAGCGCGCCACAGGCTTTCGGAAAGCACCGGCGCAGCCTGCTTGATATCGGCGTGGTCGGCGACCTTGCTCATCTTGGCGAGCGCACCGATGCGAATGGCATCCGCCGATACCTCGATCTTGTCCAGGCCGGGAAGGCGCGTGATGTCGACCACCCGCGCAGGACGCTCGACATTCAGCTTCATGAGGTCAAGAAGCGTGGTCCCACCGGCGAGAAATCTTGTCTCTGGCTTGGTAGCCTCGGCAAGCGCCCTCGCGGCATCTTTGGCGCGGAGATACTCGAAAGGTCTCATAGTGCTGCCTCCTTCTTCAGGCGGCTGGCGGCATCGCGCACCGCGGCGACGATATGGGGGTAAGCGCCGCACCGGCAGATGTTGCCGCTCATGTATTCGCGGATGTCCTCGTCCGTATCGGCGTGGCCCTCACGAATGCATGCAACGGCCGACATGATCTGACCGGGGGTGCAATAGCCGCACTGGAATGCATCGTGCTCGATGAACGCGGTCTGGACTGCGTGCATCACGCCGTCGGCAGCCTGGAGGCCCTCGATCGTCGTGACCTGACGGCCTTCGACCTGGGCCGCCAGCGTCAGGCAGCTCAATACCCGCTCGCCGTCGACGTGGACGGTACAGGCGCCGCACTGCCCATGATCACAGCCTTTTTTCGTGCCGGGCAGGTTGGCATGCTCGCGTAATGCATCCAGCAGAGTCACGCGTACATCAAGATTGAACTGGTGGCGCCGGCTGTTGATGTCCAAGGCTAGCTGTCGGGGCTCTGGCATGTCGTCTCCTCGAGTGGCGGGCGGGATATAGGACGCGAAGCTAATCGGACCGACGACGCCTGGCGGCATCAGTGGGAAAGGGAACGTCCATTCCGAAGTTCGGTCGTTGGCCGGTTGCCCAACGGTCAACCCTCAGGAGAGCACGGGCGCGACATTCGGATTAGCCCCCAGAATTCGCATGAGCCTATCGACGGCGCTCATAAATAGACCTGCGACGACGGCAGTGCTGGATGCGACGTTCAGCTGTCGAAGGCCAGCGACCCGGATAGCTCCTCATGGGCATCGACCTGCTGCTGCAGCAGAGCGAGTTTCTGCCTGACCATTGCAAGAGCATCGGCGCCGGCGATGAACCGACGGGGCAGCTCCGGCTTGTCGACCAGAGTGATCAACGCCTGCGCGAGTTTCGCGGGGTCGCCGACTTGCTGGCCGTTCGCGGCTTTCCAACCCGTTATCTGCTGGGCGCGACGTTCGCTGTAATCGCTGACGAATGACGGAGCATATTGTGTGGATTCGTCCGTCAGCAGCTCCGTGCGGAAAAACCCGGGGTTCACGATCATCGTTTCAATGCCGAACGGCGCCACCTCGGCTTGCAGTGACTCGATCCAGCCATCAACGCCGAACTTTGCCGCGGCGTATGCAGAACAGAACTCAAAGCCGACCAGGCCTGCCGTCGATGAGATGGCAATGACCTTGCCAGAACCCTGCGCGCGCATGACCGGCAGGACTGCGCGCGTGACGTTCATGGCGCCGGTCAGGGTGGACGCGAGCTGAAGCTCGATATGGGCCGGAGTCAGGTCCTCGAAATAGCCGGCATAGAAGCCCGCGGCATTGTTGACGAGCACGTCGAGGCGACCAAAGCGGTCCAGGGTTGCCTTCACCGCGGCGTCGGCGTCGGCCGGCTTGGTCACGTCCAACGTGACGACCAAAAGATTGTCCGACTGCCTGATCGCCTTGGCGACCCGATCTGGGTTACGACCGGTCGCAACGACCTTATCGCCGATGGCCAGGGCCGCTTTGGCAAAGTCGAGGCCCATGCCTCGCCCTGCGCCGGTGATCATCCATACTCTACTCATAGTCGTATCCTTCCTGGTCGGTATCTTTCAGTTTATGCCGCGTTGGCTTGGCACGTCCGTCTCAGCGTTTCGTTATCTGCCAGGTGACATAGGGAATAGGACTCGATACGATTAGCCTCTATAATCTGCATGAAGTTAGAAATGGGATTGATAAATGAGGCGCGGAGATTTCAGCGAGCTGGCAGTCTTCATCGCCGTAGCAGAGGCGGGCAGCTTCACGCGCGCCGCAGCAAAGCTTGGTCTATCGCAGTCGGCGCTCAGCTACGCTGTCAGAACGCTGGAACAGCGCATGGGAGTCCGGCTGATCTCACGCACCACCCGCAGCCTGTCCGTGACGGTAGCTGGAGAGCGCTTGCTGCGAAGCCTGCGACCGGCCTTCGATCACATCGAAAGCGAGATCGCCGCCGTCGCCGCCCTGCGCGACAAGCCCACTGGCCTCATTCGCCTGACGACATTCCGATATGCTGCCAAATCAGTACTGTGGCCCGTCATCGCCAGACTCCTTCTGGAGTATCCGGATATCGAAGTAGAATTGAGCCTGGACGAAGGTCTGGTTGACATCGTTGCAAACAAATTCGACGCCGGTATCCGGATCGGCGAGCAGGTCCAGAAGGACATGGTGGCGGTAAGGATCGGCCCGGACCTGCGTATGGCGGTAGTTGGATCACCGTCGTATTTTGCAACCCGAACGGTTCCAAAGACACCGCGCGAACTTGGGGAACACAAAGGCATCAGCTACCGTCAGAAGACCGGCGGCGGGCTCTTTGCCTGGGAGTTCGAAAAACGCGGTGAGGAACTTGAAGTCAGGATGAATGGCCCACTCATTATCAATGACGGGGAAATGCTGGAGGCTGCGGCCCTCGACGGGCTCGGACTAGCATACACGTTTGAAAGCCAGGTCGCTCCGTTCGTCGCAGACGGACGCCTGATCCGGGTGCTGGAAGACTGGTGCCAACCCTTCCCGGGCTATCACCTCTATTATCCCAGCCGACGCCAGCACACTGCAGCGTTCGCTCTTCTTGTGGAGGCACTCCGTCTCAAGGCGTGACGGAAGGGCGAAAACACGCCGCTCTAACTTGGCAAAGTGAGTTATCCCTCCCTCATCAGCACGATTTTCGGGCGTCCAATCGATTCCTCCGTCGCAAGTTACCCCCCCCTTACGGACTGCGTCGCGGTGGCCGTCCGATTCCGAGCCTTGAAGCTGCCATCGCTTCCGGCCCTTATGCGGTCATTCCCTGATGCAGGTTGAGATGGCCTCGTGCTGGCAATGGCCGATGACTTTAGGCAAAGCGACCCTTCTTGTAATGCGGGGTTGTGTGCGTCAAGTTCTGCAAAATGGGGCGGCCATGATGCTGGTCATGCGGCTTGGCGCAGAGCGAGCTTCTTGTGCTCGCGCAGGTCGTCCATATTGATGTATCGGTTGGCCTCCATCCAGTTTTCATTGGTCTCGACGGCCAACGCCCTGACCAGGCGCAGGCAGCTT
>NZ_AYWB01000020.1:0-80215 GCF_000503035.1 Mesorhizobium sp. LSHC412B00 | reverse complement strand
GCGGCGGACGCATAGGGGGAGAGAAGTGTCACCTATGTATCCGGTTCAAAGTGTTACCCATCTATCGGCTGGACAGGCAGGCCAGAGGGGGTCGGTTCGACTGGATGCGCCCCCCTTGCGACCGATGAAGGTTAGCGCTCCACGCGCGGCGACCCCCTCTGTCGCCTTCGGCGACATCTCCCCCTCAAGGGGGGAGATCGGCGCTCCGCCGCCTAGCTCACCTCCGAAGTCCGCCTGCGCACAACCACACCCAGCTCATCGCTCTCGCGTGCAACTCGAAGCCTCTCTTCGGCTTCTGTCGCTTCGCGCTGGCGGTCCCACATCGACGCGTAGAGGCCATGCTTTTGCATCAGCTCGGCATGGGTGCCGCGCTCGGCGATCTCGCCGTCCTTGAGCACGATGATCTCGTCGGCGGTGATCACCGTCGACAACCTATGCGCAATGACGATGGTGGTGCGGCCCTTGCTGACCAGGTCGAGGGCGGCCTGGATTTCCTGTTCGGTGTGGCTGTCCAGCGCCGAGGTCGCCTCGTCGAGCATCAGGATCGGCGGCGCCTTCAAAATCGTGCGGGCAATCGCCACGCGCTGCTTTTCGCCGCCCGACAGTTTTAGCCCGCGCTCGCCGACCATCGAGCGGTAGCCTTCGGGCAGTCGTTCGATGAACGGGCCGATCTGGGCAAGCTCGGCGGCTTTCTGCATGTCTTCCTCGCTGGCGCCGATGCGGCCGTAACGGATGTTGTAGGCGATGGTGTCGTTGAACAGCACGGTGTCCTGCGGCACCATGCCGATGGCGCCGCGCAGGCTCGCCTGCGTCACATCACGGACATCCTGGCCGTCGATCAGCACCTGACCGCCCTGGACGTCGTAGAAGCGGAACAAGAGCCGCGAAATCGTCGACTTGCCGGCGCCGGACGGGCCCACGATGGCCACCGTCTTGCCGGCCGGAACCTCGAAGGAGACGCCCTTCAGAATCTTGCGGCTGGGGTCGTAGGCGAAGTGCACGTCGCGGAACTCGACCTTGCCGGCTGTAACAGCGAGCGGCTTGGCATCCGGCTTGTCGGTGATTTCCTGCGGCACATCGAGCAGGTCGAACATCTGCTCGATGTCGGTCAGCCCCTGGCGGATTTCGCGGTAGATGAAGCCGATGAAATTGAGCGGCACCGAAAGCTGCATCAGCATGGCGTTGATGAAGACGAAATCGCCGACCGTCTGCGTGCCGGCCTGCACCTCCAGCGCCGACATGCACATGACGATGACGGTGCCGAGACCGAAGATGATGCCCTGGCCGAAATTCAGCCAACCGAGCGAGGTCCATATTCTGGTCGCCGCCATTTCATAGCGCGCCATCGAACGGTCGAAGCGCTCAGCCTCCATACCCTCGTTGTTGAAGTATTTGACGGTCTCGTAGTTGAGCAGCGAGTCGATCGCCTTGGTGTTGGCGTCGGTGTCGCTGTCGTTCATGTCGCGGCGGATCGAAATGCGCCAGTCGCTGGCGCGAACCGTGAACCAGACGTAGAGCCACACCGTGGCCGCCACCACGACCACATATTTCCAGCCATAGGTGTAGGCGAAGATGCCGGTGGTCAGCGCGAATTCGAGGATGGTCGGCGCCGTGTTCAGCATGATGAAGCGCACGATCGTCTCGATGCCCTTGGTGCCGCGCTCTATGATGCGCGACAGGCCGCCGGTGCGGCGCTCGAGGTGAAAGCGCAGCGACAGCTGGTGCATGTGAACGAAGGTGCGGAACGCGAGCTGGCGCACCGCATATTGGCCAACGCGGGCAAACAGCGCGTCGCGCAGCTGGTTGAAGCCAAGCTGCACCAGCCGCACGACATTGTAGGCGACGACCAGCATCACCGGCGCCAGCAGGAAAGATGGCAGCGGCGGCGGCGATTTGGCGTCGCCGGCCAGGGCATCCGTCGCCCATTTGAAGAAATAGGGCCCGGCAACCAGCGTCAGCTTGGCAACGACCAGAAGCAGCGTCGCCCAGGTGACGCGTGCCCTGAGATCGGGGCGGTCGGCCGGCCACATATAGGGCCACAGATTGCGCAAGGTGCCGAAGGTCGAGCTATCGGAAACGGTTTTTTCTGCCACTTTTCTTGCCTTTTGGTGAGAGATCAGCGGCCGGAGCAGCAGGAATTGACGAGTGCGGTCAGCGATGCGGAAACGTCGGCGAGCGCGGCGCGGTCGAGTTGATAGCGCGAGCGCTGGCGGTCGGGCTCGAAGCGGACCAGCCCGGCTTCGACCAGGATCTTCAGATGCTGGGACACGGTGGACTGCGCCAGATCGAGATGATCGACCACCTCGCGGCAGCAGCAGGAATTGCTGGCCGAGAGATGTCTAAGGATCTCGATGCGCGCCGGGTGCGAGAGTGCGGCGAAGCGAGCGGCAACGGCGCGGCCTTGGGGCGGTGCGCAGTTTGCGTGGTCTGGTTCAGCGAGCGAGTCTGCCATCGTTCATCGGCGATAGACGATGAACGGGTGCGTGGCAAGCTAACCCGATGGGTAGAGCGACCTAATCTCCCCCCTCGAGGGGAGATGTCGCCGAAGGCGACAGAGGGGGTCGGTACGTCCTGACGCAACGTCGTTTGCATCAAAGAGAAGGTCGGCGTTCTATGCGCGGCGACCCCTCTGGCCTGCCGGCCATCTCCCCCTCAAGGGGGGAGATCAAGCGCTCGGCCGCTACTGCGTCTTCACCGGCGCCGTTGTCACCTGCTCGCCCATCGCCTTGAGGTCGGCGGCTTCGCCTTCCTTGGACTTTTCCGGAACCTTGAACACCTGCCCCGGCCAGATGCGGTCGGGATCGCTGATCTGGTCCTGGTTGGCGAGATAGATGGTCGAGAAGCGCACGCCGTGACCGTAGACGCGCCGTGAGATCCGCCACAGCGTGTCGTGCCTGCGGATGATCACCGCGCCGTCGGCATGTTCAAGCTTTGGCGCCACCGTCTCTGGCACATCGGGCGTTGCCGCCGCGACGACGGCTGGAACCTCAGCGGCAGGCGCTGCCGGTGCCGCAGGTGCCCCGGCAACCGCCGGGGCAGCCGGAGCCGGCGCTTCAGCCGCCGGTGCGGCTGGTGCGGATGCGGCAGCAGCTGGTGCGGGCTTCGGAGGGGCAGCCGCGATAGTGGCTGGCGCCGCAGGCTTCGGAGCGGCCGGTGCTTCGGCAGCAGCCGGTGCGGCCGGCTCAGCAGGCTTTGCTTCGGCGGGCTTGGTCTCGGTGGGCTTGGCCTCCGCGGGCGCCACGGCGGCGATCGCTTCGCCGGGTTCGCGCTCGAACGGCACGGCGGCGCGGGCCACGACCTTCACGCCGTCGGCGTCGAGACCGTCGACATGGATGGTGTAGCTGCCGACCGGGATGTCGCGCGTCGCCTCGACCAGGAAATGACCGTCGGGCGAGGTCACCGCATCACCAAGCAGGATATCGTTGGCATAGGCGCGCACCTTGCGGCCGGCGTCAGCCAGACCGGCGACGAAGATCTTGTTGCCGTCGATCTCGACCGCCTCGACGACGATCTTGGGTGCAGCCACGCCTGCCGCCGGCGGCGCTGCAGGTACTGCTGGCGCTGCAGGGGCAGTTGCGGCTTCCACAGCCGGAGCAGCAGGTGCTGTTTCAGCGGCCACGGCAGGCGCAGCCGTAGCAGGCGCCTCAGCGGCTGGGGCAGCGGCCTGATCGCCGGCGGCCGGTGCCGCGGGCTTGGTCTCAGGCGCCGGGACGCTAAGCAGCTCGGCCGGCTTGCCGGGTTCCTCGACCATCGCCAGCACCTGGCCGGCGGCGTCCTTGGGAACCGAAACGACGGCGGTCTGCACGGAAGGGGTAACCACATCGCCGGCCGTCGCGCGCAACGCAATCGTATAGTCGCCGGGCTTCAGCGGATCGTCGAGAACGATGACGAAGGCGCCGTCCGGACCGGCGACAGTCGAGCCAAGCACCGAGGAGCCGTTGAGGATCTCGATCTTCGAATTGGGCGCAGCATTGCCGGCAACGACGATCGAGCCGTTGCTTTCGACGCGCACGACGTCGAAGCTCGGCGCAACCGGGCCGGCCGCGGCCGGCGCTGGGGTTGTTGGGGCAGCAGCGGGCGCGGCAGGTGCCGCCGGAGCCGCAGCTTCGGTCGCGGGAGCCGTTGCGTCGGCAGGCGCGGGTGCTACGGGAGCCTTGGCATCGGTGGGCGCGGCGGGCGCCGGCGGCAGCCTTCCCTCGGTCCCCGGATCGGCCAGCTTTTCAGCCAGCGGCGTCAGCGATGCAATCGCCGCAGGCGGCGTGGGATTCAGATACGGGTCGAGTGCGCCCGATACATAGGCGGTTCCGACGACCGCGACGGTCCCACCGGCCGCGAACAGAAACGCCTTCAATGGATTAACAGCCATATTTCCCCTACCCCTTAGCCACCTGAAGCCGGTCTAGCGTGTTTTGCCGGCACCGACAAGAAAAAGCCCGGGCTTGTCAGCCCTTGGGGCTTGACCCCGCATTCAGACCCAATCACCAATCACGAATGAACACGATTCGATCCGTCTGCGTCTATTGCGGCTCGTCTCCGGGCCGCGATGAAATCTATGCCAAGGCCGGGCACCTGCTTGGCCGCTCGCTCGCCAAAGCCGGCCTGCGGCTGGTCTATGGCGGCGGCACCAAAGGCATTATGGGCGCAGTCGCCGAAGGCGCGCTCAAGGCCGGCGGCAAGGTAACGGGCATCATTCCGCGCTTCCTCATCAACAAGGAGGCGACCGAAACCGCGCTTGACCGGCTCGACGAGTTGCTGATCACCGACAACATGCACGAGCGCAAGCACAAGATGTTCGAGAAATCCGACGCCTTTGTGGCGCTGCCCGGCGGCATCGGCACGGTCGAGGAAATCGTCGAGATCATGACCTGGGGCCAGCTCGGCCATCACCGCAAGCCGATCGTCTTCGCCAACGTTCAAGGATTCTGGGATCCGATGCTGGCGCTGCTCGACCATATGGCCAGCGAAGGCTTCATCCACACCGCGCAACGGGTCAAGCCGCTGGTGGTCGAAGACCCCGAGGCCATCGTCGCCGCCATCATGGTGGCGGGGTCGTCGGTCGATGCGCCGACGGAAGGCGTGCAGTCTGTAATTGACAAGATGTGAGGACGAAGCCGGCCTTGGCGCAGGCGGCCAGGAATTGAGCCCGGTTGGTGTCGTCGGCCTGGCGCACCAACTGCGCCGCGTCGTGCTGGCGCTCAAGGCTGCCGGCTACGAAACACTGGGCAACACCTGGATCGGCGACAGCAACAAGGCCAGCCTGGCCCAGAAGCAGAAGTCCAATGCGAAGCCACTGATCGACTGCATCTGCTTGGCAAGGATCTGTAGCGTTGGGGCAGCTGACTTCGATCTGTCCAGCTTTTCTTGAGCTCCGTCTTGTGCGCAATGTAAGCACGTTGGCGACGATTTCCATTTGCAGCCCGCTTCGCAGTTGGTTATCGGAGAACATTGGGCGGGAACGGAAATTTGGAGAGCGAGACAAAGGGGAGATGAATCCGCGCGAGCGATTGACGGCCGCGAAGGGCGAGATCGCGTCGGAACCAAGGACGGCGATCCTGGTCCTCGGAATGCACCGCAGCGGCACCTCGGCGCTCGGCGCCCTCGTCGCCGCGCATGGAGCCACGCCGCCGAAACATCTGCTGCCCGGGAGCCTCCACAATCCCAAGGGACATTGGGAAAGTACCCCACTCACCATCGCCGACGACCACCTGCTCACGGCGGCCGCCTCCTCCTGGCAAGATTGGCTGCCGCTAGATCGGCAGTGGCTGCAGTCGCCGGCAGCCGAGCGATTTCGGCCCATGATGACGGCGATCATTGCCAGCGAGTTCGGCGATGCCCCCCTGTTTTTCGTCAAGGATCCGCGGATCTGCCGGTTCCTTCCCTTCATAGCCTCGATCCTGGCCGATCTCAGGATTGACCCGATCGCATTTCTGCCTGTTCGCAACCCGCTTGAAGTCGCCTGTTCGCTGCAGGAACGGGATCAAATGGCACTACCGACAGCGTTCATGCTGTGGCTCAGGCACGTGCTCGAAGCGGAGCATCATTCGCGACACATGCCGCGCTGTATCCTGCGCCACGAAGACCTGTTGAGCGACTGGCGACATCAGATGGACCGCGCGGCCAGGGGGACCGGAATCGTCTGGCCTGTCACGTCCGATCACGCCGACGCCGCAATCGCCGAGTTCCTGGACAAGGATCTGCATCATCAGCGGGCCTCGGTCGCTGATCTGCAAAACCATCCGGATGCCACGCCGTTAGTCCGCAGTGCCTATGCCATTTTGCGCAGTATGGCGTCTGAAGGCGACAGCCAGGACTTGCGCGACCAGCTCGACAGGGTGCGGGCGACGTTCGATGAGAGCTGCGATGTGGTTGGCAAGGCCGTTGCCGCAGGGAACCTGGCCGCTAAACGGCTACACGGCGAACTGGGAAAGGGCATCGTCGAGCGTGACGCCCTCGCTGACGCCCAACAGGCCCTCATCCGAGACCGAGACAGCTTCATGGCGGAGCGTGACGCGCTCGCTCACGCCCAGCAGGACCTCATCCAAGCCCGAGACAGCTTCATGGCGGAGCGTGATGCGCTTGCTCACGCCCAGCAGGACCTCATCCAAGCCCGAGACAGCTTCATGGCGGAGCGTGACGCGCTCGCCCTGGCCCAAGACGGCCTCGTAGCCGAGCGTAGCGCGCTGGCCAGGATCCGAGACGACCTGGTGGCGGAGCGCGATGCGGCGCTTGCGTCACGCAGCTGGCGATTGACCGGACCGTTGCGATGGGTGAGCTCCATTCGTCGGCGATAGCAGCAAACACTCTAAACGCTGCTCGACAAACTGTGATCGCCTGTCAAGAAACCGTCACACGGAACCCGCCTCCCTCGTGTTACGAAGGACGGGTCGGCATCCGCGCGTCGGCATAGTCGAAATCTGAACCTGGTCGAAATTTCTTGGCGAGGCGAGCCGTGAACATTGCTCTCAACGCGGAAGGCCTGTCGCCTTACCTGCCCGACGAGCACGGGCTGTTCTTCATCTACCATTTCACCGCCGAGGGCCTGCGCACCAAGGACGCGGCCGAGGTTGCATGGACATGGCGCAGCTACCAGCTGTCCGACCTGCGCGCCCGTCATGAGATCGCCGCCGAGCAGGCTCTGCCCGGGCCGGTGCGCGAAGCTTTCCTCGGCGCCAGCCAGGGTTGCCACATCGATCTCGAGGATGCCTGGCTTTATGGCGACCTGCCGGATCTGCGCCACGACTATTCGGCGGAAGCGCGCGGGCTCGGCCATTTCCGTTTTGCGCTCAACGATAACACGCTGATCGGCGCGCGCAAGCAGCCACTGGAATCGGTCGATCTCATCCGCAGGGCGGTGGAGAGCGGCTCGCGCAAATTCCGCTCCCCCGCCGACCTGGTCGAAGCGGTCATGGGCCAGTCGCTCGACGGCATGGCGGCCGAGCTCCACGGTCTTGGCGATACGCTGGACGGCATCGAGGACCGTATCGTGCGCGATGCCTGGCACGGCGAGCGGCAGTCGCTGGTCGAGGCGCGCCGTCAACTGGTGGTCATCCACCGACAGATGGCGACGCTCACAAACCTTTTTCGCCATCTCGACCATTCGCATCGCAATGAGCTGCCCGATCGGATCAATGACATGGCGACAAGGCTCTCGCACCGGGCACACACGCTCTATCACGACGGCGAGCAGTTGCAGGCACGCGCAAGGTTGCTGCAGGACGAGTTGATGGCCAAGCTGACAATGCAGTCCAACCAGCTGCTCTATGTGCTGTCAGTGATGACGGCGGTGCTGTTGCCGATGACCATCATATCAGGCCTGTTCGGCATGAATGTCGGTGGCCTGCCCATGGTCAATACGCCGATGGGCTTCTGGGTGGTCTCGGCGGTTTCGATCGTGATCGCCGCGGCGACCTACATGTTCGTAAGGCGGCTCGGGCGGACGTAACGCCCCGATCCCTTTGTTTTCACGCAATTCCCAAGGGAACGCGACGCGCTTTCCTGGAATGCCCATCACGCCGTAGCGCGAAGATCCTCGACGATGGTGCCGGCGGCAGCGACCTCCGCCTCATGGTCCGGCTCCCGCCAGGTCTCGGCGAGACCCGCCGCATACCATTCCTGCATGGCCGGCAGGCCAAGCAATTGCGGGGGATAGGCTGCAGCTGCCCCTTCGAAAGACAGCCCATAGGATAGCACACGGAACGCCGCCGGAGCAAAGAAGGCGTCGACGGCGGTAAAATGGCCGCCGGCAAGGAACGGCCCGCCGAACAGGGCAAGGCCATCGTTCCAGAGATCGCCCAAACGGAACAGATCCTGCTTCAGCGCGTCCGACATCGGCAACGGTTTCACCCGCAAGCCGCAATTCATCGGGCATGCGCCGCGCAAGGCCGTGAAACCAGAATGCATTTCGGCGGCGGCCGAGCGCGCCCAGGCTCGCGCCTTGGCCTCGGCAGGCCACACACCATGGTGGCGCTCGGCGAGATACTCGGCAATAGCCAGCGAATCCCAGACAGCCCAGCCGTCATCCACCAGGCAAGGCACGCGCCCGCTGGGCGAGAACGCCCGGTAGAGATCGAAACTAGGCCCGGTCGGAAACGGCGTCAATTGCTCCTCGAACGGAATGTCGAGGGTGCGCATCAGCACCCATGGCCGCAGCGACCATGACGAATAGTTCTTGTTGGCGATATGCAGCACGTACATCGAAAGGCTCCCTACTTCGGGGCCAACGCCACCGGGCGGATTTCACGGCCACGAAACATCGACCAGGAATACATCGCCAATGCCGCCCAGATCAGCGCGAAGGCAATTGCTTGCGTGGTGCCGAACGGCTCGTCGAAAATCAGCACGGCGATCAGGAACACCATGGTCGGTGCGATGTACTGCATGATGCCGATGGTGGAGAGGCGCAGAAGCTTGGCGCCGAAGGCGAACAGAAGCAGCGGCACCGAGGTGACTGGGCCGCAGCCGATGAGCAAAGCCATATCGGTGCCGTTGCTGGAGATGAAATGGTCCTGGCCGTTGACGACCAGGAAGACGATGTAGGCAAGCGCCGGCACCGACAGCAAAAGGACTTCGAGCAGAAAGCCCTGGCTCGGGCCGATCGGCAGCGTCTTGCGGAAGAACCCATAGGCAGCGAAGGAAAACGCCAGCGCCAACGACACCCAAGGCAATTTGCCGGCATCGACGGTCAGAACGGCAACTGCGACCGCCGCCAGCAACACGGCCGCGATCTGCAGCCGGTCGAGCTTCTCGCCGAGCAACAACGCGCCGACGACGATGCTAACTAATGGGTTGATGTAGTATCCGAGCGCGGTCTCGACGGTGCGGTCGACCGAGATCGCCCAGACATAGATGGCCCAGTTGACGGAGATCAGGGTCGCCGTCAGCGCCGCCATGGCGATGCTGCGGGGCGAGCGGATCGCCGCCTTGAAATCGGCTGTGCGGCCGGCCCAGACCAGCACTGCAGCAGCAATCGGCACCGACCAGACGATGCGGTGGGCGATCACCTCGATCAGCGGCAGATGCGCAACCGCCTTCATGTAGAAGGGCAACAGGCCCCATAGCAGATAAGCGCCGAGCGCGAGGAGAAAGCCGCTGCGGGCTTTGGAGTCGGCGTCGGGCTGGATCGTGTCGCTGGCCATGGCAAACGCTATGGCCCAGTGGGCCATCCAAAACCATCGCAAAATTATGATGGATCAATGGACTTCCGCTGATGGCTCAAGGGGCGGCGCCAGTTCCTCGCCCCACTTCGGGGGGCGAGGAAACCCACGTCTTGCAACCCTACTCCGCCGCCACCAATCCCGCCATGTCGCGGTTCTTCATCAGCTTGTAGACGATCGAATCCATCAGCGCCTGGAAGGAGGCGTCGATTATGTTTTCCGACACGCCGACCGTCCACCAGCGTGCGCCGGTGCCGTCATGCGATTCGATCAGGACGCGAGTGATCGCCTCGGTGCCGCCATTGAGGATACGCACCTTGAAATCGGCGAGCTCCATGTCGGCGATCTCGCTCTGGAATTTGCCGAGGTCCTTGCGCAACGCGATGTCGAGCGCGTTGACCGGGCCGTGGCCTTCGGCCACCGACATCTTCTCCTCGCCCTCGACCATCACCTTGACGATGGCTTCGGAGACCGTCTTCAACTGGCCGTTGGCATCGAAGCGGCGCTCGACCATGCAGCGGAACGAAGTGACGTTGAAGAACTCCGGCAGGCCGTGCAGCATTTTGCGCGCCAACAGCTCGAAGGAGGCATCGGCGCCCTCATAGGCGTAGCCCTCGGCCTCGCGCTTCTTGACCACCGAGATCAGCGCATCGAGACGATGGTCGTCTCTGGGCACATCGATGCCGCGCCGCTTCAGCTCGGCGAGGAAATTGGCCTTGCCGCCCTGGTCCGAAACCATAACGCGGCGGCGGTTGCCTACCGCCTCGGGCGGCACATGTTCATAGGTCGCCGGCTCCTTGGCCAGTGCGGAGGCATGGATGCCGGCCTTGGTGGCGAAGGCCGAGGCGCCAACATAGGGCGCCTGCGCTTCCGGAGCACGGTTCAGCAATTCGTCGAAGGCGCGGGAAAGCCGGGATATCCCGGTCAGCGCCTCGGCCGAGATGCCGGTTTCAAACCGATCGGCGAAGGCCGGCTTCAGCGCCAGCGTCGGTACGATCGAGACCAGATTGGCGTTGCCGCAGCGCTCGCCGATGCCGTTCAGCGTGCCTTGGATCTGGCGCACGCCGGCCTCGACGGCGGCGAGCGAATTGGCCACCGCTTGGCCGGTGTCGTCATGGGCATGGATGCCGAGATGGCCGCCCGGAATACCTGAAACAATGACCTTGTCGACGATGGCGCGCACTTCCGAGGGCTGCGTGCCACCATTGGTGTCGCACAACACCACCCAGCGCGCGCCGGCATCATAGGCGGTCCTGGCGCAGGCCAGTGCGTAGTCCGGATTGGCCTTGAAGCCGTCGAAGAAATGCTCGCAATCGACCATCGCTTCCTTGCCGGCGGCAACAGCTGCTTCGACCGACGCGTTGATCGAGTCGAGGTTTTCCTCATTGGTGCAGCCGAGCGCGACGCGGACATGATAGTCCCAGCTCTTGGCGACGAAGCAGATGGCGTCGGACTTGGACTGCACGAGCGCTGCCAGGCCCGGGTCGTTGGATGCCGACACGCCTGCCCGCTTGGTCATGCCGAAGGCGACGAACTTTGCCTTCGCCGTGCGCTTCTGCTGGAAGAAGGCGGTGTCGGTCGGATTGGCGCCGGGATAGCCGCCTTCGACATAGTCCATGCCGAACTCATCGAGCAGCTTGGCAATCGCGATCTTGTCCTCGACGGAAAAGTCGATGCCCGGCGTCTGCTGGCCATCGCGGAGGGTTGTGTCGAAGAGATAGAGGCGTTGTTTGGTCATTGTTCTGTTGGCGCGCGAGCACCCCCCTCTGGCCTGCCGGCCATCTCCCCCTCAATGGGGAAGATCGGCAGCTTTAGCGTCGGATCGTTTCCTGCAGCGATGAAGATTTGCGAAAGCGCCGATGACAGCGAATCTCCCCCCTTGAGGGGGAGATGTCCGGCAGGACAGAGGGGGGTGCCACGCGCTGTCATTTCCCCGCAAACCCATCCGTCGCGCGTATCAGCCGATCCAGAATCCCCGGCTCCGAATAGGAATGGCCGGCGCCTTCGATGAGGTGGAAATCCGCCTTCGGCCAGGCCTTGTGCAGGGCCCAGGCATAGCGCGCCGGGCACGGCATGTCGTAGCGGCCGTGGACGATTGTGCCGGGAATATCCGCGAGCTTATGGGCATCGCGCAGAAGCTGCCCCTCCTCCAGCCAGCCGGCGTGGACGAAATAGTGGTTCTCGATGCGGGCAAAGGCGATGGCGAAGTCGTCTTCGCCGAACTTGTCGCTGGTCTCCGGCTCCGGTAGCAGCGTGATCGTCTCACCTTCCCACAGGCTCCAGGCAAGGGCGGCTTCCAGCTGCGCCTTGCCATCGGCGCCGACCAACCGCCTGCGGTAAGCGGCCATCATGTCGCCGCGCTCGGCTTCAGGAATTGGCGCCAGGAAACGCTCCCATTTGTCGGGGAACATCTCGGAGACGCCGAACTGATAGTACCATTCGAGTTCGGCGCGGGTCAGCGTGTAGATGCCGCGCACGACAAGCTCGCTGACGCGATTAGGATGCGTCTCGGCATAGGCCAGCGCCAGCGTCGAGCCCCACGAGCCGCCGAACACCAGCCATTTTTCGAAGCCGCACATCTCACGCAGCCGCTCGATGTCGGCAACCAGGTGCCAGGTGGTGTTGGCCTCGAGCGAGGCGTTGGGTGTCGATTTCCCGCAGCCGCGCTGGTCGAACAGGATGACGTCGTAAAGCTTCGGGTCGAACAATTGCCGATGTTTTGGCGAGAAGCCGCCGCCGGGACCGCCATGCAGGAAAACGGCCGGCTTGGCGCCCCTGGTTCCGGAGCGCTCCCAGTAGATATGATGGCCGTCGCCGACATCGAGCATGCCGGACTCGAACGCATCGATCTCTGGATAAAGAGTACGAAGTTCACTGTTCATTTCATTGCTCATATCTTCAGGCCGTGCGCGGGCCAGTCCGTGGTTTCGTGGTCGGGATGCTGGAACGAGATGATCTGCTCCTGGCGGGAGTAGAAATCCGGATCCTGATGCACGGGCTGGTCAAAGATCGTTTCCACCCAAGGCAATCGGACCGCGTAGTTGACCTGGATCTGCGGCGCCAGATCGGAGCGGTCGTCGAAGGCGCCGATGGCGATCTCCAGTGCGCCAGGTTGGCGATAGGTCAGCGGTGTACCGCAGCGGGCACAGAAGCCGCGATCGATGTTGACCGACGACTGGAAGTAGGTCGGCTCCTCGCGCACCCATTCGACGCCATCCTTGGGCACTGTCACCAGGGCGCCGAAAAACGACCCGAACTGTTTCTGGCACATGCGGCAATGGCAGATGGACGCCCGGCCAAGCTTGCCCTTGATGCGGAAACGGACGGCGCCGCACTGGCAGCCGCCGGTTCGAACTTCATCGGTCATAACTTTTCCTCTGGCGGCCATTGTTCGGTGTCATGATCGGGATGCTGGTAGGAGACAAGCTCGGCAAGATAAGGCGCCGACGACATGTCGGCCATCGTGTCCTCGCCCGGCAATTGCGGAAGGGTGTCGACATAAGGCAGTTTTGCCTCGGTGCCCCACTGGATCAGCGGCACGATTTCGGCCGGATTGTCGAAGGCGCCAATGGCAAGGCCGACGCCGTCGGGCGCGGTAAAGGTCAGCGGCGTGCCGCAATTGCCGCAAAAGCCACGATCGACGTGGCTGGACGAGGCGAAATATTTCGGTTCGCCGCGCGTCCAGTCGAGTTTGGCGCCACGCACCGAGACCAGGGGCGCGTAAAATGAGCCGAACGCCTTCTGGCACATGCGGCAATGGCAGATCGAGGCGTCACCTAGCGCACCCTCGACGCGAAAGCGCACCGCGCCGCACTGGCAGCCGCCGGTGTAGATCGGCCGGTTGTCGAGGCTCATGGCGTTTCACTCCGTTTCATAGTCATTCGGGCGCATGGCAGACGGCCTCGACATTGTTGCCGTCGGGATCCAAGACGAAGGCGCCGTAATAGTCCGGGTGATAATGCGGGCGCAGCCCCGGCCCGCCATTGTCCTTGCCGCCGGCGGCGAGCGCCGCGGCATGGAAGGCGTCGACCTCGGCGCGGCTGCGCGCGGTGAAGGCGACGTGCTGATGGGTCCTCGGCTTGTCATCGCTGGCCTGCAGCCAGAACACCGGCCGGTCGCGGCCATAACCGCCGACCTTGGCGCCGCCGGTATATTCCAGTGGCACCATGTAAATCAGCGAGGCGCCAAGCGGCGCCATCGCCTGGTCATAAAAGGCTTTCGACGCGCCGAAATCGGCGACATTGATGCCGAGATGGTCGATCATGAAACAAGCTCCTCCCTTGCTGGCGCCGGCACGTCGGCGCCGGCCAAGCCGGCCTCGATCACGATGTGCTGGCAGACATTGTCGATATCGCGGATGACGTCGTCGTTCCAGAAGCGCAGGATGGTCCAGCCACTGGCACTCAATTGAGCGCTGCGTGCCTTGTCGCGTTCTGCATCTTCTACGTCGGCATGCTGACTGCCATCAACCTCGACTACGAGGTGGTGGGCCGAACAGGCGAAGTCGACAATGTAGGGCCTAATCGGTACCTGTCGGCGAAAGCTCATCCCCATCAGCCGGTGAGCCCGCAACTCATTCCACAGTTTCAGCTCGGCATCGGTCATGACGCGACGCATGGACTTTGCATTCTTGCGCTGACGCGATGGAACGAGGTCGTGACCCATGCTCAGGCCACTCCGCGCTGGCGATTAGCGAAAACCGAGGCGAGGGCTGATCTCCCCCCTTGCGGGGGAGATTGGCTGTCGCTCCGGCCTTCGCCAATCTTACAACGGTGTCTCGCGCCACCCTCACCGCTTTACCTCCCACGTCGTCACGCGTTCGCCAGTGATAGGATCCTTGCCGTCTTTCAGTTGCACGCCCTGCGCCAGAAGCTCATCGCGGATGCGATCGGCTTCGGCCCAGTTTTTCGCTGCGATCAGTTCCAAGCGCTTGGCGATCGCCTTGGCGACCGCAACCTGGTCGACCTTGGCCGCGCCTATATCGAAGCCGAGGAACAACAGCGATGCCTTCAGCGATGCGGCCGCTTCGTTGCCCTCCGCGGCCTCACCGGCAAGCTGCGTGAGCTGCTGGAAGGCGGCATAGGTGGCGAGGTCGTCAGACAGCGCCGCTACAACCTCCGCCGGAACTTGCCCTGCCGACGGGGCGAGATCGGCGGCGCGCTTCCATTTGCGCAGCGTATTCTCGGCCTCTTCCAGCTTGCGTACGGAAAAGTCGATCGGCTCGCGGTAATGCGTCATCAGCATCGCCAGACGCAGCACCTCGCCCGGCCATTTGCGGCCGCCGAAGGTCTCGGTCTCCAGCAGTTCGGCGATCGCGTAGAAATTGCCGACGCTCTTCGACATTTTCTGGCCCTCGACCTGCAGGAAGCCGTTGTGCATCCAGACATTGGCCATGACGTCGGTGCCGTGGGCGCAACGCGACTGGGCGATCTCGTTCTCATGGTGCGGGAAGATCAAATCGAGGCCGCCGCCATGGATGTCGAAGACATCGCCGAGATAGGCGGCCGACATGGCCGAGCATTCGATGTGCCAGCCCGGCCGGCCCCTGCCCCATGGGCTGGCCCAGCCCGGCTCTTCCGGTGACGACAATTTCCACAGCACGAAATCGCCCGGGTTCTTCTTGTGAGCGTCGACGGCAATTCGCGCACCGGCCTGCTGTTCGTCGAGATTGCGCTTCGACAGCTCGCCATAATCCGGCATCGAGGCGGTGTCGAACAGCACTTCGCCGGCGGCGACATAGGCGTGGCCGCGTTCGATCAAACGTTCGATGAGGGTGATCATGTCAACCTTGCCGTCGGCGCGGCGCGCGACGAACTCGGTGGCGCGCGGCTCGACCGTCGGCGGCAAGCAGCCGAGTGCGGCGACATCCTTGTGGTACTGGTCGGCGGTTTTTTCGGTAACGCGGCGGATCGCCTCGTTGAGCGTCAGGCTTCCCGACGCGATCTCGGCGCCGAAATCGCGCAGCGCGCGGGCGTTTATCTTGTCGTCGACATCCGTGATGTTGCGCACATACGTGACACCAGCCTCGCCATAGAGGTGACGCAGCAAACGGAACAGCACGTCGAAGACGATCGCCGGACGCGCATTGCCGATATGGGCAAAGTCGTAGACGGTCGGACCGCAGACATACATGCGCACATTCGACGGGTCGATCGGGACGAACACGTCCTTCGTCCGCGTTAGCGTGTTGTAGAGGCTGAGACCCTTCGATGCGTCAGACATGCGTGCCCTTCCGGTCCGTTAAGTTCTGGATGGAGCCTACCTGTGCCAAGGCACAAATCGGGCTCCAGCCTGCTGGCCGGGGCGTTTGTCCACTCTGGGGAAAGGTGAGGCGAAAACGTCCGGACCAGCGCGAAGCTAGCCAATAATGCAAATGCCACAAATGGCGGAAAACGTTTTCATCGGCGGCTTTATCGCCTTGGCCGGTGTTGCCGTCAAGTCGCAACTTCCGGCAAAAGCGTCGCTGGATCATAGGTCAGGAGCCGCTGAAACATTTTATTAAACATGTCGGCACAGTCATGAAACATTCGCCGGCTAGTCCACCATAGGTCACGATTCGGTCAGATTCGGCCGGCAAATGCAGACACGGAAATGTTACCAGGGAAGAGATCGATGTCACGAACCAAGCAGGAATCGAGCCGCGCCAAGCAACCGGCGCTCGCCAACCACTACCGTGCGATCGGCCCGGCCGCGATCGTCGCCGCCCTTCTCCATACCGCGAAGAATAAAAAGCCGGCGCCGAAAATCACTTCGCCCCGCGCTGCCTGAACAGGCATCGTGCCGGCCGCCGACAAGGCGTGCGCCGGAACGGAAGGCTGAGGCGCCCATAGCGCGCCTGAAAACAACAGCTCTTCCTATTGAGCAGGTTCTTCCCGAAGACCGGACCTGGCTTCTTGGGAGCGCGCTCTAAAACAGCGTCATCTGACTGTCGTCCGCGCCGGGCTTCTGGCGCCTGACCTTGCCGGGCTCGACGATGCCCATGTCCTGTATCTCCGGCCCGATGTTGGCGACCTTGTTGACGAGGTCGGAGACCGGAATTGCCTCGAAGAACTCGGGCAGCGCGGGCTTGAGCAGGTCGGCCACATCGCGCGGTTCGAGCGTGCGGCAGTCCAGCCAGCGGGCAAAATCTTCAGGCGCGATCACCACCGGCATCCGGTCATGGATATGGGCGAAGCCGGCATTGGCGTTGACGGTAAGAATGGCGCCGGTGTCCATTTCCGAACCGCCCGGCTCGGCATAGGTTTCGATCAGCCCGGCAAAGGCGATCACCCCGCCATGCCTCGGCCGTATCCAGTAGGGCTGGCCCTTCTTGCCGCTGCCGGATTGCTGCCACTCATAGAAGCCGGAGGCCGGCACCAAGGCACGGCGATGGCGCATGGCAGCTTTGAACGAGGCTTTTTCAATAGCGCCTTCCGAACGCGCGTTGATGAGCAGCGGAAATTCCCTGGTGTCCTTGACCCAGGTGGGGATCAGCCCCCAGCGCACCAGCATCGCCTGGCGATCCGGGAAATTCGAGCCCGGCATGCGCGGCGGCCCCGACAGCGCCATCAGCACCGGCTGCGTCGGCGCGATGTTGTAGCGGGCCGGAAAATCCTCCAGCTCCGCCAGGCCGAGCAAGGCGGCGGTCTGGTCCGGCGTGGCCGTCAGGGCAAAGCGTCCGCACATGGGAAAGCTCGATGAAATGATCCGATCGCGAAAGTGGCGATGGAACCGGCGTTGCGCAACCGCTAAAGCTCAATGCCGCCGGCCGGTCCACAAGGGTCTGGCCTCACATAGGCGAAAACGAGATCGATGAACGAGCAGCGCAAGACACTTCCCGCAGTCTCGGTCGCCGTCGTGCGCGGCAGGACGGTGCTGCTGGTCAAGCGGGCGCGGCCGCCGTCGCAGGGGCTTTATGCCTTTCCCGGCGGCAAGGTCGAGCCCGGAGAGACGCTGCAAGAAGCAGCAGTGCGCGAATTGCTGGAGGAAACCGGGCTGCGGGCGCAGGACTATCGTCCGCTTCGCGACATCCACATCGACGGCAGCGGCGAGAATCACCCGGTCGACTATCTGCTGACCGTGTTCGGCGCCGTTTATGCCGGCGGCGAAGCGACGGCCAGCGACGATGCCGAGACCGCCGCCTTCTATAGTCTTGATGAAATGGCGACGCTGCCGCTCGCGGGTGACGTCATGGAGGTGGCTGAAGAGCTTTTGGCCTGAAGCAGGCCCATATCTGCCGCTCCGAGAATCGCCTTGCAGGCGACAAAATGTTTCGTCAGATAGACTTATGACCCGCACCTCGCTGTTCCTTGCCGCATGCATCGCCACCGCCACGGCTTTTGCCGTGCAGCCGGCGCTGGCCGCCGAGTCGCCGTTCGAGCCCGGGCTGATGCGACTGGCCGAGGTGCTGGGGTCGCTGCATTTCCTGCGCAATCTGTGCGGCGAAAAGGGCGACCAGTGGCGCACCGAGATGGAAAAGCTGATCGATTCGGAAAATCCCGATCCGGAGCGGCGTGCCCGCTTCATCGCCAGCTTCAACCGCGGTTACCGTTCCTTCGGCGGCACCTATACCCAATGCACGCCGTCAGCGACCGAAGCCATCAGCCGCTACATGAAGGAAGGCGAGACGCTGTCGCGCGACATCGCCTCGCGTTACGGCAACTGACGAGCGCCAGACGGCGTTTAGCGAACGCCTTTTCGAGCACCCGCCTTGTATCCACGGCACGTTGATGCAATCTTGGTGTTGCACTTGCGCAACAGTATTAACGAAACGTTAGCGCGCGAATGCGGAATTAACTCAAACTGAAGGTTTTCATCCCGCTCACCGGTCTAATCGGCTAAGTTTGAATCGGACCGAACGCAGGCGACGAAGTTTGTAAAGACGATCAAAAAAATGTCGTATTTACAGATACTTACTTAGCCTGCGTGAGATAGGGGCAGCCCAAGCCGGATCCGACCCGTCGGACCGCCGCTTGAAAAGGTGGACATCGCAAATGGAACATGGCGTCAACGACATCGACGCGCTGGTCAGGGAAGAAAAGCGCCTGACCGCGGTGGAAAGCCATAGCGAGGCCTGGGCGGAAGGTCTGTCGGCCGGCATAGAACCTGAAATCATCGCCGAGGCAGCGCTTGAAACCGCGTTCGGCGAGATGCTGCGAGCCAATGGCGAAACCTCGGCCCTTGCCCTGCTCGATCGCATGCGTGAAAAGGTGATCGCCGGCGCCTTCGAGCCGGAGCGGTTTCGGCACTAGGCGTCGCGCGTCTCAGAGGGTGCATCGCCAGCTTACCGGTTCTTTGACGACGGCGCGCCGTTTGGGCATCATGCCTGAACAGCCTAGGCCCAAGGAGAGGCAAGCGGTGAATTTTTCGATGTCAGGCCGGCCTCGCGGCGTGGTCCTCAGCATCTGGCTTGCCGCCTCTTGCGCCGCGGTTCCGCTGGCGCTTGTCCTGACCAGCAACCCTGCCTATGCGCTGAGCGAGATCAAGCGCGAGGAGCTTCCAGCTCCTGCCGGGCCACCAGCCAATGGTGAGACGGCGCCGTCGGAAAATTCAGTGCCAATGCCCGATCTGCCCGGCACGGCGCCACCGGCCGCTAGCCAGCCGAAATCGCCCACGGAGCCCGAACAAAGCCAACCGGAAGCCCCCGCCAACGATGGCGGCGTGGCCAACCCGCGTGCCGATCCAGAAGCGCCGGTGCCCGAAGTCGTCTATGACCTTTCCAAATTGCCCGAGCCCGTCAGGCGCATGCGCGATCTGATGGTCGAGGCCTGCGTAAGCGGCGACATCGAGAAGCTGCGGCCGCTGATCGGCAAGGGCGACACCATGACCCAATTGTCGCTGGGCGAAATCGAGGGCGACCCGATCGCCTTCCTGAAAGGGCTATCGGGCGACAAGGAAGGTCAGGAAATCCTCGCTATCCTGGAAGAGGTGCTCAATGCCGGCTATGTCCATGTAGACGTCGGCACACCGCAGGAACTCTATGTCTGGCCATATTTCTTCGCCCTGCCGCTGGACAAGCTCAACGCCAGGCAGCGGGTCGAACTGTTCAAGATCGTCACCGCCGGCGACTATGACGACATGAAGCAGTTCGGCGCCTACATCTTCTACCGCGTCGGCATCACGCCGGCCGGGCAGTGGACATTCTTCGTCGCCGGGGATTGAACGGCGATTCCCCTGGGATGGCTACTGGCTAGGGCTAGAAAGCTCGAGGCCTGTGTCAGGCCATATGCGGATACCTTCATTTCGAAGGGCCGAAATCGCTTCGACCGCCGCGTTGGGATCCATTTGCAGCACCTCGGCGGCATGCCGCAATTCTTCCTTGTCCCGCAGCCTGTTTACCACCCAAGCCACCTTGCGCTCGATATCCACGCCATAGGCCGCCTTCGCCTTGCCAACAGCGTCGCTCGGGATTTCCTTATAGATGCCAACCAGCACTCCAAGATCGATGGCATCGCGATATGCAATTGCACGGTCCTGACATCGATCCGCGTTCGCCAGCAACTTCTCGGCAAACATATCCGCCGGGACCAGGGCGGATACATTCAGATCGTCGTCGAAATGGCCTCGCAGTTTTATGCGGCCTTCGCGGATGACTTCAAACTTGATCGTTTGGCCTTTCAACCGCACGATCGTCCGCAAGCCATATTGATCGATCTGGAAGTCCCGAACAGCCTCGACCGGCTCAGGAAAGAATGCTCTGACGCCACGTTCGGCTGCGGAGGTCCGCAATTCGCGATAGCCATCACTGTCCGCACACAGGAAGTCCACATCCAGTGAGCGGCGATATTCCCCGAATTTCATAACGATCGCAGTGCCACCGCCGAACCAGCACTGGTTTGCGGTCAGGAAATGGCGATCCATCAATCCGAGCGCTTCGGCAATGATCTGGTGCTCGGGCCTCTTGAATTCCATCATGACGCTCGCGGTGTGTCCTGTTGATATTCCGGCTGCGAGGAACGATCAGGTGAGGGAAATCAGCCGGCGGTCAAGAGCACGCCGTGACCGAATTTGTCTGCCAAACTTTGGATAAGCATCTTCTCACGCACAGTAAGACGCTTTTGATCGACAAACCGCCAATTACGCTCATACAGCGC
Source organism: Mesorhizobium sp. LSHC412B00 (assembly GCF_000503035.1). Taxonomy (NCBI): domain Bacteria; kingdom Pseudomonadati; phylum Pseudomonadota; class Alphaproteobacteria; order Hyphomicrobiales; family Phyllobacteriaceae; genus Mesorhizobium; species Mesorhizobium sp. LSHC412B00. The sequence continues at coordinate 59,490 of NZ_AYWB01000020.1, read as the reverse complement.
AAATGCCTCTTCGGCCGGAATCGGGCGTGCCGCATCGCGGTTCCAGGCGAGCGCCTGGAGCTCCGGAAACTCCGCAGGGACAATCATGGGCGCGATATCTGCGTTCATAATGCCCTTAACGTAGTGGATAGCGCTTAAAAAATCCAACGCAGCAAGAAACCGCTAAGCCGGCAGCGCCTCGGAAAACTCTACCGGCCTGCCCTGCCCGGGCGTGACGATCTCGCCTTCCCACATCACGCGACGACCGCGCACGATGGTGCCGATCGGCCAGCCGGTGACTTCCTTGCCGTCATAGGGCGTCCAGCCGGCCTTGGAGCCGGCTTGCGCATTGGTGATGGTCTCGCGCCGCTGGAGGTCGACAATGGTGAAATCGGCGTCATAGCCTGCGGCGATACGGCCTTTCCGGGCCATGCCGAAGATGCGCTGTGGGCCATGGCTGGAGAGGTCGACGAAGCGCTGCAGGGTCAGCCGGCCTGAATTGACGTGGTCGAGCATGATCGGCACCAGCGTCTGCACCCCGGTCATCCCCGACGGTGAGGCCGGATAGGGCTTTGCCTTTTCGGCCAGCGTGTGGGGGGCGTGGTCGGAGCCGAGCACATCGACGATGCCTTGCGCAATGCCGTGCCAGACGCCGTCGCGATGGCGGGCCGCGCGAACCGGCGGATTCATCTGGATCAGCGTGCCCAGCCGCGCATAGTCGTCGGCGGTGAGCGTCAAATGGTGCGGCGTCGCCTCGCAGGTGGCGACATCCTTGTGCTGTTCGAGGAACACGATCTCTTCGGCAGTGGAGATGTGCAGGACATGGATGCGGGCGCGGGTGCTGCGCGCGATGCGCACCAGCCGCTCGGTGCAGCGCAAGGCCGCGATCTCGTCGCGCCAGACGGGATGCGATGACGGGTCGCCCTCGACGCGCAGGCCCAGGCGCTCGCGCAGCCGGAACTCGTCCTCCGAGTGAAAGGCGGCACGGCGGCGGGTGTTGCGCAGGATCGATGCGACACCCTCGTCGTCCTCGACCAGCAGATCGCCGGTGGACGAGCCCATGAACACCTTTATCCCGGCAGCACCGGGCAGCCGCTCGAGCTCACCGACATCATCGGCATTCTCGCGCGTGCCGCCAACCCAGAAGGCGAAGTCGCAATGCATCCGGCTGGTGGCGCGGCGCACCTTGTCGGCAAGCGCCGCCTCGCTGGTGGTCAGCGGATTGGTGTTGGGCATTTCGAAGACGGCGGTGACCCCGCCCAGAACAGCGGCGCGAGATCCACTCTCGAGATCTTCCTTGTGCTCCAGCCCCGGCTCGCGAAAATGCACCTGGCTGTCAACGACGCCGGGCAGGACGTGCAGCCCGCGACAGTCGATCGCTTCGCCGGCCGAAGCTTGGCGAAGATCGCCCATTGCGACGATGCGACCACCCTTGACGCCGACATCGCGCGCGCCCTCGCCATCATGGTTGACCACCGTGCCGCCTGTCAGGATGAGGTCGTAGGTGGTGGCCATGGGCGTTCGGTCTCTTGCGGGGGGAGTATCGTCGGCTTACGTAAAGGCCGACCGTTTTGCAAGATCAGGTTCTTTGCCGCCCATGCCTTTTGCCCTGCTCAAAGACCGCGCTCTCATTTCTGTGTCAGGCCCGGATGCCGAGCATTTTTTGCAGAACATCCTCACCACCGACCTCGACACGCTGGGCGCCGGTGCGGCAAAACCCGGTGCGCTGCTTTCGCCGCAAGGCAAGATCCTGTTTGATTTCCTGATCTCGCGTAGCGGCGAGGACGGATTCCGGCTGGATTGCCGTGCCGACGTCGCAGACGACTTCCTGCGCCGGCTGATGCTTTACAAGCTGCGCGCCAAGGCCGAGATCGCGAAGCAGGATCAAGTGCTTGTGACGGTTGCGTGGGGCGATGATTCAAGCGCCTCACCTTCTGATTCAACGACACTTGCCGATGCCCGCTTCCGCGATGTGGTTGTGAGCCGTTTCTATGGCGGCGCATCCGCAGGTGGCGACCCGGCTGCGTGGAAGGCGCTCCGCATCGCCAAAGGCATTGCCGAAAGCGGTTCCGATTATCAGCTCGGCGATGCCTTCCCTCACGACGTGCTGCTCGACGAGACCGGCGGCGTCGGCTTCAAGAAAGGCTGCTATGTCGGCCAGGAAGTGGTCTCGCGCATGCAGCATCGCGGCACCGCCAGGCGCCGCGTGCTGATCGTTTCGGCCGACCGCGCCTTACCCGCGCCCGGCACGGAGCTGACGGTTGCGGGGCGGCCGGTCGGCACGCTCGGCTCGACCGCGGGCACGGCCGGCCTCGCCATTGCCCGCATCGACCGGGTCAAGGCGGCGCTCGACGCTGGCCAGCCGGTACTGGCCGGTGATGTCACCGTCTCACTCGCCATCCCGTCCTGGGCGAAGTTCAGCTTTCCCAGGGAAGCCATCGGCGCGGAGGACGCCTGATGGCTGCCGATCGCGTCGGAGCGCCACCCCGCGCGTGGCAGCGCATGCTGTCGGGACGGCGGCTCGACCTGCTCGACCCCTCGCCGCTCGACATCGAAATCTCCGACATCGCCCACGGGCTTGCCCGAGTCGCCCGCTGGAACGGCCAGACCCGCGGCGATCACGCCTTTTCGGTCGCCCAGCATTCGCTGCTGGTCGAGGCGCTGTTCAGCGAGTTGCAGCCGGGCGCGTCGGCCAATGCGCGGCTGGCAGCACTGCTGCATGACGCGCCGGAATATGTCATCGGCGATATGATCTCGCCGTTCAAATCGGTGATGGGCGGCTCCTACAAGGAGTGCGAGCTGCGCCTCCAGCGCGCCATCCATCAGCGCTTTTCGCTGCCGCCCGAACTCGGCGTCGGCTTGCGCAAGGAGATCAAGCGCGCCGACCAGATCGCGGCCTATTACGAGGCGACGCTGCTTGCCGGTTTCTCCACCGCGGAAGCAACCGAGTTCTTCGGCCGGCCGCGCGGCTTCAATGCCGACCGCTTCGACTTTAAGCCGCACTCGGTGACCTCGGCGCAAGCTGCCTTCCTAAAACGCTACGCAACGCTTGAAAAGCAACGCCAGGCAACGGTTGCCGTGCATTCGGCGCAGTGAACATACGCTAAATTAACCAGCGGTAACCACAGTACCGGGTTTCGATCACGGTCAGCAGGCACGCCTCATGTCCGTTGCGCACGTCAAGGGTGGTTCGCCCGTCCGCAGACGGGGAGCCGGAAGCGTCGCCGCGCCACGGCAGATCGCCGACGAACTGCGCCACCAGAACGAGCGCTTTTCGGCGGCCGTCGAGAATATGTCGCACGGGCTGTGCATGTTCGACGCCGACGAGCGGATGATCATCTGCAACGGCAACTATATCAGCATCTTCTCCCTCGACGCGAAGATCGTGCGGCCCGGCATCGCGTTCCTGGACATTCTAAAGCACAGCGTCGACATCGGTGTCGCCTCACAGAGCGCCGAAGACCTGTATGCCATCCGCAAGCCCTATATCGAGCGCGCGCAAGCCTCGACCTACGAGGAAATACTGTCGGACGGACGCATCGTTTCCATCACGCACCGGCCGCTGGCCTCAGGCGGCTGGGTGTCGATCTATGAGGACATTACGGAGCAAAGGCGGGCCGAGCAGGAACTGAAGGAGCAGCACCGCCGCTTCGATGCGGCGCTCGCCAACATGTCGCAAGGCCTGTTGATGTACGACGCCGAAGGCACGCTGATCGTGCGCAACCAGCGCTTCCTCGACCTCTACAAGGTCACGCCTGACGACTTCCCGCTCGGCATGAGCCAGCGCGCCCTGCTCGAACAGATGGTGCGACTGCGCATCTATCCGTCGATGGACATCGACGGCGAGATCGCCAACACCAGAGCCAGCCTGCAGGCCGGTGAGGAGCGTTCGACCGACCGCAGCCTTGCCGATGGCCGAACGCTGCTGGTTGCGCGCCGGCCGCTTACCGGTGGCGGCTGGGTGGCGACCTTCGAAGACATCACCGAGCGCCGGCGCGCCGAAGAGCGCATGAGCCACCTTGCCCATTACGACACGCTGACCGACCTGCCCAACCGCTCGATGTTTCGCGAACGGCTCGACCAGGCGATGGCCGGCGATACACCGTTGGCGATCTTCTCGCTCGACCTCGATCGCTTCAAGGCCGTTAACGACACCTGGGGACACCCGGCCGGTGACTGGCTGCTGAAATGCGTGGCGGAGCGGTTGCGGCACAGCCTGCGCAGCGACACCGATGTGGTCGCCCGCCTCGGTGGCGACGAGTTCGCCATCCTGCAGTTCAATCCCAAAGGCGCCACCGATGCGGAACAACTGGCAAAACGCATCGTCGCTGTCGTCAGCCAGCCGTTTCGCGACAAGGGCCGCGACATGCATGTCGGCATCAGCCTTGGCATCGCGCTGTATCCCGGTGACGGCAAGGACGCCGACACGCTTTTGAAGAACGCCGACATGGCGCTTTACAGCGGCAAGAGCGAAGGCCGCAACGTCTACCGCTTTTTCGAGCCCGGCATGGATGCCTTGGTGCGGGCGCGCCTGGCGCTCGAAACCGATCTCGAGACGGCACTGAAACGGCGGGAGTTCGTGCTGGAGTTCCAGCCGATCACCAACATCGCGTCGGGCAAGATCGTCGGCGCCGAATCGTTGATGCGGTGGAATTCACCGACGCGCGGCCTGGTGGCGCCCGACAATTTCATCGCAGCCGCCGAAGACAGCGGGCTGATCATTCCGCTGGGCGAATGGGCGCTGAAACAGGCCTGCAGTGTGGCCGCCGGCTGGCCGCCTGGAATGCGCATCGCCGTCAATGTCTCGGCAGTGCAGATCAGAAGCGCCGACTTTGCCCGCAGCGTGATTTCGGCGCTGGCCGTTTCCGGTGTGCCGGCCAGCCGGCTCGAACTGGAAATCACCGAGACCGTGCTGATGGATGAGAGCGAGACGGTGCTGAAGACGCTGAGGCAGCTGCGCGAACTCGGTATCCGCATCGCGCTCGACGATTTCGGCACCGGCTATTCGTCGCTCGGCTATCTCAGGCGTTTTCCCGTCGACAAGATCAAGATCGACCGCTCCTTCATCCACGATATCGACAACAAGGACACGGCGGCGATCGTGCGCACGATCATCGGGCTTGGTGCCGAACTTGGCATCACCGTCACCGCCGAAGGCGTCGAGACCGAAGCGCAGCTCGACATATTGCGCAAGGCTAGCTGCGTCGAGGCGCAGGGCTTTCTGATCGGCATGCCGTCAAAGGCCGCCGACATGGCTCGACTTCTCAAGACGAGGGCAGCGTCCCGGCGCGCCTGAACATCCCCGGCGTCATTCCATGCGCGGCGCGGAAGGTGCGCGAGAGATGGCTTTGGTCGGAGAAGCCGGCCGCAAAGGCGGCACCGGCGAGATCTGAACCTTGCCGGATCAGCAGATCGGCACGGCGCAGCCTGCGGTCACGGATGAAGGCAGCAGGGGTGAGACCCAGCACTTTCCTGAAATCGCGGATAACTTGAAAGCGCGTCACGCCTGCGGCTTCAGCGAGCCGCTGCAAATCGAGGCCCGAGTTCAGATGGTCTTCGATGACCTGTTCATAGACCCGGAGCCGGCTTTTCGATCCGAAGCTTTCGACCGCCTCGCGCCGCCGGCCGCCCCAATCGCCATGGCGCAGGATGAGCTTGCGCAAGGCGATCAGCATGGATGTTTCGGCGCTCGTGGCATCACCCAATGTCGAAGCCAAGTGCGCGACGCCTACTGCCTGGACGAGATCGGCATCATCTACGATCGCTTGTGAAAACAACGGCGGGCGATCCTGCCCGAGTTCGTCCGCGATCGCACCCACGAGCGAGGCCGAGGGATAGAAGGTGCGGTAAGCCCAGCCCTGGTCGGCGCCCGCCTCGCCGTCATGCCATATCTCCGGATTGACGAGCAGAACCGTGCCCGACGGCGCGAGGACAGTCTCGTTGCCGATGCGGACACGCTCGCACCCTTGCGTGATCAGGGCGACGACATAGGTGGGGTGCGTGTGCAGCTGGTAGCGATGCCGCGTGAAGCGCGCCTTGAGCATGCCAAGATCGCGAAAGCGCGGATGACGCCAGAACTGCGTCGTCTCCTGAGGCTGTTGAATTCCAGACACGGTCAATCCTGTTCAAGACGCCGCCGGCGCAAATCCTCTACGTGCTGGCATCGACAAGGCCGAATTTACGATAGCCGGCAAGGAGAGCGCAATGCTGCACAACGACCCCATCGCCGCCCTAACCCCGCAGGTGGTGGAATGGCGGCATCACATCCACGCCAACCCCGAACTCGGTTTCCAGGAGTATGAGACCGCGCGCTTCGTTGCCGACAAGCTGCGCACCTTCGGGCTCGACGAGGTTCATGAAGGCATAGGCGGCACCGGCGTCGTCGGCGTTCTCAGGGGACAGCCAGGCGTGCGCGCCATCGGGCTTCGGGCCGAACTCGATGCCTTGCCCGTGCTGGAAAAGACCGGACTGTCCTACGCGTCGAAAAAAGACGGCGTGATGCATGCCTGCGGCCACGACGGGCACACCGCGATGCTGCTCGGCGCCGCCAAGCTGCTCGCCGACAACAGAGCCTTCGACGGCACCGTCTGTTTCATCTTCCAGCCGGCGGAAGAAAATGAAGGCGGCGCCATGCGGATGATCGAGGACGGACTGTTCGAGCGCTTCCCCGTGGAAGCCGTCTACGCCGTCCACAACTGGCCGGGGCTGCCGCTCGGAAAGATCGCGGCCCGTGCCGGGTCGATGATGGCGGCCGTCGACACTTTCGAACTGAACTTTGAGGGGACCGGCGCGCATGCCGCCATGCCGCAGCTAGGCGACGATCCCGTGCTCGCGGCCGGCGCCTTCGTTCAAGCCGTGCAGCGCATCGTCAGCCGTTCGGTCGACCCGCAAATGGCGCTGGTCGTTTCGATCACCCAGATCCATGGCGGCAATGTCGGCAACATCGTGCCGGGCAAGGTCTGGCTGCAGGGAACCTGCCGCTTCTTCGAGCCCACTTTGTCGGACCATTGCGAAAGGCTGATCGGCGACATCGCGCAAGGCACTGCCTCGGCGCATGCACTCACCGCCAAGCTCGCCTACAAGAAAGGCTACCCGCCGCTGGTCAACACGTCGGCTGCCACTGACCGGGCCGTCCAGGCGGCAACCGCGGTTGTCGGCCGCGAGCAGGTCGAGACCGCATTCAACCCGAGCCTCGGCTGCGAGGATTTTGCCTACATGGTCCGCGAAGCCGGCGGCTGCTATGCCTGGGTCGGCGCAGGAGCGGTCAGACTGGGCGAAGGGCTGCACGGCGATCGCTATGTCTTCAACGACGCCATCGTCCCCACCGTGCTCCGCTATTTCGTCACGCTCGTTGAGCAGACGCTACGCTGACGGCCGAGCGCCTCAGCGCAAGGTCTCGACGTATTTCTCGTGGAAGCTGACATAGCCGGGTTCGACGACTTTGAGATGGCGCTCGATCAGCTGGTGGAAGGCCGGCAGCTGATGGAAGGGCACGCCGGGATAGGCGTGGTGCTCGGCGTGATACGGCATGTTCCAGGCGACTTTGCGCACCAGCCAGTTGGTCAGCGTGGTGCGGGTGTTTTCCAGCATGTTGGCGACAAGCGGGCAGCGGCCATGCTCGGCCAGCAGATAGAGCCTGAGGAAGGGCTGGCCGAGCAGCGCCGGCACGATCCAGACATAGAGCAGTACACTTGCCTCGAACCACAGGGCTAGCGCGGCGACCACGACATAGAAAGCGATCATGGCGCGGGCTTCAGTGCGCACCTTGGGCAGGCCTTTCGGCGGCACGTAGCTGTCGTGGCAGCCGCCAATCGCGTTGGTGTAGAGTGTCTGCAAATGCCCCCACCACACCGGCAGGCCCGAGACGTGGACGATGTATTGCCGCATCGTCTCCGGTTTCGGGAAGGCGAGTTCCGGATCGTTCTCGGGATCCTGGGTGAAACGGTGATGGGCGAAGTGGAAATAGCGAAACCAGTCGGCGGGCAGCGCGATCGCCAGGCTGCAGACCCTTGCGGCGGCATCGTTGAGCCACTGCGTCTCGAACGCCGTCCTGTGCACCGTCTCATGCAGCAGCGTGAACAGGAAGACGATAAGAATGCCTTGCGGCAACATCAACAGCGGCCAGTACGACACCTTGGCCGCAATCAGCCCGCCGATAGCCACAATCGCGCCGAGATGGAAGGCGAGTTGGACCAGACCCGGCCCGTCCGACTTGCCGGTCAGGCGGCTGCGCTGCTCATTGGTCAGGAACGCGATGACGTCGCGATGGTCTCTGGGTTCAAACTGGGCCGATACGGTCATGGCGCCAAGCTACTCGAATAAGAAAGCTTTCGAAAGACGAGGATTTCTGCGACACAGATAAGCTGACCTTACCTATCGGATCACCCAATGACCGCGCTTCCTTCGCTGAGAGGACTTCAAGCCTTCGAGGCGGCGGCGCGCTCGGGGAGTTTCGCCGCAGCGGCGGATGAGCTCTCGATCTCGGCGGCTGCGGTCAGCCAGCTCATTCGCACCGTCGAGGAGCAGATGGGTCGAAAACTGTTCCATCGCGTCAACCGCCGCGTGGTGCTGACGGAAGCCGGCGTCGAGATGCTGCCCCGGCTGACCCTGGCTTTTCGGGAGATCGGCAGCATCGCGCGTGGCAGCGATGCCTTCCGCCCGCGGCTTGTCGTATCGGTGCCGCCGTCCATGGCGATGGGCTGGCTTTCCGAACGCCTCGCCGGCTTTGTCGCCAGCCACGGCGCCGTCGACATATCCCTGCGCGGCGATGACGATCCGGTGCCGTTCGACCGCGAACTGATCGACATCCGGCTGTCCTTCGGCCCGCACTATCGTGAACACCCGAGCGAGGAGATCGTCAGGGACGCCGTCTACCCCGTCTGCGCGCCAGAACTCACCGCCAAAACCGACAGCCTCGCCGGCCTGCCACTGATTCACACCGACTGGGGACCGACCGGCGCGTCGTTTCCGTCTTGGCGCACATGGTTCGAGGCGGCGGGCATAGAGCCCGGCCGCACAGTGCAGCGCGGCCTGTCGGCGAACTCGTCGCGGGCAGCGCTCGACCTTGCCATTTCAGGGCTGGGCGTGGCGCTGGCGCAAGGCATTATTGCGCCGGGGCGCTGGAAGAGGGCCGTTTGGTCCGGGCTAATGCCCTATCGATCGCGCTGCGTCAGCCATATTGCCTGACGATCCCGGAACGCAGTGCAAGGCGCGACCTGGTGGCGGCGTTTCGCAATTGGCTGATTGAGGAATGCCGGCGGTCAGTGGGTTCGCCGGTGCTCCTATGATGGTCAGCAGCGTCAGAGATGCGCAGCCAGCGCCGCTGTCATGTCCTTGTTCGTCGCCACGGGAATGATCTCGAACTCCACCAGGTCAGACCATTCGATGACCCAGCGCTGCAGCAGAGTGACGTCATCGGCCTCGACCAGCAGGAAGCAGCGGCTCATATCAGCCGCGATCCAGGAGTGGTGCACGACAAGCGCGTCCGGCTTCAATCTGCCGCGCTCGCCGAAACGGCGGTAGATCTCCTTGCGGTCGCAGCCGGTGAAATCCTCGATGACGATGAACTGCATTTTTCCCCCTCGGTTGAATTACCGCCCGGGACGGCAAACTAACGCCCGGGACGGTCCAGCCGCTCCAGGAACCATTGCGTCAGCCGCACCCAGACTTCGTCCTTTTCGCCGGAATCCTCCCAGCCATGGTCGAGGTTCGGGTTGTCGTTGACCTCGATGACGAAGACGCCATCCTTGGTTTCCTTGAGATCGACGCCGTAAAGCCCGTCGCCGATGCAGCGCGCCGCCTTCACCGCGGTGTCGACGACATGCGGCGGCGTCTCTTTCAGCGTGAAGGTCTTGATGCCGCCCTGGTCGGGCTTGCCGCTGGCCTTGTGGTTGACGATCTGCCAGTGTTTTTTCGCCATCAGATAATGCACGGCAAACAGCGGCTGCCCACCGAGCACGCCGACGCGCCAGTCATATTCGGTCGGGATGAATTTCTGCGCGATCAGGAGATCGGAATCCTCCAGCCACTCGGTGGCGAGCGTCTTCAGTTCTTCGAAGTTGCCGCATTTCTTGACGCCGCGCGAGAACGATGAATCCGGGATCTTCAGCACCAGCGGAAAGCCCAGCGTCTGCGCCGCCAGTTCGAGGTCCGAGGTGCCGGCTATCATCACCGTCGGCGGCACCGGCACCTTGTTGTAGGCCATCAGTTCGTTGAGATAGACCTTGTTGGTGCAGCGGATCATCGACAGCGGGTCGTCGATCACCGGCATGCCTTCCTGCTGGGCGCGGCGCGCGAAGCGGTAGGTGTGGTTTGAGATCGAGGTGGTCTCGCGGATGAACAGCGCGTCGTAATTGGCGAGCTTGGCCAGGTCCTTCCTGGTGATCGGCTCGATTTCGACGCCCATCTTTTCGGCGATCTTGGCCCAGTAACGCAGCGAGGAAATCTCCGACGGCGGCAGTTCCTCATGCGGATCGACCAGCGTGGCGAAGGTGTAGCGTGCCGGCGTGCGGCCCTTGGTGTCGCGCCACTCGCGGTTGGTGTACGTCTCGAGCGCCTGCACGAAGAGGGCNCTCCTCGGCCATCCTGGCCAGCGGCAGGAAGCCGATCTTGCGGATCGAAGCCCATTCGGCGCTGTCCTTGATGTGAACCTCAAGCGCCGGAGCGCGGAACCAGTCGAACAACAGCTTGGCGAAGCGGTCCCAGACCTTCGACGGTCCGATGCCGAAGAAGATGCAGATTTTTTGCGGGAATACGCCACCGAGATCCTTGCGACATTTGTTGAGCGCCAGCTCCAGTTCCGGCAGCGCGTGCTCGTAGAGCTTGCGCTCGGACAGGTCGATCATCGTCTCGACCGTCGGGATGACCTTGTGGCCGCGCGAACCGGCGAGCAGAGAGGCATAATAGCCGCGGCTCTGGTAGGCGTAATTGTTCGACAGGTTGATGACCTTCGGCTGCTGGCCGCGAAACAGCGCCGGATGCGCAAGATAGTCACGGTTGGTGATGATCTTGTGCGGCGTCGCCGCCGGGTCGAGATCGTTCTGACGGCCGGTGAGGATGACCCAGGTCATTGTTATCAGCGTTTCCCAAGAGTGATGGCAGCACGCAGTCCGTCGCGGCCGAATTGCGCCATGTTCATGAAGATGCCGTGCGGCACGGGAATGTTGGCGGCATCGAGGATGGTCTCCTGTCTTTCGTCCTCGACCCAGGGATCGTGGATCAGGATGTGGTCGCCATCGTCGCCGATAGCCAGCACCCAATGCGGCACCTTCTTGCCGAACATCAGGAAGCCGCTGATCAGCACCAGCACCAGTTTTCCCTGAGCCAGGGCGCCGCGGATATCATCGATGGTGAACGGACGGTAATTCACCGGGATGCCGTAAAGTTCCGCGCGGCGGCGAAAGTCCACCTGGGCAAGTTCCATCACCCGGCGCTTGTCGTCGCTGCGCACCGATTGCAAGAACAGCGCGCCATAGAAGGACACGAAGATTTCCGCCGCAAGCCCGCTTTCGTAGCCGGAAACCGCAAGGCCGAAGGGCTCGCAGCCGCCCGGGCCGGACATCATGAACACGGTCGTTGCCTCGCGCCATAGGCGGATTTCCATGACCGGATCGGGCACGAAGCCGGAATCGAAATTGGCCATCGCCATCATCAGGCAGCATGGACCGCAGGTGAACTCGCAGGTCTGCTGGTAGAATGGGACTTTGGTGGCGACCGGAATATCGCCGCGCAAGGTCTTTTCGTAGCGCAGCGCGGTGGCGCCATCCTCGTAATAGTGGGGCTCGCGACCGATCTTGCGGTAGCCGCTCTGCTCATAGATGCCGATGGCGCGAAGATTGTCCTCGCGCACTTCGAGGCGCAACATCATGCGGTCGTGCTCGAAGGCAGCTTCTTCGGCCGCTGCAAGCAGCATGCGGCCAATGCCGCGGCCGCTGAAAAACGGGCTGGTGGCAAGCGAATAGAGCCGGGCGACGCCGCTGCCCTTGCGAAACAGCACGATGGCGTAGCCGGCGACACGGCCATCGCTTTCGGCGACCAGCATCTCGGCTGTCTCGCGTTCGATCAACAGGCGGAAGGAGCGCCGGGAAATGCGGTCACTGGAAAAAACCGCCTTCTCGATGGCGGCGAGGTCATCGACGTCGGACGCGCGGGCCTTGCGAATCTCGGCAGGCATGCGGGTTTGGAAAACCTCGATTGGGTGGAGGAAAAGGCCGCGGTCAAAAACGTCGCAAACATCAGCCGAAACGCCGATATCAGCCAAGCGCTATCGCACCTTGAATAGGGCCGAATTGTGACAGTTCCACCGCGAGTGGCGGGCGGTGACCGCGGCACCGCCAGGTGCGGCGCCGCCTCGGCGCATGACGCCAAAACCGAATGTGCTCAACTGGCGATACCGGCCAGAAGCTGACCGTAGGCGCGCTTGGCGACCGCAGCCAGCTGCTCTCGCGGCAGCGAGCCGACGACGGCGCAGGCATAGCCCTTGTCCAGCCAGTAGACCGCCTCGGGACCGTCGGCGTCGGCCATGTAGGTGCCCTTGGACTTGGCTGAGGAATCAGCGGTAACGAACAAGGAGATGCGCTGACCCTTGGCGTCCTCGTAAAGCAGCATCGCTGCCTTGCCCTGGCCGGCGGGCAGCAGCCGGCCGCCAACCAGCTGGAAGCCTTCCGCCACCAGATCCGGCGCCACCAGTTTCAAGCCGACGCGGTTGGACAGCCAGGTCTGCAGGTGATCCTTGTCGCTTGCCGGCACTTCCACCGCATGGCGCTGTTCGGCGGCATAGATGACATGGGCGGCGATAGCCTCTTCGGCCAGTTGGTCATCGGCGCCATCTTCCCTGCCGATGCCGTCGATGCCGGCAAAATAGCCGCCAAGACCGCCGATGACGAGCACTGCGGCCGCCGCGGCCGCAAGCCACCAGCGCGACTGCCGCGCCGCCGCCTTGGTCGCGCCTTCACCGCTAACGATCTGCTTGAACAGCACCGGCACGGGCTCGTCGAGCACACCGGCAAAGGCGGCGCGCAACGCGGCGCGGTCGGCGGTGTAGCGGGCGCTTTTCGCCTTCATTTCGGGATTGGCGTCGATCCAGGCGTCGTAGGCGGCGCGCTCGTCGCCCGGCAGCTCGCCGTCGAGAGCCATGTGGATATCGCGTTCGGAAAAATCGCGGCGGGTCATTTCTCGACGATCCTTATCGAGCGGCGGCGCGCCGTGTCATCGAGCAGGCTGCGCAGCTCCTCGCGTCCGCGCGCTATGCGCGACATCAGCGTGCCGGCGGGCACGCCGAGAATGTTGGCGGCTTCGGCATAGGAGAATCCTTCGATGGCGACCATGACTAGAGCGGCGCGGCGGTCGGGGCTGATCGCCTGCAATGCGTCGATGATCTCGCGCGAGGCGGCGTTCTCGGCCTGCTCGGCGGGGACTGCCTGCGCCTCGTTTGCGTCAAGCGGCAGGATCGCCGCCTCACCGCGCCGGTTCACCTTGCGCATCTGATCGATGAACAAATGATGCATGATCGTAAACAGCCACCTCCGGGGGCTTTCTCCCGTCTGCCAGCTTTCAAGCCGCAAGAGCGCTCGTTCGAGGCAATCCTGGACGAGATCGTCAGCGGATTCGCGGTCGCGCAGAAGCGAGCGTGCGTAGCGGCGCAGGCGCGGTATTTCGCCAAGGATTGCTGCCTTCTTTTCGTCCATGACCGCTGGTTCTGAGGTCGCCCTTGTTTAACCCGATTGAACGCGCCTTCCCGGCGCGGCGCAAGCGGCCAGCGCGTAGCGGTCTGCCGCCCCGGTCACCCAAGCAGTGAGATAACGAGTTGATCGGCTAAATTATTCCCCGCAATCAACAAAAGGGCCGAATTATCCTAAATCGGTCTGTGCAAAATCATGGCCTTTGTATAGCAGTGGAAGATCGCGGCTTTTCGCGCAGGCGTAAGCAAAACAGTCCCCGAGATTCAGATCCGCCTTGTGGCCAACGGCTTTGCCGTAACGGGCACTCGCGTCAATGGCCCGAGAGCCGATGTTGTCGTCAATGGCCAGACTCTCTCCCATGATCTCCACAATGAACTCATCGATCAGATCGCGGGCATGGAGAAGGGCTTCAGCGCTGGGTCTGCGCGGGCCGGCGCCGGCCCTTGCCAATGCCTGTGTTGCTTCGAAGTGAACCAACGGAGAAACCCAGACCTGCCCGGAAAAACCGGATAGCTGCTTCAGCAATTCCTCCCACCCAGGTTCCTGGTTGAGAATGGCGACGATCACCGACGCGTCGACAAACATCAGTCTTCCCACATCTCGTCGGTGAACTTCTTCATATCGAAATCGGGATTGGGCAGGCCAAGCTTCCTGGCCCTGTCCTGAAGACTGGCGATCCGATCGCGCAGCGGCACCTTCGCCCGATTGCGCTCAAGTTCGTGCACGAGCGCGACCCGCACCGCCTCCGTTTTGCTCGGAGCGTTCGTCTCGCGTTGCAATCTGCTGGCCAGCGCATCCACTTCGTCGTCGCGGATATAGAGCGGCATCGAATATCCTCCGTTGGATATTGATATATTCCATCTCGTATATCACTTCAAGTTGCAGCGTTGGCCTCCCTCGCCGCCCGCGTCAGCAGCCGCTGGTAGAACAGGCCGATGCCGATCAGCACGGCGCCAAGACCGATGAAGGACAGCGCCCTGAGCACGCCTTCCAGTTCCGACATGTCGAACAGGAAGACTTTTACCACGGCAATCGCGATCAGCGCCGCCGAGGCGATGCGCAGCACCTGCGACTTCAGCCAGACGCCGGCGGTGAGCAGCACGACGCCAATGACCAGCCAGAGCGCCGAATAGGTGTAGGTCTCGAGCTGGCCGAGGCCGCTCCACAGGCCGATGAACTCGCCCTTGAACACGCGCCTGACCGACAGTGTGGCGTAGGCGAAGACAAGCAATGCCGCCACCACCGCCAGCATCTGCGCATACCATGGCGGCCGCTTGTCCCTGGCATAGAGCGCCAGCCCGCCGACAGCGATGGCCGGCAGGAGATAAGCCAGGAACAAGAGGTTGAACACCGGGATCTGGCCGGTCGATTCGTCGGTGAACAGCGGATTGAGCACCAGGAAATGCTGGAGGACGATGAAGGCGACCGAGAGCACGCCGGCAGCCATCGAGCCGTAGCGCAGCACAGAGCTTGGCGAGCGCATGTCGATGGCCACCAGTATCGCGCCGGCGCCGATGGCGATCAGCGTATAGATCGCCTGTTCGGCGAGCGTCACCGGACCGGTGTCGATGACGCCGCCATGCATGGCGTGGCGCACCAGCATGGCGACGGTGAGCAGCGCAAACAGGGCTGCACCCGCCTCCATCGCTAGGCGCGGCCGGCCATTACCAGCTGTTGGTAGTGCGGGGGTGGTACGCGCGAGTTGCCAGGCGGCAAAGCCGAAGGCTAGCGCCGGTACGCCGTATCCCGGCAGCAGCCAGTTGAACACCCGCGTCGTCGTCAGGAACTCGGCGCCGACGATGGTCGGATCGAAGGCGACGCGGCCCAGCACGGCAACGACCGCGCCGACCGAAATCCAGCCAAGCACCGGATAGCTGCGCCACCGCGTCGCCAGCGCCGGCACGATGGCGGCAACGCCGGCAAGAATGGTCGTCCAGCCGGATCCGAAGGCCATGTGCAGCATCAGCAGGCCGGCCAGAGCCGAGCCGCAAAGCGCGAAGGAGACGGCGATGTCGCCCTTGAGCGGCGGCTGTTCGGCGCGCGCGATCCATTCGCCACCGGCAGCGAAGACAACAACCAGAAGGGCAGCTATCGCTGCGTAGACAAGGTCGCGGTCGAGATTGCCGTAGGCAAGCCACAGCGTCAGCAGAATAAGCAGCGGCGCAGCGACGCCCCATGCCGCCCAGCATGCCGCGCGGACCCGTGCTGAGGCGGCGAAGCGGCGTGCGGCCCAGAAGCCGGCGCCGATGAAGACCAGGCCGAGGCCAATGCCGACGCGCAGCGTCAACGGATTTCCGGCCGCCACCGGCATGCCGTCAAAGCCGATATTCCCCTGGGTTATGTCGGAGCCGATGGTGGTGGGCGGAATGATGCCGAGATGGATCATCACGCTCACCACGCCGGCGGCATGCAGCAGCGGCAGCGCGCGCGGCCGGTAGAGTGCGGTGGCGACAAGGGCGACGAGGACGAAGGCGCCCGGCAAGGCGCCACCGGCGGCGACCAGCGTCGTGTCGACGGACAGGCCTAGCGCTGAAAACGCAACGAAAACGCCAGGCACGATCGAGGGCCAGTCGAAGCCCGCCTTTGCAGGTTCCGCTTCGCCGCCACGACTGCCCAGCCAAACAAAGGCAAGCACCGCCAGCGTCACCGCGTCGATGAACAGGACGACGGCAAGGTCGGCGAACCGGATGACGGCAAGGTCGGCGACGAGCGTACTCATCATGTAGGCGATGGTCCAGGCGCCGGTGCCGAAGAAGGCGGCCGCAATCAGGAATTTCCAGTCGCGAATGCGGGCGATCACGGCTGTGGCGGCAAGCACGATCGCCAGGTAGACGAACAGCGCCCATGGGTTGGGCGCCTGCGAGGACACAAGCGCCGGCGTCGCCATCGAGCCGACAAGGCCGATGCCGGCCAGGGCCTGGCCGTGGACGAGGGCGGCGACAATGGTCGCCACGCCGATGGCGCCGAGCACGGTGAAGGCGAAGGCCGGCCCGACGAAACCGTAAATGGCATGCGCGGCATAGACCGTACCGAACAGGATGAAGGCGCCGGCAGCCGTCAGGATCGCCGGAATATAGGCGCCTGCAGCCCCTTGCACCGGCACCTTGAAGCCGGTGCGGCGGATGAACTCGCCGCCGCCGATCAGCACCAGGCCGAGCAGCGCCGCCAGGGACAGCCGCACTTCAGGGCCGAAAATGCCGGCCTCGATGGTGTAGCGGATCAGGAACAGGCCGCCCAGGGCCAGCGCGACGCCGCCGACCCAGACCGCCCAACGGGTGCCGAGCGCCGTTTCGACCTCTGATTGGCGGGCTGCCTTCGACGTGGCGGCAGGCGCGGATCCGGTGAATGCCGCCTTGGCCGCGGCCGACAGTTCTGGCACGGCCTCGCTGGTGGCCGCATCGGCTTCGGCGGCCGGTGCCTGGGCATGTGCCGCGTCTGCTGTTGTTGGCGAAGCTATGTCGGCAACTGGTGCGCTAGCGTGAGCGGCATCCGCCGGTGCGCTTGCAGCCTGCTCGGCCGGTTTGGCAACGGGCGGTGTCGCATGCACTCCGGACAGAACCAGGCTGCGCAGCGCTCCGAGCTCGCGCTCGATCAGACTGACGCGGCCCTGCTGGCGCAAGACGAGGACAAAAAGCACGATAACGACGACGGCGCCAATCAGGCTTTCAAACATGGCGGTTCCCCCAAACCAGGCCAGTTTTCACTGACAATTGCGGCGGCCACACGGCCACCCCAGACGGCTATTCAAGTCACGCCACCGCAATGGTGGCCGAAAAGAAGTTATCGAGCATGTTTCGTCGGCAAATTCCAGCGGCCTACGGTCTTTATCCTCACCCATCATCTGAGATAGCCAGGAATGGCATGCCGCCGCCACTTGCCCAGGAGCCATGCTATCCTCGGATGAACTACGAGGAAATCGAATGCCGAAACGAAGTGCAGGGCTGCTGATCCACCGGACAAGGGCCGGCATTCTCGAATTTCTGCTCGTCCATCCCGGCGGCCCGTTCTGGGCAAGGAAGGATGAAGGCGCTTGGTCGATCCCCAAGGGCCTCGTCGAGGACAATGAAGATGAGTTGGCCGCCGCCCGGCGCGAGGCTGGGGAAGAACTCGGAGTCAGCATCGATGGCGATTTCGAACCTGTCGGCAGCTATCGGCAAGCCGGCGGCAAGATCGTCATCGCCTGGAGTGTCGAAGCCGATTTCGATCCCGATGCCGTTAAAAGCAACATGTTCACGATGGAATGGCCGCCCAGGTCAGGCGTGACGAGGGAATTTCCCGAAATCGACAGGGCCGGCTGGTTTTCCTTCGCCGAGGCCAGCCTCAAGATCCTCGGCGGTCAGCGCGCCATCCTCGATGATTTCATGGAGCATCGCAAAGCCGGCTGAGGCTCTTGCCCTACGAGTACCCCCACCCTAACCCTCCCCACAAGGGGGAGGGAATGCTCCCGCATGCAGCTTTTGGTGTGAACCTGGACGGTTTGCGGAGGTCAGCACCCACCGAGTCTCCCTCCCCCTTCTGGCGCAGCGTCTGCCGTAAGGGCGGCCTTGCCGCCCGAATGATGCTTGCGCAAGGCGGCGAGGAAGCCGGCACGGGCATCGGGCTGTTCGATGCCGCGCGGCTCGTAGACATGGCGGGTGAAAAAGAAACCGGTCAGATGGAAGGCGTCCTCGAGTGCCGCGTGGTCCGCCCGCAAGCCGGAGCCGCGCCGCAGGAAGGCCGGCAGCGCCAGCATCTTGTCGCGCCATGGCGCGCCGGCCTGGCGCGAAACCGCGCGGCCGGATTTCGGCGAGACATAGGCCAGATCCTGCCTGGCGCCGGTCGCCGCGCACTGGCTGAGATCGAGGCCGAAGCCGAGTTCGTCGAGGATGAGCAGTTCGAAGCGCGCCACCAGTTCGCCGGCGGCATCCGAATCGTCCAGATGGGCGATCATCACGGCAAGCGTCTCATACAGGCCGCCATGGGCGTCGCGCTCCGGCAGGAGCCTGAGATGCGCGGCCATGGTCTGCAGGCCGTAGACGGCGACTGCGCTGTCCATCAACCTGGCGGCATTCATCTCGATCGCCTCGGCCTGGAAGGTGCCGAGATGCTCGTCGAGGCGTGCCCGCCACAAAAGGTCGACGCGGTTGCCGGGCTGCAGCACCGGCTGCTGCTTGCGCGAGCGCCCGCCGCGCACCAGGCCGAGATGGCGGCCATGCGCACGCGTCATTACCTCGAGAATGGCGCTGGTTTCGCCATGCTTGCGGGTGCCGAGTATGATTCCCTCGTCGCGCCATTCCATGGCAGGAGCTTGTCACCGGTTGCGTGGCTAAATCAAGGTTTTGGCGCGCCGCGTGCGATCTGTGCTGACATTGGATCCCCACACATCGTCGAAAGGCTCTGATCACGCGAATTCCCGGTGATCGGCCAGGACGTCGTCGATGACGCGGCGCGATCGTTCCGCCTCGGCCTGGTTGGCGTCGTGTCCGGCAACGGTGATCAGCGCTTTCCACAGCGTCCAGCCGCGGCCGCGCGCCCAGGTCGCTTCATCGACGTCGATGGCAGCCCGGAATGCCTCCCGGCTCTCGCCCTGGAAGAATGTCCAGGCGATCGCCAGGTCGCAAGAGGGATCGCCGATGCCTGAGGTGCCGAAGTCGATGATGGCGCTCAAACGGCCGTTTTGGACCAGAAGGTTGCCCCAGGCGACGTCGCCGTGAAACCAGACGGGCGACCCTTGCCAGGTGGCGGCAAGGGCCGCATCCCAGACAGCGGTGGCCGCCTGGGTGTCGATCTGCCCCTCCAGCGCCTGGAGTGCTTCCCTTGTCTGGTTGTCATACACGCTCAGC
Source organism: Mesorhizobium sp. LSHC412B00 (assembly GCF_000503035.1). NCBI lineage: Bacteria > Pseudomonadati > Pseudomonadota > Alphaproteobacteria > Hyphomicrobiales > Phyllobacteriaceae > Mesorhizobium > Mesorhizobium sp. LSHC412B00. Next base: position 40,010 of record NZ_AYWB01000020.1, on the reverse strand, counting down.
GATCCGCCGCGGAAGAAATTGTGCTGGCCCGCGGGCGGCCCGCCCGCCGGATCGATCCGCCGGAGCGCAATGAGGAACTTGGCCAGATCGACCGCGAACTGTCGGCGATCGGCGATTTCGGCGGTCTTGGCTGTTTCGCCGTCGATCCAGCGGTAGACGGACCATTGCCAGGGGTAGTCCTCCCCAGGCTCGCCCATCGCCAGTGGAACCGGGATCGGCAGCGGCAGAAGCGGCGCCAGCCTGGGCAGCCAGCGGTGCTCTTTTTCGACCTGCAAGGCATATGGTGCGGCACTCGGCAGCCGCACAGTCATATCATTGCCGAGGTGGAAGGTTCGGTTGTCCCAGCCGCCAAACGCCACCGGCCTCACCGGCAGATGCCGCCATTGCGGAAACTGCGCGTTGACCAGCCGGCGCACGAGATCGGTATCGATGGTCGGTTTTGGATCAGGCATGTCATCGTCTCAAACTGCCGGGCGGCATTTCTAGACGATGAAGCTCAATGGGGAAACTCAAGCCCCATCTCGCGGTAGCGCTCGGGGTCGTCGCCCCAGTTTTCACGCACTTTGACGAACAAGAACAGGTGCACTTTCTGCTCGAGAATGCCGGCTATTTCCATGCGCGCCGACTGGCCGATGGCGCGGATGGTCTCGCCCTTGTGGCCGAGCACGATCTTCTTCTGGCTGTCGCGCTCGACATAGATGGTCTGGTCGATGCGCACCGAGCCGTCCGGTTTCTCTTCCCATTTCTCGGTCTCGATATGCGAGGAATAGGGCAACTCCTGATGCAGCCGCAGATACAGCTTCTCGCGGGTGATCTCGGCGGCCAGCTGGCGCATCGGCAGGTCCGAGATCTGGTCTTCCGGATAGTACCAGGGGCCGACCGGCAGCGCTTGCGCGAGATAGTCGAGCAAATCCTTGCAGCCGGAGCCGGTCAGCGCCGAGACCATGAAGGTGCGCTTGAACGGCACCTTTTCGTTTGCTGCCGCGGCCAGGGCCAGCAGCGCCTCATGCTTGACCCGATCGACCTTGTTGAGGATCAGCACCATCGGTTGGCGGACGTCCTTCAGCCGCTCGAGGATGGCGTCGGCGTCACCCCTGATGCCGCGCTCGGCATCGATCAGCAGCAACACGATATCGGCGTCCTTGGCGCCACCCCAGGCGGTGGTCACCATGGCGGTGTCGAGCCGGCGCTTCGGCTTGAAGATGCCGGGCGTGTCGACAAAGACGATCTGCGCGTTGTCATGCGTGGCGATGCCGCGCACGATGGCGCGGGTGGTCTGCACCTTGTGGGTGACGATCGACACCTTGGCGCCGACCAGCTGGTTGACCAGCGTCGACTTGCCGGCATTGGGCGCCCCGATCAGGGCGACGAAGCCGGAGTGTGTGGCAGTGGCCTCCGCTGCCGGAGGGAGATCTTCGCTGCCGGTCATGCCGCACTCCCGTGGTTGGCCCAGATGCCCTCGCGCATAAGAAACGCCGATGCCGCCGCTTCTTCGGCTGCGCGACGAGAGCCGCCCGTGCCGCTTGCCGGCGCAAAACCGCCGACCTTCACGGACACCGTGAAAACCGGTTGATGTTCAGGTCCTTCGCGTTTCTCGATCGCGTATTCGGGCCTGATATCGCTGGTCTTGGCGATCCATTCCTGCAGGTCGGATTTCGGATTGGGCGGCTTGGCCACCACCTTTTGCGAGCGCGGCTCCCAGTAGCGCAGGACGAATTGCCTTGCCGCATCGAGGCCGCCATCGATATAGACCGCCGCGATCAGCGCTTCGACCGCATCCGCCAGATAATTTCCGCCCGAGCCGCGCGAGCGCGCCTTCAAGGCAGCGTCGGCCCGAACCAGATCTTCGAGCTGCATTTCAATGCCGATCTCGGAGCATGTCCGCGCATCGACCAGGGCATTGAAGCGCGGGGCGATTTCACCTTCCGGCGCCTCAGGAAACTTTTCGAAAAGCAGGTCGGCAACGATCAGGCCGAGCACGCGGTCGCCAAGGAATTCGAGGCGCTGGTTGTTGCTGCTTGCCTTGACCGCACTGGAATGGGTCAGCGCGGTCTCGAGCAAACGGACATCCCGGAAGGAATGGCCGGTTTTGGCTGTCACCAAATCGGCCAGAGTTTCACCCGTCGGGCGCTTCAAAGCCATCAATTCACGAAATGGAACAGGCGCGACAGGCGCACCAGCGACGGCCATTTCCAGATCTCGAGCGGGCTCGCCTTCCCGGCGATCGAGAAGAAGACGATGTTAGCGCGGCCGACAAGGTTCTCCGCCGGCACGTAGCCGACGCTGAGGCGGCTGTCGGAGGAATTGTCGCGGTTGTCGCCCATCATGAAATAGTTGCCGGGGGGCACGACGAACTCGCGGGTGTTGTCGGTGATCGAATTCGGTGTCAGGTCGAGCGTGTCGTAGCTGACGCCGTTGGGCAGGGTCTCGCGATAGACGTCGACCGGCTCAGGCACTTCCGTGATATCAGGATTTTGGATCTGGCCGGTTTTCACACGAGGCACGCCCTGGCCGTTGATGAACAATTGGCCGTCCTTCATCTGGATCTTGTCCCCCGGCAGGCCGACGACGCGCTTGATGTAGTCGAGCGACGGATCCGGCGGGAACTTGAAGACCACCACGTCGCCGCGCTTCGGATCGGAACCCCAGATGCGGCCGGAAAAGATGTCGGGGCCGAATGGCAGCGAATAACGCGAGAAGCCGTAGGACCATTTGGTGACGAACAGATAGTCGCCTTCGAGCAAGGTCGGCCGCATAGAGCCGGACGGGATCGAGAAGGGCTGGAACAGCAACGTGCGGATGACCATGGCCAGCAGCAAAGCCTGGATGATGACGCTGACGATTTCGCCAAGCCCGCCGGATTTCTTCTCGGATTTTTCAGCCACGCTCATGTCGTCCTCGATTGTGCGTTGGATGGTATAGAGTCTCGGCGCGCGCTGGGCAACGTCAAGTCGGCGTTAGATAGCGGTCGTCTGATGCAATCAATGTGGCGCTTGTTCGGCGGGCAACGCCTCGATGATCACAAAGGCTTGAGCAAGCGGGAAATCATCGGTGATTGTGAGGTGGATCGCCGCTCTGTGCCCCTGTGGCAGGATTTTGGCCAGCCGTGCCGCCGCTCCCCCGGTCAGCGCCATGGTCGGCGCGCCGCTGGGCAGGTTGGCGACCCCCATGTCGCGCCAGAACACGCCCTGCGCCAGGCCGGTGCCAAGCGCCTTGGCGCAGGCCTCCTTGGCGGCGAAGCGCTTGGCATAGGAGGCTGCGCGGCCCTTGCGGCCTTCCGAGCGGACCTGTTCGACCTCGGTGTAGATGCGCTGGATGAAGCGCTGACCATGCCGTTCCAGCGACTTTTCGATGCGTCTGATGTCGATCAGGTCGCTGCCGATGCCGATGATCATTCCGCCGGAACTTCCCGTCCGCGGTGCTCGGCCTTATGCGCCCGCTCTGCCATGCGCTTCCTGCGCTGCTCGCGAAAGGCTGTCATCCCCCAGCGGGTGATACCGTAGAAGATCAGCCCGAAGATCAGGCCGAGCGGCACAGCGCCGATCAGCATCGGCTCGAGCACCGGATGCCACAGTTTTGTAAACGACAGCGTGTGCATCATCTCACCAAGATGCGCAGGCGGTCCGTTCTTGGGCAGGCGTTCATGCAGGATCAGCTTGCCGACTTCCCAGGACGCTCCCCACAGCAGCGGGAAAGTCAGCGGATTGCCGAAGAATACCGCGCCGAGGGCGGCGGCCACCAGATTGCCGGCGACCACCCAGCAGAGCACGGCGGCGACGGCGAAATGGAAGCCGAGCGGAAAGAAGGAGGCGAAAACGCCGGCCGCGACGCCGGCCGCGACCGCATGCGGTGTCGCCTTCAGCCGCAGGATGCGCTTGGAGAAATATTGCAACGAGCGCGAAAACGAGCGGCGCGGCCACAGATAGGTACGCACCCGCTCCAGAATGCCATCAGGCTTTCGGCGTCGAAAAAGCACTCTGTTCCAGTTCCCGGTTCGTCACGCCCAAATTGCAACCATCCCTGGCCGGGCGCGGTCGCTCCATCTTGCGCTTCGAGGGCGCAGAAAGGCAACAACGACTTTGATATAGCGACTGCCTTGCGGCGGAACAATGAAACGCCGCCGCGATGGTCTGCCGCAGGCGGGTAACGATGGTCTGCCGCAGGCGGGTAACAAGAGCGCCATTGGGGCGAAACTGAGGACAATATCGATGAAAGCTCCCTGACGACGGCAATGTCCGCGCGAAGACGACGCCGAGGCGGATAGACTATTCCCGATATTCGCTGACTTCGACCAAATTGCTGTCCGGATCGCGGAAATAGACCGACATCATCTTACCGCGGGCGCCGGTGCGCTCGACCGGGCCGACTTCGATGGCAACGCCGTTGGCTTCCAGACTGGCGCAAATCTCGGCAAGCGGCCTTGCGGCGATCAGGCAGAAATCGCCGGACCCAGGCATCGGCGTCTTGGCTTTCGGTTCGAAAGTGTGCGTTGCCTGATGCAGATTGATCTTCTGCGATCCGAACAGCAACCCCGTCGGCCGGTTCGGCTCGTCGAGGCGCTTGAGGCCAAGCACCCGCTGGTAGAAGGCGCAGCTGTCCTCCACCGAGCGGACCGTCAGCACGAAATGATCGATGCCGGCGATCATGGTGATGTCCCCTAAATGTTGCGGCTACCCGGCTTGATCGCCGGGATGGCGGCAAGTTCCGGCGGCAGGCGGTCGGCGGGATAGGCCGGCACCTCATATTCGGCAAGCGCGATCAGCGGCACGCCGACATTGGTCTTGCCGGCCGAGCGGTCGATGATGCAGGCCGCCGCCACGACCTCGGCGCCAATCGCGCGCAGGCAGTCGATGGTTTCGCGGATCGAAAGACCAGTGGTGACGATGTCCTCGACGATGACGACGCGCGATCCCGGCGCGATCTCAAAGCGGCGCAGCCTGAACTCGCCGCCTTCGCGCTCCACCCAGATTGCTGGCACACCGAGATGGCGCGACGTCTCATAGGCCGGGATCAGGCCGCCGATCGCCGGGCCGACGACGTAGTCGACCTTGCCCGGCACCGCCTTGCGGATCTTTTCGGCCAGCGCCTTGCAAAGCCGCTCGGTCTTGTCGGCATGCATGAAGACGCGCGCCTTCTGCAGGAAGACCGGGCTGCGCAGACCCGACGTCAGGATGAAATGTCCCTCCAGAACAGCGCCTGCCTCGCGGAAAATGCCCAGAACTTCGTCGGTATTCATAACTCGCCCCATGTCCATGGTGAATGGTGAATGGTGAATGGTAGTGAGAACGCCTTCTTTCACTATTCACTATTCACTATTCACTATTCACTATTCACTATTCACCCATTCACACGCCGCGCATCGCTGACGCTCGAATTATCCTTGAGCTGCGACAGCAGCCGGTTGAGGTGCTTCAGATCCCAGACTTCGAGATCGATCAGCATTTCGGTGAAGTCGGGCGCGGTGCGCACCATCGACAGCGTATGAATGTTGGCGTCGTTGGAGGCAACGACCTGGGCGATGTCGGCGAGCGAGCCCGGCGCGTTGATGGCGGTGACCGAGACGCGCGCCGGAAAGCGCTCCTTGGTCTGCTCGTCAATGTCCCAGCGCACGTCGATCCAGCGCTCCGGCTGGTCGTCGAAGGCCTGCAGCGCCGGCGACTGGATGGGATAGATGGTGATGCCGGTGCCCGGCTGGACAATGCCGACGATGCGGTCGCCAGGCACGGCCCCTTCCGGCGCGAAACGCACCGGCAGGTCGCCGCGCACGCCGCGGATCGGCACCGCGCCATCGCGCGGCTGGTCCTTGTCCTTGCGCGCGGCTCGTGTGCCGGGCATCTGGAACAGCATGCCGGCGGCGTTGCGGATCTTCGACCAGCCCTCCTCGCGCTGCTTGGGGGCGCTGACGGTGACGCGCTCGTCCTTGTAGTCTGGGAAGACGGCCTTCATGACGTCGGTCGAGGCAAGTTCGCCGCGCCCGACCGAGGCCAGCACATCCTCGATGTCCTTGCGCGCCAGCCGGTGCAGCACCGGCTTCAGGCTTTCCTTGGTGAAGGTCTTGCCGGCGCGTTCGAAGGCGCGCTCGAGAATGCGGGCACCAAGACCTGAATATTGCTTGCGAATGGCGTTCTTGGTGGCGCGGCGGATGGCTGAACGCGCCTTGCCGGTGACCACCACCGACTCCCACGCCGCCGGCGGCACTTGCGCCTTGGAGCGGATGATCTCGACCTCGTCGCCGTTCTTCAGTTCCGTCATTAGCGGCATGATGCGGCCGTTGACCTTGGCACCGACGCAGGTGTCGCCGACATCGGTGTGCACGGCATAGGCGAAGTCGATGGGCGTGGCGCCGCGCGGCAGCGCAATCAGCATGCCTTTCGGCGTGAAGCAGAATACCTGGTCCTGGAACAGCTCCAGCTTGGTATTTTCGAGGAAGTCTTCCGGGTTGTCGCCTTCTGCCAGTTGCTCGATGGTGCGCCGCAGCCAGGCATAGGCGTTGGTCTCCTTCGAGATCGCATGGGCGGCGCCGTTCGTCTTGCCGCCGGTGTCCTTGTAGATCGAATGGGCGGCGACGCCATATTCGGCGATCTTGTTCATCTCGCGGGTGCGGATCTGCAGTTCGACGCGCTGGCGCGACGGGCCGACAATGGTGGTGTGGATCGAACGGTAGTCGTTCTGCTTGGGCGTAGAAATGTAGTCCTTGAAGCGGCCAGGCACCATCGACCATGTGGTGTGGATGGCGCCGAGCGCGCGGTAACAGTCTTCGACGCTGTCGACGACGACGCGGAAGCCGAAGATGTCCGAGAGCTGCTCGAAGGACAGCGCCTTGGCCTCCATCTTGCGGAACACCGACCACGGCTTCTTCTGCCGGCTCTTCACCCCGGCATTGATGGCATGCTTCTCGAACAGCGCCGACAGCGCCTTTTCGATGTCGGTCAGCACACCCTTGTTGCGCTCGAATATCTCGGCAAGCCGCGCGGTGACGGCGCGGTAGGCTTCCGGATTGATGAAGCGGAAGGCGATCTCTTCCAGTTCCTCGCGCATGCCTTGCATGCCCATGCGCCCGGCCAGCGGCGCGTAGATGTCCATCGTCTCCTCGGCGATGCGCAGGCGCTTGGCCTCGGGCATGTGGTCGAGGGTGCGCATGTTGTGCAGCCGGTCGGCGAGCTTGACCAGCAGAACGCGGACATCCTCCGAGATGGCCAGCAACAGCTTGCGCAGGTTTTCCGCCTGCTCGGCCTTCTTGGAGACGAGATCGAGCTTCTTCAGCTTGGTCAGGCCTTCGACCAGCTTGCCCATTTCGGGGCCGAACAGATCGTCGATCTCGGCCCGCGTCGCGGTGGTGTCCTCGATCGTGTCATGCAGCAAGGCGACGGCGATCGTCGCCTCGTCCATGTGCATTTCGGTGAGGATGGCGGCGACTTCGAGCGGATGCGAGAAATAGGGATCGCCGGAAGCGCGCTTCTGGTGGCCATGCTTCTGCATGGCGTAGACATAGGCCTTGTTGAGCAACGCCTCGTTGACGTCAGGCTTGTAGCGCGCAACGCGCTCGACAAGCTCATACTGACGCATCATGGGCGGGTTCTCACGGTGCTGAAATGATTGATGCGCCGCACTGATGTACGGCGCATCTCATAGATAGCCACGAAACTCACGGGACGGAAGTGCCGGAACCATATTCCCGGCAGGTCCAGGGCAGCGATTAGTAGTCGTCGCTCTTTTCCGGGGGAACCAGGCCCTCGATGCCGGCCAAAAGGTCTTCCTCGGTCATGCGATCGAAGGTGACGTTTTCTTCGGCGTCGTCGGCATCGGTAGCTGCAACTGCGTTGCCGGTCTGGTCGGCGATCGCCTCGCCGTCGGCCTCGGGCTCGTCGACCTCGACATGCTTCTGCAGCGAGTGGATCAGATCTTCCTTGAGGTCGTCGGGCGACAGCGTCTCGTCGGCGATCTCGCGCAGCGCTACGACCGGGTTCTTGTCGTTGTCGCGGGGCACGGTGATCGGCGCGCCCTGGCTGATCTGGCGGGCACGGTGGCCGGCGAGCAGCACGAGCTCGAAGCGGTTGTCGACCTTGTCGATGCAGTCTTCAACGGTTACGCGGGCCATTGATTGCCCCTTTCATGCCTGGATTTGATGGAAAACAGGCGCGGTCCATAACCCGAACGCCGCCAAAATACAAGCATTATGGCGCCGTGGCCCCATCGGCTGGCGAATGCCAGTCTCTGGCGCCGGTGAATGCCTTGCCGGCAAAGCCCGCCTACCGGCGACGACACGGCTCCGATCACAATTGCTTGCAGTGCGCCCCGGCACCCTTGGATTGCCGTAAAACTGGCGCTATCTCGGTTGACGAAAGGTCAGCCGGTTTATTTACGAGCCGACCGATATAACGACCCATTTCGATTAGTCCGCCACCTATTTCGAAAAAGGAATATTGCCATGTTCGACCCCCGTGAAAAAATCGCTCTTTTCATAGACGGCGCCAATCTCTACGCCACCTCGCGCGCACTCGGCTTCGACATAGACTACCGCAAACTGCTGTCCAGCTTCCAGAAGCGCGGCTATTTGCTGCGCGCCTATTACTACACCGCTCTGGTCGAGGATCAGGAATACTCTTCGATCCGCCCTTTGATCGACTGGCTCGACTACAATGGCTTCAAGGTGGTGACCAAGCCGGCCAAGGAATTCACCGACTCGACCGGCCGCCGCAAGATCAAGGGCAATATGGACATCGAACTGACCGTCGATGCGCTCGAACTTGCCGATGTTGTCGATCACTATGTCATCTTCTCCGGCGACGGCGACTTCCGCACACTGGTCGAAGCGCTGCAGCGGCGCGGCCGCAAGGTCTCGATCGTCTCCACCATGGCCTCGCAACCACCGATGATCTCGGACGATCTGCGCCGCCAGGCCGACCATTTCATCGATTTGACCTCGCTGAAGAACGAGGTCGGCCGCGATCCCTCCGAACGGCCGGTGCGCAGGCCCGAGCCAGTCGAAGAGGAAGACTATTGACGGCGGCGGCCTTGGACGCCGCTCCCGAACCCGACCGCGACTGCCCGCTCTGCCCGCGCCTGCATGATTTCATCGCAGACTGGCGGCAGCGCGAGCCGTCGTGGTTCAATGCGCCGGTGCCGACTTTCCTGCCGCCTGATGGCGAGGACGCCGTCGAGCTGCTGATCGTCGGGCTGGCGCCCGGCCTGCGCGGCGCCAACCGCACCGGGCGACCGTTCACCGGCGACTATGCCGGCGACCTGCTCTACTCAACGATGATCGCTCACGGTCTTGCCCGCGGCGAGTTCAAGGCGCGGCCGGATGACGGGCTCGAACTGATCGGCACCGCGATCACCAATGCGGTGCGCTGCGTGCCGCCTGAAAACAAGCCGGTCGGCGCCGAGATCGCCACTTGCCGCAGCTTTCTGGTGCCGACGATTGCACGCTTTCCCAAACTGCGCGCCCTGCTGGCGCTGGGCTCCATCGCCCACCAGTCGACCGTCAGGGCGCTGGGCCAGCGCGTCGCCGCCTATCCGTTCAAGCACGGCGGTCAGTTGCCGGCCGGCGGCGTCACGCTGTTTTCCAGCTATCACTGCTCGCGCTACAACACCAACACCGGTGTCTTGACGGAGACGATGTTCGTCAAGGTTTTCAGCGACATCGCTGAGTTCCTGCGGACATAGTGCCGAGCACCTTCAGGGGCCTTGAGGCCCTTCCGGCACGTCCTGTCTTGCCTGTCCCGATCGGCGCTTGACACGTTTTGGGTCGTCTGCGCTGGAGACCGCCGTCTCGCCAGCCTGGTACGATCTCTCCTCCTTGTTGACTTCCAAACAACTATCAATAGATTGTCAGTATAATTGAGGGCGGGGGTTCTCGGATGTCGATTTCGGACACTAGCGGGTTTGGCTTGGAGCCAGGATTCGCAGAAAAACTGTCATCTCTTTTGGATATTTGCAGGGCGGCCGGATATGAATTCCGGGTATCACAAGGACTTCGTACTCCGCAGAAGCAGGCGGAATACTACTGCAGATGGGACAAACGGAAGCCGGCGGACATCGATGCCGCAGCAAAGAAGATGAAAAATGACGGCGCGCCTTGGCTGGCATCTGTTCTTTTGCAATATCGCAACATTGCCAGACAGGCTGACTGGCTGACCAGTGCCCTACCCGGTGCCGGATGGCATCAGTGGGGTGAGGCTGCGGATTGCTACTGTTATCGCAACGGCAAAATGGTGGAGAACGGGGGCGACCCCTGCTACAAATTCTACGCCGAACAGGCCGTCAAGCTCGGCCTGACAGCGGGCTACTACTTTCAACATCAAGACTCCGGCCATGTTCAGCTTCAGTCTGCCGCAACGGCTGCGAGCATCTATACATGGCATCACATAGACGAGACGATGAAATCGCGTTTCGGGGACAAGGACGAAGTCGCGCTTAGCGCGGGCGCCAAGCCGACATCCGTATCGAGTTCGGCACTTGTGGCTTTCACACCTTTGGCATTGACGGAAACCGCCGCCCCATCCGGGTATTACAAGGACGACACCGGAATGGTGCAAGCCACCTTAACACCTGCATTGTTCATCGACACGACGGGCACCAAGGGTACGTTGCGCGCGCTGGCCGAAACATACAATCGGGTTGGCGGGCTGATCGAAACCTTCGGTAAGCTGACCAGCATCGATCCGGTCGCAGCGCTCGCCGTGTGGTACGTTGAAAGTGGCGGCCGTAAATTCACACTCGGCCTGCCGGTGCTGCGGTTTGAAAATCACAAATTATTCAAATACTGGGGCGCGACAAACGTTGCCCAATTCGATAAGTATTTTCAATTTGGCGGACACGCCGGGATCCCCGGCGCCTCCCATAAGAATCACAAGTTCCGCGTTTCGACCAAAGACGCTTGGCAATCGTCCCATGTTGATGACCAGAGCGTCGAGTACAAAGCTTTTCGTTTTGCCGAAACGCTATCTTCACGAGAAAAGGTCTGCCTGTCGTCCAGCTTTGGTGGCCCCCAAATAATGGGGTTCAACCACAAGATATGTGGATACGCTTCCGCGTCGGCATTGGCGGACGCATTCGCTACAGACGAGCGATGGCAGGTCCTAGGGTTCGCGGATTTCTGCAAGTCGAACAATCTCATCGATGAAATTCGGAACAGGAAATGGCTAGACTTTGGACAGGCCTACAACGGCGACGGGGCAGTGTACGGTCCAAAACTGGAAGATGCTTACAATTTCAAGGGTAAACTAGCCAAATTGCCTCGCCAGCCATCTCCGGGCGGTCTCGCGGGAGGGCTTGCAACGGCTGGAACTCCGGTGCCGAAATCGCTGACGGTCGAGACGACTCCGGCCGCGCTGGGATCCGCATAGTTATGGCACCTCCTCACGCTACAATCCAAAGGCGTGCCGACCGAAGCGATATTCGTTGATAGAACCTGCGGAGCTAGGTCGGGCTGGCGATCTCGGATCAAAATCCCGCCAGCGGTGTTGGTGGTCGAGAACACAAAGGCCGGTGCGCCGATGCCTAGGGCTGCAACCTGAGCGGCGAGCGGCTTGGAATGGTCGACGACATGATGGGCGCCAAGCCCAAGCACCCAGTCGCGTTTCGGGCCCCGATGCGGTGGCGATCACAGTCAGATATGGTATTCGTAGCGCTCGCGACAGGCTTCTTCACATTGAGGCGGTCGAACAACGCCTCGAAGGCTGTGATCGCCGTCGTCGGCAGTGCTGCCGCCTGCGCATAGCCGAGCGAGCCAGACTGGGCTCATCGCCCGCAAGGTCTATGCGCAGATGCCGCCGAAGGTCGAGTACAGCCCGACGCCTCGTGGCCGAAGCCTGGAGCCCGTGATCACCGTGCTGAAGGTCTGGGGCGATGCGAATGTGACGCTGGCGCCGGAGGTTTCCCAGGCCGCTTGAAGCGGAGGCGTGGCAACCGCTTGCGTTGGTCCGGCCCTCACACCGGCAGCAGCGCGTCCGGCTTCACGTCCGATATCGACGCATAGGTGTGCGTTTCCCTGACACCCGGCAACGGCAGGATCACGCGCTTCAAAAAATCCTGATAAGCGGCCATTTCTGAAATGCGCGCCTTCACCAGATAGTCGAAGCCGCCAACGACCATGTGGCATTCCAGCACTTCGGGAGCTTTCGCCACCGCTTCGGCGAAACGGTCGAACACATGCGGCGCCGCCTGGTCGAGCCTGACTTCGATGAAGACAAGCGTGCCACGGCCGATCTTTTGCGGGTTGAGCACAGCCCGGACCGCGGTGATGAAACCGTCACGAAACAGGCGCTTCACCCGCTGGCTGGTGCCGGTCGGCGACAGGCCGACGCGGGCGGCGAGATCGAGCGTGGTGCGACGCCCATCCTCCTGCAACAACCGCAGCAGGCTGCGGTCGATGGCATCAAGTTGGTCGGATTCATGATTCACGTTCATGGCTCCTCTATTGTGTGAAATTCACGCCCAGATCGCGATAACAGCCTATTTTGTCGCACCATTTTCAACAATAGGCTGAGCTTTCTACGAGAGCCGTCTGGAGGAAGAATCCTCCGCTGGCAGAATCGAGCGGGACAGAGAATGCGCGTGACAGAGGACCTAAACACAAAGCCGGCAATTCTTGCGGGCCTCGCCATGATCGGTATTTACGCCGTGCAGTTCGTCGCAGCCCGCTTTAGCCTGCGGGAGCATCTTACGGCGACGGATGTCGCGACCTTGCGCTTTGTCGGCGCCGGACTGGTCATGCTACCGGTTGTCTGGCGCGGCGGCCTGTCAGCCAGCAAAGCGTTGGGCTGGCGGCGCGCCCTGGCGCTGGCGGCGCTGGCCGGACTGCCCTACCCGATCATCATCAACTGGGGCCTCACCTACGCACCCGCCGCGCATGGCGCGGCACTTTGCCCAGCTCGATCGTGTTCTTCTCGTTCGTGCTGTCGCACCTCGCCACGACGGACAAGGCCTCGCGCCAGCAAACCATCGGCGTCGCCGCCATCATCGCCGGGCTGATCCTGTTCATTGCGCCAGCGCACACCGGTGGCGGTATGAAGGATGTCTTCTCCGGTGATCTGCTGTTCATCGCATCGGGCGCGATGTTTGCCGCTTATGCCGTTCTTGTGCGGCGCTGGCGCGTCGATCCGATTGCGGCGACCGTAACCGTGGTGCTGCTGTCATGCCTGCCGCTGCCGCTTCTCTATCTCTTCGTACCGAGCGGCCTTCATAGCGCGGCAGCCGGCGAAATCGCCAGCCAGATCGTCATCCAGGGATTTCTGGCCGGTGCGGCCGCCATGTTCCTCTACACCTATGTCGTTCGAAAGCTGGGCTCACAGACGGCATCGCTGTTCATGCCCTGCGTGCCGATCGCAACGGTCATGATCGCGATGACGGTGCTCGGCGAGACGCCGACCGGCACCCAGTTCGCCGCCATCTTGATCATGGCCGCAGGGATGGCCTTTTCGGCTCTTTCCAGACCTGTGGCCAAGCCTACATGAGACTGCGGCTAGCCAAAGCGAATGCTTGCCTGATCCGTTCAGGGCGATGGAGGCGTTTGCGAAGAGACCTGTCCGGGCGCGGCAAACAACTCGGCCAGCGTTTGCTGCCCGCCCTGCAGTACGTTCAGATCGACATCGCCGACGATGCCGTCGACGCGGCCCATATTGTGGTACTGCCAGTAGATCCAGTCGTTGCGACCTGGCTCCAGGAGCAACGAGCGACGCCAGAGCGGGCGAACGTCGATTTTCCCGGCATAGGCGTCCTCGGCCTCGTCGGTCAGGTAGATGATCGCCGGCTTGCCGAACGCAGCTTCAACCGGTCCGAGGAAGGCCTGGAGTTCCGCGCTCAGCTGCTCCGGCGACGGGCGTTGCGGGCAGTTGCCGCCGAATTCGATGTCGACGACCGGCGGCAGCAGCGGCTGGTCGTGCGGCACCACCGCGATGAAATTTTTCGCCTGGTCGGCGCCCGGCCGGCAGAAGGTGAAGAAGTGATAGGCGCCGACGGCAAGTCCGGCCGCGCGCGCCTCGCGCAGGTTTTTGGCGAAGGCATCGTCGACATGGTCGCCGCCCTCGGTCGCCTTGATGACAGCGAAGGCGACATCGTCGGCGGCAACGCGGCGCCAGTCGATTTCACCCTGATGATGGGAAACGTCGATACCCCTGACCGGATAGCTGTCACGATCGGGCGAGAAGGTCCGGAAATAGAAGAAGCCGCCTGCCGCGACGAGGCCGGCAAAGACCAGACTGGCCGCACCCCAGAGGATGATCCGGTTCTTCAAACCTTTCCCCATCGTGTGTCGCTGGAAACTTGAAAGCCGATGTGGCTTTTGTGGGGCTGTGGCTCGAGGTTCTTAGCCTCGCTCCTTCATAAGCCGGCCCTTTTCGCGCGACCAGTCGCGCTGCTTTTCTGTCTCGCGCTTGTCGTGCAGTTTCTTGCCGCGGCCGACGGCGAGCAGCAGCTTGGCACGGCCCTGGTCGTTGAAGTAGATTTTCAGCGGCACCAGCGTCATGCCTTCGCGGTCGATGCTCTGCGCCAGTTTTGCCATCTCGCGCTTGTTGAGCAGCAGCTTGCGGCGCCGTCTGGGCTCATGGTTGAAGCGGTTGGCCTGCAGGTATTCCGGCAGATAGGAATTGATCAGCCAGATCTCGCCGCCCTCCACCGAGGCGTAGCTGTCCTGGATGTTGGCCTGGCCCTGGCGCAGCGACTTGACCTCGGTGCCGGTCAGCACCAGGCCGGCCTCGACGGTGTCGAGCACCTCATAGGAAAACCGCGCCTTGCGGTTTTCCGCAACGGTTTTGTTGTTTGGATCGGCTTTTCTGACCTGGTTCATGATGCGGAGAGGTGGCGCCTCATCCTCAATTTATCAAGCCGGCGTGCTTCATCGCCGCATCGATCTTCTCGGCGGTCGACGCCTCGATGGTCACCAGCGGCGAGCGCACCACGTTCTCGACCTTGCCAATCTTCGACAGCGCGTATTTGACGCCGCACAGGCCGGGCTCAAGGAAGATGGCCTTGTGCAGCGGCAGCAGACGGTCCTGCAATTCCAGCGCCTTGGCGCTGTCACCGGACAGTGTGGCTTCCTGGAATTCGGCGCACAGCCGCGGCGCGACATTCGACGTCACCGAGATGCAGCCGACACCGCCATGAGCGTTGAAGCCGAGGGCAGAGGCATCCTCACCTGAAAGCTGGATGAACTCCTTGCCGCAGGTGGCGCGCTGTTCGGACACGCGCTCGACCTTGCCGGTGGCATCCTTGACGCCGACGATGTTCTTGAAGTCGTGCGCCAGCCTGCCCATCGTCTCCGGCATCATGTCGATCACCGAGCGCGGCGGGATGTTGTAAATGATGATCGGCAGCTTGGTCGCCCTGGCGACGGCAGCGAAATGCTCGTACAAGCCGCGCTGTGTTGGCTTGTTGTAATAAGGCGTGACGACCAGAGCGGCGTCGGCGCCCGCCTGCTCGGCATACTGCACCAGACCGACCGCTTCAGCGGTGTTGTTTGAGCCGGCGCCGGCGACGACCGGAGCGCGGCCCTTGGCCACATCGATGCAGACCTTGACGACATGGCGATGCTCGTCATGCGACAGCGTCGGCGACTCTCCGGTGGTGCCGACCGGGACGAGGCCCGTCGTGCCCTCGCCAAGTTGCCATTCGACGAAGGCGCGAAAGGCTTTCTCGTCGAAACGTCCGCTCTTTTCGAACGGCGTCACGAGCGCAGTAAGCGAGCCTCTCAGCATGTCGTCCAACTCCTTGGAACTTGTTTGTTTATGCGTGTCATCGTCCCAAAACCGGTTCCCGCTTTTGGGCGACATGCATCGGGCGCCTTCTAGCCGAAAGCGAAGCCGCGCACCATAGTCTCGACACTGTTGCGCGGCAAGCATGCCGATGGTGCCAGCAAGCGCAATTCGAACGGCCTCGATAACCCTTTGTTTACGGGCTCTTCACGACCTAAGTCTAGGCTCTCGGGCACCTGGGCTTGCCATCTAAAGTGCCGCAACAGGGAAAGATCAGGATCATGCCGGCCAGTCGGCCACTCCGCTTCATATTGCTTGGCGCCGTTGCCCTGCTGATAGTGGGGACGGCGGCAAACGAGAGCGTCGACGAGCAGACGACCTCATCGATCCCGATGCCTGACATGCAAGATGGAGCGCAGACCGATGCGCCCTCCGCCAATATCGCCGTGTTGAAAGGCAGTCTCGATGCGTTGGCGACCGGCGATATCGCCGCGGCACGAGCGGTGCGCGAAACATTGCCGGCCAGTTCGCTGGACCGCCATATCCTGGCCTGGGCGATCGCGCTCTATGGCGGCGACCGTGTGCCGAGCAGCGAGATTGCCGATACCGCAAAGATGTTGCCGAATTGGCCGGGCACCATCGCTCTGCGCAAGAACAGCGAGCGCGCGCTTTATCGCGAAAACCCCTCGCCGCAGACCGTGGTGAAAGCCTTTGACGGCAGCCAGCCGCTGACCTTTCAAGGCGTGGTCATCCTTGCCCGTTCTTATTTAGCTCTTGGCAACACCAAGGCTGCGCTTTCCGTGCTGTCGCCATTCTGGCGCACCGAGAAGCTGGAAGCCAGGGACGAGGCGGCCGTCAGCAAGGAGTTTGGCGCCATCATTCCGGCTGCCGACCATCGTTTCCGCATGGAACGGATGTTTTATGCCGACCGGGAGAATTCGGCGCTGCGGGTCGCAGCCCTTGCCGGCGCGCAACCGCTGGCCGATGCCTGGGCCGCCGCCTCGCGTGGCGACAAGAACGCGGCCAAGCTGTTGAAAGCAGTGCCTGCCGCACAGCAATCGGCCGGCTATTTCTTCGCGCAAGCCGAATATCTGCGCAAGCAGCGGAAGTTTGCGGACGCCGCCGCGGTGGTAATGAAAGCGCCAACGAACCGCGACGCGCTGGTCGATCCCGATGCCTGGTGGGTCGAGCGCCGCGTGCTGTCGCGCGCACTGGTCGACCAGGGCGACTGGAAGACCGCCTACAAGATCGTTGCCGCGCATGCCGCCGAAAGCCCCGCCAGCGCCGCCGAGGCCGAATTCCACGCCGGCTGGTATGCGTTGCGCGGCCTCAACGATCCTGCGACGGCCTCGACCCATTTTGCCCGCATCGCCGATCTCGCGCAGGGACCGATGTCGCTGTCACGCGCCTATTACTGGCTTGGCCGCGCGGCGGAAGTCGGCGGTCCCGGCAATGCGAAGGATTATTTCACCAAGGCGGCAGCCTATGGCACCACTTTCTACGGGCAGTTGGCGGCGGAACGGGTTGGCTTGCGCACGCTGAACATCGTCTATCCCGAGCCAAGCACTGCCGACCGCCAAAGCTTTGACGGCCGCGAAGCCGTCAGCGCCATCAAGCGGCTGCAGGAGGCGGGCTACGACCGCTATGCCGAGACGCTTTACCGCGACCTCGCCGGGCAGTTGACCAGCCCCGGCGAGCTGGCGCTGCTTGCGGTGCTGGCGGAAAAGCAGGGCAATCATTTCATGGCGCTGAAGATCGGCAAGATCGCCGGCGCGCGCGGCATCGATGTCGGCGCGCTGTCGCATCCGCTGGGCGTCATTCCCGACACCGCCGACATATCCGGCTCGGGCAAGGCGCTGGCCTATGCGATCGCCCGCCAGGAAAGCGAATTCAATGTCGGCGCCGTCTCCAGCGCCGGCGCGCGCGGCCTGCTGCAGCTGATGCCGGGCACCGCCAAGCAATTGGCGAAGAAGGCAGGACTGAGCTTTTCCCAGGATCGGCTGACCAGCGATGCCGGTTACAATGCGACGCTGGGGGCTGCCTTCCTTGGCGAGCAGCTCGACCGCTTCGGCGGCTCCTATGTGCTGACCTTCGCCGGCTACAATGCCGGCCCTAACCGCGCCAGCCAATGGGTAGCCAAGTACGGCGACCCGCGCGGCAAGGGCATCGACGCCGTCGTCGACTGGATCGAGCGAATTCCCTACACCGAAACAAGAAGTTACGTGCAGCGCGTGATGGAGAATTACGAGGTCTACAAGATGCGCATTTCGGGGAAGTACGATATCGTTGGGGATTTGGTGAACGGAAGAGGCTGAGGCCGCAGAGCTGTCGCCACGGGCAGACGTTGGCGATCCTTCGCGCCCCCTTGCCGGCCATCTCCCCCACGAGTGGGGAGATCAGCTGTCATTGCCGATTCCGCCGATCTCCAACGTCGAAGGAAGGGCGTAGCGCCTGAACCGCCAATCTCCCCCCTCGTGGGGGAGATGTCTGGCAGGACAGAGGGGGGCGCTGTCCCTCCGACATTTCCAAGAGTGTCAGCTTGCCGACAACCCTCGATTTGACCGCTCCCACCCTCGCCTGTAGCAGACGGAGACAATCCGGCCAGGGAGTCCTTTCAATATGTCGAGCACCGACGGCTTTTCCGCTTTCTTCTACACAGCGCCGGACGGCCTCAGACTTCACGCTCGCATCTACGGTGAGACAAACTCGGGAACCTGGCCGGTCGTTTGCCTGCCCGGCCTGACCCGCAACGCGCGCGATTTCCATGAGCTGGCGCTTTATCTGTCGCACCGAACCGACAATCCGCGCAAGGTCATCGCCTTCGACTACCGTGGCCGCGGCCAGTCCGCTTACGATCCTGATATCGGCCACTACAATGTCGGCATCGAAGCCGGCGATGTCCTCGCCGGACTGGCCGCCCTGGACGTCGAGGAAGCGGCCTTTATCGGCACCTCGCGCGGCGGGCTGATCATCCACGTGCTCGGCGCGCTGCGGCCGGCCGCGCTGAAAGCCATCGTGCTGAACGACATCGGACCGGTGATCGAGGCCGCGGGGCTCGCCCATATCCAAACCTATCTCGACCCGGCACCGAAACCGAAGAGCCGCGCTGAGGCGATCGATGCCCAACGCGTCGCTCACGGCGCGGATTTTCCCGCTCTGACCGCAGCGGATTGGGAGCGGATGGTGTCGGCCCTCTACCGCGAGACGGACGAAAGCCTCCTGCTGCCGGATTTCGACACGCAGCTGGTCGAGACGGTGGCGGGCCTCGACCTCAGCAAGCCGTTGCCGGATCTGTGGCCGCAGTTCGAGGCGCTGGCGGCCATACCTTTGCTTGCCATTCGCGGCGCCAACTCGAAACTCCTGTCGGCCGACACACTCGACGAGATGCAAAAGCGTCATTCCGGCATGGAAGCGATCACCGTCGAGGGCCAGGGCCATGCGCCCTTCCTGGAGACAGGCAATCTGCCGGGCGCTATCGCGGCTTTCCTGGATGGAGTACCAAATGCGGCCCAGAAAAAGTAAACCCCAAGATCAAAGATGATCCTGGGGTTGCCGAGGCAGTATATGAAAGCCTTGGGTAACTATTTGGCTTTCGAGCTTTTCCGGGGCGCCTTGGGTGCCTTCGCCGCTGCCGCTTTACTTTTTTGAGCAGGCGCTGGCACTGAGGCCGTGGTCAGCGGCGATGCGAAGGCCGAGCTTTTTCCATCGCCGGATAACCCCTCGCCGCGGGGCGTTTCCAGCACGACAACGCAGCCGTCGAGATCGTTGGTGGCCAGATGCGCATAGCGCATGGTCATCGAAAGCGTCTGGTGGCCGAGCCACATCTGCACGCGGCGGATGTCGATGCCGCCCTGGACCAGACGCGAGGCACAGGTGTGACGCAAGATGTGCGGAACCACCTGGTCGTCGGCGCCGAGACCGACTTCGACCTTGGCATCGTTCCAGATGGCGCGAAACTGTGCCTGGCTGAGTTTGGTGAACGGACCCTTGGGCCGGCGGCCCTCTGACGGGGGCAGTTTGATCACCTCCTTGACCCGCTCGGTCATCGGGATGGTGCGGCTGCGGCCGGATTTGGTGATCCAGAACGAGACGCGATGTTCCTGGATGTCGTTCCAGATCAGTCCGAGCGCTTCGCCAAGGCGGCAACCGCTGTCGACGAGAAAGACCGAGAGACGGTAGGCATCCTCGCTGCGGGTCCTGATGGCGGCGAACAGCCTTGCTTCTTCGTCCCTTTCGAGGAAACGAATCCGTCCCGCCCGCTCCTTCTGGCGGCGGAACTCGGGCAGGCTGTGGATATCCCCCATCTTGTAAGCCTTGCGCAGTAGTTTGCTGAGGGCAGCCATCTTTCGATTGATGGTTGCGTTGCTGTTGCCGCGCTGGCGCAAGGTGCCGATAAGATTGTCCAGGGTGCTCTGGTCGAAGGCGCTGAACCGTTCTCCTAGGAGAATCTCGTCTATTTCGCCGATGAAGGAGCTGACATTGTATTTATGTCGCCCATCATCCCAGAGTATGTCTCGGTATGCTGAAAAAAGCTCTCCGACCCGGTGCGACTTTACTTCTCTGATTTTGTTGTAGCTGTATCTTATCTTCGCATTTTGAGAAGAGAACATTGAGAAATGTTCGGAGGGGTCGCCCTCTTGTATCGCGTCGATGGTCATAAATTGCCACACCCCCGAGTGGATAGGGTCAGACCTACCCGCTTGGAAGCGTCCTTTCAAGAGATTTAATCACGCAGTTGTGAATTCATCCGCCCATCAGCGAATCCCACGAACTCACCCTACGGACTGTTCAGCTGCCGATTCCCCCTGTTCCTTCTGCTTGTCTTGACCCAGTCACGAACAGAACAGCCCGGGCGTTGAAGCGCCCGGGCTGGTATTCACTTATCTAAAGCCAGCCCTTAGAACGAGCGCTGGAAGCGAAGCATGCCGCCGACGTTGCTCTTCTTATCGGCATTGGTCCAGTTGTGGTTGTTGCCAAGGGTATTGACCTCGTCGATGCTGCCTGCATTGAGGTAGTCGACTTCGGCCGTGACCGTAAAGCCTGGGACAACATCGTAAGCGATGTTGGCTGCGACACCGAGGTTCTCACCTTCGTCATACGAGACCTGGACGTTGAACGAGGTCTTCTCGTTGATGGTGTAAGTGCCACCACCCCAGACTGCCCAGTTGCCATCCCACTGCTTGTAGAAGCCGCGGCCGCCAGCTGCGAACGCGTAGCTCGGATCCGTGTAGTTGTCGTCGGTGCCGTAGCCGCCCATGATGAACAGCGACAGGTTCTGCATCGGGGTGATGTCCAAACGGACCTTGCCGGCGACTTCTTCATAGTTGCTGTCATAAGCGAGCACGCCGGTGATGGAGCCCCAGCCCTGCGTGTACTTCACGCCGCCGACGACATGCGGAACGTAGCTGTCGATCGTACCCTTGCCGTAGGAACCGTACGAGCCGTCGCCCGAGCCTTCCTCAAGCGAGAGAACGGCGGAGAAGCCGTTGCCAGCGTCGAAGTAGTACTGGATGACGTTGGTGTCGAAATCGCCGTAGGGAACCAGCGTATCCTGGATGACGTTGCCGGCGTAGCCAATGAACGTGTTGAACGCCGATTCGTCCTTACCGACGCGCAGACCGCCGAGCTGGATCCAGGCGAAATTCAGCGAAACGCCCGAGTTGCCAGCAAAATTGTCATCATCGGTGTCATTGGCGGCATAGTCGTTGCGGTTGCCGAAATTCCAGCGGGTCTCGGTGTAGGTCTTCAAGGTGCCGAGCTCGGTTTCCTGGCCGGTCCAGGTCTTCAGTGCGAAGCGGGCCTTCTTGCGCCAAGTGTCGTTCTCGTCGCCATCCTTCGCGTCGAAGGTCTTTGCACCATCGAACGAACCGACATCGCCACCGCTGATGTCGTAACGGACATAGCCGCCGATGCGCAGGCAGGTTTCGGTGCCGGGGATATAGAAGTAGCCCGAGCCGTAAACGTCGCAAATCTTGACGTATTCAGCCGGTTCCGGCTCGGCGACGACGACGGCGTCGGCGGCGCGCGCACCGGAAACTGCGATCAGGNTTGACGTATTCAGCCGGTTCCGGCTCGGCGACGACGACGGCGTCGGCGGCGCGCGCACCGGAAACTGCGATCAGGGCCGCAGCGGAGCCGAGAAGAAGGCTCTTAATGTTCATTTTCTGACCTCCAGTCAAAAGTTAAAAAACGGGTCTGGGTATTCTTTGCTGAAGGACAGCGTTCCCTGCCCCATCCCCACTACCGAAAAAGATGCGCACCGCGCCGCTCCTTCGAAATCGACATTACCCATGAGGCGGCGTCGTTCAACCACGATCGTACCGGCGAAAGGGCTATGCGGGCGCTATCCCCATGCGTTGTTGCACAAATGACACGATTTGGCCTCAGTCAGAAAGCTCTCATTAACTATCGAAGGGCCCGGAAGCCTTTGCCGCAGCGCCCGAATGCGGCCGAATCCGGCGACGACCGGCCGAGATTGCGGCCATGTCGCCGACTCGCCAGCCAGGGAACCGCCGCAGATTCGCCGCATGCAAAAGGCGGCGCTGCGGCCAAATCCGGAATTTTCAGAGATAATGGCGCCGGCTTGTTGATTGTGCCCGCGCTTTTCTTTATCCAGCGGCGCAACGGAGAGGTGGCCGAGTGGTCGAAGGCGCTCCCCTGCTAAGGGAGTAGAGGTCAAAAGCTTCTCGTGGGTTCGAATCCCATCCTCTCCGCCATCCTGCTTCGCTCTTCGAGCTTCGCAGGACAAGCAACCCTCAGCGCGAAGCAGGATGGCGGAGAGAATGCCCTCCGAAGCCTTGGCGTAGGAGGGCCGGACCGCGTGGTGTGCTACGTGCCGCACAGCGTAAGCCCAGAGAATCCCTTGCAGAATTCGATTGGTCCTGCTTCGCTCTTCGAGCTTCGCAGGACAAGCCCACCTCAGCGCCAAGCAGGATGGCGGAGAGGATGCCCTCCGAAGCCTTGGCGTAGGAGAGCAGCTCACGTGGTATGTGTATCTTCTGGAGAGTACGGCTGCTGAAGGCGAACGCTATATCGGCATAACGACGGACCTGAAACGGCGGCTTGTCGAGCACAATGCGGGGAAATCCAGCCATACATCCAAGTTTCTGCCGTGGCGGATCGTCAGCTATATGGCCTTTTCGAACCAGGCCAAGGCAGCTTCATTCGAGCGCTATCTCAAATCCGGTTCAGGGCATGCTTTCGCCAACAAGCGCCTGTGGTGATGGCCGCATCACCTGCCGCAAAGGTCCATCTTTTCAATAAACTTCAACAATAACAATTGGTTACAGCGAAAACGCTTGTCGCCGGCTTCACTATCTTGTTCGATTCTGACTGGAGGTCAGAAAATGAACATTAAGAGCCTTCTCCTCGGCTCCGCTGCGGCCTTGATCGCAGTTTCCGGTGCGCGCGCCGCCGACGCCGTCGTCGTCGCCGAGCCGGAACCGGCTGAATACGTCAAGATNGATCGCAGTTTCCGGTGCGCGCGCCGCCGACGCCGTCGTCGTCGCCGAGCCGGAACCGGCTGAATACGTCAAGATCTGCGACGTCTACGGCGCCGGCTACTTCTACATCCCCGGCACCGAAACCTGCCTGCGCATCGGCGGCTATGTCCGCTACGACATCGGTGCCGGCGACGTCGGCTCGTTCGACGGTGCGAGGTCCTTCGACCATAAGGATGGCGACGAGCAGGACACCTTCTACAAGAATGCCCGTTTCACGCTGAAGACCTGGACCGGCCAGGAAACCGAACTCGGCACCTTGAAGACCTACACCGAGACCCGCTTCAACTTCGGCAATCGTAACGGCTACCCGTCGGCAGACGATCCGACCACGGAAGCAGACGAGTTCAACTCCAACCCTGCCGGCAACAAGAACGTTTCGCTGAACTTCGCCTGGATCCAGCTCGGTGGCCTGCGCGTCGGTAAGGACGAATCGGCCTTCGACACGTTCATCGGCTACGCCGGCAACGTCCTCCAGGATACGCTCGTTCCCTACGGCGATTTCGACACCAACGTGGTCCAGTACTACTTCGATGCGGGCAACGGCTTCTCGGCCGTCGTCTCTCTTGAAGAAGGCTCGGGCGTCGTCGGCACGATCGACAGCTACGTTCCGCATGTCGTCGGCGGCGTGAAGTACACGCAGGGCTGGGGCGCCATCACCGGCGTCGTCGCTTATGACAGCAACTATGAAGAAGTCGCCGGCAAGGTTCGCCTGGACATCACCCCGATGCAGAACCTGTCGCTGTTCATCATGGGCGGCTACGGCACCGACGACAACCTGAATGACGACACGACCTTGATTCACAACGGCAACGCGATCAACGCCGGTGGCCGCGGTTTCTACAAGCAGTGGGGCGGCAACTGGGCATTCTGGGGTGGCGGCACCTACACCATAAACGAGAAGACCTCGTTTAATGCCCAGGTCTCGTATGACGAGTGGAAGAACCTCGGCGTCGCCGCGAACATCGCCTACGACGTTGTTCCCGGCTTCACGGTCACGGCCGAAGTCGACTACCTCAACGCAGGCAAGTTCGACGACGCCAATTTCTCCAACTTCACCAACGCCGACAAGAAGAGCAGCATCGGCGGTCTCCTCCGCTTCCAGCGCTCGTTCTAAGACGCTCAGCCTGGCTGAAAATCGAACCCGGCGGGCAACCGCCGGGTTTTCTTTTTGAAGCGCCCGTCGCCATTGGCTGCAGTGCTGGCCTTCAAAAGGGTTGCCGCCTACCGGCGGTCAGGTCGTAGAGCGTGGCCACCCGCGCCGATTTCATCACGGGCGTGATGGCCACTATTTCCAGCCGCGCCAGAACTTGCGCCGTCCTATTGGGCACGCTAGCAAGAAGGCCCATCTTCTCGTGAGCCTTTGCCATGCGCCAGCGCCCTGCCCTCACGCCGCTTGTCGGTGCACTTCCCTCGACGGTGCCGTTTGTCGGACCGGAAGCGCAGGAGCGCGAGCGCGGACGTGCTTTTCGCGCCCGCATCGGCGCCAATGAAAGCAGCTTCGGGCCTTCGCCGCGCGTTATCGCCCGTATGGAGCGCGTCGCGCGTGACCAGTGGATGTATTGCGATCCCGACAATTACGATCTGAAGCAGGCTGCGGCCCGCCATCTCGGCGTCGGCGCCGAAAACGTCGTGGTCGGCGAAGGCATAGACGGGCTGCTCAGCCTGGTGGCGCGCATGTATGTCGCGCCCGGCGACGCAGTGGTCACCTCGCTCGGCGCCTACCCGACCTTCAACTTCCACATTGCCGGCGTCGGCGGCCGGCTGGTCACGGTGCCTTACGAGAACGACAAGGAAAGCCTGGACGGCCTGCTCAAGGCAGTCATCAAGGAGAAGGCGTCGCTGGTCTATCTCTCCAATCCGGACAATCCGATGGGCAGCTGGTGGGAAGCAGGAGATATCACCCGCTTCGTCGAAGCGTTGCCGGAAACCACCATGCTGGTGCTCGACGAGGCCTATGGCGAATTGGGGCCGGCCTCGGCGCTGCCGCCGATTGATGTCGCGCGACCCAATGTCATCCGCATGCGCACCTTCTCCAAGGCATACGGGCTGGCCGGCATACGCTGCGGCTATGCGGTGGCGGAAGCCGAGGTGATCCGTGACTTCGAGAAGATCCGCAACCATTACGGCGTCAGCCGCATGGCGCAGATCGCCGGCGTCGAGGCGCTGGCCGACCAGGACTGGCTGCACAGCGTGGTGGCGCGAGTCGCTGCCGGCCGCACACGTATAGCCGGGATTGCGGAGACGAACGGGCTGAAGCCGCTGCCATCGGCGACCAATTTCGTCACCATCGACTGCGGCCAGGACGGCGCCTTCGCGCTGAAAGTGCTGCAAAACCTTTTGTCGCGCGACGTTTTCATCCGCAAGCCGATGGCGCCAAGGCTCGAACGTTGCATCCGGGTCAGCGTCGGCCTCGATCATGAACTCGACATCTTTGCCGAGGAACTGCCCGGCGCACTCGCCGCGGCGCGGGGAAACTAGCCCGGCCGATTGCCGTCGCGACACGGCCTCCCGACGCCGCCAAAGGCCAAGACAGAATCAGCCGGGTCCCCGGCTTCCGTCGATGCAACAACAATCCAACCGTTCAAGGCTGTTGCTTTCGTCCGATTCCGCGCCAGTTTCTGTGCATGGGAGGCAACGATGGATGACCGGCAAAGGGCAGTGCAGGCGCGTGTGCATGGCAAGGTGCAACGCGTCGGCTACCGGCTGTGGGCCCGGCGCGAAGCGATAGGGCTTGGCCTCGTAGGCTGGGTGCGCAATGAACGAGATGGCACGGTGACGACCTCGATTGCCGGGGCCGATGCTGCGGTTTCGACAATGATCGAACGGCTGCGGCAAGGACCAACGGGATCCTCGGTTTCGAATGTCGAGACCGAGGAATTCGAAGTCCTCGACGCGCCCGTCGACTTTCGGATCATCGCATAGACGGCACGATTTTTGTTGCCCACTTGAATTAATTGAACGTTCGTTTTATTCTTGCTTCATTCAGGGAGGCGATCATGGCGCGCACCACGGGATCCGACGGCGAAAAGACTGAAGCGGCCGTCCGCGAGGCAGCGGTCAGCCTGATCGCCCGCTTCGGCTACGAGGCAATGTCGATGCGGCAGCTTGCCGCCGAGGTCGGCGTCCAGGCCGCCGCTCTCTACCGCTATTTTCCGACCAAGGAAGACCTGCTGTTCACGCTGATGCGCGAACATATGGAAGGGCTGATCGAAGCGTGGGACGCCGCACGCCCCGACGCTGCCGATCCGGCAACGCGGCTTGCCTCCTATGTCGAAAACCACATCGCTTTCCACATCGAGCGCCGCCACTCCACCCATGTCTCGAATATGGAATTGCGCAGCCTGTCGCATGACCGGCTGACGCAGATCCTGCGCATGCGCACCGCCTATGAGAAGGAGTTGCGCGCCATCCTGCGCGACGGCGCGGAGGCCGGCGCCTTCAGTGTCGATGACACCGGGCTCACTGCCATGGCCCTGATCCAGATGATGACCGGCGTCATCGTCTGGTTCCGGCCGGGCGAGCGGCTGTCGATGGCTGAAGTCACGGCGACATATCTTTCAATGACAATGCGCCTGGTTGGCGCGAAGATCGAAATCGGGGAGGAACGGCATGTACACGAACACACTCAGCTTCGGGCATGACGAGGACATCGAGGCGCTACGCGATCTGGTGCGCCGCTTTGCCCAGGAGAAAATAGCGCCGATCGCCGCCGAGATCGACCGCAGCAATCAATTCCCCACGCATCTGTGGAAAGAGCTCGGCGCGCTCGGCCTTCTCGGCATCACCGCCGATCCCGATTTCGGCGGCAGCGGCATGGGCTATCTTGCCCACGTCATTGCGGTGGAAGAGATTTCGCGCGCCTCGGGCTCGGTTGGTCTCTCCTACGGCGCCCATTCGAACCTCTGCGTCAACCAAATCAACCGCTGGGCGACGCCGGCGCAGAAGGAGAAATTCCTGCCAACATTGTGCTCGGGCGAAAGGGCAGGTGCGCTGGCCATGTCGGAATCGGGCGCCGGCTCCGACGTCGTCTCGCTCAAGCTGCGCGCCGAAAAGCGCAACGACCGCTATGTGCTCAACGGCTCGAAAATGTGGATCACCAACGGCCCCGACGCCGAAACGCTGGTGGTCTACGCCAAGACCGATCCGGAGCGGAAATCGCGCGGCATCACCGCCTTCATCGTCGAAAAGACCATGGCCGGCTTCTCGGCATCGCCAAAGCTCGACAAGCTCGGCATGCGCGGCTCCAACACCGGCGAACTGGTGTTCGACAATGTCGAGGTGCCCTATGACAATGTGCTGCATGAGGAGGGCCGCGGCGTCGAGGTCCTGATGTCGGGCCTCGACTACGAGCGCACCGTGCTCGCCGGCGGCCCGCTCGGGCTCATGGCGGCCTGTCTCGACGTGGCGATCCCCTATGTGCATGAGCGCAAGCAGTTCGGCCAGCCGATCGGCGAGTTCCAGCTCGTGCAGGGCAAACTTGCCGACATGTATTCGACGATGAACGCCGCGCGCGCTTACGTTTATGCTGTCGCGGCTGCCTGCGATCGCGGCCAGACGACACGCAAGGATGCCGCTGGCTGCGTGCTGTTTGCCGCCGAAAAAGCGACGCTGATGGCGCTCGACGCCATCCAGCTGCTTGGCGGCAACGGCTATACCAACGAGTATCCGACCGGCCGGCTGTTGCGCGACGCCAAGCTCTACGAGATCGGCGCCGGCACCAGTGAGATTCGCCGCTGGCTGATCGGACGCGAGATCATGGCGGAGGGGGTTTAGCATGGCCGTACTCCAGACCCAGATCTCGCCCTCCTCCGAAACCTACCTCGCCAATGCCGAGCGCATGCGGGCGCTGGTTGCCGACATTGCGGACAAGGCGGCAACCGTCGAGCGCGGTGGCTCGGAGGAGGCGCGCGAGCGTCATGTTTCGCGCGGCAAGCTGTTGCCGCGCGAGCGGCTGGCGCAGTTGCTCGACACCGGCTCGCCTTTCCTCGAGATCGGCCAGTTCGCGGCATGGTCCATGTATGGCGAGGAGATTTCCTCGGCCGGCCTCATCGCCGGCGTCGGCCGTGTCGAAGGCACCGAGGTGATGGTCGTGGTCAACGACGCCACGGTGAAGGGCGGCACCTATTATCCGCTCACGGTGAAGAAGCATTTGCGCGCGCAGGAGATCGCGCTGCAAAACAATCTGCCTTGCGTCTATCTGGTCGACAGCGGCGGCGCCAACCTGCCCAACCAGGACGAGGTGTTTCCCGACCGCGAGCATTTCGGCCGCATCTTCTACAACCAGGCCAACATGTCGGCGGCCGGCATTCCGCAGATCGCCTGCGTCATGGGCTCATGTACTGCGGGCGGCGCCTATGTGCCGGCAATGTCGGACGAGACGATCATGGTGCGCAACCAGGCGACCATTTTTCTCGGCGGCCCGCCGCTGGTGAAGGCGGCTACGGGCGAAGATGTCAGCGCCGAGGAGCTTGGCGGCGCCGACGTGCACACCAGGCTGTCCGGTGTCGCCGACCACTATGCGCTGGACGACGAACATGCGCTGGCCATCTGCCGGCGCATCGTCAAAAACCTCAACCGGCGCAAGACTGTAAGCTTGACCTTACAGAAACCCATGCCGCCGCTTCATGACGCGCAGGAACTCTACGGCATCGTGCCGACGGATCTGCGCCAGCCCTATGATGTGCGCGAGGTGATCGCGCGCGTCGTCGACGGCTCCGAGTTCGACGAGTTCAAGCAGAATTACGGCACCACGCTGGTCACCGGCTTTGCCCATCTTCAGGGCGTGCCGGTCGGCATCATCGCCAACAATGGCGTGCTGTTTTCCGAAAGTGCTGTGAAGGGCGCGCATTTCATCGAACTGTGCTGCCAACGCAAGATCCCGCTGATCTTCCTGCAGAACATCACCGGCTTCATGGTCGGGCGAAAGTACGAGGCCGGCGGCATCGCCAAGGACGGCGCCAAGCTGGTGATGGCGGTTGCCACCGCCAAGGTGCCGAAGGTGACGATGATCATCGGCGGGTCGTTCGGCGCCGGCAATTACGGCATGTGCGGCCGCGCCTACTCGCCGCGCTTCCTGTGGATGTGGCCGAACGCGCGCATTTCGGTGATGGGCGGCGAACAGGCGGCGACCGTGCTGGCGGTGGTCAAGCGCGAGGGCATCGAGCGCAAGGGCGGTGAGTGGAGCGCGGACGAGGAAGCGAAATTCAAGAAGCCGATCCTGATGAAATACGAGCATGAGGGCCACCCGCTCTACTCCTCGGCGCGGCTGTGGGACGACGGCATCATCGACCCGGCGAAAACGCGCGAGGTGCTGGCGCTCAGCCTGTCGGCCGCGCTCAACGCCGGAATCGAGGAAACGAAGTTCGGCGTGTTCAGGATGTGAGATGAGCAAGTTCGGCGAACGGATACATGTCCACACCGCGACATCACCAGGCTTGCGGTCGATGCCATCGTCAATGCCGCCAATTCCTCGCTGCTGGGCGGCGGCGGCGTCGACGGCGCCATTCACCGCGCCGCCGGCCCGGAGCTCGAATTCGAATGCCGGATGCTGAACGGCTGCAAGTCGGCGAGGCAAAGCTTACGAAGGGCTATCACCTGCCGGCACGTTACATCATCCACACGGTCGGACCTGTCTGGCAAGGCGGCGGCAAAGGCGAAGCCGGACTGGTCGTATCCTGCTATATCAGGTCACTCCAAATCGCCGCCGCCAGGGATTGCCGGACCGTGGCATTTCCGGCGATCTCGACCGGCATCTACCGTTATCCGAAAAATGAGGCGACGCAGATTGCCGTTGGCA
This sequence comes from Mesorhizobium sp. LSHC412B00, assembly GCF_000503035.1. NCBI lineage: Bacteria > Pseudomonadati > Pseudomonadota > Alphaproteobacteria > Hyphomicrobiales > Phyllobacteriaceae > Mesorhizobium > Mesorhizobium sp. LSHC412B00. The sequence goes on along the minus strand of NZ_AYWB01000020.1, from coordinate 10,020 downwards.
TCGCAGGTACCTTCGTCGGACAGAACTCAACGCCCGAAACAGTTATTTTCTGCTGCTTCGACGAGCCAACAGCTCAACTATACCGACAAGCCGTTGCTGCCATTGGAGGATGCTAGTCTGCATGGACAAGATGGTTCATCCACCTACGCAAAAGCAATTTTCGGTGAGCAGGCTGGCGGCACTGGAGAATAGGCGCTATTGTTCATCCCGCATTGGGCAACGGGGATGGGGTAAAGATGAGGCCGAAATATTCGGGAAAAACGACTGCGTCGGTACTTGCAGTCTTGCTTATATTTGCGGTACCCGGCGTTGGCGCCGCGGCATCGCTGGCGGGAAGCAAAGGCGACATCCATTTCTATCCGTATTTGCCGAAAAGCCCGAAAGACCAGTGCACCATGGCTTACAACGCCTATGTGGCCGCCGGCGGCCATTCGGCCTATGCGACCACGCCCTATGCCCGGATCCGTTCGTTGTACATCATCTGCGGCTCGGGCTTGAATGCACCGTCACAGAAGGCTGCCGAAGAACGGGCGATGAAATCCTGCGAGTCCGCCCGCAGCCATTACAAGGTCATTACAGGTGCGGGCTGCGAAGTTGCGGCATCGAAGTAGGCCGACAAGCATCGGCTTGGGCATTTTTCAAATGGGCGGCGCAAGATGAAATCGACACGCATCAAACGAATTACTGTATCGATGCTTGCCGGCCTGCTCGTATTTACGGCACCCGGTATCGGGGCGGCTGGATCGCTGGCGGGCAGCAAGGGAGACACCCGATTCTGGCCTCCGTTGTCACTGAATCCAAAGGAGCCCTGCACGAAGTCGTACAACGCCTATGTCGCGGCGAGTGGCCACTCGGCCTACGCGACCACATTCTACTCGCGCGTCGACGATCTTTACATCATCTGCGGTGCGCGGCTGAACGCGCCATCTCAGAAGTCCGCGGAAGAGTTGGCGTTGCGAAGCTGTCAGGTTGGCCTGAAAAAGTGGAAGGTTCAGACCGCGAGCGGCGGCTGCAAAATCGCGGCTTCGAAATAGGCTCATTCCTGCCAGACCGGCGCCGCCCGAGACAAACTCTGGAGGCTCCATGTTCGCCAAGATCCTGATCGCCAATCGCGGCGAGATCGCCTGCCGGGTGATACGCACGGCCAGGAAGATGGGAGTGCGCACCGTTGCCGTCTATTCCGACGCGGACGCCAAGGCCCTGCATGTCAAAATGGCCGACGAGGCAGTGAGTATCGGTTCCTCGCCGGTCGGCGAAAGCTATCTGCGCGGCGACAGGCTTGTTGCGGCGGCGCTGGCGACCGGCGCCGAAGCAATTCACCCCGGGTACGGCTTCCTCTCGGAAAACCCCGATTTCGTCGACCTGGTGGTGGCGGCGGGGCTCACATTCATCGGCCCGTCGGCCGCCTCGATCCGCGCCATGGGGCTGAAGGATGCGGCCAAGCGGCTGATGGAAAAGGCCGGCGTGCCGGTGGTGCCGGGCTATCATGGCGAGGCACAGGAGATCGTGCTGCTGGCGTCCAAGGCGCGTGAGATCGGCTATCCCGTGCTGATCAAGGCGCGCGCCGGCGGCGGCGGCAAGGGCATGCGCCGGGTCGAACATCCCGACGATTTCTCCGAGGCGCTGTCGGGCGCACGGCGCGAGGCCAAGGCCGCGTTCGGCGACGACCGCGTGCTGGTCGAAAAATATGTCGACAAGCCGCGCCACATCGAGGTCCAGGTATTCGGCGACAATTTTGGCAATGCCGTGCATCTCTACGAGCGCGACTGCTCGGCGCAGCGCCGCCACCAGAAGGTGATCGAGGAAGCGCCGGCGCCCGGCATGACGCCGGCGCTGCGCGAGGCGATGACGGAAGCGGCGGTCAAGGCCGCCAAGGCGATCAGCTATTCCGGCGCCGGCACCATCGAATTCATCGTCGATGCCTCGCAAGGGCTGAAGGCCGACCGCTTCTGGTTCATGGAAATGAACACCCGCCTGCAGGTCGAGCATCCCGTCACCGAAATGGTCACCGGCACCGACCTGGTCGAGTGGCAGTTGCGGGTAGCCGCCGGCGAAAAGCTGCCGAAGACGCAGAGCGAAATCACGCTTTCCGGCCACGCCTTCGAGGCGCGCATCTATGCCGAGGACGCGGCGAAAGGGTTTCTGCCGGCGACCGGCACGCTGCATCACCTGGCGTTTCCCGACAACGCGCCCGAAGGCGCCAGCATGCGCATCGAGACCGGCGTGCGGGCCGGCGATGCGATCTCGCCCTTCTACGATCCGATGATCGCCAAGCTGGTCGTCCACGCCAAGGACAGGCAGGCGGCACTCGATGCGCTCGGCACTGCGTTGTCGCAGACCGAGATTGCCGGCTCGACCGTCAACACCGCGTTTCTCGCGGCACTTGCCGCGGACGCCGATTTTTCGGCCGGTGATGTCGATACCGGCCTGATCGGCAGGCATCAGGAAGCGCTGACCGCGGTCGCCCTGCCGCGCAGCGAGATCGTTGCCGCGGCGGCCCTTGCCGCGGCGGGCGCCGGTGCCTTGCCGCCGTCGAACGATCCGTGGTCGTCGCTTGCCGGCTATGCGCATTTCCACAGCGTTGCGCGCCGCACGCGCCTGCGCCATGGCGAGGACGATATACTGGCGCGTGTTTCAGTGCGGCCGGACGGGCGCTTCGAGGTGGCGCTGGACGCGCCCTATGACAGCGTCAATTCGCATGATCTTCGCGCCGCCCCTCGCCTTGCCCGCTGGCCAGGCCACGTCACCGTGTTCGAAGGCGCGGTCGGCTACAGTTTCCTCGTCCCGGATCCGCTGGTGCGAACCGACGAGGCGGCCGCCGCTTCGGGCAGCCTGCGCGCGCCGATGCCGGGCGTGGTCAAGCTGGTGCGCGCGGCAAAGGGCGAAAGGGTGATCAAGGGCCAGCCGCTACTGATCCTGGAAGCGATGAAGATGGAGCACACGATCGCGGCCAGCCATGACGGCGTGATCGCCGAGATCGCCACCGAGGGCGCGCAGGTAACCGACGGAACGGTGCTGGTGCGCTTCGTTGAAGAGGTGCATAGCCGGCTGGAGGCTTGAATGAAAAATGGCCGGGACAAGCCCGGCCATTCCATGAGTACGCGGCCGCTTACTGCGCGATCGGTGCGTATTTGCCGTCGTGCCACTGGTTGATGTCGTAGCTGGCGTTCTTCAGATCGCCCTTCTCGTCGAAGGTCACGTCGCCGACCACGGTGCTGAACGGCGTGCCGTTCTTCAGCGCTTCGGCTACCTTGACCGGATCGTCCGTTCCGGCGCGCTTGACGCCCTCTGCAAACGCCTGAACGACGGCGTAGGAGAACAGCGTAAAGCCTTCCGGCACGAAGCCGCCCGCCTTGATCTTGGCGATGGCCTCCTTGGCTTCCGCCTTGGCCTGCGGGTCCGACGGGAAGACGAACAGGGTGCCTTCACCGGCGGGGCCGGCGACCTGCCAGAATTCCGGCGAGGCGATCGAGTCCGGCATGATCAGCTGGAACTTAACGCTCTGCTCGGCCGACTGACGCAGGATAAGCCCGGCTTCCGGGTGATAGCCGCCGAAATAGACGACGTCAGCCTTGAGGTCCTTCAGCTTGGTGACGAGAGCCGAATAATCCTTCTCGCCGGCATTGATGCCTTCATAGTCGATCTCCTTGAGGCCACCGGCATTCATCGTCGCCTTCACCGCATCGGCAACGCCCTGACCGTAGGCGCTCTTGTCATGCAGGATAACGACATTCTTGCCGGCATATTTCTTGGCGATCCACGGGCCGATGAAGGCGCCCTGCGCGTCGTCACGCGTATAGAGACGCATGATCGTCGGCCAGCCGGCCTTGGCGGCGGCATCGGTCAGCTCGGGATTGGAAGAGGCCGGGCTCATCATCAGCGCGCCGGCCTCGGCGTAGACGGCGGAAGCCGGGATGCTCGAACCTGAACAGGCATGGCCGTCGATAAACTTGACGCTGTTGGCAACGATCCGGTTGGCCACCGAAACCGCCTGCTTGGGATCGCACTGGTCGTCCTCGATGTCGAGCTTGATCATCGAGCCGTTGACACCGCCGGCGGCGTTGATCGCGTCGGCGGCTGCCGTTGCGCCCTGCTTGAACTGGTCGCCGATCGTGGCGAGCTGTCCGGTCATCGGGCCGACCACCGAAATGGTGATGTCATCGGCAAAGGCAACCGGCGCGCTCATCATCAGGCCAAATACGGCCGCGCTCAAAATACCCGTTTTTTTCATGGTGATAGAACTCCTCCCACACTCGCGCAGCCGCTCTGGCCGCGCTTCTTTCCGAAGGCGGGACAATTTCATCCTTCATTGGGCCTGTCTAGGCGCATCGGCGCCGCTCGATTGGGCCTCATCAACGCAAAAAGCCACGCCAGCCTGTTCCGGCCGGTCGTGGCTTTTTGCTCGTAGCAGTCCCCATTCGCCCCCGCGCCACGAAAACCTGCCCGCCGTCCCCATTGTGCACGACTGGACCGTGCCGGCCTGCCGCGTTCTTGTTCTTTCATGGTCGGCCGTCTTGTCGCGGCCTTGTCGTTTCACCGGTTCCGACCGTCTTTGCGGTCTTGATCCCGGGGCTTCCCTGTTTTCGATAATCTGCCTGCGATAATCTGCTCGCGATCTCAGTGCATCGTCATCCATTCGCGGGCTTCGCGCAGCGCCTTGGCGATCTCGACCTTGGACATTGCGGCCGACAGTTCCGAGCGCAGTTCCGCGGCGCGGACCGAGCCCTTGATGGCGGCGATGTTGAACCATTTGTGGGCGGCAACGACATCGGTCTCGCAATCGCGGCCGGTCGCATACATCATGCCCAGTTCGAAAAGAATGTCGGCCTGGGCAGTTGCCCCCATGGCGCCGAAGCCGGCTTCAAGCATTTCAAAACGTGCCATTTTAGTCCCCTGTCTGGCTCCCGAGAGCGGGCCTCTTCTGTCCCCCGGTGTTCCCTGGGGAGCCGCTCTTTCGATGCTTCCGAGAATGAGGCCGAGCCTTGAATCCGTCGTTAAATGGCGTGCTTAATTTGGAGAAAACAAAGCTAAAACAAGAGGTAAACGCGGAAATTCGTTAAGGATACAAAGTCAGCAATCCCGCCGTTTTTCGATCGATTTGACGAAAATTTGCAAGGCGCCGATCAACACTCTGCTAACCACGCGAACCAAAGCCAACGCCTCGATCGTTTCATTTTCACGGGCTGCGCTCTCCCGACCCCGCATGAAAATTGCGAAACCTTCCGTCGCGGCACCCGCTTTTGTTTTGCCGGGAGCTGGATTAGCTTACGTTTGCGTAAGGGGCAGAGAGGCGGCTGGCCCATCTAACCAGGGAGGACAGATATGTTTCGCAAAGTGAGCTTGGCCCTGGCGGCCGCCGTGATGATGGCTGGTGCGGCTTGGGCCGATCCGATCGAAGGCAATTGGAAGACACAAGCCGGCGACACAGCAGTTATCGGCGGCAGCGGTTCATTCTCCATCACCCTGAAGACCGGCAAATATGCCGGGAAGACCATCGGTTCGCTCAAGGCGGTCGGGGCCAACAAATATGCCGGCAACATCACCGATCCGGCAAACGACAAGACCTATTCGGGCAAGGCAACACTGTCGGGCACCTCGCTCAAGATGAGCGGCTGCGTGCTCGGCGGGCTGATCTGCAAGAGCCAGACCTGGCACAAGCTCTGATCTTGCTGCTTTGAGTTGACCAACGGGGCCTTCACAGGCCCCGTTTTCTTTTGCAGGACGGTCCGCGCCATAGCGACGACCGTGCCGTTTGCGGCGGCGCAAACCCGAACCGACGCTCTCTCTAAGACCTCGTCAATCACTTTGAACCGCAGATGAACGTCGGCATCAGCGCCGGTTCAGTCGCATCAGGGCATTTTGATGGCGTGTTCAAGGAGACACTACGCAAATGCTCGCTCGCCGCTTCACCATCGTCTGCCTGTTGATGAGCCTGTTCGGGATGCTCTTCGCCATCCTCGTGGCCGAAGCCGGCCGCCCGGCCCGTTCCTGGGATGCAGCCAGTTCCTGCCAATTCGATTGCATGAACCATTTTCGCCCCTGAGACGACAAAGACATAGATCTAAACAGAAAAGCAAAAGCCATGAACCGCATCGCCATCAACGCCCTCCAGACCCTTCGGCTCCTGCCGCGGGCGGCGCTCGTCCTGGTCGTGCTGTCGGCGCCGGTCCTGGTCATGCCGATGATGCGGGCCAATGCCGACACGACGATCGACGCGCCGGCGACGAAGAAGCATGGCGTCGGCTTTGTCTTGCTGGTCAGTCTGCAGCGCGGGTAAGGTGTGCCGGTATTAAGGTGATGCCGGCCTGCAAGTGGCGGCCTTTGGTGCTCACATACTTCGAGTACGCTCCGCTCCGGTTCTCGAAGCCAACCAGTTTGGTCGCTTCGCGCCCGTCCTCGACTCCGGCTCAGCCTTACCTGAATCTCAGCACACCTTGGGCGTGGACGAATAAATCGACCACTTGGCGGCCATCCTCCCCTCCCAAGTGCGGCCTCAAGTCTCTATATTGAGCCATGGAAAAGCGAATCTACCCACAAGCTATCGAATCGGTCGTCATGCCGGAGCCTTTCGGCAAGCAGAGCTTCGACGACGCCAAAAAGGCCGTGGCCGCCTTGCAGGTGCTCTACGACCGCAACACCAAGTTTCTGCGCGACTCCTTTGCCACGCTTGCCGCCGGCGGCGACGAAAGCAAGCGCTACCGCGCCTTCTACCCGGAGATCGGCGTCACCACCAATTCGTTCACCCAGATCGACTCGCGCCAGGCTTACGGCCACATGCCGACCCCCGGGCATTTCTCGACCACCATCACCCAGCCGGTGCTGTTCGAACGCTATCTCGTAGAGCAGCTTCGCCTGATCATGCGCAATCACGGCGTGCCGGTAACGGTTTCGGAATCGACCACGCCGATCCCGCTGCATTTCGCGTTCCTTGAAGGAACCCATGTCGATGGCGCCGCCGCCGACCGCATCAAACGGCCGATCCGCGACCTGTTCGACGTGCCGGATCTTGACGGCACCGACGACCAGATCGCCAACGGCACCTTCGAGGTCGCGTTCGGCGAACCAAGGCCGCTGGCGCCGTTCACGGCGCAGCGCATCGACTATTCGCTGCACCGCATGACGCACTACACGGCGACCAGCCCGCAGCATTTCCAGAACTTCGTGCTGTTCACCAACTACCAGTTCTACATCGACGAGTTCGTCGCCCGCGCGCGGGCCCAGATGGCTGAAGGCGGCCACGGCTATACCGAATTCGTCGAACCGGGCAATGTCATCACCAAGGCAGGGCAAAACGCACCCAGCGAAGGCGTGGCGGCGCCGCGCCTGCCTCAGATGCCAGCCTATCATCTGAAGAAGCCGAACCATGGCGGCATCACCATGGTCAACATCGGCGTCGGCCCGTCCAACGCCAAGACGATCACCGACCATGTCGCGGTGCTGCGGCCACATGCATGGCTGATGCTCGGCCATTGCGCCGGCCTGCGCAACACTCAGGCGCTGGGCGACTATGTGCTGGCGCATGCCTATGTCCGGGAAGACCATGTGCTGGACGATGACCTGCCGGTGTGGGTGCCGATACCGCCGCTGGCCGAGATCCAGGTGGCGCTGCAGGAGGCGGTCGCCGAAGTCACCGGACTTTCCGGCTACGATCTCAAGCGCATCATGCGCACCGGCACCGTCGCCACCATCGACAACCGCAACTGGGAACTGCGCGACCAGCGCGGACCGGTGCAGCGGCTGTCGCAGTCGCGCGCCATCGCGCTCGATATGGAATCGGCCACGATCGCCGCCAATGGCTTCCGCTTCCGCGTGCCCTACGGCACGCTGCTTTGCGTCTCCGACAAGCCGCTGCATGGCGAGTTGAAGCTGCCCGGCATGGCGACCGAATTCTACAAGCGGCAAGTGGCGCAGCATCTGACCATCGGCATCAAGGCGATGGAGAAGCTGGCGGAAATGCCGATGGAACGGTTGCATTCGCGCAAGCTGAGAAGCTTTTCGGAGACGGCCTTTCAGTAGACCGGCTTGCCGTAAATGTTTGCCGCGAGGCGTTTCGTCATCTTGATTGGGCCGCATTTCAGCCGATAAAGGCCTGATACCTCGGCAATGTATTACCCGGTCTATGGGCAAAACCCGGTCTGATGGCACGCGTGCGAAAGATGATGGCTTCAATGGCGTTCCTGGCAATGCTCGGCCTCTCGGCCGCGCTTGTAGCCGGGTTCTTTGGCGCACTGCATCCGGCCTTCGATTCCTTCGCCCATTTCCGCATCCATTTTGCCGTGCTGATGGGGCTGATTGCGCTGCCGCTGCTCGCCACCTCGTTTCGCCTGCAGGCGGGCGTGGGCCTGCTGCTGGCCGTGGCCGCCTTCGCCAGCACGTTGAGCACCTTGCCGCGCCTGTGGCCGGTGCAGGCCGCCAATGACGCCGCGCCCGGCAACGAACCGGTCTACCGGCTGCTGCAGATGAACCTGCGTTTCAACAATCCGACACCCAAGAAGGTTCTTTCGCTGATCGCCAGGACCAACCCAGACGTGATCACGCTCGACGAAGTATCGGCCATGTGGGCGACCGAACTCGGCTATATCCAGAACGCCTATCCCTATCGCATCCTGTGCGCCCATCCCGACGGCGTGTGGGGCGTGGCGCTTTTGTCCCGGCGACCTTTTGCGGCCGGCACCGAGCCGCATTGCGAACCGCGCGGCGCGATGGCGGCCGCCACCGTCGATTTCGGCGGCACTCCGGTCGATGTCGCGGCGATCCATTTGAGCTGGCCGTGGCCGAAGGAACAATACTGGCAGATCGGCGAATTGACCGAGACGCTCACCTCGCTCGGCGAGACGGCGATCATGGCCGGCGACTGCAACGCCGTGCCGTGGAGCGCCGCGGTACGGCGCGTTGCCTCGCTCGGCGGACTGACCGTGATGCCGTCGGCCGGACCGACCTGGATCCACCGGACCCTGCCCGATTTCCTGCGGCGCTATGCGGGCCTGCCGATCGACCAGGTGTTTTCGAAGGGCGGGGTGACCATCCTGTCGTCGACGCAGATGGAAGAGACCGGCTCCGACCATCTGCCGGTGATGGTGGAATTTTCATTGATGCGCGACGAGACCAAGCCGGTCGACGAGGATTCTACCGCGACTGTGTCGCTGATCCAGCCCAGCATGGGCGGCTAGATCGTACGCCACGGGGCTTACGGTTTCACAAGCCTACCAAGGCCTCGATGATGCGCTCGACATGGCCGCCTTCACTGTGCTCACGCGCGTCGAACGCGATCTGTTTTGCCTCATAGAGCTTGGAAGTGGCTTGCAAGCGCCGCGTGGCTTCGACGCGCGTTTTGTTGCATTGCGGATCGTTGGCAAATTTCAGGCCGCGAACCGACCGCTCGGCAGCCTGCATCATCTGCCCGGCGATACGGCCATGGGTTCCTTCATGAGCGAGAACGCCTGTGAAAAACCGGTTCCAGCGTTTGCGCAGCGCCGGCGTGACGGCCGAGGCGACGCGCGGGTAGGTGTAGGCGATGTTGAGCGTTCCATTGGCCTGGCGCAGGCGGCAGACGCCGTTGACCTGACCCACGTCCAGGCTCCAGTCGGCGGTGTAGCTTGTCTGCGCGATGGCGTGGGTCATGAAACCGTGCTTGGGGCCCCTGCGGTTCATGGCGATAACCAGACCGGCACCTGTCGTGCCGGTGATGTCATAGGTTCGCGTCTTGACGACGGTTTTCACCCCCGCCGACGCCGTCCCGACGACGCCGCAGGCCGCGCTTATGACGGCGACGCAAAACAAGACCAACACGCGCATGCCATTTTCCCCATGGACGCGGCAATGAGACCACAAGCAGACGACGGTTTCAACAATCTTTGGCGCCGAGCGCCTTACATGCCTTGGTAAACCCGGCCATCGCCGCCATTTTTGCTGGTCGAGACGGCCCCGGTCGGTCATAGGCGCTAAGATAGCTTTGGCATGGACTGAAACTTGCGCTTTCGTGGTGGTTCGCGCCAGCGATATCGCAAGGCATGGAGTTTT
>NZ_AYWB01000019.1:0-84205 GCF_000503035.1 Mesorhizobium sp. LSHC412B00 | reverse complement strand
GCCGTCATCAACAAGCGATTCGTGTGTCATCGCAGTGTAGAATCACACCCGATTCCGCAAGGCAATACCTATCTTAGCGCCTATGCCCTTGTGGGGAGGTCGGCGCGAAGCGCCGGGTGGGGTGATGGCGCCGGCCTCGGTTCAAGTCTCAGAACTTGCCGGCCTTGATGTAATCGATAAACGCCCGTAGCGGCGCTGGAACCAGACGCCGTCCGGGATAGTACAGAAATGGTCCGGGAAAACTCTGCCACCACGGTTCGAGCACGGGCTCCAGGGCGCCGCTTTCGAAGTGAGGGCGAAGCCAGCCCTCGAAGAGAGCGACGATGCCGCTGCCGGCAATGGCCGCATGGACGGCAAGATCGCTCGCCCCGCCGATCCGCACGATCAACGGCCCCGTCGTGTCGACACGCACCACCTCGCCGTCGCGCTCGAATTCCCACGGCAGCATCGCACCGCTGGCAAAACGACCGCGCAGACAAGCATGGCCAAGCAGGTCGCTCGGGTGCTGCGGCTGCCCATGGCGCTCGAGATAGGCGGGGCTGGCGCCAGTGGCGAAGCGCTGGACGCGCGGTCCGATCGGCACCGCGATCATGTCCTGCTCCAGTCGCTCGTCATAGCGGATGCCGGCGTCGCAGCCCGCCGCCAGCACGTCGACGAAGTTCTCATCGGCGATGACCTCCAGCCGAATGCCGGGATAGGCGGCGAGGAAGCCCGGAACGATGTCGGGCAATATCAGCCGCGCGGCGCTGACCGGGACGTTGAGGCGCAGCGAACCAGCCGGCCTGTCGCGAAAGCCATTGACCACGTCGAGGGCCGCCTCCACCTCCGACAGCGCCGGGCCAAGCCGTCCGAGCAGGCTGAGACCTGCGTCGGTCGGAACGACGCTGCGTGTCGTGCGGTTGAACAGCCTGACGCCGAGCTGCGTCTCCAGGCGGCGCACCGCTTCGCTCAGGCCCGACGCGCTGCCGCCGCCGGCGCGAGCCCCTTCGCGAAAGCCGCCGGCACGCGCCACCGTCACGAAAGCGTTCAGGTCGCCAAGGTCCATCATTGTTCGCCATTCCGCACAAGCTGTACGGATTGTACCTTATTATCCCGAGGTTGAGCAGCGTCTATCTTCGCCTCCTCAAAGGAGACCGACCATGTCCACCATCCAAAAATCCGGCACATTCACCCTCGGCAGCCACACCGTGAAACGGCTCGGCTACGGCGCCATGCAACTTGCCGGCCCGCACGTTTTCGGTCCGCCGAAGAATCATGACGCGGCCATTGCAGTGCTGCGCGAAGCGGTGGCCTCCGGGGTCAACCACATCGACACCAGCGACTATTATGGCCCGCATGTCACCAACCAGCTGATCCGCGAAGCGCTGGCGCCCTATCCGCAAGACCTCGTCATCGTCACAAAGATCGGGGCGCGGCGCGGCAGCGACGGCTCATGGCTGCCTGCCTATTCCGCCAAGGAACTTGAGCAGGCCGTGCACGACAATCTCAGGAATCTCGGTCTTGAGGTGCTGGATGTCGTCAATCTGCGCATCATGTTCGGGGTGATGGGTCCCGCCGAGGGCTCGATCGAGCCGCAGTTGACCGCGCTTGCCGAACTGCAGCGCAAGGGTCTGGTGCGCCATATCGGCCTGAGCAACGTCACCCCAGCGCAGGTCGAGGAAGGCCGTGGGATCGCCGAGATCGTCTGCGTGCAGAACCAGTACAATCTGGCGCATCGCGACGACGACGGGTTGATCGATGAACTGGCGCGCGCCGGTATCGCCTACACGCCGTTCTTCCCGCTCGGCGGTTTCAGCCCGCTGCAGTCGTCGACCTTGTCGGATGTGGCCGCGCGGCTCGGCGCCACACCCTTGCAGGTTGCGCTCGCCTGGCTGCTGCGCCGCTCGCCGAACATCCTGCTGATCCCGGGGACGTCGTCGATCGGGCATTTGAGAGAGAACCTGGCGGCGGCGGAACTGGAGCTGTCGGCCGATGTGCTAAGGGAATTGGATGGGGTGGCGAAAGCGGCGTGAAGATTTTGCGGGCGGCGCTGTCACCCCACCCGCGCCTTCGGCGCGACCTCCCCATCGAGGGGAGGTAGGAGGTCGCGGCAGCCTTGCATGCCTCGCAATCGCTACGACTGTCGGAATCTAAAGCGCCAACGCCCTACCTCCCCTCGATGGGGAGGTCGGCGCGCAGCGCCGGGTGGGGTGATGGCGCCGACGTACGATTTCTAATTGATACTCGCCGTATTCGCGGCTCGGCCGGCTTCGCCTCATCCACATAAGGCACCCTAAACCCGTTGGCCCCCAGCCAGCCAATGGCAGCCTTCGGTTCGTCGGTCTGGATGATGGTGGCGCCGCGTTCGGCCCAGAAACCGTGGTCTCGGCCGGCATGCCGGCCTGCACCGCCAGTTCATCGCCGCAGCCGCCGGAGAGGAAGCCGCCGGGCCTTGCACCTTGGCGATACAAGTCCTTCGCCAAGCTGTGACTGGCATCTTGCGTGCCGGTTCTGTAGTTGTGGCAGCCCGATGAACAAAGAAGGACCCGTAATGGCGAACCAGACCATCGACAACGCGTTCACCGCCCGCTCCAAGACGGGGCCTTCCTTCGAGCCGACCTATGCCGGCGCGCTGTCGTTCATGCGGCGCAAATACACCAAGGATGCAAAGGGCGCGGACGCCGTCGTGTGGGGCATTCCGTTCGATGCCGCCGTCACCAACCGGCCGGGCGCGCGCTTCGGGCCGCAGGCGATCCGCCGCGCCTCGGCGATCCTCGACAACGACCCGCAATATCCGTTCTCGCGCGACCTGTTCGAGCATCTCGCCGTCATCGACTATGGCGATTGCCTGCTCGATTCGGGCAATCACCAGAAGACACCAGGCACGATCGAGCGCGAGGCGGCGAAGATCCTGAAATCGGGTGCCTTCCTGTTGTCGCTCGGCGGCGACCATTTCGTCACCTGGCCGCTGCTCAAGGCGCATGCCGCCATCCATGGGCCGCTGGCGCTGGTGCAGTTCGACGCGCATCAGGACACCTGGCCTGACGATGGCAAGCGCATCGACCACGGTTCGTTCGTCGGGCGCGCCGTCAATGAGGGCATCATCGATCCTGATCGTTCGATCCAGATCGGCATCCGCACGCATGCCCCCGATACGTTCGGCATCAAGATCCTTTACGGTCACGAGATCGAGGAGATGCGGGCTTCCGACATCGCCTATGCGATCGTCGACCGCACCGGCGGCAGGAAGACCTATCTCACCTTCGACATCGACTGCCTCGACCCGGCCTTTGCGCCCGGCACCGGCACGCCGGTTGCCGGCGGACCGTCCTCGGCGAAAATCCTGTCGACGCTGCGCCAGCTCGGCCAAGTCGATATTGTCGGCGCCGACGTCGTCGAGGTTGCGCCGGCCTATGATCACGCCGATATAACGGCGATCGCCGGCTCGATGGTGGCCATGCACTATCTCGGCCTGGTGGCCGAGCGAAAAGCGCGGGCGGAAGAGCTGAACAGCGGCAACCATGGCGCGGCAAACCATGGCCAGGGCATATAGGCCTGAATTAGCAGGGAATTGACGGGCACATGAAACCGAAAATCTTCATCGATGGCGAACACGGCACCACCGGCCTGCAGATCCGGGCGCTGCTGGCCGAGCGCGGCGACCTCGAGATCATCTCGATCCCGGCCGAGCGCCGCAAGGAAACGGCGGCGCGCGCCGAGTTCCTCAATGCAGCCGATGTCGCCATCCTGTGCCTGCCGGATGCGGCTGCCAAGGAAAGCGTATCGCTGATTGCCAACGACACCACCAAGGTGATCGACGCCTCCACGGCGCATCGCGTAGCCGAGGGCTGGGAATATGGCTTTGCCGAGATGGAAAAGGGCCAGGCCAAGATCATCGCCAATGCAAAACGCGTCGCCAATCCCGGCTGCTGGCCGCAAGGACCGATCGCGACACTGCGGCCGCTGGTCGCCGCCGGCCTGCTGCCGGCGGATTTCCCGATCACCGTCAATGGCATTTCGGGCTATTCGGGCGGCGGCCGGCCGATGATCGAGGACTATGTCGCCAAGGGCGAGGATGCCTCTGAATTCCAGGTCTATGGGCTGACCCTGCAGCACAAGCATGTGCCGGAGCTGCGCACCTATGCGAAGCTGTCGCACGATCCGATCATGCAGCCGGCGGTCGGCAATTTCGCCCAAGGCATGATCACAGTGGTGCCGCTGCAGCTCGGCGGGCTCGACCATGTGCCGGCCGGCGCCGAACTGCACGCGGCAATCGCCGACCATTTTGCCGCCATCAAGGGCGGCGTGGTCGAGGTAGCTCCTTACGAGCACGTGGAGCGCCTGCCCGAGATCAATCCCGAGGTCTATAACGGCACCAACCGCATGAAGGTCTATGTCTTTGCCAATGACGACAGGGCGCAGGCGCTGCTGATTGCGGTCTATGACAATCTCGGAAAGGGCGCCTCGGGTGCTGCCGTTCAGAACATGGATCTGATGCTCGGCCTTTAATTCAGTTGGAGAGAGCATGTTGCCCGAAAACCGCTTAACACTTTTCGGCATCACGCTCTGAATGGACGCGCCTGCATTTCCAAAGCGCTGGAAGATCAGCGCGCCCGAGCTCATTGCGGAGACGTTTTCGAGCCGCATCTGGAAGGTGCGGCGTGAGGACGGCTCGCCGGCCATCGTCAAGGCGCTCAAACCATTCGACGATGTCGAGGACGAGTTGCGCGGCGAGCACTATCTCGCATGGCGGCGCGGCGAAGGCGCGGTGCGGCTGCTTGGCCGGGACGGCCACCGCATGCTGCTCGAATATGCCGGCGACACCCTGCTTTCCGACGTTCTGGCCAAAGAAGGCGACAACGCCGCGACCGCAATCGCGGCCGAGTTGATGGGGAGACTGTTCTCGCCCTCAAGACACCCTGCCCCGCCGGACCTGCAGCCGCTGCGGACACGGTTTGCCAGCCTGTTCAAAAAGGCCGGAGCCGATCGCGACGCCGGAGAGCACAGCCTCTATATCGAGGCCGCCGAAATCGCGGACCGGCTGCTCGATGCCCCGCATGCGGTCAAGCCGCTGCATGGCGACCTGCATCACGACAACATTTTGCACGGTGCGCGCGGCTGGCTGGCGATCGACCCGAAGGGCGTGCTCGGCGATCCCGGCTTCGACGCCGCCAATCTGTTCTACAACCCACTGGGGCGCGACGACCTCTGCCTCGATCCCGAGCGCATCGCGCATATGGCTGAGATCTTCGCCAGGACACTCGGCCAGACGCCGGCTGCCATTCTCGACCATGCCATCGCCTATGGCTGCCTGTCGGCCGCATGGCATCATGAGGACGAGAATGCGGTCGACGAGAACCGCGAGCTGTCGGTTGCGGGAGTGATCCGAAAGGTGCGGCTCAGCTTCTGACCGGCGCAGCCTCGCGCTTTAGACGTAGCGAGGCAGTTCGTTCGCGAAATAGATTATTGCGACGGCCAAGACACCGTAGACGATGTACCTGCGTTCATGGGCGGCCGCGTTGGCAGTGGATAGGCGCCCTTGTTGCCGCGCCAGTGGGCGGCGGCAAATCCCAGCAGGACCAGCGCGAAGGCCTGATGGGTCAGCGCCATGTGCAGCGGCACCTGCATCAGCAGCGTGCCGATGCCGATCGAGGCCTGCACCAGCACCAGCAGAAACAGCAGCGTTGCGCGGCGTGCGTGTGTCGTGCCCGGCAGCCGCCGGCGCGTCGCTATCATATGCCAGAGCGCGATGGCAAAGACCGTATAGGCGCCGAGCCGGTGGACGAACTGCACCGTCTTCGGGTTCTCGAAGAAATTGCGCCAGGCCGGTTCGAGCAGCAGCAGCTCGCCGGGGATGATCTTGCCGTCCATCAGCGGCCAGGTGTTGTAGCTCAGGCCGGCGTCGAGCCCTGCGACCAGCCCGCCGAGATAGATCTGGACCAGCGCCAGCAGCACGATGAAACCGGCCAGTCTTTGCGTCGACCGGCCGGCGGCAGGCTCCGAATGCGGCGCCAGCCCGCGCGCGACCACCATGGTGGCAGTGAAGATCAGGGCGGCAAGCGTCAAATGCGTCGCCAGCCGGTACTGGCTGACGGAGACGCGGTCGACCAGGCCGGAGGCCACCATCCACCAGCCGATGGCGCCTTGCAGGCCACCAAGCAGCAGAATACCGACCAGCTTTGGCCCAAGGCCGCGCTCGATGCGGCGCGTCGCCCACAAGACCAGCAACGGCAGGCCGAAGACCAGGCCGACACTGCGCGCCAGGATGCGGTGCGCCCATTCCCACCAGAAGATCGATTTGAAGGCGTCCAGGCTCATGCCCTTGTTGAGCTCGGCATATTGCGGAATCTTTTGATAAAGCTGGAATTCCTCCTGCCACTCCGCGTCATTGAGCGGCGGTATCACACCGTGGATCGGCTTCCACTCGGTGATCGACAGGCCGGAATTGGTGAGCCTGGTGGCGCCGCCGACCAGCACCAGCGCAAACAGCACCAGAAGCACGACATACAGCCAGCCGCGCACCAGCGCCCGATTTTTCAAGTCGCGATCGCGGTCAATGTAAGGCGCGGCGGCTGATATGGCGGCCATGGTTGGTCCCGGCAGGTTGACGTGGCGGATTGGTGAACCATCGCAACCCGGCTGACAAGACCGGACGGCGCGGCACGCCGTCGCGCCGCATCTCCCGGGTTGCACAGGCGCGCGGTTGGGCCTAAGCGGAGGCGATCAACGAGAACGCTCATGCCCATCCGCCTGAAAAAGCTGATCGGAACTTTCCTGCTGGTGGCGCTGGTCATCATCTATGCGCTGGTCGCGTCGATCATAGCGGTCGCGCAGCTGTCGCAATCCAGCCCGCTGGTGCACTTCCTGTTCTTCCTGTTCAGCGGCCTGTTCTGGGTGCTGCCTGCGATGGGCATCATCAAATGGCTGATCCTGGAGCCGCCGCCGAAAGGCTGAAGAGCCCGCCCCAGGTTAGATGGTGACCACCATTTTGCCGGCATTGGCCAGCGGCGTCGTTAAGCCCGACAACATGGTGCGGATATGGGCGACGCTCTGGTAGCGGCCGTTGATCGAAATGCGCGGCAGCGCGTGCAGGAAGCCGGCGTGCTCGGCGTGCAGCACGCCGTGGCGAGTGGTCACCGCCGAGGCGTAGCCGGCGTCGCGGGCAAAGCCCACTTCGCGGCAGCCGACAGCGCTGGCGTAACCATAGGGGTAAGCGAGATGACGGGGGCCTTCACCGAGCTGCGCCTGCAGTTGGCGCCTGACGTCGACGATCTCATGGCGCGCATCGCCTTCGTCGAGCCGCTTCAGATTGCGGTGGTTGACCGTATGCGCGCCGATCGTCACCAGCCTGTGCCCGGCCACGGCGCGGATGTCGTCCCAGGTCATCAGCGTGCTTGGGCGCAAGCCATCGAGGTCGATGCCGTTCGAGTGCGCCAGATCGCGCAGCACGGCGCGCTGATCCTCCTCGCGCACCTCGAGCGTCAGATAGGCATGCAGACGCGCATTGGCGTGGAGTTTCTTGCCGTGGGTCGAGCAGTCTATGGTCACCGGCCCCTTCGGCGTCGCCAGCGTCAAACGCTCCCGCGCGTTGACGATATCCTCGACCACGTCCCACCATAAATCGGCGCTGCCGTCGATCAGACCCGGCGCGACATAGATGGTGATCGGCGCGTCGTGCTTTTCGAGCACTGGCAGCGCTTCGGTCATGTTGTCGCGATAGGCGTCGTCGGCGGTGATGGTGGCGAACTGGCCGTCCTTGCCGCCGGCCTTGATGCGCTCGATCGCCTCGTCGAGGGTGACGAAGGCATAGCCCCTCGCCTTCATGTCGGCGACGAGAGCGTCGAGGAATCGCGGGGCGATGTTGAGGTGGCGGTTAACGCCGTCCGGCTTCTCCGGCGTGGCGGTGACCCGATGCAACATGAGGATGGCGCCAATGCCGCCGACAAACGGCTTGGCCAGCGGTGCAAGGCCGGTAAAGCGGGCGATATTAAGCGCCAGTTTCCGAACTGCCTCACCACCGTCGATCATTCATTCACCTTTTGCGCCTAGGCTCGATCCAAGCACGGAACGCGCCGACGCGAACTCCTGATCGCGACGAATACGCCTTAAGGATTGAGGTATGGTTGACGCCACCGCGTCATTTGACGGCAATCGGCTCGCCGCAAGCAAGGCGTCTGCGCGCACGCCGGCTGCCGACCAGACCAGTCTGTCGGTGTCGATCGCAGATGCTGCCGCGCTCGCCTCTTACGGCGAATTCTGCCGTTCGGCGCTGTTTGCGCCGGCGCAAAGCGCGGACTGGGTTCGTGCCTGGACGGCGCAGGCTAATCCCGATGCCGTCATTGCCACGCTGACAATCGAGGACAGGCCGGTCTTTGCACTGGCACTGGAAATCACGCGAACTGGTCCATTCCGCGTCGCCCGCTTCATGGGCGGGCGCCATGCCAACGGCAATTTCGCCGCCGCCGATCCGGCATGGCTGGCAAAGGCAGATGCTGGGGGGATCCGCAGGCTGGTGACGGCGATCGGCAAGGCGCGTCCCGACATCGATCTCGTTGCCTTGGAAAGGCTTCTGCCCGACCTCGATGGCGTTGCCAATCCGCTGGTGGCGTTCTCCAACTTTCCGAGCCCAAACCTGTCGCTCGCCGTCAATCTCGACGGTGGTTTCGATGCGCTGCTGTCGCGTGTGGGCGGCAAGCGCAAGCGCAAGAAGCACCGTTCGCAGACACGAAAATTCGAGGCGGTCGGCGTTCATCGCCGCATCGAGGCGCAGACACCCGAAGACGTGAACCGGCTGCTCGACGCTTTCTTCGAGATGAAGGAGTTCCGCTTCGCCAAGATGGGCATCGCCAATGTCTTCGGCGAGCCGGAGGTGCGGGCTTTCTTCCGTGCCCTCTTCGCCGGCGCGCTGGCCGAGGAGAAACCGGCCTTTGTGCTGCATGGGCTCGAAGTGGCCGGCAAGCTGCGTGCAATCACCGGCTCGAGCCGCTCGGGCAAACGCCTGATCTGCGAATTCGGCGCCATCGCCGAGGACGATCTCGGCCACACCAGCCCCGGCGATTTCCTTTTCTTCGACATCATCGAGGAAGCCTGCCAAACAGGCTTCGATGTCTATGATTTCTCGGTCGGCGACGAGCCCTACAAGCGGCTCTGGTGCGATATCGAGACCCAGCATTTCGAGGTGCTGGCGCCCCTGACGCTGAAGGGACGCGCCCTGGCGTCGGCGCTGCGGCAGGGCGCACGGGCGAAAGCCTTCATCAAGAACAACCCGACGGTCTGGAAACTGACCAAGATGCTGCGCCGCAAGGCCGCCGGACAGGCAGCGCCCGCTCCCACGGACGACGAAAACTAGCGTTCAGAAATTCAGCGCTTCGCGGAGCGCCGGGCCGGCCCTGACCCGCAGGTCGAGATCCGCCTCGATGTGGTCGATATGGTGCAGCATCAGCCGGCTCACCAACCCGCAATCGCCGCTTTCCAGCGCGCCGACCATTTCCGTGTGCTCACTGTGTCCGCAGGCCGACACGCCGGATCGTCCGTAAAGGGCGATCACCAGCGACGAACGCGCCACCAGCTCCTCCATGAAGCGCTGCAGGATGGCATTGCCGGCGACGGAGGCGAGCATCAGATGGAAATCGCCCGACGCCTTGATTTCGGAGCGCCGGGCGGTTGGGCCGCGCTCGGCGATGAAGCGGCCTTCCTCGTCGAGCTGCGCTCGGAACGTAGCGATATCGGTGGCTGTGACCCGCCCGCAGGCGGCAATGGCTATGCCCGGCTCGATCAGCCGGCGCGATGCGAACACCTGGCGCGCTTCCTCAGGCGAAGGGTTGGCGACGAAGGCGCCACGGTTGCGCTCGGTACGCACCAGCCCCTCGAAGGACAGCATCTGCAGCGCCGCGCGCGCGACGGTGCGCGAGACGTCGAACAGCGTGCCGACCTCGCCTTCCGACAGCTTGGTGCCGGGCGTCAGCCGACGGTCAACGATGGCGTCCCGCAGATTGTCGCGGATCGCCTGGGCGCGATCCTGGTTGGCGCTGTCGGCGGAATGGATCTGATCGGCAATGTCCATGGCGATGATGGTTCCCAGCCTCTTCTAGCGCAACTGGTCGCTTGCGTACGAGAGGCAAAGTGGACACCAAGCGAAAAAAGATTGCATACGATTCTTGCGCGGATCGCGCACAATCGCCCACAATTTGTGCAATGCACAAGATAGCCCACCGGCTAGGCAGTGGGCACGAATCCCGATTTTGCTGATGATTCAAACGCTTGGCCGAATCTCGCCGATTGGCACGCATAATGCATTGGTTAATGCGACCAAACGGGGAAGCCTGAATGTCCAAAGCCGCCGAGATCGACATCGTCTCCGTTTCGAAAGTGTACGGAACGACGACTGCTGTCGAAGCCATCAGCCTGAAAATACCGGCAGGCACTTATTGCTGCCTGCTTGGCCCCTCCGGCTGCGGCAAGACCTCGACGCTGCGCATGATCGCCGGCCACGAAAGCATTTCGTCGGGCGATGTCCGCCTCGGCAACTTTGTCGTCACCGACCTGCCGCCGGCAAAGCGTGGCACGGCGATGATGTTCCAGTCCTATGCGCTGTTTCCGCATCTCGACCTTGTCGACAATGTCGCCTTCAGCCTGAAGATGAAGGGCGTCGACAAGGAGCAGCGCCGTGCCAAGGCGCTCGATATGCTCAAGCTGATGCAGATGGAGGCCTATGCGACGCGCAGGCCGGCGCAGCTTTCCGGCGGCCAGCAGCAGCGTGTTGCACTCGCCCGCGCTCTGATCACCGATCCCGAGGCGCTGCTGCTCGACGAGCCGCTGTCGGCACTCGACCCGTTCCTGAAGATACGCATGCGCGCCGAGCTGAAGAAATTGCAGACCTCGCTTGGCATCACTTTCGTCCACGTCACCCACAGCCAGGAAGAGGCCATGGCCTTGGCGGACCTGATCGTGGTGATGAATGACGGCCGCATCGAACAGGCGGCGCCGCCGCGAGATGTGTTCGAAAGGCCGGCCACCGCCTTCGTCGCGCGCTTCATGGGCGACCACAATGTCATCTCCGGCCGGGTCACCGGCGCGCGCGACGGCATGGTCGTCTTCGACGTCAATGGTGGCGCCTCGCTCGCCGCCCGCGGGCAAGGCCGGGAGGCGGGCCAAGAGGTGGGCACGCCGATCGACATTGCCATCCGCACCGACCATGTGCGCATCGGCGAAGCACCCTCTCCCGGCCTCGGCTTCACCGGCATCGTCTCCAACATCGAATATCGCGGCGCCACGGTGAAGCTGTCGGTCACCGGCGGCGGCATCGACGATTTCACCGTTATCATCGACGATTCCGACTTCTTCACCAAACCCGTCGCCCTTGGCGACGCCGTACCGCTCGCCTGGGATTCCGAGGACGCCATCGTCCTCGGCCGCCTTCATTCATGAATTCAACGAAGCAAAACAAAACAGGGGAATAGGAATGACAAAAACAGTAGAAACAAAGACCGGAATTTCGCGCCGTTCGTTGCTCAGGACAGGTGCGGCCGCCGTCGGCCTCGCCGCAGGCTCGGGCGCCATTACAGGCTTCCCGACCATCTGGGCGCAGTCCAACATCACGCTGCGCCAGTTCGGCACCGGCGTGTCGAACCTGAACGCGATCGCCGACAAGTGCAAGGCCGACCTCGGCATCACGCTGGAAATGACGGCGACCGATTCGGACGCGGCCGCCCAGCGCGCCGTGACCCAGCCCGACAGCTATGACATCGCCGACATCGAATACTGGATCTGCAAGAAGGTGTTCCCGAGCGGCGTGCTGCAGCCGATGGATGTCAGCAAGCTGAAATACTACGACGAACTGGTGCCGTTGTTCAAAACCGGCAAGCTGACGCCCGACAGCATCATTGCCCAGGGCACCGCGCCGCACACGGTCGGCTATGTCGAAGCGCAGGACTCAAAGACCTTCGCCAAGGCGCCGACCAAGTGGTTCACCATGGTGCCGACGATCTACAACGCCGATACGCTAGGCATCCGGCCCGACCTCGTCGGCCGCGACATCACCACCTGGGCCGACATCATGGACCCGGCCTTCAAGGGCAAGACCGCGATCCTCAACATCCCGTCCATCGGCATCATGGATGCGGCCATGATCATGGAGGCCACAGGCAGCATCGAATATGCTGACAAGGGCAACATGACCAAGGAAGAGATCGACAAGACGATCGACTTCCTCATCAAGGCCAAGCAGGCCGGCCAGTTCCGCGCCTTCTGGAAGTCGTTCGACGAGAGCGTCAACCTGATGGCATCGGGCGAGGTGGTCATCCAGTCGATGTGGTCGCCGGCCGTCGCCGCCGTCCGCTCCAAGGGCATCGCCTGCCGCTTCCAGCCGCTCAAGGAAGGCTATCGTTCATGGGGCGGCGGCCTTGGACTTGCCGCCCATCTGAAAGGCGCCGAGCTCGACGCGGCCTACGAATACATCAACTGGTATACGTCGGGCTGGGTCGGCGGCTATCTCAACCGCCAGGGCTACTATTCCGCCAATATGGTCTCGGCCAAGAAGTTCATGTCCGAGGACGAATGGGGCTACTGGATCGAAGGCAAGCCGGCCAAGGGCGAGATCAAGGCGCCGGACGGCACCGTCATGGAAAAGGCCGGCGCCGTGCGCGACGGCGGCTCGTTCGAAGAGCGTATGGGCAAAGTCGCCTGCTGGAACTCGGTCATGGACGAGGACCGCTACATGGTGAAGCGCTGGAACGAGTTCATCGCGGCGTAGAGCGGACGCGTTCACTGTGATGTTGCGATCCTTCGCGCCCCCCTCTGTCCTGCCGGACATCTCCCCCACTTGGGGGGAGATTGGCAGCGTCATGGCCGGCTCTTCGTTAGCAACGTTGGAATTTGGCGAAGGCCGTTATGAGAGTTCGATCTCCCCCCTCGTGGGGGAGATGTCCGGCAGGACAGAGGGGGGCGCGAAGGATCGCAAGTCATCGCGATCACACGGAGGATTTTCCCAATGACAGTCGCGGTCGAAAGCCCCGCCATCGCAGCAGCCAAGCCCGCCAGACACCGCCGCTTCTCCATCAGTGCCGTCACGCCCTACCTCCAATCGGCGCCGCTGGCGCTCATCCTCGGTGCGTTCCTGCTCTTGCCAATCATCATGATCGTCGTCGTCTCCTTCTGGGATTATGACTTCGCCGCCATGTATCCGGATTTCCTGACGACGAACTATTCCGACGTGCTGGGATCATGGGTCACCTGGAAGACCTATCTCAACACCATCAAATTCGCTGCCATCGTCTGGGCTCTGACCTTGTTCATCGGCTTCTGGGTCGCC
Organism: Mesorhizobium sp. LSHC412B00; assembly: GCF_000503035.1. Classification (NCBI taxonomy): domain Bacteria; kingdom Pseudomonadati; phylum Pseudomonadota; class Alphaproteobacteria; order Hyphomicrobiales; family Phyllobacteriaceae; genus Mesorhizobium; species Mesorhizobium sp. LSHC412B00. The sequence continues at coordinate 70,917 of NZ_AYWB01000019.1, read as the reverse complement.
TATTTCCTCGCCTTCCATATCCGCACCACCGCCATGCAGATGGTGCTGTTCCTTGTCTGCACGGTGCCGTTCCTGACCTCCAACATCATCCGCATGATCTCGTGGATCCCGGTGCTTGGCCGTAACGGGTTGATCAACTCGACGCTGGTGCAATTGGGGCTGGTGCCAAAACCCATCGAATGGCTGCTCTATTCGGAATTCGCCGTGGTGCTGGCCATGGTGCATCTCTACACGCTGTTCATGGTAACGCCGATCTTCAACACGTTGATGCGCATCGACCGCTCGCTGGTCGAGGCCGCGCGCGATGCCGGCGCGTCCGGCTGGCAGGTCTTGTGGAACGTCGTCATCCCGCTGGCCAAGCCTGGCATGGCGATCGGCACCATCTTCGTCGTCACGCTGGTGATGGCCGATTTCTCCACTGTGCAGGTGATGTCGGGCGGCCAGAGCGCGTCGGTCGCACTGATGATGAAGAACCAGATGTCGCTGCTGCAGTATCCCGCAGCCGCCGCCAATGCCGTAGTGTTGCTGGTGTTGGTACTGTTGATGGTCGCGGGCATCCTGCGCATCGTCGACATCCGCAAGGAGCTTTGAGGTGAGCCACGAAAAACGCACCTTCGAGTTCTATGTGCTTGCGGCCTTCTTCACTCTGTTCGTGCTGTTCCTCTATGGCCCGCTATCGGCGATCCTGATCCTTTCTTTCCAAGGCGAGACCGGCGGCCTCACCTTCCCGCTCAATGGCGTGTCGCTGCACTGGTTCGCCAATCTGTTCGAGCGCCAGGCGGTCGGCGATTTCGGCGGCAGCTTCAAGCGCTCGCTCGTGCTCGGCCTCATGGTGATGATCGTCACCGTCGTCGTGTCGCTGCTAGCAGGGCTCGCTTTCCGGCAAAAATTTCGTGGCGCCACCGCTTTGTTCTACCTGGCGGTCGCCAGCCTCGTCGTACCCTCGATCATCATTTCGCTCGGCATCGGCGTCGTGTTCCAGCAGGTCGGCTTCCGCCCGGCCTGGTACACATCGGCCTTCGGCGCGCACCTGACCTGGACCTTGCCCTTCGGCGTGCTCATCATGTTGGCCGTCTTCAACCGCTTCTCGCCCGCCTATGAGGAAGCAGCGCGTGACCTGGGCGCCAACTCCTGGCAGACCTTCGCCCATGTCGTGCTGCCGATGATCGCGCCGAGCCTGATCGGCGTCGGCCTGTTCGGCTTCACGCTGTCCTATGACGAGTTCGCCCGCACGCTGATGACGTCGGGCACCTTCAACACGCTGCCGCTCGAGATCTACGGCATGACCACCAATGTCACGACGCCGGTGCTCTATGCGCTGGGCACGGTGACCACCGTGTTCTCCTTCCTGGTGATCCTGGCCACACTGGGCGCCATCCTCTATGTCGGCCGCAAGCGGGCCAGGGTTTGATCGTGCAGATACTGGTGGTGAACCCCAACACGACGGCGAGCATGACCGAGACGATCGCGGCGGCGGCGCGCGCCGTTGCCGGCGCCGGGACCGAGGTGATCGCGGTCACCTCCTCGATGGGTCCTGCCTCGATCGAGGGCTATTATGACGAGGCATTGGCCGTGCCCGGCCTTTTGATGGAGATCGCCGCCGGCGAACGTGCCGGGGCTCAGGCCGCCATCATCGCCTGCTTCGACGATACCGGCCTGGATGCGGCACGCGCCATGGCCTCCATTCCGGTCATCGGCATCTGCGAGGCCGCACTCAGTGTCGCCTCCTACATTGCCCAGCGCTTCACAGTGGTGACGACCACCGAACGCTCGCGTGTCCCTGTCGAGGGGCTGGTGCACCGCTACGGCATGGCCGGGCGTGCCCGCGTGCGCGCCGCCGACATTCCCGTACTCTCGCTTGAAGACGCTGCTTCCGGCGCTGTCGAGAAACTGCGCGCCGAGATCGCCCGCGCCATAGCGGAAGACCGCGCCGAGGCCATCGTGCTCGGCTGCGCCGGCATGGCCGACCTGGCACACCGGTTGCAGCAAGAGTTCGACCTGCCCGTCATCGACGGCGTCGGCGCCGCCCTCAAACAGGCCGAGGCGCTGATCGCATTGGGCCTGTCGACCTCGAAGCGCGGCTCCTATGCCAGTCCGCTGGCCAAGCCCTATCGCGGCGTGCTGAAATCCTTCTCGCCGGGGGTGGTCGCCGCGGAGTGAACGCTATGAAGCCTACCGTCCGCGCATTGTCTCCGCCGGAACTGACCGTTCTCATCGACTGGGCGGCGGCTGAAGGCTGGAACCCTGGCCTTGACGATGCCGCCGCGTTCCGGCCAACCGATCCTGAAGGGTTCATCGGCGCTTTCGTCGACAACGAGATGACCGCCGCCATCTCGGCTGTCGCCTATGGCGGCAACTTCGGTTTCATCGGTCTCTACATCTGCCGACCAGACATGCGCGGCAAAGGCCATGGCAAAGCAGTCTGGAATGCGGGCATGGCCAGGCTGGCCGGCCGAACGGTCGGCCTCGACGGGGTCGCCGCGCAGCTGGCGAATTATCGCCGCACGGGATTCAGCTCGGCGTACGAAACCATCCGCTTCAGCGGCCGTATCGCGACCCCGCCCGTCCGAAGCGAAGGGGTGCGCATGATAACCACGCAACTCGTGCCCGACATCATCGTCTATGACGCCCGCTGTTTCCCCGCGCCTCGACGAGCCTTTCTGCACCGCTGGGCGCAGCCGCCGCATTGCGGGTTCGCCGCGATCAGTTCACTCGGCACCATAGGCTACGCCGTGGCTCGTCCCTGCCGTTCGGGTTACAAGATCGGCCCGCTGTTTGCCGACGACACCGAGACGGCGATGCAGCTCATGGGCAGTCTGGCTGCCGCATGCGAAGGTGGCGACCTGCATATCGACGTTCCTGCCGAAAATTTCGATTTCACCAAGGCGCTTTCAGCAATTGGTTTCAGGCCGACCTTCACCACCACGCGCATGTACAAGGGCCCGCCTCCGAAGGTCGACTCGCGCCGAATATTTGGCGTGACGACCCTGGAGTTGGGGTAGATCCCGGCGCCGACTGACAGGCTTGGTTTTTCGGGAGCCGGCGGGCGATGGACGAGCCTATCCGTAGTAGCGCCGCCTAAGTCGAATTGTCTGATGTCTCAGGCGGCGCTACGTCGTCCCGGCACGGGGTTACCCGGCGTCTCGTGGCCGATCGGCGTCACCAGAGTGAGGTCGGGATAGCCGCTTTCGATCAGCTCGACGGCGGCCTGCGCCACCTCATCGTCCGCCTGCAGCATGGACATGAAGACCTCGGTGCTGTCGCCGACCAGTCGGCTGATGCCTTGCGCATCGGCCGGTCCGCATTCGACGATGACCAGATCATAGGCGGTGGTCAGCGACTGCATGATGATCGGCAGCCGGTCGGCGGCGCGCATGGCGCGAACCGGATCGGCGGTGCCGACGGGAACGACATGGCAGTCGGAATAGAGGTCAGCGTGAATGACGTCGCTGAACTGCGCTTCCGAAGCCAGCAGATTGGTGATGCCGGGGAAAAGTCCGCTGTCCAGCATCGGCCGCGACGCCGCGCCCGATGCGGTCAGGTCGAGCAGCAACACGCGCAGGCCGGCGTCGGAGACTTCGCGCGCTACCAGCACTGCCGAGGCCGCTGCCTCATCGCCTTCGGGCGAGACGAAGATGGCGCGCGCAGCACCGCTGGCGATCAGCTTTTCCGCCGCCTTCTCGACATCGATCTCGCCAAGGCTGGAGCGGACAGGTTCGGCTTGCGGTTCGGAACCGGCGATCGCTGCGTCCTCCTGCACTGCAGGAGCCGGCTCGGGCTTTGGCGCCAGTTCAGACTCCATGGTCGTCGGCTGATCGTCCACTTCCACGACCTCAGGAGCCGGTTCCGGGTCGACTACCGGCGCCGACATTGCCGGCATCGCAACCTGCTCGATACGCTCGAAGCGCGCCCCTGGGGCCGGACGCATGGCGCGGCCCGAAAACAGCTCCTGCAGCAGCGTGATGACCGACATCAGAACCAGCGAGCCGACGAAGGCGGCGCCGACGATCGGCACGAGCTTGGGGAAATAGGGTTCCGACGGCACGCGCGCCTCGGAAAACACGCTGGCATCGACCGGCAGGTAATTCTTGCGCGAGGACACTTCGCGGAAGCTCGCCATATAGGATTCAAGCTGCTGGCGCCGGACGTTCGCCTCACGCTGCAGCGCATCCAGCTGGACTTGCTCCTCGCCGGCGCGCGACGACGCCGCTTTCAGCTTGTTGACGTCCGATATCAGCTGGTTTTCGCGCGCCTGGGCGGTCTGCGCCTGCGTCAGCAACCCGCGCATGATCTTTTGCGCCTCGTTGCGGATCTGGCCGTCGAGATCGGCAAGCTGCGACCTCATCGCCCGCAGGCGGGGATGGTTGTCGAGCAAGGTGGTGGAAAGATCGGCGATGTTGGTTCTGAGCTCGATCTGACGCTCACGCAGCCGCTGGATCAGATCGGAAGACAGCACTTCGGGTACAGCGTCCAGCGAACCGCCATTTTGCAGGGCCTGGCGTACCCTTTCGGCCGTCGCCTCGGCCGAGGCGCGGTTGGCGCGCACACGCGACAGTTCGGTCGACAGTTCGGACAATTGCTGTGTCGCCAGCACCGAATTGTTGCCGCCCATCAACAGGTCCGACTGGGCGGAACGGAAGGCCGCGACCTTGGCCTCTGCATCCCTGACCTGCTTCTGCAGCTCCTCGATCTCCGGCTCGAGGAAGGCGGTCGCGGCCGCGTTCGACGTGGTCTTGGCATCCGCCTGATAGGCCATGTAGGCCTTGGCGATGGCATTCGGAATATCGGCGGCAAGCTGGCGGTCTTCCGAGGAAAATTCGACGGCGATGGCACGCGTCTTCTCCACGCCATAGACGTTTAGCTTGTCGCGCATTTTAGTCAGCACGCGCTCTTCGAGCGGAATCTCTGCCGGATCACTTTTCAGTCCGGCAATGACAAGAAGTCGGGCTACCGGCGACATGCCGAGCGCATCGTTGAACTCGGGCTTGTCGCCCAGGTGCAGATTGCCAGCCACCTTATTGAGAATGTCGGACGAGGAAATGACCTGAACCTCGGTTGCTACACCTTCCGCATCGAGCACAGGTTTGTCGTCTTCATTGGTACCGGCAGGCCGCGTATAGGCCGATTCGCTCAACTGGATTTTCAGCTGCGTCGTCGCCTTGTAATGCGGCGTGGCAAGCCACGCGAACGCGAAGGCGAGACCAGTGACGAGAATCGTGATCACAAGAATGCGCAGCCAGTTCCGCGCCAAGCTGGCGAAGAGCTGTCTCAGGTCGACATCGACATCTGCGGCCGCGGACTGGTCGGACATGCATTCCTGCTCCGGAACATGAGGCTAGATGGTAGCGTAAACAACTATGGTAACTCAGCCGTTAAGATCGCGGTAAGCAGCTGTTAGGGTTTGCTGACATCCGGTAAACAAAGCCAGCAAAACTATACGGCTTTTTGTCGATTGCCGCCAAATCGGCCGCGTCCCTTTACCGGCCATTAACCCTAACAGGATGATAACGAACCCAGATCCTTAAGGTTTGCCGCCGTGTCCTGGCGGCCATAGCGACGAAGGTGTGTGCCCGATCATGAAAAGCGCTGCTGGTCTGTTTCGCGCTCTGCTGGCCGTGTCGATCCTCGCCGGCTGCTCCAGCTACCGGCCGACGCCGGCGGCCTTCCACGAGGTACTCGACCAGCCCTATCGGCTCGGCGCCGGCGACCGTGTCCGCGTCACGGTGTTCGAACAGGACGGTCTGACCAACACCTACAGTGTCGACCAGTCCGGCTACATGTCCTTCCCGCTGGTCGGCGCGGTGCCGGCGCGCGGCCACACGGCCCAGCAGCTGGAAAAAGCGCTCGCCGACAAACTGCGCCAAGGCTATCTGCGCGACCCCGACGTGTCGGTCGAGATCGATCGCTACCGGCCGATCTTCGTCATGGGCGAAGTGGGTGCCGCCGGCCAGTATTCCTACGTGCCGGGCCTCACCGTGCAGAAGGCCATCGCGATTGCTGGCGGTTTCTCGCCGCGCGCCAACCAGGAAAGCGTCGACATCACCCGCGACATCAACGGCAAGGTGATGACAGGCCGGGTGGTTACCTCCGATCCGCTGCTGCCGGGCGACACGGTCTACGTTCGCGAACGCCTGTTCTGACATCAACGTGGCGGACCAGCTCAGGATCGTCCACTGCTTTCGCTCACCCGTCGGCGGGATCTTCCGGCATGTGCGCGACCTGACGGAGGCCCAGCTCGCCGCCGGACATGTCGTCGGCATCGTCTGCGATTCGACCACCGGCGGCGAATACGAGGAACGCCTGTTCGACCAGATGAAGGACAGCCTGGCGCTCGGCATCCATCGCACGCCGATGCAGCGCCATGTCGGGCCGGGCGACTTCGCCTCGGCCTGGCGCACCTATCAAATCATCAAGGAATTGCGGCCGGACGTGTTGCACGGGCACGGCGCCAAAGGTGGCGCCTATGCCCGTCTGTTCGGCTCATTGTTGCGGGTATCTAGGTCTCGCGTAGCCCGCCTCTATTCGCCGCATGGCGGCTCCCTCCACTATGATGAAACGACGACGACCGGGAAGCTGTTCTTCGCGCTCGAGCGCTTCATGGCGCGCTTCACCGACTGCCTGCTGTTCGTCTCCGACTATGAGCGGCGCACCTATCGCAGGAAGGTCGGCGAACCGCCTATCCCGAACACGCTGGTCTATAACGGCCTGCGCGCCGCCGAGTTCGAACCGGTGGTCGCACAGCCCGACGCGGCCGACCTGCTCTACATCGGCATGATGCGCGACCTCAAAGGGCCTGACATTTTCATCGACGCGCTGGTGCTGGCCGGGTCCCAGCTTGAGCGCCGCTTGACCGCGGTCATGGTCGGCGATGGCGACGACCTGCCGCGCTACCATGCGCAGGTGAAACGGCTGGGCCTCGGAAAACAGGTCCGCTTCTTGCCGCCGATGCCGGCCAGGGAGGCATTTTCGCTGGCCGATCTGGTCGTCGTCCCCTCCCGCGCGGAAGCCATGCCCTATATCGTGCTGGAGACGCTGGCGGCCGGCCGGCCGATGATCGCCACGGCCGTCGGCGGCATTCCCGAAATCTTCGGGGAGGGATCCCCTGCCCTGATCCGTCCCGATCCGCGCCAACTCGGCGACAAGATGGGTGAAGCGCTGCGCGATCTCGACGCATACCGGCGCGTCATGCCTGACACCGCCAGGCTCAGGGCGCGATTCGGCGCCGATGTGATGGCCGCCGAAATCGAAAAGGCCTATTTCGCCGCGCTCAACAGATAGACGACCGTCCAAAACCACAAGTTGTTCTCAAGGTTTTTTTAGCTCTCTTTCTGCTATCGTCATGGCGGAACCTTGTGGGAAACCCGATGAACGAGACCGACCCCACGCGCCGCTTTTCGGCCGATGCGGTGCGCAAATTCGGCAGTCCTGCCGAGAGCCCCACGCCCGGCGGCATGAACAGTGTTGCCCGCCAGGTCGCCTCGCAATACCGGCGCGATACCATGTCGCCGGTCATGGTCAGCGGCGTACTGCGCATCGTCGAATTCGGCTTGCTGTTCCTGTCGGGGCTCGCGCTCTACTTCCATTTTGTCGGCTTCTTCAACTATCTCGCCTGGCAATATCCGCTGACCATTGCCGCGGCGTCATTCGTGGCCGTGGTGCTGCTCGACGTCAGCGATTGCTACCAGATCTCCGCCTTGATGCGACCGATCTCCAATCTCGGTCGCGTGCTGATGGTCTGGGCCGGCACCTTCGCGCTGATGGCGCTGACGGCCTTCATCATGAAAATGTCGGAGGATTATTCGCGTCTGCTGTTCGGCACCTGGTTTGTCGTCGGGCTGCTTCTGCTGTTCGGCCTCAGGCTGGTGATGTCGAAGCTGATCCGGCGCTGGGCGCGCAACGGCCGCATGGAACGCCGCGCCGTCATCGTCGGCGGCGGCAAGGCGGCCGAGATGCTGATCCGCTCGGTCGAGAAGCAGCCAGACAACGACATCCGCATCTGCGGCATCTTCGATGACCGCGGCGACAAGCGCTCGCCGCCGATCGTGGCCGGCTATCCCAAGCTCGGCACCATTTCGGAGCTGATGGAATTCGCCCGCATCGCGCGCATCGACATGCTGATCGTGTCGCTGCCGCTGACTGCCGAAACGCGCGTGCTGCAACTGCTGAAGAAGCTCTGGGTGCTGCCGGTCGACATCCGGCTCTCGGCGCATTCGAACGCTTTGCAGTTTCGCCCGCGCGCCTATTCCTACATCGGCTCGGTGCCGATGCTCGACATCTTCGACAGGCCGATCAACGACTGGGATTCGGTCGCCAAGCGCGCCTTCGACATCGTCTTCTCGCTGATCGGCATCATCCTGTTTTCACCGGTGATGCTGGCGACTGCCATCGCCATCAAGCTCGACAGCAAGGGTCCGGTGCTGTTCAAGCAGAAGCGGCACGGCTTCAACAACGAGATCGTCGAAGTCTACAAATTCCGCTCCATGTATACCGACCGCTCCGACCCGACCGCCAAGCAGACGGTGACCAAGAACGATCCGCGCGTCACCCGCGTCGGCCGCTTCATCCGCAAGAGCTCGATCGACGAGCTGCCGCAGTTCTTCAACTCGCTGTTCGGCACGCTGTCACTGGTCGGTCCGCGCCCGCATGCGATTGCCGCGCAGTCGCACAACCTTCTCTACAATGAGGTGGTCGACGGCTATTTCGCCCGCCACAAGGTCAAGCCCGGCGTTACCGGCTGGGCGCAGATCAATGGCTGGCGCGGCGAGATGGACACCAATGAGAAGATCCGCATGCGCACGGAATACGACCTCTATTACATCGAGAACTGGTCGATGCTGTTCGATCTGCGCATCCTGCTCATGACGCCGCTGCGGCTGCTCAACACGGAAAACGCCTATTGAGCGCGATTTCCCATGATGTGCCGCAGGCTGCGGTCAATGCCAAGCTGATCGGGCTGATATCCTCCGGCGCGGTGTTTTTCGGCGTCTTCCTGTCAGGCTTCGTCATCGACGAACCGGCGCCCTACGATCTTTTCATGCTCGGGCTGATCGGGGTGTGGGTGCTGTTTGGCCTGCGCATATCGCGCGCCGCCGTGCCGCTGCTGGTGCTGCTGATCACGATGAACATCGGCGGCATGATTGCCATGACGCAGATGGCCGATCTCGCCAACACACCGCTCTATCTCGCCGTCTCGCTGTTTCTCGCGTTCACCGCGGTGTTCTTCTCGTCGGTGACGGCGGTGCAGCCCGGCCTCTACCGGCTGATCTTCATCGCCTATGTCGTCTCCGCGGTGGTGACCTCGCTGCTCGGCATTGCCGGCTATTTCCACGCTTTCCCGGGCGCTGAAATCTTCACCAGATACGACCGCGCCCAGGGCGCCTTCCAGGATCCGAACGTGTTCGGGCCGTTCCTGGTGCTGCCCGGCATCTATCTGCTCTATCTGCTGTTGACCGGCTCGATCGCGCGCATGCCGCTTCTGGCGGTGCCGCTGCTGATCATCACCGCCGGCATTTTCTTCTCCTTCTCGCGCGGCGCCTGGGGCATGTTCGCCGTCTCGGCCATCCTGCTCACCGGCGCCCTGTTCCTGCAAAGCAACAGCGGCAAGTTCCGGCTGCGCGTCATCATCATGACCATTGCCGCCGTCACCCTGCTGGTGGTCGCCATGATCGTCATCCTGCAGCTGCCCGGCGTCGGCGAGATGTTTTCCAGCCGCGCCCAGCTCGAACAGAGCTACGACACGGCGCGCCTTGGCCGCTTTGCCCGCTACACGATCGGCTTCGAGATGGCGCTCGAACATCCGCTCGGCATCGGCCCGCTGGTGTTCGGCACCATTTTCGGCGAAGACACGCACGACATCTGGCTGAAGACGTTGATGGATTATGGCTGGCTCGGCTTCGTCTCGTTCCTGTCGCTGACGCTGTGGACGATCGCGGCCGGCTTCCGCATCCTTTTGCGCGACCGGCCGTGGCAGCCCTATCTGCTCTGCGCCTACGTCGCTTTCATCGGCAATATCGGGCTCGGCACCTTCATCGACATCGACCACTGGCGCCATGTCTACCTGCTGCTCGGCCTAATCTGGGGCGCGATCGCGCTGGAATACAGGCATCAGCGCGGGTTGCGGGCGGTGGCGCAACCGAGGTAGCCGAGTAATCCTAAAGGACAGGAACAGCCGCGCACGCCAATACCGGGGTTGTGCAGGCCCTCGCAGGCTTTGATCTGCTTGCTCCAACCCCTGGTCGAATTGAGCACGGTTGCCGGCGGCGCATTTATGTTGTGATGGTGGGAAAACGTCGCTAAACGCGACTGACAAAATTCCAATTGAGTTGGCGTGCTTGCCGGGCTGGATAATATTCCGGGTTGGTGGGCGCCACTAATCTGACGGGCGTGGTTATGCTGAGGGAAAGCTATTTCGAATTCATGCTGCGCTGGTACGCGTATCGCCGATGGCACAGGCCCCCGCGGCGTGTGCGGCAGGCCGAATACGACTTCCATCAGCTTATGAAAAAGCTTCTCGCCGATAGTCTGTTCATCGATCTCGGCGCCAATATTGGCGACGTCACGGGACATGTACTAGCCTATGGGATGCGGGTGATTGCTTTCGAGCCTGACCCTGTTGCTCGCCAGATTTTGACGAAAAGGTTTGGCAACAACGACCGGGTGACGATCATTCCGAAGGCTGTTGGTGGATCAGCGCGAGCGGCCACATTCCATCAGAGGCCGGACGTCAGCGATCTCCGCAGGACCGAATCGTCGTCCCTGATCCAGACACACGAACACACGAACGGGAAAAGCTTTGAAGTTGAGGTGGTTGACCTGGTGCAGTTCCTGCAAGGTCTCCATGAGCCGATCGCCATCGTCAAGATGGACATAGAAGGGGCCGAAGCGGAATGCATCGAAGCCATGCTGGACGCCAGCATTCACCGTTCGATTGGACAAATCCTGGTCGAGACACATGAACGGTTCTCGCCAGACCTGGCCGACCGGATCGGCAAGCTGCGGGGCCGGATCGCGCAGGAAGGCATCCGCAACATCAATCTGGATTGGAGCTAAGTATCGGCTCGGCCTTGAGCGTGCTAGCCGGAGGGCATCAACCAGCGAGGCAATAGACTTATCGAGGAAGATTGGCGGGAGGAACCGCGTCCGGCGGAGCGTCAAGTTCTATCTGGCTATGCCAGCTACCCGTTCGGGGTATTGCACGGCCAACATCGAATTGTCCGCATGGCTGGCAAAGATGGCGCTGACCTCTTCGGCGTCGAACCGCGCCCGTCGCTTGCGCTTCTCGTCGTTCAGCAAAATCCCGCTGATGGCGTCGAACTTGCGGCCGAGGTTTTTCAATATGCCTCTCTTGATCGGCCAGTTGCTGTTGAAACGGCCGGCCCAGGGCGTGCCTTTCGCCAGATCACGATAGATCGCCATGGCGCCGACCTCGACACCGATCGGCGGACGGTCCCAGGGCTTGCCCCAGGCGAAGTGGCGGGCGTAGCAGCGGCTGAAAGAAATCTGGCTGGTGTAGTTGGTCATCACGTTCCAGAACGGGTGCATCGTCTGCCACCTGCCCTCGAAAGCCACGTTCAATGCACCTTGATCCATCCCGTAAACCTGCTCGGAGGCCAACTGCCGGGTACGCTCCAGAAGCCCCTCCTGCCTGACCAGTGGCATGTTGAACACCAGCACGCCGGCATTGAACTTCGGCGCGCCTGGCTGCATCGGTAAATGCTGTCGATACTTTACGTCGAAATAGGTCTGCTCATCGTGTGCGGCCAGCAGCGGAGCGTTGAGCGGGACGTTGCAGAGGTCTTCTATCGATCTGTTGAAAAGCACATCGGCGTCGGAATAGGCGATGCGGTCATATGGTTCGAACTCCGGCAATTGATCGGCAAACAGCCTGATGTAGGTCGCAAGGGTTGGGTGCGTTCCGCGGTTGAAGTTTGTCGCTTCCATGAATTTCGTGACATCCAGGATGCGGATCTTCCCACCGAGCAGACGCTCTCCGATAGCTCGGTCTTCGTTGGAGATGACACCGGTGTGCAAAATAAAGCCGTCGAGGTGGTCCGACACATTCAGCACGCGGCGCGCCGCCAGGCTGGCATACGGGAAATACCTCTGGTCGGTGGCGAAAAAGAAACACGATTTTTGCGGCATGCTACAACCTGTTGCCTGACCCATTCGCGAGAGCTCCGTTGCGGGTCTCAGGCGAAACCACCGAGTACTTCCGGAAACTGCACAGCCATCGCCCCGGCGTCAGCATGCTCGGCATATATCTTATGCACCTTGCTGCCGTCGTACCGTGCGCGCCGCCGATACCGGTCCTTGTTCGGCAACATCCCCATGATACCGTCGAACCTTCGGGCGAACCGCCTCATGACGCCCCGCTCGAAGGGAATACGCTGCCGGAAGGGCTCAAGCCACGGCGTATCCCTTGCCAGATCGCGCCAGACGGCAAGCGCCTCGGGCTCCACGTCGACCTGGCTTCCCCAGGGCTTGCCGCCGGCGAAATGCCGCGCATAGGCTTGGGCGAACCGAAACTCCTTCGTATCGTTGGACATCAAATTCCAGTTCGGGTGCATCGTCTGCCACTTGCCCTCGAAGACGATGTTCAGCGCGTTCTGATCGTTCATTTGCCCGGCAACGGCAACATCTCTGGCGCGGTGCAAAAGTCCCTGTTGACGCACGGGCGGCATGTTGAAGACGATGATGCCGGCGTTGAAATAAGGCGCCCCCGGCTGCATCGACAGTTTGTTCCGATAGCCCGGGCGGAAATACATGTAATCGTCGTGAGCGGCCAACAACGGAGCATGAAGTGTCTGGCCCACCAGGTCGGCGATATCTCGATTGAACAGAACATCACAATCGACATGAGCGATGCGGTCATAGTCCGCGAACTGAGGCAGTTGGTCGGCGAAAAGCCGAACAAAAGTGCCGACATTGCTTGGCCGGAAAGTATGGCCAGCCTCCGCAAACAGCCCCGAAACGTCCACTATGCGAAGACGGTTCGTCAGCAGGCGTTCAGCAACACGCATATCGGCATCGCGTGCGCCGACATGCAGGATGAATCCCGGTGTTGCCTCTCCCGAAACATCCAGAATTCTGCGCGCCGCCAAGCATGCATACGGAAAATAATTGGCGTCGGCCGCCAGAAAAAAACAGGAACTTGCCACGCGCAATCCTTCGTATCGATACTGCGCGAGCCATATCGCCTTGGCATTGCGCCGACAAGGCCGAATGCTGGCGACTTTCAGGCCCGGCGCGCCGTTTTAGCGCTTGCACCATACCCCTTGAAAATATATGGCTTTGCGCGGTCCGGAGTGTAGCGCAGCCCGGTAGCGCACTTGACTGGGGGTCAAGGGGTCGTCGGTTCGAATCCGGCCACTCCGACCATTTTTAGACAGGACTTGCCCCCAAAGGTCCTGCTTCTCAAATCACCAACATTCATCCTTGGCAGACGTCGACCCATTCGGCGCCGACAATCTGTGCCATGCGCTGCGGGCTGAGCCTTACAGCGGCGTTGGTGGCGCCGGCCGCGGGCACGACTTCATCGAAGGCGCGCAGCGAGACGTCGCAATAGACCGGCAGCGGCGCCGGCAGGCCGAATGGGCAGACGCCGCCGACGGGATGGCTGGTAATCGCGACAACCTCGTCGGCGTCAAGCATGCGCGGCTTGCCGCGGAAACGGTCCTTGAATTTGCGGTTGTCGAGCCTCGACATGCCGCCGGCAACGATCAGCATGGTCTCACCGCCGACGCGCAGGCAGATGGTCTTGGCGATCTGCGCCGGCTCCACGCCATGCGCCTCAGCCGCCAACGCCACCGTCGCGGAACTCGCTTCGGTGACGAGCACTTCGACATCGGGCGCATGGGCAGCCAGGAAGGCGCGCACGGATTCAAGGCTCATCTCGGCATAGTCCCATTCGAAAATGCGGTTAGTGGTCACACTGGATAGCTTCACGCTCGATCGCCGGCAACTCCCCGCCCCCTCGACGGCCGCAGCGATGCCAAGCCAGCCGGGTCGCGCCGCATGTCAGCAACGCAAGGCGCATCCCCCGTGCGGGAGATGTGTTCGGGCTGCTGCCTTGGTAGGTCGCAATGGACCAGGGCCGGCGCTGATGCTGTGCTCCCACGACCAACCGGAGAGATCATCATGCTCAAGCTCGCCTCGGCTCTGGCGCTGCTGCTTATCGGGACGGCGCCGCTGCTTGCCGACGACATGCCGATAAACGCGGACGCCATCAAATGGGGCCCTGCTCCTGCTGTCCTGCCCGCCGGCGCGGACATGACTGTCATCGCCGGGGACCCCTCGAAGGATGGCATCTACGTGCTGCGGTTGAAGCTGCCGGCCGGCTACAGGATTGCCGCGCACAACCATCCCACCTCGGAATATGTGACGGTGATTTCCGGCAATTTTCATATCGGCATGGGCGACAAGCTCGACGAGACCAAGGGCATCGAACTGACCGCCGGCGGCTTCGGCGTAGCCCCACAGGGAATGAACCATTACGCCTGGACGACAAGCGCTACGATCGTCCAGGTTCATGGCGAGGGGCCGTTCGCGATCACCTACGTCAACCCGGCGGACGATCCGAGCAAGAAGTGACATTCGCCGTTGGGCGAATGCAACAAGCCCGCCAGGGCAAACCATGGCGGGCTTGTTGAACGACGCTTGGCCGTTGTTTATGAAACGGACCGGTTTTCCACAGGCGCCGTGGGCGCCGGGGCATCGATCAGGGCCGTTTCCGGCAATTGCAATGCTGCGGCGATCCGGCGAAGTTTCGTCGGATCGGTGTCCTTGCCGCTCTCTATGTCGGCAATCTCGCTGGTCGACAGACCGCAGGTCAGGGAAAGCTCTTCAATACTGTATCCCTTTGTCTCCCGGATGGCTTTGAGGCCGGGGTGCTCGAGCGCAACGTCGGCCGCAACATCGGCCGCCAGCCTGGAGAAGGGTTCGTGTTTTGCAGTTTGGGGCATTGGCAACTCCATGGGGCTAAAGAGTTTTGGATCAAATGATAGGGTGTTGCCTGAGAGCCGGGACAATGCCCGCTTGACGGCGATTTGCCAAGGCCCAAACCGACCGTCACAGCATCGTGAACCGGCGTCAAAACCGCAGGCGCCAGGGCACATATAGGATCTCCGCCCCGATCTCCCAATCAAGTTCTTTTGAAGGGCCGCAGGCCGAAGTGTTCAGCGGTTTTGCGCCGCTCGCGCGTTAGCCTGATGTTGCTGGCAGCCGCATCGGGCCAGCTTTTCCCAAGAGGATCAGATCCATGACATTCAAGACATCAGCCATCGTGCTCGCCACGATTTCAGGCCTCGCTGGCGCGAGCATGGTCGCGGCGCAAGCCGCCGAGGCCGTGCGCATTCGCGGCACGGTGACCGCCTTTGCCGGAGCGACGCTGACGGTGAAGACCCGCGAAGGCGCTACCGACGCCATCGCGCTGGCTGAAGGGTGGAAGATTTCCGGCGTCGCCAAGGCGGATGCCGGGGATATCAAGCAAGGCGATTTCCTCGGCATTGCCTCTGTTTCGAAGGCCGATGGCGGCAGCGGCGCGCTCGAGGTGGTGATCTTCCCGGCCGCGCTGAAGGGCGCCGGCGAAGGCGACCGCCCGTGGGATCTCGAGCCCAACAGCCGGATGACCAACGGCACGGTCGCCGATGTCACCGAGATTGCAGGTCGCACGGTGACGCTGACCTACGACAATGGCCAGAAAAAGCAGATCGCGATCCCGCAGACGACGCCGGTGGTGACCTTCGCGCCGGCGACGCCCGCCGACCTCAAGCCTGGCGCTGTGGTGTTCGTCAACGCCGAGCGCGGCAGTGACGGCAAGCTGACCGCGGGCCGGGTCGTTGTCGGCACAAACGGCGTCATTCCGCCGATGTAAGTTGCCGACGAAGCCGCCAGACACAATCCAGAAACAAAATTCTACAGTCCGGAAAAACTGTCGAAAAGTTCGGAGGCGATAGTCATGACTGCGGGGTTCACCGGCACCGATCTTGCTCGGTGACGGCCAAATTCAGCCCGCGCAGAAAAGGAAACGAAGTCATGAAGAAGTCCCTCCTGTCGGCTCTCGGGCTGGCTTTTGCCCTGGCTGTCTCTCTGCCGCTCATCGGCGCCAGCAGCGCCGACGCAGCACCGCTGCACAAGAAGCATCACCATCACCACCATCATCATCATCACAACAAGCATCACCGCCATCACCATCACCATCACCACCACCACCACCACCACAAGAAGGTGGAGGCCAAGAAGGCCTGACACGGCCGACTTGCCCAACGGGAAGGCTGGCCCTGGAGTCCTCGCCAAGGCCGCCTTCCCGTTGGTTTTTGCCAGGCGACACGTGGAAAAGCTGAAGGCAGGATTCGATGGCGCCGATGCGCCAGAACGCGAGCAACCACAGCGCACCCCAACGAACGTATCAGGCGCAAGGCCGACAACACAGCGGTTGCCAGTTGCAGGACACCACGGGTCTCTCAATGCTGTCGGAACCCGCTAGGACGGCGCCGCGAACGCGAGCACTATTGCGATCAAAATCAAAAGCGGTCCCATCCATTTGAAATGCTTCGCGACCTGCAGCCACCATGGCTGCTGACCTTTCTGGGCCTGAAAAGGACTTTGGAGCAGCCCAAAACCAACGCCTGTCATCCACAGCCCAGCGCAGAACATGATGAACTCGTCGATGTAATTTGCGACCACGCCCGTCTCCTCCGCCGGTACCTTTGGACTGGCGTTATAGTCGCAGCCGGGAGTGGCAGAAAGCGCGGTGCCAAGTGGCGGCAATGACTGCTGCCGCCACCTGACAAGAGCCGGGCGCGGACTAGGTCTTGGCCGGCCATTTGGGCACGCCACGGTGTGACCTTCGCATGGGATGCCGCGCCGCTACCTCAGCGGCCTTCACGCGAAAATGCATGATCGATGCCGCCCCCGCCAGGCGCCGTCCGTTGGCGAAGGCTAAAAATCGACGTCGCGAAAAAACGCGAAGAAAATTCGAACCACGCATGAACCTTTGCTTTGGAGGCCGCACTAACCGGCATGGACGCCGAGAAGGCGATCCCAACACAGAAGGACGCCATGGTGGCGATCCTCGATCCAGAGAAGGAAATGCTCAAATGACCAACTTCAAGCGCATCACGCTCGCCGCGGCCCTCATCGTCTCGGCCTTCGGTTCGGCTTCCGTTCCGACCTCGGCTTTCGCCAACGGCACGCATCCCACGGGCGACGGCGGCGCGGTTTGCAAGGGCTCCGGTCATTGCCTGGTGCTCTCGATCGAGTGCAAAGGCACCTATACCGACGCCACGGACAAGAATGGCACTGTCTATGGCAAGTGCAGCCAGACCGCGCAGGTTTCGCCGCAGGCCAAGATCAAGCTCGCCAAGTAATCGGCCGCAGATCAGGGAAATGGCGGTCGTCCGCGGGACGGCCGCCATTTTCTTTTTGTTTTCGTGAATTGTTTTAGCGCCGGCTGAGCAACAGGCTGGCGAGAAGGCCGACCACGACCAACCCAACAGCAGCGGCTGTTGCCGGACGATCGCGCGCCGTCTTTTCGATCGCCCTGCCCTGCTTCCTGATCGCCGGCAGCGCATCGCTGACAAGGTCGGCAAGCTGCCCATAATAGTCCGAAGCGGCATCGCGCCCGTCCTCGTAGTAAGCACCGCCGCGTTTGGCCACGACTTTGCGCAACGCGGCGAGCTCTTTGGAAAGGGTCGCGACCTGCTTTTCGAGATCGAGATCGGAGAGGGTCGAAAGCGATACCATGATTGTTTTTCCTTCTTTTGAGAGAAGGCCAAACGCATGGCCGCAGAACCGGTTCCGGTCTGCTTGCCCGAGGGCAGCGGAAAGGTTAGCGCACCTGGTCGAGCAGGCGCTTGCACTCCAGGAGGTCAAACAGCGCCTCCTGCAGCAAGGCCCGGTTGTCGCGCGACAGTTTCGATGCGCCGGGCTGGACCGGACCTTCCTCCTCGGTCTTGCCCAGGCCGAAAAAGCGGCGGCTGGGTTTTACCTTGGGCTGGCCGACCAGCATCTCGTCATCCATGCCGCGCGGCTGGGCGGCTGGCGTCAGCGGCACCTGATCGGCCTGCCTGCGCTGCGAGATCGCTTCGACGGCAGCCATGTCGCCATTGCCGATGGCGACCAGGAAATGGTTGCCGTTCTCGCGCAGCAGTTTCTGCACGCCCTTGATCGTGTAACCCTGGTCGTAGAGCATGTGGCGGATGCCCTTGATCAGTTCGACATCCTGCGGCCGGTAGTAGCGGCGGCCGCCGCCGCGCTTCATCGGCTTGATCTGGTTGAAACGGGTTTCCCAGAAGCGCAGCACGTGCTGCGGCAGATCGAGATCCTCCGCGACCTCGCTGATGGTGCGGAAAGCGTCGGGGCTCTTGTCCATGGGCGAAATCCTCACGCTGGACGGCGATCCGGCCCAGTCTGCCGAATCGGGTATCATTTCAGCGGTTTATGAAACAATATTCAAGCCCGGCGTCAAAACGGCCCGGCGTTTTCAACCGAAGCCTGCGGCAGAACCTATTTGCCGCCCTTGGCCTTGCTGTTCTGGTGCGAGCGCAGGATACGGCTTTTCAGCACGTTCGACGACTTGAAGGTCATCACCCGGCGCGGCAGGATCGGCACTTCCTCGCCGGTCTTGGGATTGCGGCCGATGCGTTCGTTCTTGGAACGGACGTGGAAGGTGGCGAAGGACGACAGCTTCACCGTCTCGCCGCGTACGATGGCTTCGCAGATTTCGTCCAGCACCGCCTCGACGAGTTCTGCCGATTCAGTGCGTGACAAGCCGACCTTACGGTAAACAGCTTCGGCAAGGTCGGCGCGCGTAAGTGTCTTTCCCCCCATGCGACCGTCCCATCAGTTCAAAAAACATAAATCGATACAGGTAAAGGCAGAGCCTAAGTAATTGATCCGGCAAGGTCAAGGACCGAAACCGGACCGTTCGGCACTTACCAGCGAACGAGAACCGCGCCCCAGGTGAAGCCGCCGCCCATCGCTTCCAGGAGCACGAGATCACCCTTCTTGATGCGACCGTCGGCGACGGCCACCGAAAGCGCCAGCGGCACGGAAGCAGCCGAGGTGTTACCGTGCAAATCGACGGTGACCACCACCTTTTGCTCAGCAATCCCGAGCTTCTTGGCCGAAGCGTCAATAATGCGTTTATTGGCCTGATGCGGCACGAACCAGTCGAGGTCGTCGGCGGTTATGCCGGCCTGCGAAAACGTCGCCTCGATGACGTCGGTGATCATGCCGACGGCGTGCTTGAACACTTCGCGACCTTCCATCCTGAGATGGCCGACCGTGCCGGTGGTCGAGGGACCGCCATCGACGAAAAGCTTGTCCTTGTGGGCGCCGTCGGAGCGCAGGCTCATCGCCAGCACGCCACGGTCGGCAATGCCGCCGGTGCCCTCATCCGCTTCCAGCACCAGCGCGCCGGCGCCGTCGCCGAACAAGACGCAGGTCGAGCGGTCGCTCCAGTCGAGGATGCGGGAAAAGGTCTCCGCGCCGATCACCAGCACGCGCTTGGCGAGGCCGCCTCTGATGTAGAGGTCGGCGGTGGTCACCGCATAGACGAAGCCCGAGCACACCGCCTGCAGGTCGAAGGCAAAGCCGTGATGCATGCCGAGCCGGTTCTGGATCTCGACGGCGGTCGCCGGAAAGGTGTTGTTGGGCGTCGAGGTCGCCAGCACGATCAGGTCGATGTCGGCAGGCGTAAGACCAGCATTGTCGAGCGCTGCGCGCGCCGCCGCCTCGCCCAGCGACGCCGTCGTCTCGTCATCAGCGGAGATATGACGCTGGCGGATGCCGGTGCGCTGGGCGATCCACTCGTCCGAGGTCTCGACCATGCCTTCGAAATCGGCATTCTTCATGATGCGGCGGGGCAGCGCAGCACCGGTGCCGCGCACGACTGATCTGATCAAAGCTCTTTCCTATTCCTTTTCGTCGACGGTGGCGTCGGATTTCCTGTTTGCCTGGGCATGCGGGTTGCGCGCATGGAACAGGTCGAGATCGGCCTCGATGCGGTCGATCAGATTGTTGCGCACCATGTCGTAGCCAAGCTCGATGGCCGCCGCGAAACCGTCCGAATCGGCGCCGCCATGGCTCTTTACCACGATGCCGTTCAGACCCAGGAAAACGCCGCCATTGGAGCGGCCCGGATCGAGCTTTTCGCGCAGGCGGTCAAAAGCGCCCTTGGCGAAGACATAGCCGATCCTGGCCATCAGCGTGCGGTTCATCGCGGCGCGCAGATAGCCTGAGATCTGGCGCACAGTGCCTTCTGCCGTCTTGAGCGCGATGTTGCCGGCAAATCCTTCGGTGACGACCACGTCGACCGTGCCCTTGCCGATGTCGTCACCCTCGACGAAGCCATGATAATTCATCGAGGCCATGTTGGCCTCGCGCAGCATGCGCCCGGCTTCCTTGACCTCTTCCTGTCCCTTGATCTCCTCGACGCCGACATTGAGCAGGCCGACTTTCGGCCGGTCGATGCCGAACACCGAGCGCGCCATGCCGGTGCCGAGAATGGCAAAGTCGATCAGCTGGTGCGCATCGGCGCCGATGGTGGCGCCGACATCCAGCACCACGCTCTCGCCGCGCATCGTGGGCCAGATCGCCGCGATCGCCGGACGGTCGATGGTCGCCATCGTGCGCAGGCAGAATTTCGACATCGCCATCAGCGCGCCGGTATTGCCGGCCGAAATGCAGGCCTGCGCGCTGCCACTCTTGACTGCTTCGACAGCCTTCCACATCGACGACTTCCAGCGGCCGTGGCGCAGCGCCTGGCTCGGCTTGTCGTCCATCCTGACCGCGACTTCGCAATGGTGGAACTCGCTGACCTCGGCCAGTTTGGGGAATTTGGCGAGTTCGGGGCGCACCAATTCCTCGCGCCCATATATGACGAAGCGAATGTCGGGACGCCTGACGGCGACCGTCATGAGTGCCGGGATGACCACGTTTGGCCCGTGATCGCCACCCATGGCATCGATGGAAATCCTGATCACGCGGTCTTTATCTCACTAGCTTGGGCCAGGGCACATGGCCCGCGAAAGAAATACTAAACTCGCGAAATTCGGGGGCTCGCGAAGGTTCGGCGAAAATAGCGGTTTTGGGCTGCCGCACAACCGGCTTTTCTCCGATCGCTTCGTGTTTTAGGATTTTCCAAGCAAGGATCGCAGCTTTTGCTGGAATTCATTCTCGATGGGCTCGTTCGGGCCGGCGGCATCGAGCGAGGCGCCTGCCTTGCGCGGATAGGGATCGATCGCCAGCCCGAAGAACTGTTCGGCGAGCGCGCCGACGTCGATCGTGTCGCCGGAGAAAGTTTCCGGGCTGTCCGGCCCTTCGGCGTCGAGCAGGATTTCGCCACCGCCTTCGAAACCTTGCCGTCCGAGCTTGGATTGCTCCGGCAGGAACAGCGCCTCGACCTCTTCGTCGATATGGGCCGCGACCGGCTCAAGGGTGACGATGCAGGCCTGGGTGATATCAGCCTCGACGCGGCCGCTGACCTTGACGCCATTGCGCTTCCACGGCGCCACCAAAAGCTCAGCACGGTAGTTTTCGACCGAAAGCAGCTCGTGCTCGCGCGCAAGCATTGCGCGCTGCGCGGCGTCGGCGTCGATCACCACCTGCAAACCTTTGTGCGGCAGGCGGCCGACATTGGCCGCAAATGAGACCGGGCTAGGCGTGTCCACATGTTTCATCTTGGTCTCCCCTCCTCACTCCGCTTTCGCGACGGGAAACGCCACGGCACCGGAAACGATCGATTCGGACGGCTGTGCTTCAAGCTGCCTTGCGGCATCGATTACATAGGACGCCAGCGGCAAGGCTTGCGGCCAGGCGCCGGCATCGGGTCTGACATTGCGCGCCAGGGCGGCAGCAAGCGCGTCGCGGTCGCTGCGTTCCAGCGCGTCGTCATAGGCGGCGGTACGGCCGTAGAACATTTTGGCCAGCCTCTTCATGCGCTTGGGCACGCCGACATCGCCAACGCCCAGTTCCCGCAGCGAATGCTCGACATCGAGAAAGAACTCGTCGATCAGCACCTGCGCGACCTCATGCGCGACGCCCTCTTCGCCGCGCAGCCGGTGCTGAAACAGGAACATATGCAGCGACAGCATCTCGAAACGGCCGAGCGGCGTATCCGGCACATTCCAGTGGGAATAAAACACGGTCTGCCGCGCCGCCGCCACGATTTGTGCGTAAAGCGCCTCGGTGATAGCGCGGTTGGCGTTGCGTTCGCGGCCAAAAAGGCGCTGGAACATTGAGGGTGGTCTCCTGGGGACCGATTGTTTGAATGGGCCTTGTTGCATCGGCAAGCAAGCTGGTTTACCGGTTTTGCCGCCCAGCGCAAGTTGCGGCCAGCTAATGGAGTTGTTGTTGCGCGCGCTGAAATTCAAGTCGACTTTTCTGCCTGGGGCCACCGCCGCGGTTTCGCTGGTGCTGGTGGCTTCCGCGCTGTCGGGCTGCAATTCGTCCAAGATGTTCGGCGACCTTAACCCTAGCGAGACGCTGACGCAGGGCTATGTTATCGACCAGCAGGCTGTCGATTCGGTGCCGGTGGGCTCCAGCCGCGAACAGGTGCTTCTGGCGCTCGGCACGCCATCGACGAAAGCCACCTTCGACAATGAGGCGTTCTATTACATTTCGCAAACGCGCAAGCGCTATGTCGCTTTCGACAAGCCGCGCCTGGTCGACCAGAAAGTGCTCGCGGTCTATTTTGGCGAGGACGGGCGCGTCACCCAGATTGCCAATTACGGTCTGAAGGACGGCAAGATCTTCGACTTCATCTCGCGCACCACGCCGACCGGCGGCAAGGACCAGAACTTCCTCAGCCAGATCATCAAAGGCGCCAGCAAGCTGGCGCCCCCCATTCCTGGCGGCGGCGCCTAAGAAGCGACCGCCTTCCTTAGATTTTTGCTTCCCCCGAAGCGACACCATCTCAGGCGACCAAAAGCCCGCGGGAGCGATCCTGCGGGCTTTTGTTTTGAGGTCATGCGGCCGCAACACCCGTCGCGCTTTGCCGCGCGTGGCCTGTTCGGCCGCCGGGCTCCAGCGAGGCGCGGTGCACAGCCGCACTCTGCCGCGCTTCCGAAGGCGTCATGCCGAAATGCCGGCGGAAGGCGTGGTTGAAGGTCGAGAGATCGCCGAAGCCGGCGTCGAAGGCGATGGCGCCGATGGTGCGGTGTGCCAGGCGCAGGTCGGATAGCTTGCTGCAAACCAGCGCCAGCCGCCGGCCAAGCACGAACTGCGACAGCGAGGTACCCTCACCCTCGAACAGCTTTCTGATATAGCGCGCGCTGACGCGGTGGCGCCCGGCCAGCGCGTCGGACCCGACATCGCCGGAAGCCAGATTGCTTTCGATATCGGCTTTGATGGCGCGCAGCCGCGCGGCGCGTATGCCGCGGCCTGCGGCGACCTCAGTGGCGTCCTGCGTTGCCCCGACCACGACCGCGACAAGGTCCTGTATGTGCTTGGCGGCAAGCCAGCGCAATTCGGACGCGGCCAGGTTCGGCTCCTGCATCAGCAGACGGACATAGCTGGTCAGCAGCAAGAACTTTTCGCCCACGCATGACATCGGCGTCATCAGGGCGGCATCCGCATTCGCAGCCACGGGCCCGAGCGCTGCCTTGGGGATGGTGATGAAGAGATGATGCGACATCGCCCGCTCGATCACATGCGGATCAGAGGAGGACAGAAGGATTGCCTGGCCGGCCTCGATGCTGGCCTCGCGGCCGAGATGCGAGAAGGTGGCAGCGCCCTCCAGACACATGAAGAAAATGTAGTCATCGGTCCCCTTGGCCATGGCGCTGGAACGGATGGTGCGGAAGGCGGTGGTCCTCGAATCGGCAATGCCGACGCCCGGCAGCCGCAGGATGGTCGCGTCGACGGAGAGCTTTTCCTCCGTGACGTTAAAATCCATGTCGGTCACCATCCGGCGCAACAGGTCGCAATAGACGTTTCTCCATTCGGCTCGGGGCCACATGGCGGTCGAAAAGCGCGCATGCGCAAACTCGGGGGGTCGAATAGTCATGGGGTACTCCCAAGCGATTGTCTTCATTTCACTGTCGTTCGTAGTCGAGGCTCGTTCCATGAACGGCCTCTCATTCCGACGGCGGCAATCGGGGGGCAGTGGATGGCTACAATGATTTGCGCACTTGGACAAAAGACTATTTACGAAGCTATGGATGAGCTTAGTTCATTCATGCTAAGGAACCCATGGGCAGGATAGGGTAACGGCAAATGACAAGACGGCTCCCACAACTGGAATCCATTCGGGCTTTCGAGGTCATTGCCCGGCTGGGCAGCTTCAAGCGCGCCGGCGATGAGCTGAATGTTACGCCAAGCGCGCTCAGCCACCGCATCGCCGATCTCGAAGCCGATCTCGGCGTGCTTCTGTTCACCCGCCATGTCCGCCGCGTCGAACTCACGCTTGAAGGCGAAAGATTGTCCGCAGGCGTGCGACGCGCATTGCTGGAAATCCAGAGCACGATCGCGAGTGTCGCGCGCAACGAGCGCACGAGGCTGAGGGTCACCGCCATTCCTTCGCATGCCGTACGCTGGCTGGCCCCGCGCCTGCACAGGTTTCGCAAAAAGCATCCCGAAACAGAGATCGACATCAATGCGGATCTTGCAGTCGTCGACCTTTCGCAGCGAACAGTCGACATCGCATTGCGCTTCGGCGGCGGACACTATCCGGCCGTCAAGACCGAATGGCTGATGGCAGATGCGATCTTTCCTGTCGTCAGTCCCGACTATCTCGCCGCCAACGGCCCGGTCAGAGACCAGCACGATGTGCTGCGACTGTTTCGCATCCTCGACACGACGGCCGAAAATGACGAGAGCGGCGCCAATTGGCGCCACTGGTTCGAGAGAAACAATCTGCCGCTGGATACGGTTGGCGACGGCATGAATCTGAACGGCACCTTGCTGGCGGTCGAAGCGGCGGCGAGCGGTCTGGGCGTCGCCATCGCGAGGAAGTCGCTGGTCGAGAGCGATTTGCGCACAGGCAGGCTCGTCCGCCTCCTGACAACGGACATACCGACGAACTGGAACCACTACGTCGTCGTCCACCCGTCCATCTCCGCCTGGGAGCCTGCCAGATCATTCATCAACTGGCTGAAGGCGGAAGCCGGCGACAGCGCCGGCGCCGGTTGACCTCGGCGGCCGTTTGGGAACTCTCCTCGGGAGGTCAGCAGAAGGCGCCCCCCGGTGCTCACGGACTCATTGCACCGGCCGGTTGGTCATCCTTGCGGCCCGACTGGTTCGCGGCCTTGGCGGCAAGCGCTGCCGCCATCTGGCTCTCCAGCTCGCGCAGCTTGGCGTCGAGTGTCGCCATGCCGCCCCAGCCGAATGTCGCGCGGTACAGCGGTGCGATCTCGGGCGTCAGGAATTCGACGAGGGTTTCGTCCTCGACCCAGACCTTGAGCACCTTGAACAGGCGCGCATCGATCAGCTCGCTATGCCAGCCCATGCGGGCGGCAATGCCCTGGATGGTTTCGGTCGAATTGGGCGTGCTGAGCAGCACATGCGAGCCGGAGCGCAGGCGCATGTTCGGGTCGAAGCCGATGCCGAGCGGCGCTTGCTGGTCCAGAACCGTGCCGCACGGCAGGATTTCGATCAGCGAGCCGAAATCGTCGCCGAGGCAGACGAACCATGCTCCCTCAGGAAATGGCGGCGACGGCGCACGAACCGCGGTGGCGACAAGCATTTCGGCAAGGACGCTGGCGACGGCCTGCGGATCGCGGGCGTTGAATGAAGCGTGGTGCAGCATGGCAATACTCCTGTTTTCAACGGCGGCGGCCGGCAGAAGTGCCGACCCATGCCGCGGCGTTCCGCGAAAACTGAATCACCGGCTGAGCGTCAGGATGACCGCGGCAAACAGGCAGGCGTATTCGGCCAGTCCAAGCACAAGGCGCAGATTGTGGTTGGCCGCCCAGCTGTCGCGCGTCTGCGCCCAATCATCGGGGATGGTCACCGGCGTCCAGCTCTGCACCTGTTTGTTGAGCGGCACCTGACGGCTGACGGTGAAGCCAATGTCGATCACCACCAGCGCCGCGGCGACGATCGTCAGGATGCGCGGCAGGCCGGCATCGACCGCAAACATCGCCGTCGCCGCGATCAGCACCAGCGTCGTCAGCCTGACGACCGGCATCACCCGGGTAAACGTCCGGTCGCGCATCTGATGCATGGCCATGTACTGGCCGGCGGTAAGATCATCGATGCGAAAATCATGGATTACGCCCGAGACGTAGATGCCGGCAAT
Organism: Mesorhizobium sp. LSHC412B00; assembly: GCF_000503035.1. Lineage (NCBI taxonomy): Bacteria > Pseudomonadati > Pseudomonadota > Alphaproteobacteria > Hyphomicrobiales > Phyllobacteriaceae > Mesorhizobium > Mesorhizobium sp. LSHC412B00. The sequence continues at coordinate 44,678 of NZ_AYWB01000019.1, read as the reverse complement.
AATTCCAGCCAGCGCAAGCGAAGCCGTCATCAAAAACATGTCCATGTCTTTTCCTGCCGAAATGCCTTTCCCTGCCCGAAATCGCCGCGAGGGCGAGCAGACACCGCGTCGATCGCAATGTCCTGGCCATGGCCGGGGTATTAAAGCAGGCGAACGGTCCGGGCTTGGGCAGAACGGAACGATGTTTGGGCAATGCGGCCCTCCGATTGCATCAAAACATCAAGTGCCGTGAGATCGAAACCCATCAGCAAACCTTGACGCGTACTTGCCAGCGACCGGTCAAATTCGTATCAGACCGTGCTGGCCAATGGCGCATCACGCTGAATTGGGAGGAGCATCCGTGCCGGAAAAAACCCGGACAAAACCGACAGACTGGATGGCGACCGGAACGGCTGACGGCCAGGTGGTCACGCCTGACTGGATACCCATCGAGCCGGTGGCGATCGATGGCGTGAGGGTCAAGGAGATTAGGCCGGTCGCAACCTCCACCGGCTATCTGACCGAGATCTTTCGCGAGGAGTGGGAGCTCGATTCGGAGCCGGTCGGCCAGGTCTTCCAACGCACCTTGTATCCCGGCGCGGTGACGGGCTGGCATGCCCATGCGGTGACGACCGACCGGCTGTTCTGCTGCGTCGGCAGCGTTCGCATTTCGCTGTTTGACGGACGCAAGGCCTCGCCGACCTTCGGCGCCGTCTGGCACAAGATTATCGGCCCGTTGCGCCCGGCGGTCGTCATCATTCCACCCGGAATATGGCACGGTGTTGTTTCGCTCGGAGCGGAGACGGCGGTGCTGCTCAACCTCGTCGACAAGGCCTATGCCTACGATCAGCCCGACCATTGGCGCCTGCCGCCAGACACCGACCACATTCCCTACAGACTGGTGTAGCGTGGAAGCATCGGCGCAGCGCGAACAGGCCGGCGGCGAACCGCTGGTTTCGATCGTGATCGCGACGCACAACCGGCCGGCAGCACTGCGGCAGGCATTGACCAGCGTCATGCGCCAGACGATGCAAGACTGGGAAGCCTTGGTCATCGGCGACGGTTGCAGGCCGGATACGGCGGCCGTTGTCGCTGAATTTGACGATGCCCGCATCGTCTACATCGATCTTCCTGTCAATTTCGGCGAACAGTCCGGTCCCAACAATATCGGCTTTGCCAGGGCGCGTGGCCGCTTCGTCGCCTTGCTCAACCACGACGATCTGTGGTTTCCCGACCATTTGGCGGCGATGACCGGCTGGATCGACGCCTCGGGCGCCGACGTGGTGCTGGCGCGCGGTGCCGTCATCCAGCCGCCGTCAGCGGCCGGCAATCCTGTCAATTCGATCTTCGGGATCGGCAAGGATGGTTTTTACGACCCCGTCACGACGGAAGGATTTGGCTCGGCACACATGTTTCGCCGCGCTTCGTTCAGCCTGCTCGGACCTTGGCGACCCGCCAGCCAGTGCTTTTGCGAAAGCTCGCAGGACTGGCTGTTTCGGGCATGGCGAAAGGGCGCGGTGATCGCGACGATGCCGCACCTCACGGTGATCAAGTTGCATTCCGGCATACGCAAGGGTTCCTATCTCGGCGACAATGCGCAGGAACAGAAGGATCTTCTGGATGCCATGCAGACGCCGGACGCCTTGCGCGTGAAAATCCTTGGCTGCGCGGGCGAACCCATTCGCCTGGCGGCATCGAGTTATCTCAGGCGCAGGCTGATGGCGGCTCTTGGCATCCATCCCCGCGCCCGCGCCTTCCGCCGCAAGTATAAGCGAGGCGCCTTCCTTGCCAAGCTGCGGCGCCTGCGTGGCCTGGCGCCGATGCCTGAGCGCGAACCTGGCGTGAGCGAATTGCTGGATCGCTACAGCAAGCGCGGCGATGTGGGGACCGAGCCGGATGAGGGTTGACTGCCACCAGCGTAAATCTCAAACAAAAACCCGCGGGATCGCTCCCGCGGGTTTGTTCCTGAAGCAGTGGCGTTGCCTTAGCCGTGCGCGAGCACGGCCAGCAGCAGAAGCGCCACGATGTTGGTGATCTTGATTGCCGGGTTGACCGCCGGGCCGGCGGTGTCCTTGTAGGGATCGCCAACCGTGTCGCCGGTGACCGAAGCCTTGTGCGCTTCGGACCCCTTGAGGTGCTTGACGCCGTCCTTGTCGACAAAACCGTCCTCGAACGACTTCTTGGCATTGTCCCAGGCGCCGCCGCCCGAAGTCATCGAGATGGCGACGAACAGGCCGTTGACGATGACGCCGAGCAACGAGGCGCCGAGTGCCGCAAAGGCGGACGCCTTGGAGCCCGAGATCAGCTGCACGCCGAAATAGACGACGAGCGGCGCCAGCACCGGCAGCAGCGAGGGGATGATCATTTCGCGGATCGCCGCCTTGGTCAGAAGGTCGACGGCGCGGGCATAGTTTGGCTTGGAGGTGCCGGCCATGATGCCCGGATCCTCGCGGAACTGCTTGCGAACTTCCTCGACGATGGCGCCGGCCGCGCGGCCGACGGCCGTCATGGCGATGCCGCCGAACAGATACGGGATCAGACCGCCGAAGATCAGGCCGGCTACGACGTAGGGATTGGAGAGGTCGAAGGAGACATCGCCCATGCCCTGGAAGTACGGATATTTGTCGCCATTGGCGGCAAAGAACTTCAAATCGTTCGAATAGGCCGCAAACAGCACCAGCGCGCCGAGGCCGGCCGAACCGATGGCATAGCCCTTGGTCACCGCCTTGGTGGTGTTGCCGACCGCGTCGAGCGCGTCGGTGGAGTGGCGCACTTCCTTGGGCAGGCCGGCCATTTCGGCAATGCCGCCGGCATTGTCGGTGACCGGGCCGAAGGCGTCGAGGGCGACGATCATGCCGGCAAGGCCGAGCATGGTGGTGACCGCGATCGCCGTGCCGAACAGGCCGGCGAGCTGGTAGGTCGAGATGATGCCCCCGACGATGACGATTGCCGGCAGTGCGGTCGATTCGAGCGACACCGCAAGTCCCTGGATGACGTTGGTGCCGTGACCGGTCACCGAGGCCTGGGCGATGGAGTTCACCGGGCGCTTGTTGGTGCCGGTATAGTATTCGGTGATCACCACGATGAGACCGGTCACAACGAGACCGATCAGGCCGCAGATGAACAGGTTCTTGCCGATGATGGTCATGCCGGCGACGGTGCCGACCTCGCCCCAGCCGACAGTTGCCGAGGTAGCGACGCCGAGACCGACGATCGACAGCAGGCCGGTGACGATCAGGCCTTTGTAGAGGGCGCCCATGATCGAGCCGTTGGAACCGAGCTTGACGAAGAAGGTGCCGACGATCGAGGTCAGGATACAGGCGCCGCAGATGGCGAGCGGATAGAGCATCGCCGCACCCAGAGCGGCGGTTCCGCCGAAGAAGATGGCAGCCAGCACCATGGTGGCAACGACGGTCACCGCATAGGTCTCGAAGAGGTCGGCGGCCATGCCGGCGCAGTCACCGACATTATCGCCGACATTATCGGCGATGGTGGCCGGGTTGCGCGGATCGTCTTCGGGAATACCGGCTTCGACCTTGCCCACGAGATCGCCGCCGACGTCGGCGCCCTTGGTGAAGATGCCGCCGCCCAGACGGGCGAAGATCGAGATCAGCGAAGCGCCGAAGCCGAGCGAAACCAGCGCATCGATGACGATGCGGTCATTGGGCTGCAGGCCCATCGGGCCGGTCAGAATATAGTAGTAAATCGACACGCCGAGCAGCGCCAGGCCAGCCACCAGCATACCGGTGATGGCGCCCGACTTGAAGGCGATGTCGAGACCGGCGGCGAGGCTGTTGGACGCCGCCTGCGCGGTGCGCACATTGGCGCGCACCGAGACGTGCATGCCGATGAAACCGGCGGCGCCCGAAAGCACGGCGCCGATCAGGAAGCCGACTGCGGCGGTGATCGAAAGCAGCCACCAGGCGAGCACGAGCACGACCACGCCGACGATGGCGATGGTGGTGTACTGGCGCGCCAGATAGGCCTGCGCGCCTTCGCGGATGGCGGCGGAGATTTCCTGCATGCGTGCATTGCCCTGATCGGCTGCAAGAACCGATCGTGTCGCCCAGATGGCGTAAAGGATTGAAAGCAAGCCGCAGGCGATGACGGCAGAAATGATGGTCATTGCCGAATTTTCCTCGATTGATGGCCCAAAAGAACCCCTCCCTGGGCCGTTGGTGCGGGGAGCGGATAAGCCTAGGCGGAATCCGTCCTTCGCAGCGGTGTATGCGAAACACGGCTCGGAACGTCAAGATATTGTTCGGTTTTTGCCCCGCTTTCAGCCAAAAGGTTTAGGCCACAACATTCCCATTGCCGATGCCCTGCTATTAGATCGATTGAAAAACGCCGCGTCAGTCAATGCTTTGCCCGCAGTCCAGCGAAGGTCAGTCGCCAGTCTCCTGCCCCATCTTGCGCGCCGTATAGCGCTCGATGGCGGACAGTCCGTCATAGATCAGCACCGCCAGCGCCGCGACGATCAGGCCGCCTTGCAGGACGAAGGCGAGATTGTTGGACAGCAGGCCGGCGATGATCACCTCGCCCAGCGTCTTGGCGGCAACCGTCGAACCGATCGTCGCCGTGGCCAGGCTGATCACCACCGACAGCCTTATGCCGCCCAGAATGATCGGCGCACTCAGCGGCAATTCAACCTTGATCAGCCTTTGCCAGCCGGTCATGCCGGCGCCGCGCGCGGCCTCCATGATGTTGCCCTGCAGCGTCGTTAGGCCGGTCAGCGCGTTCTCGAAGATCGGCAGCAGGCCGTAGAGAAACAGCGCAATCAGCGTCGGCTTCTCGCCGAAACCGACGGCGGGCACCGCCAGCGCCAGCACCGCCACCGGCGGAAAGGTCTGGCCGATATTGACCAGACTGCGCGACAGCGGCAGGAATTCGGCGCCCGCCGGCCTGGTCACCAGGATGGCAAGCGCCACGGCAACGATGGTTGCGGCGACGGTAGCGATCAGCACGGTCCTGAGATGCAGCAGGGTCAGCGTCAGCAGGCTGCCCTGATTGTAGATCGCCGGCGCATTGTTTTCGGTCAGCGGCTTCAACAGCGGCTCGAACCAGCCGGGATTGGTGACGAAGGCTATGAGAAGCACCACCAGTGCAAGCCTGAGCAGCGAAGGCAGCCAGGCTTTTAGACCGGCCCCTTTCATGCCGGCCTCGCCGCGCGCTTCACCAGCCCGTCGACGGTGACGCGGCCGAGCAGCTTGCCGTCTTCGCCCTTGACCGGCAGCGCCGGCCGGCCCGACCACAGAAGCTCGGCCAGCGCGTCGCGCTGGCTGGCGTCGCCTGGGATCGCCTCGCCTTCGGCAGTCCCCTTTTCCACGGCGTCGCGCACGCGGCCGAGCGACAAGAGCCGGAACGGCTTTTCGCTGGCGCCGACCAGGGTTTCGACGAAGGCGTTCGCCGGCCGCGCCAGGATCTCTTCCGGCTTGGCGTATTGCACCAGCTTTCCGGCATCCATGACGGCGATCTTGTCGCCCATATGGACCGCCTCCTCCATGTCGTGGGTGACGAGGATGATGGTGGTGCCGAAGCGCTTCTGGATCGCCAGCAGATCTTCCTGCGCCTTGGTGCGGATGATCGGGTCGAGTGCGCCGAACGGCTCGTCCATCAGAAGCACATTGGGCTCGGCGGCGAGCGCGCGCGCGACGCCGACACGCTGCTGTTGCCCGCCGGACAGTTCGTGCGGGTAGCGCTGGCCATAGGCCTCGGGGTCGAGCTGGTAGAGTGTCATCAACTCATCGACGCGGGCCTTGATGCGGTCCTTGTCCCAGCCCAGCAGGACCGGCACGGTGGCGATGTTCTGCGCAACGGTGCGGTGCGGGAACAGGCCGTGGCCCTGGATAGCGTAGCCGATGCTGCGGCGCAGCTCGTAGCCGGGCAGCGTGCGGTTGTCGTTGCCGTCGAGCTTGATGACGCCGGCGGTCGGCTCGACCAGCCGGTTGATCATTCGCAGCAGCGTCGTCTTGCCGGAACCGGAGGTACCGACAATGACGCAAACCGTACGCGGCTCGACGACCATGGACACGTCGTCGACCACGGTCGTCGCGTCATAGCGCTTGGTAATGCCTTCGATCTCGATCATGCCGTTTCAACCCTGCGCCTGGTGGCGGTCATTTCGATCACTGCGTCGAGGATGATGGCCGCGGCGAAGGCCAGCGCCACCGTCGGCACGGCGCCGAGCAGCACCAGGTCCATTGCGGTCTGGCCGACGCCCTGGAAGACGAAGACGCCAAAGCCGCCGCCGCCGATCAGTGCGGCGATGGTGGCCAGGCCGATGTTCTGCACCAGCACGATGCGGATGCCGGTGAGGATCACCGGAAAGGCCAACGGAAACTCGACGCCGAACAGGCGCTGGCCATCGGTCATGCCCATGCCGCGCGCTGCATCATTGGCCGCGCGGGGTACGCCGGCAAGCCCGACCACGGTGTTGGCCACCACCGGCAGCAGCGAATAGAGGAACAAAGCCACGAAGGCGGGCGCGGTGCCGATGCCTCTGATACCGAGCGCTGCGGCACCCGGAACATGCGCGGCGACCCAGCCCAGCGGCGCGATCAGCAGGCCGAACAGCGCGATCGAGGGTATGGTCTGGACGATGTTGAGCACATTGAGCACGCCGGCCCGCAACCGTTCGACGCGGTGGCACAGGATGCCGAGCGGCAGGCCGACGATCACCGCCGCCGCCAGCGACCCCAGCGCCAGCGTGATGTGCTTGGAGCCTTCGGCCCAGAAACTATCGGCGCGGTTTGCATATTCCTTGAGGATCGACAGGCTGTCCCACTGCCCCGATATCAGCAACAAGCGGATGGCCAGCGCCGCGAGGACGAGCACGCCGACGCGGGCCGGTGGCGACAGGTTGAGCCTGGTCAGCACGTCGGCGAGCAACAATGTGAAGGCAAAGATCAACAGCCAGAACCCGGAAGCCGGCGAGATGCGGGCGAAGGTGTTGCCGGCCGGCGTCAGGAAGGTGCCGGCGACACCGATCAGGATGGCAAGGGCGGCGAGCGCCACGACGCTTGCGGCCAGGCGCAGGACAAGCGGGGTTTTCAGCAAGGCAACAATTGCGGCCACGACGACGATCGCCAGCAGTAGCGGCCCGACTGTGGCCGGCAGCGCCTCCAGGATCGAGCGCGCCTGACCGGGAACGATACGATTGGCGCGGAAGGTGGCGAACGGAGCCAGAAACGCCGCATAGGCAACAATCGCCGCGATAACCATGCCGAGCTTGTCGAAACGCAGGGTCATGGATGCCCCTCATGAGGAGCGATTTTCCACGTTGCGCAGACTACGCTGGTGATCGGCGAAAGCCGACGCGAAATCCGATCTCCCCCTTTGCGGGGGAGATGGCCGGCAGGCCAGAGGGGGGTGTGAAGGATCGCCAGCTTTCGAGCGTCGGCCTGTTCAGAAGCAACCCTGTCGAGGCACGCACCTGCTACCGGTTGTGAGGTCGGCGGGACAGCACCCCCCTCTGTCCTGCCGGACATCTCCCCCGCAAGGGGGGNTTTTCCACGTTGCGCAGACTACGCTGGTGATCGGCGAAAGCCGACGCGAAATCCGATCTCCCCCGCAAGGGGGGAGATCAGCAGCTTCCAGAGAGGGGTGTCTCGCACCAGCGTCACGATCAGCTATGCGCTGACTACTTCAAAAACCCGTTCTTCTTCAAAAAGTCCTCGGCGACACCCTTGACCGGCTCGCCGCCGACCTGGACGCGGCCGTTGAGTTCCTGCAGCGTGACGAGGTCGAGCTTGGCGAACACCGGCTTCAACAGCGTCTCGATCTCCGGATGCTCTTTCAGCACCGCTTCGCGGATGATCGGCGCCGGCTGGTAGACCGGCTGCACGCCCTTGTCGTCGGCGAGCACGACCAGGCCGGACGGCGCGATGCCGCCGTCGGTGCCGTAGACCATGGCGGCGTTGGCGCCGTTGGTCTGGTTGGCGGCAGCACCTATTGTCGCGGCGGTGTCGCCGCCCGAAAGCGTGATCAACTGCTCGGGCTTCAGCGTGAAGCCGTAAGTGGTCTGGAACGCCGGCAGGGCTGCCGCCGAATTGACGAACTCAGCCGACGCCGCCAAAACCACCGTGCCGCCGCCGGCGACGTATTTGCCGAAGTCGGTCAGGGTCGCCAGCTTGTTGGTCTCGGCAACCTCCTTGCGCAGCGCGATCGCCCAGGTGTTGTTGGCCGGTGACGGCGACAGCCAGACGATCTTGTTGGCGTCATAGTCGAGCTTCTTGGCGGTCTCATAGGCCTTGGCGGCATCCTTCCAGACCGGATCGTCGGCCTTCTCGAAGAAGAAAGCGGCATTGCCGGTGTACTCGGGATAGATGTCGATCTCGCCGGCAGTGATCGCCTTGCGTACCACCGGCGTGCCGCCGAGCTGGATGCGGTCGGTGGTCTTGATGTTGTTGGCGTTGAGCACAAGCTGAATGATGTTGCCGAGCACGCCGCCCTCGGTGTCGATCTTCGAGGAGACGACCACCTGGGCATTGGCGGAGGCGGCCGTGATGCCGAGCGCCAACGCCGCGCCGGCCAGAATCTTGACTGAAAACATTGTGAAAACCCCTTGCTTTGGACCGAAATGCGGTGGCCGCATATGAGCATGGCTTCAACGCCCCGTCGGGGCACACGGTTTCATAACAATGGGTACAGACGCAATAATTTTGTGCGGTCGCCGCGATTTCGGCCGCCGCCATGCTGACACGTCGTGCCAAGCCAAAGATAGAACCGGATCAGGCGCGGGCTTTGCGCGATCCGGTCAGTTTGAGCGCGCCAAGGGCGACGAAGCAGAGGGCGACGACCGGGAAAACCAGCCAGTTCAGCATCTCCCAGCCCCACGCATTATAGATGGCGCCCGACATTAGCGAGGCGAAGGCGACGGAGCCGAACAGGACGAAGTCGTGGAAGCCCTGCACCTTGCTCTTTTCGGACGGATGGTAGCTGTCGGCGACCATGGAGGTGGCGCCGATGAAGGCAAAATTCCAGCCGAGGCCAAGCAGGATCAGCGCCGTCCAGAACTGCCACAAATGCAGGCCGGACAATGCCACCGCGGCGCAGCCGATGAGCAGGACCAGGCCGGTTGCGACGATGCGTTCGGCGCCGAAGCGATGGATCAGCGATCCGGTGAAGAAGCTCGGCGCAAACATCGCCATCACATGCCAGGAAATGCCGAGCGTGGCGTCGTCCGTCGACAGGCCGCAGCCGACCATGGCCAGCGGCGCGCCGGTCATGACGAAACTCATCAGCGCATAGCTGCCGACGGCGCAAAACAGTGCCGCGACGAAACGCGGCCGGGTGACGATCTCGGACAGCGGCCGGGCGTCGCTTGACGCGACTTCCGCGTGGCCGGGAGCCTTGGCCGGGATGCGCAGGAATGACAGGATGATGGCGCCGGCCGCCGCCAGAACCGGAATGGCCACGAACGAGCCGGCAAACATCACCGGCGCCAGCAATTCGCGGGTGAAGATGACGATCTGCGGCCCGAGGATCGCGGTGATGACGCCGCCGGCCAACACGAAGGAAATGGCGCGCGCCTTGAATTCGGGCGGAGCATTATCGGCGGCGGCGAAGCGGAACTGCTGGACGAAGGCGCCGCCGACGCCGATCACCAGCAGGGCGAAAACGAACAGCCAGAAGCTGGCGTGGAACAGTGCCAGCGTGGAGATGACGCCGCCAAGCGCGGTGACGATGGTGCCGGTCATGAAGCCGCCGCGCTGGCCGAGCCAGCGGATGATGGCCGCGGCCGGCAACGCGCCGAGCGCCACGCCGATGTTGAAGCCGGTGATTGGCGCCGTTGCCAGCGACTTATCGGGGCCAAGCAGATATTGCCCGGCCAGCCCGCCCATGGAAATGGCAATCGGCGCGGCCGAACCGATAATCGCCTGCGACGTCGCCAGAATGATCGCCGTGCGGCGCGCTTCCCTTGCTGCGCCGGCGACGGTGCCGGTCACAATGCGTCCTTGCCGCGCCCCTCGCCCCGCACCCGGCGCGACACACGGTCGAGCACGGCGTTGGTCAGCTTCGGCTCGTCTTCCTCGTAGAAGGCCTTGGCGATGTCGACATATTCCGAAACGATGACGGCCACCGGCACGTCGTCGCGCTTCATCAGTTCGTAGACGCCGGCGCGCAGGATGGCGCGCAATGTCGAATCGAGTCTGGACAGCGGCCAGTCTTCCGTCAGCGCCTGGCGTATGATCGGATCGATGGTCGTCTGGTTCTCGACGACGCCGGCCAGGATTGCGCGGAACCACTGCGCGTCGGCCTCGCGATAAAGCGCGCCGTCGACTTCCTTGCCGAGCCGGAACGCCTCGTATTCGGCGGTGATCTCGAAGACGCCGCTGCCGGCCACGTCCATCTGGTAAAGCGCCTGCACGGCGGCCAGACGGGCGGCGCCACGCTTGTTGGCGTGGCGTATCGCGGGCTGGCCGGGCGAAGCGGGTTCGCTCACGATTGCGCTCCCAGCTTCTCCTTGAGCGCGATCATGGTCAGCGCCGCGCGCGCGGCAAAGCCGCCCTTGTCGCCCTCCGAGCGCTTGGCGCGCGTCCAGGCCTGCGCGTCGTTCTCGGTGGTCAGGATGCCGTTGCCGATCGCAATCGCTTCCTGCACCGAGAGATCCATCAGCGCGCGGCTCGATTCATTGGCGACGATGTCGAAATGATAAGTGTCGCCACGAATGATGGTGCCGAGCGCGACAAAACCATCATAGTCCTTGCCGCCCTCGCCCATGCCGTCGAGCGCAAAAGTGATCACTGCTGGAACTTCCAGCGAACCGGGAACGGTGACGACGTCATAGGTCGCGCCGGCTTCGTCGAGCGCGCTCGTCGCGCCGTCGAGTAGCGCGTCGGCAAGATCGTCATGAAAGCGCGCCTCGATAATCAGAAGGTGGGCCTTCTTCTTCGGGCGAATGAACGCTTTGCCGTGTTGGGATGTGCCTGCCATGAATGTCTCCGGGGGTAGCCGGTGACTTAGGCCGAAGCGGTCACATTCGCAAGCTTTGTCCGACGCTCAGGCCCGGTCTAATTTCCCAGGGGGGCTCAAAGCCCCTCTTTCACCGCCTCGACCAGTCGCGCGGCGTAGCGGGCCATGGTGTCGATCTCCAGGTTGACCTTGTCGCCCACCTTGCGCTCGCCCCAAGTCGTCACGGTCAGCGAATGGTGGATCAACAGCACATCGAAACGGGCGCCTTCGACCTTGTTGACGGTAAGCGAGGTGCCGTCGAGTGCGACGGAGCCTTTTGGGGCAATGAATTTTGCCAGTTCGCGCGGCGCCTCCAGCGTGAAGCGAACGGCATCGCCTTCATCCTTCCGCTCGGCGATTTCGGCCATGCCGTCGACATGACCCGACACGATGTGGCCGCCGAGTTCGTCGCCGATCTTCAGTGCCCGCTCGAGATTGACCTTGGTGCCTGATTTCCAGCCCGACGCCGTGGTCAGCCTCAGTGCCTCTTCCCAGGCTTCGACCTCGAACCAGCGGGCGTTCGAGCCGCCATCTGGCAGCGCCGTCACCGTCAGGCAGACGCCGCCGCAGGAGATCGAGGCACCGATGGCGATCGTCGCGGGGTCATAGGCGGTGTCGATGCGCAGGCCGACGCCTTCGCTCAGCGGCTTGACGGCCGCGACGGTGCCGATATCGGTGACAATTCCAGTGAACATTTCAGATATCTCTCACCCATTCGGCATAGCTGTCTTCCCCGAAGCGCATCTCGCGCAATTTGCGGAAGCCTGCCGGGATATGGTTGGCGTCGATGGGCGATGCAATGCCGCCCTCGCCGATCGCTTCCGGTCCCTGGAACAGCACGATGCGGTCGACCAGTCCTTCGGCGAGGAAGGCGCTGGCCACCTTGGCGCCGCCTTCGACCAGAACGCTGGCCATGCCGAGCGCGCCGAGATCCTCGAGCAGTTCCGGCAAGGCAATGCCGCCTTCATGGGTTTCGGTGCCGATGAAGCGCACGCCGGCACGCTCCAGCACCGACCGCCGTAGCGGATCAGCCTCCAGGCTCGCGGTGATATAGAGCGGCACCCGGTCGATGCCGGAGACCAGCTTCGAGGCTTCGGGCAGCCTGATCTGGCGGTCGAGCACGATGCGCGCCGGCGAGCGGTTCTCCAGCCCCGGCAGCCGCACGGTGAGCGCGGGATCATCCTCCAGTGCCGTGCCGATGCCGACCAGTATGCCATCGGCTTCGGCGCGCATCAGATAGACTTCGCGGCGGGCGATATCGCCGGTGATCGCGACCTGGCCGGCGCCATGCCTGCCGATCTTGCCGTCGCTGGAAAGCGCAAGCTTCAGAGTCACTTCCGGACGCTTTTTCATAGATCGAATCAAATAGCCGGCCATCTGCTCGGCGGCTTCCTCGACCAGCACCTTTTCGACCACTTCGATGCCGGCGGCGCGCAGGATGGCATAGCCTTTGCCGGAGACGCGCGGATCGGGATCGCTGGCGGCGCCGACGACCCGCGCCACTCCGGCATTGACCAGCGCGTTGGCGCAAGGCGGGGTGCGGCCATGGTGGGCGCAGGGCTCCAGCGTGACATAGGCGGTGGCGCCGCGCGCCAACTCGCCGGCTTCAGTCAGCGCCTCGGTCTCGGCATGCGGCCGGCCGCCAACAGCGGTGACCCCTGTGCCGACGATCATCGGGCCGGCGCCATCGTCGCGAACGATTATGGTGCCGACGGAAGGGTTGGTCGAGGTGCGGCCGGCATTTCTGCGCGAGAGCCTCAGCGCCGCGGCCATGAAGCGGCGATCGAGGGCCTGCTGATCGGCCTTCCCTGACGTTTGGCTTGCCATGCTCAGCCGGCGTCCTCTTCGCTCTTCAGCTCGTCGCCTTTGAGTTCGTCACCTTTGAGCTCACCCAGCACGTCATGGAAGTCCTTGGCCTCACGGAAATTGCGATAGACCGAGGCGAAGCGGACATAGGCGACGTCGTCGAGCGACTTCAGCGCTTCCATGACGAGCCGGCCGACCTCGCCCGAGGCGATTTCAGTCTCGCCGGAGCTTTCGAGCTGGCGCACGATGCCGGTGACGGCGCGGTCGATGCGCTCGGGATCGACATTGCGCTTGCGCACCGCGATCTCCACCGAACGCAAGAGCTTGTCGCGGTCGAACGGCACCTTTCTGCCGGACTTCTTCACCACCACGAGGTCGCGCAACTGGACGCGCTCGAAAGTGGTGAAACGGCCACCGCAATCGGGACAGACGCGCCGCCGGCGGATCGCCGCGCCATCCTCGGCGGGGCGCGAATCCTTCACCTGCGTATCTTCGGACTGGCAATAGGGACAGCGCATAGAGAGCCTTCAGGTTGGCGATTCTGGCGGAACGATAGGCTTAGAGGTTTTTGCCGGGACGGCAAAGGTTCGGCAACGGCCGCTCGCGCCCTCAGAGATAGCGAGGCGGGAGGAAAATTGCCAGCCGCGCCAGATAGGTCAGGGCGCGACGTCCTTGGTCGGGAAGCCGCAGGACGTTCCGAGGTTGCGGTAGGCCTTGGTGAAGCCATCCATCGGGATGCTGGCGACAGCCTGCTTGCCGAACGTCACATCGAGCGAGATGACCTGGCGCATGGCCCGCAACAAAGCGAGACTGGTCTTGACCTGGTTGTCGACGGTCCAGCTCGGGCGGGCGGCATCATTGGAATAGACGGTCGCGGAAACCTTGACGCCGGGGTCGCCAAAGGTCGCGGCGATCTTCTTGCCGGTCGGCAGCTCCTTGTTGGCGACGGTGAACATGATCGCCGGATAGGCATCGGGCGGCAGGGCGTCGCCAGTCGAGATCGAAAGCGTCAGCGTGCCGGCATTGCCGTTGCCGTCGACAAAGGCTGTCGAGGCCGCACAGGTCTTGTGCGAATCCTGGCCGGTGTCGAGCGCATCGATGATGGTGGTCCACCTGCCAAAGGTGTTGGTGGCCGGGATATCCGTGCCCGGCTGCGTCTGCTCCTGGGCTATCGCGCCTGACGCGGTGAAAGCGGCAAGCGAGCCGATGAAGGCCAGAACGGCAGGACGGAACATGCGCATCGTCAGATCTCCAACAGGCCGCGCCGCCCGGACAGCAAGCGGCGCAGAGCGCGGGATAAAAGACGAAGCGCCGCTGGTGGTCAACCGAGATAGGGATAGAGCGGGAAACGATCGGTCAGCGCCACGACCTTGGCCTTCACGGCTGCTTCCACAGCCGCATTGCCTTCGTCGGAATTGGCGACCTTCAGCCCGTCCAGCACCTCGGCGATCAACTTGCCGATCTCGCGGAACTCGGCCTGGCCGAAGCCGCGCGTGGTGCCGGCCGGCGTGCCCAGACGCACGCCCGAGGTGACGAAAGGCTTTTCCGGATCGAACGGGATGCCGTTCTTGTTGCAGGTGATGTTGGCGCGGCCGAGCGCTGCCTCGGCGCGCTTGCCGGTGGCGTTCTTGGGCCTGAGATCGACCAGCATCAGATGGTTGTCGGTGCCGCCGGAGACGATGTCGAGGCCGGTTTCCTTGAGGCTCGACGCCAGCGCCTTCGCGTTGGCGGCGACACTCTCGGCATAGAGCTTGAAGCTCGGCTTCAGCGCCTCGCCGAAGGCGACCGCCTTGGCGGCGATGACATGCATCAGCGGGCCGCCCTGCAGGCCGGGGAAAACCGCCGAGTTCATCTTCTTGGCGATGTCCTCGTCATTGCACAGGATCATGCCGCCGCGCGGGCCGCGCAGCGATTTGTGCGTGGTCGTGGTCACGACATGGGCGTGCGGCAGCGGTGACGGATGCACGCCGCCGGCAACCAGGCCGGCGATATGGGCCATGTCGACCATCAGATAGGCGCCGACCGCATCGGCGATCTCGCGAAAGCGCTTCCAGTCCCAGATGCGCGAATAGGCGGTGCCGCCGGCCAGGATCAGCTTCGGCTTGGTCTCATGCGCGGTCTTTTCGATCGCGTCCATGTCGAGCAGATGGTCGTCCTTGCGCACGCCGTAGGAAACGACCTTGAACCATTTGCCGCTCATGTTGACGGGCGAGCCGTGCGTCAGGTGGCCGCCGGAGTTCAGATCGAGGCCCATGAAGGTATCGCCGGGCTGCAAGAGCGCCAGGAAGACCGCCTGGTTCATCTGGCTGCCGGAATTCGGCTGGACATTGGCGAAGTTGCAGCCGAACAGCTTTTTGGCGCGCTCGATAGCGAGTTCCTCGGCGACGTCGACGAACTGGCAGCCGCCATAATAGCGCTTGCCCGGATAACCCTCGGCGTATTTGTTGGTCATGATCGAGCCCTGCGCCTCGAGCACGGCGCGCGAAACGATGTTTTCCGAGGCGATCAGCTCGATCTCGTGACGCTGGCGGCCAAGCTCGTTGCGGATCGAGCCGAAGATCTCCGGATCGGCATCTTCCAGCGTGGTTTCGAAGAAGGATTCGAATTTGTTCGACGCTGCCGCTGCAGTTGCCATGGCCTGAAATCCTTCGGTTCGGGGCATTTATCTATGCATATCGTTGCCCGAAACCGCTGCACGGTTCCGGGCGACATGCATTGCCGCGCCATTAACACAGTTGTTTTCGCCTCGCCACGTTTGCAGCGCGAAATTTGCTGGCCGGATTGCGCCAGAGCGGCCCTGACCCACTATTTTCGCTCCTGCCGCCCCTGCAGCAAGGCTTCGGTGAGCGTGATCTCGGTAAACAGCGCCCGCGCCGTATGGTCGTTGATCGCGCCGCTGCTTAACATGTCGCGCACGGCGATGCGCTCGGCCTCGATGCCGGCAAGCCGCATTTCGAGCTCCAGCCGCCCGGCTTCGCGGGCCTCCGCCCGGGCGTCGTCGGCCTCGTCCGAGGTGGCGATGCGGCGCCGGTAGCCGGCGACGATGTTTTCGGCGGCGGCAAGCCTGGCGCCGGGCACCTCGCCCTGGTCGTCGTCGCTGGCGCCCGCCATGCTTTCGATGCGGGCGATGGCCGCCTTGGCGGCGCCGATGCGGGCGAGACGCTCCTCGATGGCGCTGCCATCCTCGCCCGGCTCGACCAGTCCGTGCGCTATCTTCGGCAGCGCCACGCTGGCGATGGCGAGCGAACAGATGATGACGCCGGCGGCGAGGAAGATCACCAGGTCGCGCGCCGGAAAAGACGAGCCGTCCGGCATGGCAACCGGCAGCGACAGGATGCCGGCCAGCGTGATCGCGCCGCGCACGCCCGCCACCGAGCCGGCAAGCCGCACACGCATGCCAAACGGCTCGGCCTTGCGCTTTCCCCATTTTGCCTTGAGGCCTGCCGCGATATCGCCGACCCAGATCCAGAGGAAGCGCAGCGCGATCAGGCACAGCGTCAGCGCTATCACCGTCGCGACCGGCTGGATGATCGGGTAATGGCCGGTCAGTTCGGGCGGCACGCGGCGAATGATTTCGGGAAGCTGCATGCCGAGCACGATGAACAGCGCGCCATTGTAGACGAAGGACAAGGTCGTCCACAGCGAGATCGTCTGCATGCGCGCCGAGACGCCGAGGAAGCGGAAGACGCCGGAGCCGCCGGTCAAAAGCCCGGCGGTGACCGCCGCCAGAATGCCTGAGGCATGCAGATGTTCGGCGACGAGATAGGCAATGAAGGGCAGCAGGACCATGACCAGAACCTGCGCCTCGGCCGGAACGCCGCCGATGCGATTCAGAAGCTGCCTGCAGCACCGGCAGCGGCACCCGAACCAACCGCACCAGTGCGCCGGAAAGAGCGACGAAGACCAGCACGGCGAGGATGAAGATTGCGACCTGCATGGCGCGATTCCGGCTGTTTTGAGGACCATGCGCAATTGCCGTTAGTCCGTCCAGATGGGCCTGCGGCGCAACGTCCGGCAGTGTTCATGGCCTGCATGGCTGGCGGCCACCAGTCTTCTTCTGTTGGGATGTCGAACGGAAAAGGCCACCTTGCGGTGGCCTTTCCTGAAGGAGATCAGCAGCTTAGAGCGAAGAGGTGATCTGCAGTTCGCTGGCGCCATCGAGCGCGTAGACGTCGTCGCGGAACTGCACGACGCCCGGACCCGTCGACCAGGCCGACACATAGAGGAAGTGGACCGGAACCGGGTTGACGACCTGCACCGGCGTGTTCTCGCCGGTCTTGATGGTCGCCTCGAAATGCTGGCGGTCCCAGCCGGGTGTGTCGCGCAGGATCCATGTGACGAGGTCGCGCACGTTCTGGACACGCACGCAGCCCGAGGAATCGAAGCGCATCATCTTGCCGAACAGGCTTTGCTGCGGCGTATCGTGCATGTAGACGCCGTCGGGGCTGGGGAAGTTGATCTTGACCGAAGCCATGGCGTTGCCGGAACCCGGATCCTGGCGGAAGCGGTATTTTGCGGCATCATCCGTCGACCAATCGACAGTCATCGGATCGACTTCGCTGCCATCCGGCGCAAACAGGCGGATATGGCTGTCCTTGAGATAGTCGGGGTTCTTCCGCATCAGCGGAATGATGTCCTTGCGCACGATCGAGACCGGCGCGTTCCAGTAAGGATTGACGATGATCTCGTTGATCTTGGAATTGACCACCGGGGTCTGGCGGTCGATCTTGCCGACGATTGCGGTGTGGCGCAGCACGACGCGATCGTTCTCGACCGCCTCGATCTGTGCCGCCGGGATATCGACCAGCACATAACGGCTGCCCAGCGTGCCGGCCTTTTCGCGCAGGCGCTCCAGATTGGTCTGCAGCTGACCGAGGCGGATCTGCGCCGAAACGTTCATCGCGGCATAGGTGTATTTGCCCATGGCGCCGTCGGCCGGCAGGCCATGGCGCGCTTGGAAGCGCTTGACCGCGGCGTCGACGTAGGAATCGAACGACGTCGAAATGCCGGCGCTCTGCGCCAGGTCGCCCGAAACCATCAGCCGCTTGCGCAGCGGCACCACGTCCGGATCGTCGACGCCAAGCTGCAGCTTCTTGGTCGCTGGCACCTCGCCCCAGCCGCCCTGGGCGACGATGTTCTGATACTGCGCCACCGCCTGTTCGGTGAAGGCGACCGTCTGCAGGCTGAAGATCGGCAGCGTCGAGGCGACCTTGCCGCCTTCGGAGGCGCGGGCGTCGAACTGGTCGTCCCAATTGCCACGGTTCGAAGACTTCAGGATATCGTCGATCACATCCTGCGCGCTGGCGGCATTGGCAACCATGGCAACGGCGAGCGCGGAAGCTCCGGAAAGGAAAAAGCGGCGGCTGGTTCTCATGGACGTTCCAGACATTCTTGTCGTGTTTGGCTTGTAGCGTTTGGCTGTTGCAGCGTTCGGCTACGTGCTCGATGTTGGGCGATATCGCCCGCACTCTAAAGTTGGCACTGTTAACAATTAGCCAACCATGACCTGCGTCACCTGGCCGTCAAAAGCGGACGGCGATGCGACCTTACAGGCGCGCGAACAGCTTTCGCCGCCGCATACCCACAGCCCTCGCTTCCACCGCGAATATGGCGGCAACGTGGCTTTGCGCCGAATTGGAAGCGCAGGCGGCTCGAAAAAGAAAAGGCCGGTGCTTTTCGGCACCGGCCTGTTGACTGAGACTTGCCTCCGGCCGCGCTTCTTCCGGCGCAGCTGCTATTCAATGGCCCGCTGATTACATCCGGTAGGCGATGGTGTCGTTCCAGAAGCGGTCGAGGCGCTGCAGCGCGCGGTTCATCTGCTTGAACTCTTCGCTGTTGATGCCGCCGACCTGTTCGATCGAGCCGACATGGCGCTCATAGAGACCGGCGACGACTTCCGCCACTTCATTGCCCTTCGGCGTCAGCGAAACGCGGACCGAACGGCGGTCGATGCGCGAGCGCTGGTGGTTGATGAAGCCGAGATCGACCAGCTTCTTCAGATTGTAGGAGACGTTCGAGCCGAGATAGTAGCCACGCGAGCGCAGCTCGCCGGCGGTCAGCTCGGAGTTGCCGATGTTGAACAGAAGCAGCGCCTGGATGGCATTGATGTCGGAACGGCCATTGCGGTCGAACTCGTCCTTGATCACGTCAAGCAGACGGCGATGCAGACGCTCGACCAGCTGCAGCGATTCCATGTAAAGCGAACGGATAGCCTCGCGGCGATCGTCGGATACGTTGGCGGTCTTCGCCGCCGGACGCGAATTGATCATTGTCTTTGCCTCTCGTTTGTCGCCCTGGTGATTTTTTGTTTTTCACCTTGATTGCGACACTATCGAATACTCATAAAATTCGACTTAAACGCTAGGGCTAACAAGAGCTTACCGGTAATAGGTTTCGCAAGACGCTTAACGAACGGTCACCCGAGCAAGGATAATTAACCTAAAGATTTAGCCAATGGCTGCGGGGCGGCGTTTCAGGCGCGCGCAGGGCGCTTGCGCATCCAGATGACGACGCGGAAGGCGATGTAGAGCAGCGCGACCGCGGCATGCGAGAAGACGATCAGCGGCCGGTGGCCGTAGAGATCGGGGAAGCCGGCATACATTATGGTCTCGGTGACAGCACAGATGAACCAGATCACCGGGCCCCACGACGCCAGCATCCACAGGCCGGCGGCGGCGAAGGGGAAGAACACGGCCAGCATCACCGCCACGACCTGCCAGTGCACCGGCATCAGGTCGAAGCGCCACAGCGGGCCGGGATAAAAACCGATCAGCCGGATCCAGTACAGGATGCCGAACAGCAGGCAATAGCCAGCTATGACGCGCTGGAACCAGGCGAAGATGATCTCGACGCCCGAGGGCTGCAGCACGATGCGCCGCGACGTGACCTCGCTCACAGTTCGAGCTCCCGTTCGAGCGGCGCGAAATAGGCGTCCACCGAAGCAGCGTCGACCTCGGCCAGGCTTGCCGGCCGCCACTGCGGCGTCGAACCCTTGTCGACGAGGACGGCGCGGATGCCTTCATAGAAGTCGTGCCCGGCCAGCATGCGGTTGAGGATGCGGAACTCCATCTTCATGCAGGCTTCCATCGACAGCGTCAGCCCGGCGCTGATCTGGCGCCACGCGACATTGAGGCTGGTCGGCGAGCGGGTGCGGATGGTGGCCAGCGTCTTGGCGGCAAACTCGTCGGCGCCTGCCGCCCGCTCCAGGCTCTTGAGGATTTCGGCGAGCGAGGGTTGGGAAAAATGCCGGGCGATGGCTTCCAGCACCGGCTGGGCGGTTTCGCGCCGGGCCGGCACGAAGAAGCCGCGCAGCACCGATTCCGGATCGCCATTGGCGCAGAGCCGATCGAGAAAGGCGGATTGGTCGGCGGCCTTTATGGTGTGGGTGGCCAGGCCAGACCACAGCGCATCGCCATAGCGGATGCGGTTGCCGGTCAGCGCCAGATACATGCCGAAACTGCCGCCAAGGTCAGGCAGAAGATGGCTGCCGCCGACATCGGGGAAGAAACCGATGCCGACTTCGGGCATGGCGAACTGGGCGTTCTCGGTCAGCACGCGCTGCGAGCCGTGGAACGAGATGCCGACGCCGCCGCCCATCACGATCCCGTCGATCAGCGCGACGTAGGGCTTTTTGTAACTGTTAATGCGGGCGTTAAGCCGGTATTCGTCGGCGAAGAACTCGACCGGCGGCTTTCCGGCGCGGGCCTCGTAGACGTGCATGATGTCGCCGCCGGCGCAAAACGCCCTGCCCTCGGCCTTGACGACGACGACATCGATGCCGGCGTCGCGTTCAAAAGCGTCGAGCGCCTTGTCCAGCGCCTTGATCATGCGATGTGTCAGCGCATTGAGCGCCTGCGGCCGCGTCAGCGTGACGACGCCTGCCTTGCCCAACCGTTCGAAGCGGATCTCGTCGCCGCCGCCAAAGTCCATCGTCAGAGAATCCCTCCCCGCGCCTGCGGGACTGAAGTGCTAAAGGTGGCGCATGGGTGCGTCAACCGGCGGGCGCGGTTTGGATTTTCGCAAGGCAACGCGACCGTGCTTTGCCCCCGACAGAAATGCGCGCAAAATTGCCGGGCAAAACAGCCTTTCTTCTGATGCAGGGACAAACGCATGACGCTTGAAACCGCAGCGCCGAGCCATGGCTGGGAGATGCCGAAAAAGTTCGACCCGGATGATGTTCTCAGCCGCCCGCTGATGGCCAATCTGGCGACCGTGCCCGCTGACGGCGCGCCGCGCAACGCGCCGATGTGGTTCATCTGGGAGGACGCTGCGATCTGGCTACTCGGCTCGACCGGCGCAAGTGCTGTCAAACACCTCGAACGTGACCCGCGCTGCGCCGTGGAGATCGTCCATTTCGACAATGAGGCCGGCATCCTGCTGCATCTCGGCCTGCGCGGCGTCGCCACCATAGAAGCGATGGCGCCGAACCGCTTCAAACGGCTGCTGCACAAATATCTCGGCCCGGAGGCGACCTGGAACCGCTGGTTCATCGACAATGTCGCCGACATCGGCCATCCGGACGGGCGCCTGATCCGGCTCGCCCCGGAGAGCACCTTCACCAACAATGTGTCGTTCTTCAAAACCGGCCCAGAACTGGCGTGGCCGCCGAAGCCGTAAGCAGCGCGTTATCGACTGGCACAATCGTGTCGCATTGGTCAGCGGCAAGGCCTCGTGGTAAAAGCCGCCCCGACCCGGAGTTTTTGCGATGAACAAATTCACCCCCGCGACGAGCAACAAATTCGCACCGGCAAAGCCCGCCGGTGCGCGCAGCGTCGACGAGATCACCGGCAGCCGCCGCTTGCGGCGCATGCGCAAGGCCGACTGGTCGCGCCGCCTGGTGCAGGAAAACCGGCTTACGGTGAACGATCTGATCTGGCCGATCTTCGTCATCGACGGCAAGAACACGCGCGAGCCGATCGCCGCCATGCCCGGCGTCTTCCGCCTGTCGCTGGACCTCGCCGTCAAGGAGGCCGAGCGGGCCGCTAAGCTCGGCATTCCGGCGATCGCCACCTTCCCCAATGTTGAACTCAGCCTGCGCGACCAGACGGGATCGCACATCCTCGACCCGGAAAACATCATCAACCGCGCCACCCGCGCCATCAAGGACGCGGTGCCGGAGATCGGCATCATCACCGATGCGGCGCTCGACCCGTTCACCTCGCACGGCCATGACGGCATCTTGCGCGACGGCATCATCGTCAATGACGAGACAGTGGAACAGGTGACCGCCGCGGCCGTCATCCAGGCAGCGGCCGGCGCCGACATCATCGCGCCGTCCGACATGATGGACGGCCGCATCGGCGCCATCCGCGACGCACTCGACGCCAATGGTTTTCAGGATGTGGCGATCATGTCCTATGCGACGAAATTCGCCTCCGCCTTCTACGGCCCCTACCGCGAGGCGGTCGGCACCGCCGGCCTGCTCAAGGGCGACAAGAAGACCTACTATCTCGACCACGCCAATTCCGACGAAGCGGTGCGCGAGGCCGAGCAGGATATCGCCGAGGGCGCCGACATGCTGATGGTCAAGCCCGGCCTGCCCTATCTCGACATCATCCGCCGGCTGAAGGACGAGTTCCAGATGCCGACCTTCGCCTACCAGGTGTCAGGCGAATATTCGATGATCAAGGCGGCGGCCGCCAATGGCTGGATCGACGGCGAAAAGGCGATGCTGGAATCGCTGCTCGCCTTCAAGCGCGCCGGCTGTGACGGCATCCTGACTTACTTCGCGCCGGAAGTGGCGCAACTGCTGAAGGGTTAGCCGGAACCTGGATGCTCCGGGTTCCGGCTTTTCCTCACGCCTTTGGCAAATAAGGAATCGTTCCGGCGAGATCGGTATCGTCGATCAGTTGGAAGCGGCTGTCGCTGCCCTTCTGACGCTCCGCCACAAACGGAGCGTATTGCGGATCGTTGGTGAAGGCTTCGGCTGCCTTTGCCGACGGAAACGCCATGATGGCGATCAGGCTGGTGTCGAGCGGCTTGCCCTCCAGCGTCTTCACATTGCCGCTGCGGGCGAGATACTTGCCGCCATGCTTGTGGACGAGGTCATGCACCGAAGCGGCATAGGCCGGCACCCATTTGTCGTCCTTCACCTTGATGTCTGCGATCACGTAAGCGGTCATTGTCCAACTCCTCATGGATCGGCACCGGACTGCCCGGTGACGTGACCGCTGCCTCGCATGGCGGCGCCGGACCGCTCCAGTCACAGAACTGTACCGGGGGTGCCAGTACAGCTTCTGTACTGGCTGAACTCAGGTTTTCTGAATAAGGTCCGGCAACATCTTTTGGAGCTCACCACATGACACAAGCCGGTTACAAGCAATTCTGCCCGCTCTCCATGGCCGCCGAGCTGCTCTGCACACGCTGGACCATGGTGCTGCTGCGCGAACTGGTGGCGGGGTCGACCCGCTTCAACGATTTGCGCCGCGGCGTGCCGAAAATGTCGCCAACCCTTCTGTCGCAACGGCTCAAGGACCTCGAGGCCGGCGGCATCGTCGAGCGGACCGAGATCGCGACCGAGAAGGGCGTGTTCGAATACCGGCTGACCGAGGCGGGCCGGGATTTGCGCCCGGTTGTCGAGGCGATGGGGTTTTGGGGCCAGAAATGGGTCGAGGCCAGGCTGTCGCTCAAAAACCTCGATCCGTCGCTGCTGATGTGGGACATGCGGCGCAATCTGAACCCCAGTCCGCTGCCGGACGGGCGCACCGTGATACAATTCCTGTACCATGACCTGCCGGCGTCAAAACGATCGTGGTGGCTGATCGTCGAAAAGCAGGGCGAGGTCGATCTTTGCTGGTACGATCCGGGCTTCGACGTCGATCTCTACGTCTCGACCGATCTGTGCACCATGACCTCGATCTGGATGGGGCTGACGACAGTTCACAAGGAACGCGACAAGATCAGCCTGACCGGCGATCTCGACGTCGCCGGCAAGATGCAGATCTGGCTTGGGCTCAGCCCGTTTGCGGTGATGCCGAAGCGCGTGGCGGCTTGAGGTCCCTGCGCATTCCACAGATCGGCTTGCCTCTAAAATACTAGTTGCAAAATGCAATCAGTTTGAATACTGATTGCAAATCACAACTGGTCATCAAAGGGAGTCTTCCATGTCCAAACTCCGCGTCAATGCCTTCACCTTGTCGCTCGACGGTTTCGGCGCCGGTCCTGACCAGGACCTGCAAAATCCGCTCGGCGTTGGTGGCGAAGATCTGCACAAATGGATGACCGGCACCCGCACCTTCCACGAGATGGTCGGCAAGGATGGCGGCAGCACCGATGTGGACGACCGGTTCACCGTCCGCAGCTTCGACAATGTCGGCGCCTGGATCCTCGGCCGCAACATGTTCGGTCCAATCCGCGGCGAATGGCCAGACGAGAGCTGGAAAGGCTGGTGGGGCGACAACCCGCCCTATCATGTGCCGACCTTCGTGCTGACCCACTACGAGCGCGACTCCATTGTGATGGAAGGCGGCACCATTTTCCACTTCGTTACCGGCGGCATCCACGCCGCGCTCGAACAAGCAAAGGCCGCGGCCGGCGGCAAGGATGTCCGCGTCGGCGGCGGCGTTTCCACCATCCGGCAATATCTGCAAGAGAAGCTCATTGACGAGTTGCATCTGGCGGTGTCGCCGGTGTTGCTCGGGAGGGGCGAGAGCCTGTTTGCCGGGCTGGATATGCTGAAGCTGGGTTACCAGTGCACCGAGCAGGTGGCGACAGCGCTCGCCACGCATGTGACGATCAAGCGGGTGTAAGCCTCATTTGGGAAAATTGCGATCCGTCGCGCCCCCTCTGTCCTTCCGGACATCTCCCCCACGCCGGGGGAGATCGGATGTCGCGCCGGCTTTCGCCACTCATCAACGTAGCAAGAAGGGCGCCATCGGCGAAGCTGCCAATCTCCCCCCTTGTGGGGGAGATGTCCGGCAGGACAGAGGGGGGCGCGAAAGAATGCCGTCCTCTCGTGTCTTCAATTGCGAAGACGCTCAATACTTCTCCGGCACGTAAAGCTCGCGCGGCAGGACCTGGCGCTCGTACTCCGGGTTGAACACCCGCTCGGGCAGCGTGATTTCTTCGTGCGGCACGTCCTCATAGGGCAGCTGTTTGAGGAGATGGTCGATGCAGTTCAGCCGCGCCCGCTTCTTGTCGTTGCCTTCGACGATGTACCACGGTGCCTCGGGGATGTTGGTGCGGGCAAACGTCTCTTCCTTGGCCTTGGTGTACTGCTCCCAGCGCACGCGCGACTGCAGGTCCATCGGCGACAGCTTCCACTGCTTCATCGGGTCGTGGATGCGCATCATGAAGCGCATCTGCTGTTCCTCGTCGGTGATCGAGAACCAGTATTTGACCAGCGTGACGCCGGAGCGGACCAACATGCGCTCGAACTCCGGCACGTCGCGGAAGAACTCTTCGACCTGATCGGGTTCGGCAAAGCCCATCACCCGCTCGACGCCGGAGCGGTTGTACCAGGAGCGGTCGAACAGCACGATCTCGCCGCCGGCCGGCAGATGCGGCACGTAGCGCTGGAAATACCACTGCGATTTTTCGCGCTCGGTCGGCGCCGGCAGCGCCACGACGCGGCAGATGCGCGGGTTGAGGCGCTGGGTGATGCGCTTGATGACGCCGCCCTTGCCGGCGGAATCGCGTCCTTCGAAAACCACCACCAGCTTCTTCTTGTGGTAGGCGACCCAGGACTGCAGCTTGATTAGTTCCGACTGCAAGCCGATCAGGTCGCGGAAATACTGCATGCGGTCGATCGACGGCGGATGCGCGTTCTTGTAGATCTTGGAGATCTCCAGCGACAGCGCCGGCTCCGACATTTCAAGCTCATAGTCCTCGTCGAGCATGTCGGCGAGTTCGGCTTCCAGCCAATCCCTGGCCGGAGAATTCTGCTTCAACTCGGTCATTTCCACTGCTCCGCTTGCCGGCTGACATGAAACCCTGAGCCGACTTGATATAGGCCGGCAATGACGGTTTTATTGCAACCCGCCAGCCAGCCGATCATCGCTGCAAATCGGCGAGGCATGGCTGATCCATCGCCGTGGCATGGCGACAAGCCGCTCAAATTGTCCTACAAATGGCCGACCCGTTCGGGCTGCCCGCCCTTCTCCAGTAAATCCCCACCCACCAAAATTGCGAGGACCGACATGGAATACCGCACGCTTGGCCGTTCCGGCTTGAAAGTTTCGACGCTGACCTTGGGAACCATGACCTTCGGCGGCAGCGGGCCGTTCGCTGCCGTCGGCAATTCCGATCTCGCGGAGGCCTCGCGCATCATCGACACTTGCATCGATGCCGGCATCAATCTCATCGACACCGCCAATGTCTATTCGAACGGATTGTCGGAAGAGATCATCGGCGAGGCGCTCGGCGGCAAGCGCAAGAAGGACGTGCTGATCGCCTCCAAGGCGCGCATGCGGATCGGCAAGGGCCCCAATGACGAGGGCCTGTCGCGCCATCATCTGATCCGCGAATGCGAGAAGAGCCTGAAGCGCCTCAGGACAGATGTCATCGACATCTATTTCCTGCACGAATGGGATGGCGCGACGCCGCTCGAGGAAACCATCGCCGCGCTCGACACGCTGGTTGCCCAGGGCAAGATCCGCTATGTCGGCTGCTCCAACTATTCCGGCTGGCAGGTCATGAAGGCGCTCGGCATCAGCGACAGCCAGCACCAGCCGCGCTTCGTCACCCAGCAGATCCACTACACGCTGGAAGCACGCGAGGCCGAGTATGAGCTCTTGCCGATCTCGGTCGACCAGGGCCTTGGCGTGCTGGTGTGGAGCCCGCTCGCCGGCGGCCTGCTGTCGGGAAAATACCGCCGCGACAGTCCGACGGCGCGCCAGATCGGCGGCTGGTCGGAACCACCGATCCGCGACGAGGACCGGCTGTGGCGGATCGTCGACGTGCTGGTCGACATCGGCGCCACTCGCGGCGTCTCGGCGGCCCAGGTGGCGCTGGCCTGGCTGCTTGGCCGGCCGGCCGTCAGTTCGCTGGTGATTGGCGCACGCAACGAGGCCCAGTTGAAAGACAATCTCGCCGCGGCAAGCCTGACGCTGTCCTTTGATGAACGCCAGCGCCTCGATGCCGTCAGCCGGCCGCCGGTGCTCTATCCCTACTGGCACCAGCAGTTTACGGCGAAGGACCGCTTCGGCCCGGCCGATCTGGTTATGGACCGCAGCGTTATCTGACTTAAGGGCGCCGGAAGCGGCTAGCCCGCGATAAACCGCCAGACCTGCGGATCGGGCTCGATCTGGCCGCTGAGCACGAAATATTTGTAGAGCACGAGCAGGCAGATCGCCTGCTCGGCCCGCTCGTCGGCGAATTTGCGGCAATAGGCGTTGGCCGCCGCAACGATGCGCTGGGCCTCGGCCGGATGCTGCTCGAGATGATGCACCCGCTCGGCCAGATCGCTGAAGTCGGGCGCCAGCGGCACATAATGGACATCGGGCTCGAGTTGCCCCTCGGCGAACCAGGTCTCGTAAGTCGGCGGCGGCATCAGGCAGAGCGAGTTCGAGCTCATGATCCATTTCAGATTGGTCGCGACATCATTGCCTTCGAGCGAGATGATGTAGCGATAGCGGCGCTGCTGATCGATGCTGAGATAGGGCTTGCGGTATTCCGCAAGTGCTGTCGCCCTCGGCGTGCCGACATCGCAGAACGGCAGATTGCGGGCTGCATCCAGCAACAAGGTGCGGATCGGATTGTTGAGTTCGCCGCGCCAAACGACGAGCGGATGCTTGTCGGCGAAGGCGACATCGTCGGCCGGCATGTAGAAATGACGGAACTTGTTCAGCTTGAACAGGACGCCGTTGCCGTTGTCGCCCGCTATCGGCCGGTCCTTGACGATCGACGGCATCTTCGGCACTTCGATGACGTCGCCGAATTCCAGGTCGATGCGCAGATCTGGGTCGAAATAACGGGTGAACTCCTTCAGATCGTAATAGTACATGCTGCGGTCCGACGGCAGCCGGCTGACCGGCACGGCCTCGGGGCTGGGGCTAAAAGGCTCCCGCAGCGTGTTGTAGTAATTGAGCCGCTGGCGGACCGATGCGTCGGAAAGCCTGGCCTGATCGAGCAGCCGGCCGAGCCGGCGCCGGAAAAGAACCGGCGGCGCGATGTCGCGCATGGCGTTGCGCGCATAGTAGATCAGCTTCTGTGCGTTTCTTTGAAGCGTGGCCATCGGTCGTTTTGATTCGAAATCGGTCGGCGGCGGCTCCAGCAACTGTCCCGCAGCCTTTTCTAAACCATTGTGTTCGCCATCACGCAAGTCCAGAACCGCTGGCATCTGCCCTCGCGGCGCTGTTGTGTTTGCCGGCCAATGCTTCTAGGCAGGATCAGGCACAGCGAAAGGAAACGATATGGCTCGACCACCGAATTACGGTCAGGAACGCAAAGAGCGCGACCGGCAGAAGGCCGCCAAGAAGGCGGAGAAGCTCGCCGCCAAGGTCGCGGCCAAGGAGCGCGCCGAGCCTGAGAACGAGGCAAGTTCCAAAACCGACACCGAGACAGAAAAATAGGCAAGACAGGATCACCGGCCCGCGAAACGGGCCGGATCCTGGCAAAATGCCGGTGTGATCAGGCCGATGTGATCAGGCCGGGGCCTTGTCGCTGACGAAGACGTTGACCTCGCGCGCGGCGGCGATGAAGGCGCGTCTTGCAATCATCGCCGGCTTGTCGCCGGCCAGCGCGTCATGGCAGGCCTGCAGCGCTTCGCGGTGCTTGGGGCTGCGCTTGCCGGGCCAGCTGTTGAGCAGGTAATCGGAAGCCTCGCGCACCGTACGCAAGAGCTGAGTGCTTCCCTCCGTGCCCGACTTAACGGTCACGGGTGTTTCAAATCGGTTGTTTTCCATGGCCGCCTCTTACGCCATCGGCGTCCGCGAAGCGAGGCCGAAAGCGGATGGCGTCGGCGTTCTTTCGTTTTCGTGACCGGTATCAAGCGGCGACGACGGCAAAACCCCTGGCGCGCAGGCCGCGCCGGTCATTGTGCAACGACGTCACCAGGCGGGCGCGGCTGCCGGCGATATGGGCGGAAAGTCGCGCCGCCGCCGCATCGGCATCGCCGGCCCGCACCGCTGCCAGAATGGCGTGATGCTCGCTCCAGGCGCGGCCAAGCGCCGCCTCGTCGCGCACCTCCAGCCAGCGCGCCCGCGACAGGCGCGTCATGGCATCGCGCACGGCCCGAAACAGGAACTCGTTGCCGGAGAGCCGCGCCAGTTCGATATGGAAATCCATGCCGACGCGGTGCCATTCCTCGCGCGGCGTGGCAGTGTCGCAGGAGTCCAGCATCGCCTCGATGACATCGGCTGCGCTCCTGTCGGCCAGCGCCGAAGTCAGCCTGACCGCCGCGACCTCGACCGCTTCGCGGTACACAGCGATCTGTTCCAATTCGGCAAGGTTGATCGGCGACACGGTCCAACCGCGCCCGTCGCGGCAGATCAGCCCTTCCGTCTCCAGCCGCAGCAGGGCTGCCCTGACCGGCGTGCGCGAGGCGCCGAAGCGGCTCTCGATCCAGCGCTCCGTCAGCCGCTCGCCAGGACCGATCTCGAGGCCAAGGATCATCTCGCGAAGCGCTTTTTCGACGATCTGCATCTGCGACATAGTTGCTTCCATTGCTGGCGATCGGCCGTTGGTCTTGCCGATCACTTTGAGAGCGCCTGATTGACAGCAGCCGGGCTTTGCGTCCATGAGGTACCAAGTTGGTATCCCAAAATGGTATCCGCAGCAAGCGGACAGGACAGGACATGCCGCAGGACAGTGCAGCGCAGGCCGCCGAAGCGCCTTCCACCTACAACATTCATTGGCGGCGCAACCTGTTCGTGTGCTTTGCCGGATCATTCAGCACGCTTGTGGCGATGACGTTGCTGCTGCCGTTCCTGCCGCTCTATGTCGAACAGCTGGGCGCCGTCGGCCACGCGGCGATCGTGCAATGGTCCGGCATCGCTTTCGGCGCCACCTTCCTTGCCGCCGCCCTTGTCGCGCCACTGTGGGGGCGGCTGGGTGACCGTTATGGCCGCAAGGTGATGCTGGTGCGCGCCAGTTTCGGCATGGCGATCTGCATGTCGCTGACCGGCATGGTGCAGACCGTCTGGCAATTGGTGCTTTTGCGCCTGTTGATCGGCTTTGCCGGCGGTTATTCCTCAGGCTCGACGATCCTTGTCGCCATGCAGACGCCGAAGGAGCGCTCCGGCTGGGCGCTTGGCGTGCTGTCGGCCGGCATCACCGCAGGCTCCCTGGTCGGCCCGTTGCTTGGCGGCGCGCTGCCGCCACTGATCGGTATTCGCGCCACCTTCCTCATCGCGGGCGGCGTCATTTTCCTGGCGGCGCTGGCGACGACGTTCCTGATAAAGGAGATGCCTCGCCCGCCAGTACAGGCAAAACGCGAGGAGAAACCAAAGGGAAGTTGGGCGCAGATCCCCGACAAACGCCCTGTCGTGGCCATGCTGGCGACCGGCATGCTGTTCACCTTCGCCAACATGTCGATCGAGCCGATCATCACCGTCTACGTCCAGCAACTGGTCGCGGACGCAAGCCGGGTGACCCTGGTCTCAGGTGTCGTCATGTCGGCGGCCGCACTCGGCGCCATCCTGTCGGCGTCACGGTTGGGCAAACTCGCCGACCGCATCGGCCACTGGAACGTCATCGTCGCATCGCTGGCCGTCTCGGCGCTGCTGTTGATACCGCAGGCCTTCGTCACCGAGAGCTGGCAGTTGGTCGGGCTGCGGTTCCTTATGGGTCTGGTGCTGGGCGGGCTGTTGCCCTGCATCACCAGCGTCATCCGCCACAATGTTCCCGATGGGGTCGGCGGCAATGTGCTGGGCCTGGCAATCTCGGCGCAATATGTCGGCCAGGTTGCGGGGCCGCTGCTGGGCGGCTTCGTCGGCGGCCATTTCGGCATGCGCGCGGTGTTTCTCGGCACGTCGTTGCTGATGGCGGGCGGTGCCGCGTATAATTGGCTGGCCCAGGCGCGCCGCACGCGCGACATGCTGGCGATATCGGAAAAATCCTGACAGACAGGTCGCGCCGCCTATCGTCAATCACGGAGCCCGAGACATGAGCATCGCCGAGTCAGCACCAGCAAACAGCGCGCGCATCCTCGTTTTCGCCGGCGGCATTGCCGGCGCGGCGGGCGTGGCGCTGTCGGCGGCTTCAGCGCATCTCGGCGGCGCGTTCGTCGGCACGGCCGCATCCTTCCTGCTCATGCATGCGCCGGTGTTTTTGGCCGTCGGCCTCGCCGGCGCAAACCGGATCTTGCGGATCGGCAGCCTGGTGCTGCTCGTCGGGCTTGTTCTGTTCTGCGGCGATCTGCTGGCACGGGATTTCGTGGGATCGCGGCTGTTCCCGATGTCGGCGCCGATCGGCGGCACCTTGCTCATCGCGGGCTGGCTGGTGATCGCGGCCTCGGCGCTCGTGCGGCAACGGTCCTGACGAGGCAAGAACCCTGCCCCATCAGATACCACACGAGGCTTAATCCTGCCGGTTTTCCGGCAGCAGGTCGCGGTTGCGCTTGGCAGGCTTGGTCGGCCGCCGCCGTTGCGGCTGCTCCGTGGCAGGCGAGATACCCCAGTAATTGCGATAAATGTCTTCGAACAGATGTTTCACGGGATGCATGTTCGTGCTCCTCTTCAAGAACTTGAATCGATCCAATCAGCTGGCACGAAAATGCCGGGGCCGATCAGCTGCGCTTGCGTTTCACAAGGTATTGCAGGTCACGCCTCCACGGCCCGACCTTGTCGCGGCGCTTGCGGGTGGCGGCGTCGGAGACTATGCCCCAATCATTGCCATAGATGTCTTCGAACAGATAATTCACGGGATGCATGGCACCCTCCTCTTGAATCGATCCAAGTTGTACTTGGTGAATCCCTTGGATCGATTCAAATATAGACTCTCTCCGCCGTCCGATCAAGGGAAAATTTGAACCGATCCAACGAAAGTGCTAAACAGGCTCCGGTTCAGGAGACGAAAATGACGGCATTGACCTCCGGCAAGACGAGACCAGTGCGGCTTGCCGACATCGCCAAGGCGGCCGGGGTCTCGCACGGTACCGCGTCCAACGTGTTCGCTCGCCCGGAAATCGTGCGCGAAGAGGTCCGCGAGCGGGTCAAGGCGGCGGCGGAAGCGATGGGCTATGCCGGCCCGGATCCCAAGGGCCGGCTGCTGCGCGCCGGCAAGGTCAACGCCATCGGCGTGGCAACGGCAGAACCATTGTCCTATTTCTTCGACGATCCCTTTGCCCGCGTCATGATGGCCAGCATTTCGCAGGCCTGCGACGCCACCGGCGCCGGAATTTCGCTGGTCTCGGCCGCCAACAGCGAGCAGCTCGCCTGGAACATCCAGAGCGCCCTGGTCGACGGCTTCATCGTGTTCTGCATCGAGGGTGGGTCGCGGCTGGTCGAACTGGCGCGCGAACGCAAACTGCCTTTCGTGGCGCTTGATCTCGATTCGGAAAATGAGGCGGTCGCTGCGATCGGCGTCGACAACGTCGCCGGCGCGGGTCTGGCGGCGCGCCATCTGGCCGAGTTCGGCCATCGCAGCTTTGCCGTACTCGCCCTGGAATCTGCCGACGCTGGCTTTGGTCCCGTCACGCAGGAGCAAGTCGAGACGACATCCCTCTACTCGGGCACACGCGACCGTCTGCGTGGCTATTTCGGCGAGCTCTCCCGCTTCGGCATCGACGTCTCGCAAGTGCCAATCTACGAAACCCTCAATGACGAGGCGAGCGTTCGGGCCGGCCTCGATCATATTTTCGCGCTGCCGCAGACGCCGACGGCAATCCTGGCCATGTCGGACAAGATCGCGCTGCATGCGCTCGACTGGCTGCGCGAGCGTAACATTGCCGTGCCGGGCGATGTGTCAATCGTCGGCTTCGACGGCGTGCCGGAAGGCGCCGACTCCGAGCCGCCACTAACCACTGTCGCCCAGCCGATCGCCGAGATGGGCCGGCTGGCCGTCAAGGCGATCCTCGAAAATGACGGCTCGCAGCACCGGCAATTGCTGCCGGTCGATCTTGTGGTGCGGGGGTCGTCCGGCCCCTCGCCTGCTAGCTAGGCGGCTGATGTGGGATCATCGGCTTAGCCTTGGCATCGCGGGCATGCCGAAGGTCTGGTGAACGGCTGGCGCTTCTTTGCGAACCGGCTTTTTGCCCAAGCCGATGCCGGACAGCCACTCAAGATAGAAGGCGAGCGCGAATTGCATGGCGATGCCGGCCGAAATCAGCAAGACGTCATAGGCAAAGCCGCCCGGATTGATCAGCTTCATCACCTGCGCCGCCATGGCGATCAGCGTGCCGGCGAGGAACACCGGCAAGGAGCGCTTGCCGAGCAGGGCAAGCGGATGGTCCGGGCTGAGACGGAACAGGTTCGAGAAAGCCGGCAGGGCGACGATCAGATAGCTCACCGCCAATATGTGCAGGAGCCGCGGCAGCGACAGGAACGTCTTGTCGAAGCCGCCGATCACCACGGGCAGGTTAAACCACGTTATCTCGCCCCAGAGCGGGCTGTGCACCCAGACCGCCGCTGCCGCGACATAGGTCGCCGCGGCGCCCACCAGCCAACGATTGACGGGAATTGTGCCGCCGCGCCTGGCATGCAGCATGCCGGCAAGGCCGATGTTGAACAGGAATTGCCAGGACAGCGGGTTGAGGAACCAGAAGCCGGGCTCGGGATAGTTCGGCGGCGCGATCTGCCAGAGGCCGGCGGCAAGCCACAGCGCGCCGGAAAAGACCAGCGCCGGGAGCGGCCGGTAGCTGACGAAGAGCAGGAAAAGCGGCGCCATCAACAGCAGCGCCGCATAGACCGGCAAAATGTTGTTGTAGCCAAGCTGGTGGCCGAGCGTGACAATGCCGATCATGACCTCCGGCGTGTTCTTCATCAGCGGCTCGATGTTGATCAGCTTGAGCAGTTCCGGCCGCCGGCCGTACACCGCCGCGGCGCAGAACAACGCCATCACAACCATGGTGGTGACGATGTGGGCACTGTAAAGCACGCCGGCCCGGCGCCACATCTTCAACATCGCCAGCAGCCGGCCGCCCGGCTGGAACTTGTTGCCATAGGCGAGTGCGACCGACATGCCGGAAATCAGCACGAAGGCTTCCGCCGCGTCCGAGAATCCGAAATTCTTGTAGGTCAGCGTTTCGAAGACGGTGCCCGGCACGTGGTCGATATAGATGGTCAGGAGTGCGAGCGCACGGAACACGTCAATGCGCGTGTCGCGATCGGGGATACGCGGAGCGCGATCGGCGATACGCGGAGCGCGATCGGCGATACGCGGGGCGCGATCGGGCGGGACTGGCAGGGTCATCGACAAAAGGCCTCAAAGGAGAGCAAGGATGCTCGCGTTGTTCATGCCGGGATGCGACCATCGGCGCACACCGCTTCGATTCCTCCCGCAGGGAGCATATCGGCGCAGAAACGGTCTGAAATGAGCCTGTTGCAATCACATTTGGCGGAGCGTGAAAATATTCCGTTTTGAAGCTGGCAAAGGACCAATGTCTCCGTGAAAACAACGAGATATGAGCGTGCATCGATATAGCGACGAGAACGCCTTTCTGCACCAGGATCTGGCCTTTCCCTACCGCCTCCTCAAGCCGGAGAATGCCGGCGGCGAGAGCCTGTTTTTACTGCACGGATCGGGTGTCGACGAAACGACGATGGTCCCGATTGCGAGGCAGATCGCCCCTAACGCCACGCTGGTCGCGGTGCGTGGCCGCATCCGCCAAGAAGACGGCTTCCGCTGGTTCGAGCGGATCACGCCGACCAGTTTCGAACAGGCGAGCATCCGTGCCGAAACATCGTACTTTGCCGCCTTCGCAAGCGAGGCCGCAAAGCGCCACGGGCTCGACCTCGCCCGGGCGACTTTCCTCGGCTATTCCAACGGCGCCAATCTGGTTTCCAGCCTGATGCTGCTCAACTCCGGCCTCGTCCGAAAAGCGGCGTTGCTGAGAGCAATGCCCGTGCTTGACGATGCGCCGGCAACCAATCTGACCGGAACGCGCGTCCTGATTGTCGCCGGTGCCGCCGATGAGACCTACGGGCCGTTTGCGCCGCCACTGGTGACGCTGCTCAACAAACATGGCGCCGAGGTCGATGCGCGCATCGTGCCTTCAGGTCACGAAATCGGCGACCCGGATGCCGCCATCGTCCGGCAGTGGCTTGCGGGACCAGCATTGGCCGCACGCCAGGCAGGCTAGGAGACCTTGGTAGACCGCATCGGCGCCCGGCGGAACAGCTGAGCAGATGCTCGTCGCCTAGCCCTGTCCCATCCGGTTCCAAGCATCGAGCCCGGCGATCTTGTAGGCTTCGGCCAGCGTCGGATAGTTGAAGGTGTTGTTGACGAAGAAATCAACCGTGCCGCCGAGGTTGATCACCGCCTGGCCGATATGGATCAGTTCGGTGGCGCCTTCGCCGACGATGTGGGCGCCGAGCAGGCGGCGCGTTTCGACCGAGAACAGCAGCTTCAGAAAGCCGGAGTTGACGCCCATGATGTGGCCGCGCGAGGTTTCGCGGAACCGCGCCAGACCGACTTCATAAGCAGCGCCGCTCTCGCGCACCTGCTCCTCCGACTGACCAACGGTGGAGATTTCCGGCACGGCGTAGATGCCATAGGGGAAGGTTTCCGGCGGCGGTGGCAGTTGCACGCCGAAGGCGTGGCAGGCGGCCACCCTGCCTTGCTCCATCGATGTCGAGGCAAGGCTGGGGAAACCGATGACGTCGCCGGTGGCATAGATGTTGGGCGCACTGGTCTGGAAGGTCTGCGGATCGACCTTGATGCGGCCCCGGGAATCGGCCTCGATGCCGACCACGTCGAGGCCGAGGCTGCCGAGATTGCCGCTGCGGCCGGCGGCGTAAAGCACGATCTCGGAGCGGATGGTGCGGCCATCGGCGAGCGTCACTTCGGCATAGTCGGGTTTTGAGACGATTTCCTTGACCGTACTGCCGAGGCGAATGGTCATGCCGCGGTCGCGCATCTGGTGGATGAAGTCGTCGACGATCTCGCGGTCGACGAAATCGAGGATGGTGTTGCGCGGCTCCACCAGCGTCACCGGCACGTCGAGCGCCGAAAAGATCGTCGCATATTCAACGCCGATGACGCCGGCGCCGATCACCGTCAGCGTGCGCGGCAGATGGTCGAGTTCCAGCATCTCATCGCTGTCGAAGACGCGGATCTTGTCGAAAGGCACGTCGCGCGGCCGGTGCGGCCTGGTGCCGACCGCGATCAGCGCATTGGTGAAACCAACCTCCGAGTAGTCGCCATTGTCTGCCGTCAGGCTGACCTTGTTTGGGCCGACGAATTTCGCCATGGCGCGCACGCTTTTGACGGCGTTGCGCATAAACTGGTGCTGCAGCACCTCGACCTCGTGGTCGAGCGTCTTGTGCAGCCGCTCGACCAGGTCGGCGATGGAGATGTCCTGCTTGACCCGGTAGCCGCGGCCGTAAAAGCCCCGCTCGCGCCAGCCGGACAGGTTCAGCACCGTCTCGCGCAGCGTCTTCGACGGGATGGTGCCGGTGTGCACCGAGACGCCGCCGAGGCGCCGGCCCCTGTCGACCACCAGCACCGATTTGCCGAGCTTGGCCGATTGCACCGCGGCGCGGCGCCCGGAAGGGCCGCTGCCGATGACCAGCATGTCGTAATCCATGTAACCCCGTCCCCTCGGCGTCTTGTTGCGCCGCAGCAAGCTAACGCCATCCGTCCACCAAATTCAATCGGCTCAACCGCGTCACACTGCCGAGCAGGACCGATGGACGAACCGATCTTGATTCCGCCCGCGGTCTTCACCATTTCAGTGGCGGCGCACCCTAGCGTGGCGCCTGTTGCGAGGACATGACATGAACGCGCGCGTACTTGACGGCGAAATCATCACCAGCAGGCTCGACGACGTCAGGGCCTATGACGGTGTGCGCACGCGGCGGATCCTGGCCTTCATCATCGACTATTGCATCGTGGCGCTGCTCACCATTCCGTTCGCGATCCTGGTGGCCGTGCTTGGCCTTTTGACATTCGGTCTTGGCTGGGCGCTGTATTCCATCCTCGTGCCGGCGGTCGCCATTCTCTACATCTGGAACACGCTGGGCGGTCGCAACCAGGCCACATCAGGCATGAAGATGATGGGCATTCGGCTCGATCGTCTCGACGGCAGCCGTATCGACGGCCTCACCGCCGTTGTCCATTCGGTGCTGTTCTGGGCGAGCACGGTCATCCTGACGCCGCTCGTCCTCCTGGTGACGCTGTTTTCCGATCGCAAGCGCACACTGCACGACCTGCTGCTTGGCACGGTCGTCAGCCGCAGCGACCGTTGAACCGGCGTCCAACCGACGCCAACAGGCATTTGTGCGCAAATGTGAAGGGGTCCGTTCAACCCCGCCTTCACAATCCTGTTGAATTTTTCGCCAGCCAAGCCAAAGGTAGAGCGATTCGCAGGAGTGTTCCCAAGGTTCGATGACGCACCATCCGACCCAGTCGCCGCAGTTCTTCCTGACCGCGCCATCGCCGTGCCCGTATCTCG
Organism: Mesorhizobium sp. LSHC412B00; assembly: GCF_000503035.1. NCBI lineage: Bacteria > Pseudomonadati > Pseudomonadota > Alphaproteobacteria > Hyphomicrobiales > Phyllobacteriaceae > Mesorhizobium > Mesorhizobium sp. LSHC412B00. The sequence continues at coordinate 7,450 of NZ_AYWB01000019.1, read as the reverse complement.
AGGGCCAGTTCGAACGCAAGGTGTTCACGCATCTGGTCGGCGACAAGGCGCCGGAGATGAACGACCTGTTGACGCAAGGCGGTTTCCGGCGCTCGCAGAACATCGCTTACCGTCCCGCCTGCGAGACCTGCCGCGCCTGCGTCTCGGTGCGTATCCTGGCGCAGGAGTTCACCGCCAGCCGCAACATGAAGCGGGTGATCCAGCGCAATTCCGATCTGATCGGCGCCATGCACGACGCGCAGCCGTCGACCGAGCAGTATTCGCTGTTTCGCGGCTATCTCGACGCTCGCCATCGCCGCGGCGGCATGTCCGACATGACGGTGCTCGACTACGCCATGATGGTCGAAGATACCCATGTCGACACCAAGGTGATCGAATACCGGCGCCGCGGCCCCGACACATTCATCACCGGCAAGGGCCAGGGCGAGCTGATCGCCGTGGCGCTGACCGACAAGATGGCCGATGGCCTGTCGATGGTCTATTCCTACTTCAATCCCGAGTTCGAGGACCGCTCGCTCGGCACCTTCATGATCCTCGACCATATCGCCCGCGCCCGGGCCATGGGCTTGCCCCACGTCTATCTCGGCTACTGGGTCAACGGCTCGCGCAAGATGAACTATAAGATGCGCTTCATGCCGCAGGAGCATCTCGGCCCGAAGGGCTGGGAACGCTACGACCACGAAGCGGTCACGCGCTGATTTTTCTTCTTACCAGATCCTGATCTAAACATTTTCAGCCGAGACGATGCTGGTCTTTCCGCCCGTTGGCGGGGCGATTGCGCCGACTGGCATCTGCTCAAATCATTGCGAAAGCCGTTGCATGTCCTCTCACAATGCCCACACCAAAGGACTTCTGCTCACCGCGCTTGGCGGGCTGGCGCTGACCATCGACATTCCCCTGATCCGGCTCGCCCATGGCGAAGCCTGGACGATCCTTTTGCTGCGCACCGGCTGCACCTTCGTGGCAGGGCTGATCGTATGGGCCATCTGGCGCTCGTTCAGCAAGAATGCTCCGCAGCTGATACCCGGCTGGTCGGGGCTCGTCGTCGCCACCCTCTACGGGCTCGGCGCAATCGCCTTCATCACTGCCGTCTACAACACCTCGACCGCCAATCTGGTTTTCATCCTGGCCTTCTCCACCATGTTCTCGGCGCTGCTGTCGTGGCTGTTCCTGAAGGAGCGACCGCAGCCGCTGACGCTTGCGGCAATGGCGCTGATGATCGTCGGCATCGCGATCATCGTCGGCGATTCCGTCGGCACGGGAAATCTGTTCGGCGATGTGATGGCGCTGTGTTCGGCCTTGGCGATTGCCTGCGCCATCACCGTTTCACGCGCCAGCGGCAGGGATATGGGATTCACCGCGCTGACCGGCGTCCTGCTGCCGTTCGGGCTGGCGGCGCTCATGGTCTCCAGGACCGGTTTTCAGGTGGAGGCGCCATGGTGGATCGTTTTCAACGGCGCCGTCATCATGCCGTTCGCCTTCTTCTGCCTCGCCAACGGGCCGAAATACATTTCAGGCCCGGAAGTGGCGATGTTCTATCTCCTGGAAACGGTTCTGGCGCCGGTCTGGATATGGATGATCTTTGCCGAGACGCCGTCGCGCAACAGCTTGATCGGCGGCGTGATCCTGATCGTCACGCTGGTTGCCCATTCCCTGTGGCAGTTGCATGAAGGGCGCAAGCGCCGGGCAGCGCTCACCGTCGCTTACCCAGCCTGACTTTTCTTCGCCGGGCCGGCGACAATCTCGATCTGCGGCGGCCCGCCTTCGAGCTCGGCCGCCGCGTCGGGAACGGTGTCTTCGGCCAGTTCCACCTCGCGCAGCCATTCGCGCCATATCGCCACCAGCAGTGCCATCAGCACGGGGCCGATGAACAGGCCGAGAAAGCCCATCGTCTTGACGCCGCCGATCAGGCCGAAAAAGGTGGGCAGGAAGGGCAATTTGATCGGTCCGCCGACCAGCTTCGGGCGCAAGGTCTTGTCGACGATGAACAGTTCCACCGCGCCCCAGATGAACAGCGCCAGACCCGCCATCGGCGAGCCGCTGGCGGCGAGGTAGATCGATACCAGCGTAAACGACAGCGGCGCGCCACCGGGGATCAGCGCCATGACGCCGGTGAGCGCGCCGAGCGTCACCGGCGAGGGCACCCCGGCCAGCCAGTAGGCGATGCCGAGCACCAGCCCCTCGCCGATGGCGATCACGGTCATGCCGGTAACGGTCGAGGAAATGGTCGCCGGCACGACGCGCGAAATCCGCTCCCAGCGCGTCGGCAGGATGCGTTCGCCGAGCCGGTCGATCTGGCTGGCAAAGTGTTCGCCGTCGCGGTAGGCGAAGAACAGCGCGATCATCATGAACAGCAGCGTCAGCAACAGGCCGAAGGCGCTGCCGCCGGCAGCCAGCACGCCGCGATAGATGCTGCCGATATTGGCGCCGCTGACCAGCTGGATCAGCTCGCCGATGCCGCCGGGATGGCCGAAATTGTCGATCCACTGTTCGTTCAGCCACTCGCCGACGACAGGCAGCGAGGTGATCCAGTGCGGTGTGACCGCGCCGTGCCTGTTGGTCTCGATCGCCCAGCCGACCCATTCGCGGACCTCGTTGATGGCGTAGGTGCCGGCGAGCGCTATCGGCACCACCAGGAAGGCGAGGATGAACAGGATGGCGAGCGTCGCGGCGACCGTGCGGTTACCGCCGACACCGGCAAGCAGCCGGCGGTAGAGCGGCCAGCTGGCAAAAGCAATGACGAGGGCTGCCAGCACGGGAAACAGGAACCCGTGGAAGAAATAAACGCCGGCGGCGACGATCAGCACCAACAGCCAGCGCGCCGCCGACAGCGGCGGGATGACGGCGGCCCGCAGCGGTGTCGACAGGCCGAACAGGCGCTGCTGACGTTCCGGCTTCTGGATCTTCGCTTCCTTCAAACGGTCAATTCTCCCCAGCCTACACAGCGTTTATGCACTGTTATAGTGCCGCAATCGTGACGATAGTCCAAATGGTTGGTGAAGCTGCCAATCTCCCCCCTTGTGGGGGAGATCAGCAGCTTCAACCAAATTTCCCCGTCCGCGGGAATCCCTTCGGCACCATCCGTCCGGCCGACGCNGGGGGAGATGTCCGGCAGGACAGAGGGGGGCGCGAAGGATCGCCGCCTGGCACCCGACATTGAAGACCCAAGAGTTGCGACCGAGTGGCGAGCCATGACGATTTGATGCGCTGGCGGGACAGCGCCCCCCTCTGGCCTGCCGGCCATCTCCCCCACTTGGGGGGAGATCAGCAGCTTCAACCAAATTTCCCCGTCCGCGGGAATCCCTTCGGCACCATCCGTCCGGCCGACGCNGGGGGAGATCAGCAGCTTCAACCAAATTTCCCCGTCCGCGGGAATCCCTTCGGCACCATCCGTCCGGCCGACGCTCTCGCGCCGATCCATTCCGCCAGCTCCTCGCGCGACCTGACGAAGGTGCGGTCAGCGGAATCCTGCCAGGACAGGCCGCTCTCCAGCGTGAAAGGTTTCAGGTCGAGCAGACCGCCATCCTTGTATTTCTGCAGGCGAACGCCCTTGCCGCGGCCCATCTCCGGAATTTCGGAGAGCGCAAACACCAGCATCTTGCGGTTCTCGCCGACAATGGCGAGATGATCGCCGGAAACCGGGATGCAGGCCTTGGCCTCGTCGGGCGCCTTGACGTTCATCACCTGCTTGCCCTTTCGGGTGTTGGCGACGACCTCCTCCTCCGGCACGATGAAACCATTGGCATCGTAGGAGACGAGCAGCAGCTTGCGCTTCGGGTCGTGGACGAAGGCGGTGACGATGTCCTGGTCGTTGTCCATGTCGACGATGATGCGGATCGGTTCGCCATGGCCGCGGCCGCCCGGCAGCCGGTCGGCGCCGATGGTGTAGAATTTTCCGCCGGTGGTGAAGACCAGGATCTTGTCGGTGGTCTGGGCATGGAAGGTGAGCTTGAGGCTGTCGCCTTCCTTGAAGGTGAGCGTGGAATGGTCCGCCAAATGGCCTTTCATCGCCCGCAGCCAGCCCTTTTCCGAGACCACCACGGTGACCGGCTCGCGCTCGATCATGGCGTGCGCAATGTCGGTCAGATCATGCTCCGGCGCGTCGGCGAACTGGGTGCGGCGCTTGCCGAGTTCGGTCTCGGGGCCGAACTTGTCGCGAACCTGCGTGACTTCCCATTTGATCGTCGACCATTGCTTGGCGTCGGATGCGAGCAATGCCTCGATCTGCTTCTTCTCGGTGGTGAGACCGTCGAACTCCTTGCGGATCTCGAACTCTTCCAGCTTGCGCAAGGCCCGCAGCCGCATGTTGAGGATGGCTTCGGCCTGGGTGTCGGTGAGCGACCAACGGGCCATCATCACCTGCTTGGGCTCATCCTCCTCGCGGATGATCCTGATGACCTCGTCGATGTTGAGGTAGGCGATCAGGTAGCCGGCAAGGATTTCCAGCCGCTTCTCGATCTCGCCAAGCCGATGCTTCGAGCGGCGGATCAGCACATCGCGCCGATGGTCGAGCCACTCCTTCAGCACGCCCTTCAGCGACAGGACGTTAGGCACCTTGCCCCGCGACAAAACGTTCATGTTGAGGGGAAATCGGCTTTCGAGCTCGGTCAGCTTGAACAGCGATTCCATCAGAATGCCGGGATCGACCGAACGGCTCTTCGGTACGAGCACAATGCGGACGTCCTCGGCGCTTTCATCCCTGACATCCTCGAGCAGCGGCAATTTGCGCGCGATCAAAAGCTCGGCGATCTTCTCGATCAGCCTGGCCTTCTGGATGCCGTAGGGGATTTCAGTGACGACGATGCTCCAGGTGCCCCTGCCCTGATCCTCCTGGCCCCATTTGGCGCGCACGCGAAAACCGCCGCGGCCGGTCTCATAGGCCTCCAGGATGGATGCGCGGCTGTCGACGATGATGCCGCCGGTCGGGAAATCCGGCCCCTGGACGAACTCCATCAGCTTTGTCACCGGCGCGTCCGGCTGCTCGATCAACTGCAGCGCTGCGTTGCAAAGCTCGGCGGCATTGTGCGGCGGGATGGACGTGGCCATGCCGACCGCAATGCCGGAGGAACCGTTGGCGAGCAGATTCGGGAAGGCGCCGGGAAGCACTACGGGCTCCTCGTCCTCCTCATTGTAGGTTGGCCGGAAATCGACGGCGTCCTCGGTGATGCCGGCAAGCAAATCGCTCGCCACCTCGGTCATGCGCGCCTCGGTATAGCGCATGGCGGCGGCGTTATCGCCGTCGATATTGCCGAAATTGCCCTGCCCGTCGACGAGGGGATAGCGCATGGAGAAATCCTGCGCCAGGCGCACCAGCGCGTCGTAGATCGACTGGTCGCCATGCGGATGGAACTTGCCCATCACGTCGCCGACGATGCGGGCGCATTTGGCAAAGCCCTGGTCGGGGTTGAGCCTGAGCAGCCGCATCGCATGCATGATGCGGCGATGCACAGGCTTCAGCCCGTCGCGCACGTCAGGCAGCGCCCGGTGCATGATGGTCGAGAGCGCATAGGCAAGATAGCGCTCTTCCAGCGCCTTCTTCAGATCGACCGGTTCGATGTGGTCACCGCCGCCATTTTCAGGCGGCAAAATCCTTTTTCCCATGCGGCTGGACTAGCCGAGCGGGTGATTCGCGGCAAGGCGGGGCTGCGGAAATCCGCACTTTGCAGCCTTTGGGCTTACGAGGGCGGCTCAAGGTCCGACAATGGATGTGACGGACTTCATGTTCCCCCTTGCCGTCCCTGTGCAACAGCAACGGTAGCAGTGCTGTTGCCAACCAACATCAATCTGTTACACGCCCTCTCTAAGGCAGGAGACGGTACGCGGGGGAGCCCGACCTTCATGACATATTCACCGCGTCGGGCGAAGGCTCCCGCTCCGATTTGCCTTTCGCCGTGATTTTCGACAACTCTGCGGGAAAGCGCCTTTTTCCCGTCCAGTTCGTCACGGAATGGTGATGGCGTAGAATTGAGAAAACACTTTTTCAGGACTCTCTCAGGGAACTCGCGATGACAATCCAACGTTCGACACTCAAGAAACTTGCTTTTTCGACCTTTTTGCTGACGCTGCCGCTGAATGCCGCCTTTGCGCAAGACACGGCGGTTGCCGACCGACTGAAGGCCGCACTTGCCGTCCAGGGCGTCGATATCACCTGGACCGGCGTTACCGGCGACAATTCCAGCATGGTGCTGCAGGGCGTGTCGGTCAAACCGGCGGCCGAAAAGGAGGCGCTGCCGATCGGCGACGTCAAGCTCGAGAGCGTGACCGAAGCCAATGGCGGCTTCGATGTCGCGACCATCACGACTTCGGCCTTCGAGCACAGCAAGGATGGCGTCACGCTCAACCTCACCCCCTTCGTCATCCACGACGCCAACATCCCGGCTGAGGGCGCTACAGGCCCGCTCGGCTCGATGATGATCTACAAGTCGGCCGAACTCGAAAACCTGACGGTCAAGGTTGCCGACAAGACCGCCTTCTCGGTGGATGGGCTTGCTGTCCAGATCACGCCGCCGGCCGACGGCAAGGCGATGGAGTTTTCCGCCACCACGGAAAAGTTCAACGCCGACCTGACCCTGGTCGACGATGCGAAATCCAAGGAAGCCATCGAGGCCCTCGGCTACCAGAACATCTCGGGCAATATCGAAATCGGCGGCACCTGGCAGCCGAGCGACGGCAAGATGGACCTGTCGAAATACGACATCTCGGTCGAGAATGCCGGCACGCTCGGCATGACCTTCGGCCTCGGCGGCTACACGGTCGACTTCGTCAAGTCGCTGCAGGAGATGCAGAAGAAGATGGCGGCGCAGCCCGAAGGGGCTGACAATTCGGCGCAAGGCATGGCCCTGCTCGGCCTGTTGCAGCAGCTCTCCTTCAATAGCGCATCGATCCGCTTCGATGACGATTCGCTCACCGGCAAAGTGCTTGAGTATGTCGGCAAGCAGCAGGGCATGTCGGGCAAGGACATCGCCAACCAGGCCAAGGCGATCGTGCCGTTCGGCATGGCGCAGCTCAACAATCCCGAACTGACCGCCGAAGTGACGGCCGCGGTGAGCAAGTACCTCGACGATCCGAAGAGCCTCGAGATTTCGGCCGAGCCGCCGGCAGCGGTGCCGTTCGCGCTGATCATGGCCGGCGCCATGTCCAACCCGGCCGACCTGACCAAGACGCTGGGCGTCCACGTCAAGGCCAACGAAGACTGATCGAAGTTCGCTCCCTTCTCCCCGTCACTATACGGGGAGAAGGTGCTGGCAGGCAGATGAGGGGCGGCGCCAACGCCTGCAAATTGTAGTTCGATGCTGAACCGATTGTCAGAAGGCGCCAACTGCTAAGGCCGTTCGCCAATCGCCTGCATGCGTGCTGCCCCTCATTGTCCTGCCGGTGTCCAGCCGATAGATGGGTAACACTTTGAACCGGATACATAGGTGACACTTCTCTCCCCCTATGCGTCCGCCGC
>NZ_AYWB01000018.1:0-84873 GCF_000503035.1 Mesorhizobium sp. LSHC412B00 | reverse complement strand
GAACTGGCGCCAACAGTGGCGCAGTCGATCTCCCCCCTTGAGGGGGAGATGGCCGGCAGGCCAGAGGGGGTCGCTTCGGCTGCCGCGACGCCGTCCGGTCTCTCGAAGAAAGAGGGAGTTGGCGCTCCACGCGAGACGACCCCCTCTGTCGCCTTCGGCGACATCTCCCCCTCAAGGGGGGAGATTACCGCGCTCGCGGCCCGCGCCGCGGTGCTGGCCAAGGCCGATCTTACGACCGAAGCAGTGGGCGAGTTTCCGGAACTGCAAGGCGCCATGGGGCGCAAATACGCGCTGCTGCAGGGCGAGCATCCGTCCGTGGCTGCGGCGATCGAGGAGCACTACAAACCGCAAGGTCCGTCGGATAGCGTGCCGACCAATCCGGTGTCGATTGCCGTCGCGCTGGCCGACAAAATCGATACGCTGGTCGGTTTCTGGGCCATTGATGAAAAGCCGACGGGGTCTAAGGACCCTTACGCGCTGAGAAGGGCCGCGCTTGGCGTGGTGAGAATCTTGGTCGAGAACGGGATCTCACTGCCGCTGACATCGCTCTTCGATAGTGCCTATCAAACGGCGAGTTATCTCGCGTCTAAGGCTGGACGGGCCTTTGGCCCCGACCTCCTCGCCTTCTTCCACGACCGCCTGAAAGTCTATCTCCGCGACCAGGGCGCTCGGCATGATCTCATTGACGCCGTGCTGGCAGGTGGTGGAAGCGCGCCAATCTCCCCCATTGTGGGGGCGGCGAAGCCGACAAAGGGGGGCGCTGTCCCGCCGACCTCTCATTCTGGCGCGCCCCCCTCTGCCCTGCCGGGCATCTCCCCCACAAGGGGGGAGATCGGCCAATCGCAGTCGGACGACCTCCTGCAGATCGTGCGTCGCGTCGAAGCTCTGGGGTCCTTCCTCGACACCGAGGACGGCAAGAACCTGCTCGCCGGCGCCAAGCGCGCGGCCAACATTCTGGCTGCCGAGGAGAAGAAGAAAACGCGCGTCGCCGCGACTGTTGAGCCGGCGCTGTTTCGCGAGGAGGCCGAGAAATCGCTGTTTGCGGCGGTGAATCAGGCGGAGAGAGAAGCCGGCGAAGCGATTCAAAACGAAGACTTTTCCGCCGCCATGCTGGCGCTTAGCGTGTTGCGTGAACCGGTTGATTCATTCTTTGAACGCGTTCTCGTGAATGATGAGGACCAGGCCGTGCGCGCCAACCGCCTGGCGCTGCTGGCTCGCATCCGCACGGCCACCGATCAGGTCGCGGATTTTTCCAGAATAGCTGGCTAAGGGACGGACAAGCCCGAACACGGGCGGCGTTCACACGCCGCCCGTCTTGTTTTCAGTCCTCCCGAGGCTGACTCCGTCAGTCCTCCAAAATGCTGACATGCACGCTGTCTGAATAGACGTCGACCTGGATCAGCGGCTCGCCATTGACGATGGCGTTCCGTGTCGAGGAGCTCATCGCGCCACCGCGCTTCAGCATGCGTTCCAGATACGCGCGATCATCGTTGCTGCGGAACCAGTCATCGCCCTGGTCGTCGGCATCGCGCCGGTGGAACTTGTGCCAGTTGGCACGGTCCTGCCGCACCATCTGTGCTGCGCTGCTCAGCTCATAGCCGTCGCTGGCATGGTGGTCGCGATCGGAAATGCGCGCGACGTAGGACCCTAGCTCGTCACCGGCCTGCGCGCCGCCGACACCTATAGGTGACGCCAGCAACAGGCCGGCAATAGTCAAAGATTTCGTCATGTTCATGATAACCCCTCGCTCTCCTAGAACCCGGCGCGCTCATGCCAAACCCGATTGGCGAAATTGGGGCCGCCGCCGCCAAGCCGATCCTGCGCCGGGGCGTCGATCGGCGTCAAGCGGCATGGATCGGCCGACTGTCTTGGCCGACTGTTTTGGCTGAATGGCCTACTCGGCTTTGCCGACGCCCTCGATCGGCTGCTGCGGTGTTGCTGCCGGCTGCGGCGCTGCCGGTTGCGACTCGGGCTTGCCGTTCGATGCCGTTGCAGTTCCGGCTGGTGCGGTCTCTGCCGTCGGCTCAGTTGCCGGCGCCGCGGCGCTCGCCCTGGTCGGAGCCGGCGCGGCGAAGGCGCCGCCGACGATGCCGCCGCGAATGATCATCGGATCCTGCCTAGGCTTTTCGGGGATCGCCGCGACCTTTTCATAAGTCACATCGGGCTGGGCATCGCCGAGCGCGACGATCGATGGCGTCGAGGCGGTCCTGACCGGTTCGGATCCGCCAACCTTGATGACCGATGGCGTCGAGGTCGAGACGCCGAGAAAGACGATCGACGAGGCGTGCGCCCCACCGGTCATCGCCGCCAGGGTGAAACCAAGCGCTCCAAGCACACGCATCGACATCGAAACCGTCCCCTTGCCCGACAAGCCGCCAGCCCTAACCGCAAATAGCCTTAACCCCAGTGGATTGATGCCGGCTTGCAGGGAAACGTAGCATTTTAGGCATTGATAATTCGCCAACGCCGGCTTGCCCGAAAACCACTGCCGTATTAGAGCAATTCCAGGAAAAGTGAGTAGCGGTTTTCCGTCCGGAATTGCGCAAAAACAAATACTTAGAGCGTTTCAGCGAACCGCTGAACCGCTCTAATGCATGTCGCTCAAAAGTGGCCCCGGTTTTGAGAGAACGACATGCATCAAAACAAAGACCTAAAGCGCGTCGCATGAATCCGGTTCAGCGCGACGCGCTTTAGGTCCGGTGCCTGTGAGGTGAAGCGAGTGGCTGAGATACTATCCGTCGGCGAAGCGATGGAGCAGGCGTTGGCGCTGCTCGAGGGCGGCGACGTCGTCGCTATCCCGACGGAGACCGTCTATGGACTGGCCAGCGACGCGACCAATGGCGTCGGCGTCGCCCGCATCTTCGAAGCCAAGGGCCGGCCGCGCTTCAACCCGCTGATCGCCCATGTCGCCGATCTCGCGATGGCCGAGCGCATTGCGATCTTCGACCCGCTGTCGAAGCGGCTGGCCGAGGCGTTCTGGCCGGGGCCGCTGACGCTGGTGCTGCCGCTCCGACCCGGCAACGGCATCCATCCGCTGGTCACCGCCGGGCTCGATACGATCGCGCTCCGCATGCCGAGGGGCTTCGGCGGCGAGCTGATCGCCAGGCTCGGCCGGCCGCTGGCCGCGCCCAGCGCGAACTCTTCGGGCAAGATAAGCGCCACGACGGCGCAAGCCGTGGCGGCCGATCTCGGCGCCAAAATCCGGCTGGTGGTCGATGGCGGCGCCACCCCGGTCGGGCTGGAATCGACCATCGTCAAGGTCGAAGGCAACAGCGTGCGGCTGCTGAGGCCAGGCGGCATCGCTGCCGCCGATATCGAGGCCGTCACCGGCCTCAAGCTGCAGCGCGGCGCGACGGCCGGCATCGAGGCGCCCGGCATGCTGGCGTCGCATTATGCGCCGGGCGCCGCGGTGCGGCTCGACGCGCAAAACGTGGTTGAAGGCGAGGCCTTGCTGGCCTTTGGCGTCCGCCGCGCCGAAGGCTGGCAAGCGGCGGCCGCCTTGCGCAACCTGTCGGCATCAGGCGATTTGCGCGAAGCCGCAAGCAATCTGTTCGCGTATCTGCAGGAACTCGACCGCAGCGGTGCGGCGACGATCGCCGTCGAGCCGATCCCGTTCGATGGGCTCGGCGAGGCGATCAACGATCGGCTGTTTCGTGCCGCTGCCCCCCGTGACAAGCTCGACTGAGCGCCATAGTTTGCGCCCATGAACGACTCCCCCTTCGATCTCGATCCCGCCCTCATCGACCGCTTCACTGCCATTGTCGGCGAAAAATATGCACTGAGCGACCAAGCCGATATTGCACCGTATCTTACCGAGAGGCGCGGTCTGTGGCATGGCAGGACCGCCTTGGTGCTGCGTCCCGGCAGCGTCGACCAGGTGAGCCGTATTATGCGGCTGGCGAGCGAGACGGGAACGCCGGTCGTGCCGCAAAGCGGCAACACCGGGCTGGTCGGCGCCCAGGTGCCTGACGCATCCGGCCGCGAGATCGTGCTTTCTTTGTCGCGGCTGAACCGCATTCGCGAGATCGACGTCTTCTCCAACACGGTAACCGTCGAGGCCGGCGTTATCCTGCAGACGCTGCAGGAAGCCGCCGACGCCGCCGACCGGCTGTTTCCGCTGTCGCTTGCCGCGCAAGGGTCCTGCCAGATCGGCGGCAATCTCTCGTCCAATGCCGGCGGCACCGGCGTGCTTGCCTATGGCAATGCGCGCGAACTCTGCCTTGGTGTCGAAGTCGTGCTGCCGACCGGCGAAGTCTTCGACGATCTGCGCAAACTGAAGAAGGACAACACCGGTTACGATCTGAAGAACCTGTTCGTCGGCGCCGAAGGCACGCTCGGCATCATCACCGCGGCGGTGCTGAAACTGTTTCCCAAGCCCAAGGGGCGCGAAGTGGCCTTTGCCGGCCTGTCGTCGCCGGAAGCAGCGCTTTCGCTGTTCAGCCTGGCGATGGACCGGGCAGGGGCGGCACTCACCGCCTTCGAGCTGATCGGCCAGCGTCCTTATGATTTCACGCTGCGCCATGCGCAGGGCGTCACGCGGCCGCTGGCGCAGGATTGGCCATGGTATGTGTTGATGCAGGTGTCGTCGGGCCGTTCGGCCGAGGACGCCAGGGGGCTGATCGAAGAAGTGCTGTCGGCAGGCCTCCAGCAAGGCATCGTCGGCGACGCGGTGATCGCGGCCAGCCTGGCGCAGGGCGACGCGTTCTGGAACTTCCGCGAGGTGCTGCCGGATTCGCAAAAGCCCGAAGGCGCTTCGATCAAGCATGATATTTCGGTGCCGGTGGCATCCATCCCGGCGTTTATCGAAAAGGCGGCCGGTGCAGTGGCTTCGGTCAGTCCGCAGGCGCGCGTGGTCTGCTTCGGCCATATGGGCGACGGCAATCTCCACTACAACATCTCCCGGCCGGAGGGCGGTGACGACGAAGCGTTTCTCGGCCTCTACCACGCCATGAACCATGCCGTGCACGATGTCGTGCGCTCCTTCCACGGCTCGATCTCGGCCGAGCACGGCATCGGCCAGTTGAAGCGCGACGAGCTGATCGCCACCGCGCCGCCAATGGCGATCGAACTGATGCGCCGGGTGAAGGCGGCCTTCGATCCGGCCGGGATCATGAATCCCGGTAAGGTTATCTGATCCTTTCAACATCTAGTGGCTGGTCTCATTCCGATAACCATCCACTGAGATCAGCAAAATTTAACTGACTTTCTTAAGCCGGGCGGTAAGGAGCCCGCGCTAATATTCTCCACAACGAGGCAGGGAAAACCGGCCCGGAGAGACCCGCAAAACGGCTCTCAGGAGAAACACAGGAAGGCAGTAGATGAACAGTGTACTGAAGCCCGTCTGGGCCGGGCGCAACATGCGTCTTGACCCATTCCGCCTGCCGCAAGTGGTGAGCTATGCCACGCGCGACGACTATGGCGACGTAACCTTCACCATCGACCAGCGCGGCGCCGTCATCCGCCGCACGCTCGAGATGAGCGGCGTGCCGGCGATCATCGCGCTGCCCGCCAACGCGTTTCGCGGCGTCGCCGCCCGCGCGATGGAGGATGCGCAAGGCAATGTCACGGTAACCCTCGAACTCCTGCACAACGACCCGATGCTGTCGGTGCCGCTGCTGGTGGCCGACGATCTCGACGACGTCGCCGCCGACTGGCGCGCCTGGGCCGATGCTTACCGGCTGCAGATGCTGCTGATCGAATCCGACGGCATTGCCCGCACGCTTGAGGAATCGCTCGGCGCCGCCATCAAGGCGCTGCCGGCCAAGGATCGCCGCAAGGGCCGGGTCTCGACCACGCGCCGCCCGCGCTTCCTCGCCCGCCGCAGGGCCGGCGACCTCGGGCTGAGGCTGGTTATTGATGGCCAGGAGATTATTTCGAGAGAATAGAGCGCTCTTCTCCTTCCCCCCTTGTGGGGGAAGGTGGATTGCCGCGAAGCGGCAAGACGGATGAGGGGTGTTCCAGGGAACGCCAACGCCTCACTCCGCTGGAGCACCCCTCATCCGTCTCGGCGCTGCGCGTCGATCCACCTTCTCCCACAAGGGGAGAAGGAAGAGGGAGCCTACACCAGCGGCTTCAGCGCCACCCACAGCGCACCGCCGATCAGGCCGAGGAAGATCAGCCAGCCGACCTGGTTGTTCGATTTGAACAGCCGCAGGCATTGATCGGGATCGTTGATATCCAGAACCGCTATCTGCCGCGCCATATGCGCGCCGGCGGCGATCAGCCCGGCCAGCGCCACCACCGGCGCCTGCACCGAGGCGAAGGCGATGGCAAAGCAGACCAGCGTGCCGCCATAAAGCCCGACCAGCCAGGTCTTGGTGTTGTCGCCGAACAGCCGCGCCGTCGAGCGCACGCCGACGATGGCGTCGTCTTCCTTGTCCTGATGTGCATAGATGGTGTCGTAGCCGATCACCCACAGGATTGAGCCGATATAGAGCATGACGGCCGGGCCATCGAGATCGCCGAACTCGACCGCCCAGCCCATCAGCGCACCCCAGGAGAAGGCGAGCCCGAGCACCAATTGCGGCCAGTTGGTGAAGCGCTTCATGAAGGGATAGACGGCAACGATGACCAGCGAGGCGATGCCGAGCGGAATGGCGAAGTCGTTGAACTGCAACAGCACGACCAGCCCCAGCAGCGCCTGGATGACCAGGAATATCCAGGCCTGGCGGCGCGTCACCTTGCCGGCCGGCAGCGGCCGCGAACGGGTGCGCTCGACCTTGTTGTCGATGTCCTGGTCGACAATGTCGTTATAGGTGCAGCCGGCGCCGCGCATGGCGACGGCGCCGACGAAGAACAGGAACAGGAACCATGGCGACGGGAGCAATGTGAGCAGCGGGTCGCTTGCGCGCGGATAGGCGCTGGCCGCAAGCGCTGCCGACCACCAGCAGGGCCACAGCAGCAATTGCCAGCCGATCGGCCGGTCCCAGCGCGCAAGCTGCGCGTAAGGCCACAGCCAGCGCGGCAATATCTTGTAGACCCAATGGCCGCTCGGCGCGTCGGCGACGCGGCCCTGTGCGGCTTTCGACTGGATGGTTTCCATCGTGCTGGAGTGGCAGCAGCGGCGTGCGCCGTCAAGCGGCCGCATTGTCGCTCAGGCGGTGAAAATATCGTGGCTGGCAAACCATTCCTTCGCCACCTCCGTGAAGGCCAGCGCCGCCTTCGACAGCCTTTGCCTTGTGTCATGGGTGAGGATGATGCGCTGCATCGGCAGCGGATCGGACAGCGGCTTGCAGACCAGCGGCAGCCCGTCATAACTCCTGTCGCCATAAGGCCTGGTGTAGCTCACCGCGACGCCGAAGCCGTTGGCGACCATGCTGCGCTGCAGTTCGAACGAACTCGCCGTCGATTGCGAGACCGGCGACAGGCCGCGGCTGAGGAACAGGTCCAGCATATGCTGCCAGCTGTGCGGCTGGTCGGTGGTGATCAAGGGATGGGTCGCCAGCTCCGCCAGGCTGACGCTGGCCTGGCTGGCCAGCGCGTGGCCTTGCGGCAGAAGCGCGTGTGGCCGCAGCTCATGCAGCAGGGTGCGGGCGAAGTGCGAGGGCAGGCCGAGATCGTAGGTCAGGCCGAGATCGATTGCCGCATCGCCGAGCCGCCGGCCGAGCGTCTCGAAGGTCTCGTCGCGGACCACCACGGTGACCGCCGGGCAGCGTTGCGAAAAAGCGCGGATCAGCGCCGGCGCGAAATAAGGCGCCAGATCCTCGAAACAGCCGAGCACAAGTTCGCCGCCGACATCGGCGTGGCGCGTCCCGAGCCCAACCAGTTCGTCCGCTTCGGCCAGCACCTGCTTTGCCTTCGCCACCGCGCTGCGGCCGAACGAGGTCAGCGCGATGCCGCTGCCGCGCTGGCGCACGAACAGTTTCTGGCCGAGCGTCGCTTCGACATTGTCGATCGCCACCGAGATCGAGGGCTGCGAGACGTTCAGCATCCGGGCGGCCACGGTGACGCTGCCATGCCGTGCGACGGCGACGAGGTAACGCAGCTGGGTGAGGGTCAGATTCATAGTCTAAAACTATAAGGGAGATGAGAAGTTATTATTTTACGCGATGTGCGGCGGCCGCGATAGTCGGTCATCGAAACAGGAGAGACATGACATGGCCGCCAGACATATCGATGCCGCAGCGATTGCCGACTACCAGCGCGACGGCGCGGTCTGCATACGCGGCGCCTTCAAGGACTGGGTCGGCACCATCGCCGCCGGCATCGAGCGCAACATGCAAAACCGCAGCGCCACGGCCTCGGACATCGCCAACGGCAAGGGCAGCTTCTTCGACGATTACTGCAATTGGGAGCGCATTCCCGAATTCGTCGACGTGGTGCGCAATTCCCCGGCCGCGGAACTCGCGGCAGCGGCGATGCAGTCGCGCAGCGCCCAGTTCTTCCACGACCATGTGCTGGTCAAGGAACCGGGCACGCAAAAGCCGACGCCTTGGCACCAGGACATCCCGTATTACTTCGTCGATGGCACCCAGACCGTCAGCTTCTGGATTCCGATCGATCCGGTCAAGGAAGCGACGCTGCGGCTGATCGCCGGCTCGCACAAATGGGACAAGATGATCCTGCCGGTGCGCTGGCTAGATGACAGCAATTTCTATGCCGGCGAGGGCGACTACCTCCCCGTGCCGGATCCAGACAAGGACCCGTCGCTGAAGGTGCTCGAATGGGAGATGGAGCCGGGCGACGCCATCCTGTTCGACTTCCGCACCGCGCATGGTGCGCGCGGCAATCCGACCGCGGCGCGTCGCCGGGCGCTGTCGCTGCGCTGGGTCGGCGACGATGCGCGCTATGTCGAGCGCCCCGGCCGTACCTCGCCGCCCTATCCCGGCCATGACATGAAGCCCGGCCAGAAACTGCGCGAGGACTGGTTCCCGGTCGTCTTCCAGAGCTGATACCGGCCGGGGACGCCGTGCTCTCGGCGCGACGTTCCCGTGCGCAACCGGTATGGCGCAAGGTAAAACTCTTGACCCGCGCCGCCCGGGGCAATAGCGCAGTCCCTGTCGTGAAATGACAAGGGACATCGGCATGCGCGTTTTGTTGATCGGCTCCGGCGGCCGCGAACATGCCCTGGCCTGGAAGATCGCGGCCTCGCCGCTTTTGACCAGGCTCTATGCCGCGCCCGGCAATCCGGGCATCGCCCACGAGGCCGAACTGGTCAAGCTCGACATCGCCGACCATGCCGCTGTTGCCAGCTTCTGCAAGGACAACGCGATCGACCTCGTCGTCGTCGGGCCGGAAGGCCCGCTGGTCGCCGGCATTGCCGATGACCTGCGCGGCGAAGGCATCCGCGTCTTCGGACCGTCGAAGCGCGCCGCAAGGCTCGAAGGCTCGAAAGGTTTTACCAAGGACCTCTGCGCCAAATACGATATCCCGACCGCTGCCTATGGCCGCTTCACCGATCTGACCGCGGCAAAGGCCTACGTCGAAAAGATGGGAGCGCCGATCGTCATCAAGGCCGATGGGCTCGCTGCCGGCAAGGGCGTCACCATCGCCATGACGCTGGACGAGGCGCGCGCCGCCCTCGATGCTTGTTTCGACGGCGCATTCGGTGACGCCGGCGCTGAGGTCGTGGTCGAGGAATTCATGACCGGCGAGGAGGCGAGTTTCTTCTGCCTGTGCGACGGCACGACCGCACTTCCCTTTGGCACCGCGCAGGACCACAAGCGCGTCGGCGATGGCGATACCGGCCCCAACACCGGCGGCATGGGCGCCTATTCGCCGGCGCCGGTGATGAGCCCCGAAATTGTCGAGCGCACCATGCGCGAGATCGTCGAGCCGACCATGCGCGGCATGGCCGAGCTTGGCGCGCCGTTCGCCGGTATTCTGTTTGCCGGGCTGATGATCACCGACAAGGGGCCGAAGCTGATCGAATACAATACCCGCTTCGGCGATCCCGAGTGTCAGGTGCTGATGATGCGGCTGAAGGACGATCTGCTGGTGCTGCTCAACGCCGCCGTCGACGGCCAGTTGGCGCACAGTTCGATCCGCTGGCGCGACGATGCCGCGCTGACCGTGGTGATGGCGGCACAGGGCTATCCCGGGACGCCGGAAAAAGGCTCGGTCATTCGGGCTCTCGACGAAGCCGCTGGCGAAGGCGTTGAGATTTTCCATGCCGGCACTGCCATCAATGGCGGCGCGCTGGTCGCCAATGGCGGCCGCGTGCTCAACGTCACGGCATCAGGCAAGACGGTGGGCGAAGCGCAAAGCCGCGCTTACGCCGCGCTCGACCGTATCGACTGGCCGCAAGGCTTCTGCCGCCGCGACATAGGCTGGCAGGCGGTGGCGCGGGAAAAGGCCAGCGCCGCCACATAAGCCTCAGCGCTCGCGAACCAGTTCCGTCGAAGCGGTGCTGACCGGGTCGGCGGCCTGCGAGAAGGCGGCCTCGAGCAGAGCCTCCGAACGATACGTGGTCCGCTTCCAGGCGACATACTCGGCAATACCGAAGCGCGCGCGGCGCGGCACCGTCTTGACCACCGGCATGCGGAAGGCGGCGCGGAATGTCTGCCAGCGCGCGCCGAGCACCGCCACCATTTCCTCGACCGTCGGTGGCGTCGCCACATCGGCGTATGTGATGGTGACTTTGCCGGCGAGCCCGGCCGCGCGCGACACCGGCACCGGTATCGAGGCGAGGTAGTCGGGCGGCACGTCGATCAGGCCGCCGAAGGGCCATTGCTGGCGCAGTGCCGCCGCGTCCATCGGCGCGACGTTGACGTCGATGTCGTTGGGCGTGCCGGCGACGCGGTAGGGGCAGCGCAGGCGCCCGCAATTGGCCTGCGCCGAGAACTGCCACAGCGCATAGCCCTGCCAGTTGCCCATCGGAAAATGCACGTCAATGTCGGGCTTGTAGCGCGCATACCAGAGCGGCAGCCGCGACAGCAGACGGTATTGGTAGCGCTTGTCGGCGATGTACTGGGCGGTCTTGCCGTTGGTGTAGAGGATCGGGAAACGGCCGAGCCGCCGGTGCACCTGGCGCACGAATTCCTCGGCATCCTCGAGCGACATCCATTGCGAGGGGTCGTTGCCTTCGAGATCGAGGGCGAGCAGATCGTCAGGGGCTGGCTCGGCGAAATCGATGAAACTGTTGGCCTGCTCGAGCGGATTGCCGGGGCGGGCAAGATGATAGGCGCCCCATTTCAGGCCGAGCGCCTTGGCCACCACCTTGCGCGTCTGAAACAGCTCGCGCGTCACCGCAAAGCGTTTCCACAATGTCTTGCAGAGTTTGACCGTAGGCTCGTCGCCGTAGCAGAAATAGGGCGGCGGCAGCCCGTCGGAGGCCTTGTTGACGAAGCCGACAATGCGCTTGTCGGTGGCAAGCTGCGCCCAGTCGATGGAATTGTATTCATAGGCGTCGACCACCAGCGCGCGGTCGCCATCCCGCCAAGGCTCGGAAAAGTCCGAGGCTGTAGCCGCTGACGTCAGCGCCATCATCGCCGCGAGAGCGATCGCTGAGCGGCGAAGAAGATGCGCCGGCGTTTTCAAACAGGGGATCCCCGCTGACCAAACACCGATGGTGGACCGGTATGGTTAAGGAAGTGCTTTCGGGCAGGAGTCCTGTCGCTCTCGCGATTTCGTCATCCTATGGCGAAGCAAGGAGCGAAGCGACCCGGCGCGGACCATAGTATGCATTCCGCGACTTCGAAGCGTTGCCACGGCGCGGAATTCTGCACCGTTGCGCCCCTGGCGCGAGGTCGCGACATGGTACTCGGCATCCGCTACGCTCCCGCTCCACCTGTGGACGACGAAGTTCGATGAAAATCCGCGTGACAAAGTTTGACGTTTACGTAAAAAGAAGGTCGGAGGCCGCCCAGAGGCGGATGGTTTTGCATCGGCCCGGGTCCTAGGATCGAGCAGTCGGAGCAGCGGAGGAGAAAGCGGCATGTACAAGGCCCCGGTCGACGACATTTCGTTCACGCTCAAGCATGTCGCCGGGCTCAAACCGGCGCTCGACAGCGGCGCGTTCGGCGACCTCGGCGAAGACCTTGTCGACGCCATCCTGGCCGAGGCCGGCCGCTTCGCCAGCGAGGAAGTGGCGCCGCTCTACAAGATCGGCGACGAGCACGGCGCGGTGCTGAAGGATGCAGCCGTGACCATGCCGCCCGGCTGGAGGGCGCTTTACCGCAGCTGGATCGGCGGTGGCTGGAACGCGCTGTCCGGACCGGAAGAATTCGGTGGCCAGGGCCTGCCGACCATGCTCGGCGTTGCCGCGCTCGAAATGTGGAACTCCGCCGCCATGGCCTTCGGCATCGGCCCGACGCTGACCATGGGCGCCGTCGAGGCGCTGGACAAGCATGCCTCCGAAGCGCTGAAGGCAAAGTATCTGGCAAAGCTCGTCTCCGGCGAGTGGATGGGGACGATGAACCTGACCGAGCCGCAGGCCGGTTCCGATCTCGCCGCCTTGCGCAGTCGCGCCGAGCCTGCCGGCGACGGCACCTACCGCATCTTCGGCCAGAAGATCTTCATCACCTATGGCGAGCATGATTTCACCGACAACATCATCCATCTGGTGCTGGCGCGGCTGCCCGACGCACCGGCCGGCACGCGCGGCATCTCGCTGTTTTTGGTGCCGAAATTCCTGGTCAATGATGACGGCTCGCTCGGTAGATCGGAAGAGCACACGTCTGAACTNGGCATCCATGCCTCGCCGACTTGCACCATGATCTATGGCGACGGGTTCCAGGGTGCTGCGCCCGGCGCCGTCGGTTGGCTGATCGGCGAGGAGAACAAGGGGCTCGCCTGCATGTTCACCATGATGAACAACGCGAGGCTTTGCGTCGGCATGCAGGGCGTGGCAGTGGCCGAAGCCGCGACGCAGAAGGCGATCGCCTATGCCAATGAGCGCCGCCAGGGCAAGGCATCGGACTTTTCAGGCGCCGGGATGGCGCCGATCGTCCATCACCCCGACGTGCAGCGCAATCTCTTGACCATGAAGGCTTTGACCCAGATCGCCCGCGCCATCTCGTATTCCTGCGCCTATGCCATCGACTTTGCGCGTGTGTCGACAGGCGAGGAGGCCGCGCATTGGCGCGATCGCGCCAATCTGCTGACGCCGCTGGCCAAGGCCTTTTCCACCGATATCGGCGTCGATGTCGCATCGCTCGGCGTCCAGGTCCACGGCGGTATGGGCTTCATCGAGGAGACGGGCGCGGCCGCGCTCTATCGCGACTCCCGCATTGCGCCGATCTATGAAGGCACCAACGGCATCCAGGCGATCGACCTTGTAGCCCGCAAATTGCCGCTTGGCGGCGGCGAGCATGTGCATGGCTATATCGCCGAACTGAAGGCCATCGCCGACGAGGTGCGGACCTCGAACCTGCAGGGCTTCGGCCGCACCGCCGAAGCGCTTGACCAGGCGTTCGACGATCTCACCGAGGCGACGCGCTTCCTGCAGAAGCTGCTGGCCGACGGCCGTCTGGACGAAGCGCAAGCCGGTGCGACCCCCTATCTCAGGCTGATCTCGCTTGCTGCCGGCGGCGCTTATCTGGCGCGTGGCGGACTTGCCCAGCAGAGCCGCATCGCCCTTTGCCGCTTTTTCGCCGAAAACCTGCTCGGCGAAGTCAGCGCCTTGAAGGAACGCGTCATCGATGGCGCCGAGAGCCTCGCTACCGCCGGCAAGGCGCTGATAACGGCCTGAATACCAGAGCGCTCACCAGGGAAGAATGACCGTGACAGACCATATTCTCGTCGAGCGCCAGGGCGCCATCCAGATCATCCGCATGAACCGTCCCGACAAGAAGAACGCACTGACGCGCGCCATGTACGCGACAATGTCCAAGGCGCTGGCCGATGGCGATGCCGACCCGGCGGTTCGCGTCCATGTCTTCCTCGGTGTGCCTGGCGCCTTCTCTTCCGGCAACGATCTCGCCGATTTCCTGGTCATCGCCACCGGCGGTGAGGGCGGCAACGAGGTCTGGGACTTCCTGATGGCGCTGGCCAAAACGGAGAAGCCGATGGTCTCCGGCGTCGACGGCATTGCGGTCGGCATCGGCACCACGCTCAATTTGCATTGCGACCTGACTTTCGCCACGCCGCGCACGGTGTTCCGCACACCCTTCGTCGACCTCGGCCTGGTGCCGGAGGCGGGCTCCAGCCTGCTGGCGCCGCTCATCCTCGGCAGGCAGGGCGCCTTTGCGCTGCTTGGACTCGGCGAAGGTTTTTCCGCCGAACGCGCCAAGGCCGCCGGCCTGATCTATGAGGTGGTCGAGGAGGACGGGCTAGAAGCCGCGGCACTCGCCGCGGCCGGCGCGATCGCCGCCAAGCCGCCGCAGGCGCTGAAGATCGCTCGTGACCTGATGCGCGCCCCGCGCGACGAGCTTGTCGCCCGCTTCAAGGTGGAGAGCGAGCGTTTCTCCGAGCGGCTGAAGTCCGACGAAGCGCGCGCCGCGTTGACGGCCTTCATGACGCGCAAGAAGGCCTGAACTTATCCTCAGGGATAAAGCCGTGTCTTGTCCCAGCCGCCTTCGGCGTTGCGCGAAAAGACCAGCCGATCGTGCAGCCGGAATGGCCGGTCGTGCCAGAACTCGATCGCCTGCGGCACGATGCGGAAGCCCGACCAGTGCTTTGGCCGCGGGATTTCGCCGATAGGGTAGCGCGCCGTGTATTCGGCCACCGCCTTCTCTAGGGCAAAGCGGCTTTCCAGCGGCCGCGACTGTTTCGAAGCCCATGCGCCGATCCGGCTGCCGCGCGGCCGCGTCGCGTAATAGGCGTCGGCTTCAGCGTCGCTGACGATCTCCACCGGACCGCGTATGCGCACCTGGCGGCGCAGCGATTTCCAGTGGAAGCACATCGCCGCCTTCATGCTGCCAAGAATCTCGCGGCCCTTGGCGCTCTCGAAATTCGTGTAGAAGACAAAGCCGCTTTCATCGAAACCCTTGAGCAGCACCATCCGCACATCCGGCATGCCGTCGGCATCGACGGTTGCAAGTGCTACGCCGTTGGCGTCGTTGATTTCGCTTTTCTTGGCGTCCTCCAGCCACTCGGCAAAGAGCCGGAACGGCTCGGCGGCTTCGGTAAAGTCACTACTTGTTAACTCAGTGTCACTCATAGTTTTTCTCAAATTGTCTCGAGCTTCAGGAGGTTGCCGATTGTCGCGTATCGCGCAAGCTTTTGACAGCGGGCAATGGAGCGTTATCGCTTCGGCCAGTTCGAAAGCCGTGATCGTGATTATCGCACTGCCGCTTGCCGCCTGCGGCGCCGGCGGCTTCAGCCTGGAAAAGGCCGAGGTCGATCGTTCCATCGTCACCTCAAGCGCGCCGGCGAGGGTGACATCGACGGACGCCGACAGCGCTTCCGACCAGACCACGATCGGCAATGCGGTGTCTTCGGCCGACATCGAGGAGCTTCGCGGCCAGGCCGTGCCGTGGGCGAATGCCGACACCGGCTCGCGGGGCTCCATCACCGAACTCGCCGAAGTGCAGGACAACGGCCAGGCCTGCCGCAGCTTTACCGCCTCGCGCGAAAGCTTCGACGGCGTCGCTTTGTTCAAGGGGCAATTGTGCATCGCCGCGGCCGGCGGCTGGCACATGCAGGACTTCAAACCGCTCTGATTTTTCGAGGTTTGCGGGCGCTGCAATTTCAACCCTCGATAAGCCTGTGCGCCACTGGAATTTCTTCCTATGGGAGCGCATATAAAGGCCAACGTGGATTTAACTCATTTTCCAGGGCAGGACGCATGCGCGACCCCTATGAGGTGCTGGGCGTTGCCAAGAACGCATCGGCCAAGGACATAAAATCGGCCTACCGCAAGCTCGCCAAGAAGTATCATCCGGACCAGAATCCGAATGATCCCAAGGCCAAGGACCGTTTTGCCGCCGCCAATCAGGCCTATGAGGTCGTCGGCGACGAGAAGAACCGTGCGGCCTTCGACCGCGGCGAGATCGACGCCGACGGCAAGCCGAAATTCCAGGGCTTCGAGGGTGCAGCCGGCGGCGGCGATCCGTTCGGTGGCTTCCGCCGCCAGCAGGGCGCCGGCGGCTCGCGCTTCGAATTCCGATCGGGGCGTCCGGGCGGCGATCCGTTCGACGGCAACAGCGACATTTTCAGCCAGATCTTCGGCGACGCCTTTTCCGGCGCGCGTGGCGCCGGAACAGGCGACCGCCGCCAGCAGGCGACCGCCGCCGATCTCAACGTGACGCTCGACGTCACCATCGAGGAGATAGCGACCGCCGAAAAGGTGACGGCGATGTTCCCCGACGGCCGCAAGATTGCGGTCAAGCTGCCGGTCTATGTCGAGGACGGACAGACCATCCGGCTGAAGGGCCAGGGCGAGCAGGGGCCGGGACAGCCGGGCGATGCGCTGGTCAAGATCCGTATCCGCAGGCACCCGCGCTACCGCATCGAGGGCCGTGACCTGCATGCCGATCTGGAGGTAGCGCTTGCCGATGCGGTGCTGGGCGCCAAGGTGCCGGTCGACACGCCGACCGGCAGGCTGGCGGTCAACATTCCGGCCTGGTCGAGCTCCGATAAGGTGCTGCGCCTGAAGGGCAGGGGCTTGCCGGAAAAGGCGGGTGGCCATGGCGATCTCTACGCCCATGTCCGCATCATGCTGCCGGAAGGCGGCGACAGCGAACTCGAAGCGCTGATGCGCAGCCGCAAAGGCTGACGCGGCTGGACTTGTCTGGCTAGCTGCCGGGCGCTGCTTCCTCCATCCGCCGGATGGTTTCGCCGAAGCGGCGCAACGCCTGCCGCACCGGGACATGCGGGCTCTCGATCTCAAGCAGGATCATCGTCTCGCTGCCGAGGAATGCGGCGCTGACCAGGCTGGTTACTTCGGCGGCGGAGAATGGCCCGAGGCCGCCGAACCGCCGCTCCGCCTCTTGCGCCAGTCCGTCCAGCAGTTCGAACCAGCCGCGCAGGTCGCGGCGCACCGCCTTGGCGATCTCGGGGCTCGACAGGCTTGCCGCGATCATCTCGTGCAGGATCCGGACATAGCCGGACGCCAGATCATCGTCGAGGAAATCGCAAGCGCGCTCCCAGCGTTGCCACAGCGGCATAGGTGCCGCAAAAGTCTCCGCCTGGCGCTTCAGCAGGCCCTCGTTCAGATGGTCGAGCAGGGCCAGGAACAGCCGTTCCTTGGAGCCGAAATGGTAATGGATCTGGCTGAGCGGAACGCCGGCGATCTCGGCAACGCGGCGCGTCGACAGATCGGCATAACCGCCTCGATGGAGGCATAACTCGGCGGCCGAAATCAGTTCGGCGCGCGTGTCGCGCTTTTGCTTGTTCTGCGGCGGGGTAACGGCTTCGGCAGCGTCCGTCATGCGGCGTGGCTGCCGCTGTTAGCGGTGCAATCTGGGCGGATCATAGCTTCTCCTGTCCGGGGCTGGACGTCCCTCCACTCTATCTCGGTCGAGCGACCGATCAAGTTGACTCGCTAGAAAATTTATGGTTTTTGACGCTGAATTCGGTCGACCGACCGAATCCTGATGCTTGCATGGAGGGCACTCATGGCGGGCGTAATCACCCTTATCTACGGCGTTGCCGCATACCTGATTTTTCTCGGTTCGTTTCTCTATGCGGTCGGTTTCGTCGGCAACATGGTTGTGCCGAAATCGATCGATTCCGGAGTCGCTGGAAGTCCGGTCGAAGCCGTCATCGGCAATGCACTGCTGCTCGGCCTTTTCGCCGCCCAGCACAGCATCATGGCGCGGCCGGTTTTCAAGCGCTGGTGGACACGGATTGTCCCGCACGCGGCCGAACGCAGCACCTATGTGCTTTTGGCCAGCCTCATCCTGCTGCTGCTCTACTGGCAATGGCGGCCGATTCCCGGTCTCGTCTGGACGGTCGAGAACCCGGTCTGGGTCGCCGTCATCCATGGCGTGTTCTGGCTCGGCTGGGCGGTATTGTTGACCAGCACCTTTCTGATCAACCATTTCGAACTGTTCGGCCTGCGCCAGGTTCTCGCCGCTTTGCGCAAGAGCGAACCGGCGCCGCCCGTGTTCAGGACGCCGCTGTTCTACAAATGGGTCCGGCACCCGCTCTATGTCGGCTTTCTCCTGGCCTTCTGGGCGACGCCGTCGATGACATGGGGCCATCTTCTGTTCGCGGCGGGCAGCACCGGCTACATCCTGCTCGGCATCTTCCTCGAGGAACGCGATCTCGTCGCGATGTTTGGCGATCAGTACCGCCTCTACCGCAAGCAGGTGGGAATGCTCATTCCCTGGCGCAAAATGGCTGGATAGGGCCGATGCGTTGCCGACCAGCCGATTCGGCTGGTCGGCCGGGCCTGGGCCATCAAGGCGCGCTGGCCGCAGTGAGGTGTTCAAATCTCACAACAACGTTATTATCCCCCATTCGTTGTCACGCCGAGTGTCTGAATTGAACGCGCGCCCCGTCTGCGCTTGATGCGCCTTTCTGCCTGTGCGATAGGCACTCCAAAGCAGAAAATCTTTCGGAGAGCGCTGACATGGCGGGTGGACAGGGCCTTATGGCCGGCAAGCGCGGCCTTATACTGGGCGTCGCCAACAACAGATCGATTGCCTACGGCATCGCCAAGGCCTGCGTCGACCATGGCGCCGAGATCGCGCTGACCTATCAGGGCGAGGCGTTCAAGAAGCGCGTCGAGCCGCTGGCTGCGGAATTGGGCGCCTTTGTCGCCGGTCATTGCGATGTCACTGATCCGGCGAGCCTCGACGAGGTGTTTGCCAATGTCGCCAAGCATTGGGGCGGCAAGCTCGACTTCCTCGTCCATGCCATCGCCTTTTCCGACAAGGACGAGCTGACCGGACGCTATGTCGAGACGACGCGCGACAATTTCCTGCGCACCATGGACATTTCGGTCTATTCCTTCACCACCATCGCCAAGCGCGCCGAAGCGCTGATGACCGACGGCGGCTCGCTGCTGACGCTGACATATTACGGCGCCGAAAAGGTCATGCCGCATTACAACGTCATGGGTGTCGCCAAGGCCGCGCTCGAAGCCAGCGTGCGCTATCTCGCCGTCGACCTCGGCGGCAAGAAGATCCGCGTCAACGCCATCTCGGCCGGGCCGATCAAGACCTTGGCTGCTTCGGGCATCGGCGACTTCCGCTACATCCTCAAGTGGAACGAATACAATTCGCCGCTGAAGCAGACCGTCACCCAGGAAGAAGTCGGCGATTCCGCCGTCTATTTCCTGTCGGACCTGTCGCGTGGCGTCACCGGCGAGGTGCACCATGTCGATTCCGGCTATCACGTCGTCGGCATGAAGGCGGTCGACGCGCCGGATATTTCGACCGTCAAGGAATAGTTCTGCCGCGGTTTCCGCCCGCCTGTCCTGATTTCCGGAAGACCTGATGGTTCCGCTCGTCTACATCGTGCGCCATGGCCAGACGCAGTGGAATGCCGAGTCGCGGCTGCAGGGCCAGGCCGACACCGATCTCAACGCGCTCGGCCGCGAGCAGGCGACCCGCAATGGACGGCGGCTGGCCGAACTGATCCAGAACCCTGAGGATTTCGACTTTGTCGCCAGCCCGATGAAGCGGACGCGCGAGACGATGCAGCGGCTGCGCTTGGCGATGCAGCTCGATCCCGATGGCTACCGCACCGACCCGCGTCTGGTCGAGGTGCACTTTGGCGACTGGCAGGGCTTTACCTATGCCGAACTCGATGCGCGGATGCCGGGCTCGGCGAAGGCGCGACGACGCAACAAATGGAATTTCCAGCCGCCGGGCGAGGGCGCCGAAAGCTACCAGATGCTGCTCGAACGGGTGAAGCCGTGGTTCGACGCGCTCGACCGCCAGACGGTCTGCGTCACGCATGGTGGCGTCGTGCGGACCCTGTTTCGGATGGTCAAGGGTGTTTCCGAACACGAAGCGGCAAACCTGGAAGTGCGGCAGGACCGGGTGCTCAGGCTGCAGGACGGGCGTCTGGATTGGCTTTAGGTTCGAGCAGATAAACAGGACGACTGTCCTGTTTATCCGTGCAGGGCTCCGCCGAGCGGCAAGACCCTGTTCGGCGTCGGTCTTATTCGGTGTCGGGCAATTCCATGTCGGTGACGACGTTCTCGCCATTCGTCACGTCATAGGCAATCACGACATCCATGCCCGGCTTCAGCGAATCGAGATCGGTCTCGGCGTTGAGCTTGAAGGACTTGCCGTCCTCCAGCGTCAGCGTCAGTGCGTCCTTGTCGACCTTCTTGATCAGGCCTTCGGTCTGGCCGGCATAGGCGGCGGTGGAAATCAGCAACATGGCGGCAGCAGCGCCAATCAGGGTACGCATCGTCGTCCTCTTTGTCATTGCGCCTGCACGGATGGCGGCGAGCTTTCAACGGGCGGATGGAAGAGAGCAGAAACCAACCGAATGTGTCAAAACTAAAACCGCCGGATCACAGTTTGACCGCTGTGGAAAACGCCAATAGAACGCACCTTTGATCCGGTCCGCTGCCGGGCAGGGCTAAAATTCATGTCTCACAACACGTTCGGCCATCTCTTCCGCGTCACCACCTGGGGCGAAAGCCATGGCCCGTCGCTCGGCTGTGTCGTCGACGGCTGCCCGCCCGGCATCCGCTTCACACGGGCCGAAATTCAGGCCGAACTCGACAAGCGCCGCCCCGGCCAGTCACGTTTTGTGACGCAGCGCCGCGAACCGGACGAGGTGAAGGTGCTGTCCGGCTTCATCCTCGACGAGGACGGCGAGTCGATGATCACCACCGGCACGCCCGTCTCGATGCTGATCGAGAATGTCGACCAGCGCTCCAAGGACTATGGCGAGATCGCCCGCCAGTACCGTCCCGGCCACGCCGACTACACCTATGACGTCAAATACGGCCTGCGCGACCATCGCGGCGGCGGCCGTTCTTCGGCCCGCGAGACCGCCGCTCGCGTGGCGGCCGGCGCCTTGGCGCGCAAGGTGGTGCCCGGAATGGTGGTGCGCGGCGCGCTGGTCTCGATGGGCGAGAAATCCATCGACCGCGCCAACTGGAACTGGAATTTCATCGGTGACGCCGAAAACCCGTTCTTTACCCCCGATCCGGCGTCCGTTCCCGTCTTCACGCAATATCTCGACGGCATCCGCAAATCCGGCTCCTCGGTCGGCGCGGTGATCGAGATCGTCGCCGACGGCGTGCCAGCCGGCCTTGGCGCGCCGATCTATGCCAAGCTCGACCAGGACATCGCGTCCGGCCTGATGTCGATCAACGCCGTCAAGGGCGTCGAGATCGGCAACGNATCGGCAACGGTTTCGAAGCCGCGCGCATCACCGGCGAACAGAATGCCGACGAGATGCGCATCGGCAATGACGGCAAGCCGGTCTTCTTGTCCAACAATGCCGGCGGCATTCTGGGCGGCATCTCGACCGGCCAGGCGATCGTCGCCCGCTTCGCCGTCAAGCCGACCTCGTCGATCCTGACGCCGCGCAAATCCATCGACAAGGACGGCAACGACGTCGACGTCATGACCAAGGGCCGCCACGACCCCTGCGTCGGCATCCGCGCCGTGCCGATCGGCGAAGCCATGGTTGCCTGCGCCATCGCCGACCATTATCTGCGGCACCGGGGACAGACAGGCCGGGGATTAGGCAGTAGGGATTAGGCAATAAGCCAGCCCGTACTTCCTTCCCTAACTCCTACTGCCCAACCCCTATTCCCTGCGAGCGAAGCGAGCCAATGCCATACGATCAGAAGAAAATCGTCGAAGCCATCCGCGCCTTCGAGCGCGGCGAGATCGTCGTCGTCATGGACGATGACGGGCGTGAGAACGAGGGCGACCTGATCGTTGCCGCCGTG
Source organism: Mesorhizobium sp. LSHC412B00 (assembly GCF_000503035.1). NCBI lineage: Bacteria > Pseudomonadati > Pseudomonadota > Alphaproteobacteria > Hyphomicrobiales > Phyllobacteriaceae > Mesorhizobium > Mesorhizobium sp. LSHC412B00. The sequence continues at coordinate 63,179 of NZ_AYWB01000018.1, read as the reverse complement.
CATTGCAGCCCGGAGAAAATGGCCTTCATCATCCGTCACACCTCCGGCATCGTCTGCACGCCGATGCCGCGCGAGGAGGCCAAGCGGCTCAATCTGCAGCCGATGGTCGCCGACAATGATTCCGCCCACACCACGGCCTTTACCGTCAGCGTCGATTTCAAGCATGGCACCACCACCGGCATTTCGGCCGAGGACCGCACGCTGACCGTGCGCAACCTGGCCAACGGCAATGTCGGCGGTTCGGATTTCGTTCGCCCCGGCCACATCTTCCCGCTGATCGCTAGGGAAGGCGGCGTGCTGATGCGTTCGGGCCATACCGAAGCCGCGGTCGATCTCTGCAAGCTTGCCGGCCTGCCGCCGGTTGGCGTGATCTCGGAGTTGGTCAATGACGACGGCACCGTCAAGCGCGGCCCGCAGGTGGCGAGCTTTGCCGAGGAACACGGCCTCAAGCAGGTCTCGGTCGCCGACCTCATCGCCTACCGGCAGCGCAAGGAAACGCTGGTCGAACGCGTCGCCTGCTCCGAAATCGACACACTCGGCGGCAAGGCACAGGTCTTCACCTACACGCTGCCCTGGGATTCCATGCACCATGTCGCGGTCGTTTTCGGCGACATCCGTGACGGCGAGGACGTGCCGGTGCGGCTGCATTCGGAGGATGTGGTGACCGACGTGTTCGGCACCAGCCACCGGCTCGACGCCATTATGAAGGCGATGGGCGAACGCAAGCGCGGCGTCATCGTTTACCTCCGAGAGGGTTCGGTCGGCGTCGCCCATCAGGAGCGCAACCGGCCGATGAGTGCCGACCGTGAGGACCACGAAGAGGCCCGCCGCCGTGAGAACGAGTGGCGAGAAATCGGCCTCGGCGCGCAGATTCTCAAGGATCTCGGCATCTCCTCGATCAATTTGATCGCCTCGCGCGAACGCCACTATGTCGGGCTTGAGGGCTTTGGCATTCATATCGCCAAGACCGAGATTTTCTAGGGGACAGGGGGCGGTCGGATGAGCTTCGAGGCCTATCTCAATTGCTTTGAAGATGGCGAAGAGAGCTACTTCCCCACATCGATCGTCGAGGATGCCTTCGCGCCGTTCGTCACCAGGCGTGAACCTGAATTCACCTGCTGGGTCGTCGCCTATGACGATGCGTCGTCGGCCGACCTCTATCTCAATTTCGACCCCGGCGATGCCTCGCGATGTTCAGGCTTCACCGTCGCGCGGCCGCCCGACGATCCGCGCCTCTACGAAGCGCTGTGGAAAATCCTGCGTGTCACCAGCTCGGTCGTGTATTGCGCCGGAGAATGTCCGCCGATGGTCGGGCGCGCTGAAACCATACCCCATCTGAACCCGGATATGGTTGAGACACTGGGAAGTCCTGTTGTCGTTCTCGATGGAAACGAGATCCGCAAGAGGCTTGAACAGTCGTAGGGAGCCGCGCTCCTTTGGAGAAGCTGCGTCCGATCCGCGTTCCCGACCGGACGCTTGTGCGTTTATTCCGCGGGAACGGCGGCTGCACCGCAGCCGTCCAGCTCGCAGGCGCGGGTGGCCAGGCTGCGCTGGCCCAGCAACACCGTCACCAATGCGATGACGCCGGCCGCCACCGAGACCCAGAACCCGTTGCGGGCGCCGAATTCATCCACCACCGCACCGGCGGCAAACGAACCGAGCGCCATGCCGATGCCGATGCCTGTCATCACCCAGGTGATGCCTTCGGTCAGCATCGCTTCCGGCACGTGGCGTTCGATCAGGCCGAAGGCGGTGATGAAGGTTGGCGAGATCGCCACGCCGCTGATGAAAACGGTCAGCGCCAGCAGCGGCACCGTGTCGGCGGTGAGCGGCAGCAGCGTGCCGAGCGCAACGAGGGCGACCGCGAGGGCCAACTGGCGCTGCAGCGGCGCTTTCAGGTTGAGCGCGCCGACGATAAGGCCGAGCACGAACGATCCCAGCGCATAGACGCCGATGACGAGGCTGGCGGCGCCCGGCTGGCCGAGTTCCTTGGTGATCGCCACCGTGCTCACTTCCGTGGTCGCGAAGGTGGCGCCGACGAAGATCAGGGCGAAGGTGATGATCTGCACCGACCTGAGCCGGATTGCCGAGCCGCTCGAGACATGATTCACCGGCCGCACTTGTGGTTCGGTCGAACGCTGCAGGATGAAGGCTGCCGAGCCAAGGGCGAGGAATAGCGTGCTGACCAGGACACCGGCTTCCGGGAACAGAGCGGCACTCAAGCCCACCGACAGCGATGCGCCTGCAATGTAGACGAGTTCGTCCGCCGCCGATTCGAAGGCGAATGCGGTGTTCATCTGCGGCCGGCCGCGAAAAATCTCGGTCCAGCGCGCGCGCACCATCGCCGGCATGCTGGGCATGGCGGCGGCCGCCAGTGCCGACACAAACAGCGTCCACACCGGCCAGTCCTGATTGGCTGCGGCAATCAGCACCGCGAAGGCGAGCACGGTGAGGATGGTGGTCGGAATCACGATCCGCGTCTGGCCGAGGCGATCGACCAGCCGTGATATCTGCGGCGCCACGAAAGCGTTGCTCAGCGCGAACGTCGCCGAGACAGCTCCCGCCAGCCAGTATTCGCCACGCGTCTGCGAGAGCATGGCCACGATGCCGATCGGCGCCATGGCGATCGGCAGCCGCGCGAGGAAGCCCGCGGCGGCAAACCCCTTGGCTCCAGGGGCACCAAAGATTTCCGAGTATGGGTTTTGCATGGCTGGTTCCTCGACAAAGGCCAATTCGACAATTACATACGGTCCGTATGAATATAGGTAGTCGATACGCCGCGTATGTCAATTGGCATACGAAGCGTATGTGAATAAGGCCAGAACCATGCACAGACCCCGCAAGGAGATGATTGCCGAAACGCGCGCCAAGCTGATCACGGCGGCCCGCCACGCTTTCGGCACAATCGGCTATGCCGAGGCGTCGATGGACGACTTCACCGCCTCGGCCGGGCTGACCCGCGGCGCGCTCTACCATCATTTCGGCGACAAGAAGGGCCTGCTGCAGGCTGTCATCGCCGAAATCGATGGCGAGATGGCCGTCCGCATCCATGAGATTGCGTCGCGGGCGCCAAGCCGCTGGCAGCGTTTCGTCGACGAATGCACGACCTATATCGAGATGGCGCTGGAGCCGGAAATCCAGCGCATCATGTTTCGCGACGGTCCGGCTGTGCTCGGCGATCCGGCGCAATGGCCGAATGCCAATGCCTGCGTCGGTTCAATGACCGATCATCTGACGGCTCTGCAGCAGGAGGGGGTGGTCGTCCCCGGCGTCGACCCCGAAACCGCCGCCCGGCTGATCAACGGCGCCAGCAGCCAGGCGGCACAGCGCATCGCCAATTCGAACGACCCCGAAGCCACGTCGAAGACCGTGGTGGCGGCCTTCCAGCAGTTGCTTGAAGGCTTGCTTAAAAAGCAGGACTCGCAGCCGGTCTGAAATCTCGCCAGCCGATCCCCGGCATTGCCGAGATTGACAATTCCCGGCCCGGGTTCATCCTCGCCGTCCATCTCTGAGGGGAGATTCGGGCGCATGTGGGATTTCGAAATCGGCAGGTCGGTGTCCATCATGATCAGGACATGGCCATTCATCGTCTTTCGCATGATCGTCTATTTCGGCATTACGCTCGCCTACATCGTGGCGACCGGCAGCGGCGCCTCGGTCGGCTATGGCGTCGGCCACATCTCCACCGATCCCGACGGGCCGCTGTCTTTTGCGCTCTGGGGCGGCATCGTCGGCATCGGCGTCGTTTCGATCGCGCTGTACTGGATCCGCGAATACATCCTCTATGTCGTCAAGGCCGGCCATATCGCCGTCATGGTCCATTTGATCGATGGCCGGGACGTTCCCAATGGGCAGGACCAGATCGCCTACGCCAAGGACGTGGTGAAGGAGCGTTTCGCCGAGGCCAACATCCTTTTCGTGGTCGACCAGCTGGTCAAGGGCGCCATCCGCGCCATCACCGGCCTGATCGGCGGCATCGCCGCCTTCCTGCCCATTCCGGGTCTCGGCGGCCTGATCGCTTTCATCAATACGGTCATCCGCCTGTCGCTGACCTATGTCGACGAGATCATCCTCGGCTACAACATCCGCATCAATTCATCATCGCCCTTCGAGACAGCCCGGCAAGGCGTCGTGCTCTACGCCCAGAACGGCAAGACCATGGTCAAGAACGCCATCTGGCTGGCGGTCATCATGTGGGGTGTGTCCTTCGTCATCTTCCTTTTGATGCTGGCGCCGGCCGCCGCCATCATGTGGTTCATTCCGGGGCAGCTCGGCGGCTGGGCCTTCGTGCTCGCCATCCTCCTTGCCTGGGCCTTCAAGGCGGCCTTCATCGAACCCTTCGCCATAGCCTGCCTGATGCAGGTCTATTTCAAGACCATCGAAGGCCAGGTGCCGAACGCCGAATGGGACCAGCGGCTGGCCGAGGGGTCGTCCAAGTTCAGGGAACTCAGGGATAAGGCGCTGGCCTCCTTCGGCGGCTCGCGCTGGACGCAGCCGGCGCCCGGGGTGTAATCCCTGTTGAACGTCGGGGCGGTGCGGCGTCAAACCATGGTCAAAGCGGCCGGGCGCGCCTATATCGGGTCATGGTCACCAGGCTCTACACCCATCCGATCTTCCTCGAACATCTGACGCCCCCCGGTCATCCGGAGCGGCCGGACCGCTTGCGCGCTATCGAGCGCGTGCTCGACGACGAGGCCTTCACCGCACTCGATCGGGTAACGGCGCCGCAAGGCGACGAGGCCACAATCCTCTACGCCCACCCCGAGGATTTCGTCGCCCGCGTCCGCGCCGCGATCCCTGAAAGCGGCATTGCCTCGATCGACGCCGACACGAGCGCCAGCCCGAAAAGCTGGCAGGCGGTGGTCACTGCCATCGGTGCGGCCAACGCTGCCGTCGACGATGTTTTCGAGGGCAGCGTTGCCAATGCCTTCGTCGCCGCGCGTCCGCCCGGCCATCATGCCGAAAAGACCACGGCCATGGGCTTTTGCCTGTTCAACACCGCGGCGATCGCGGCCCGCTACGCGCAGAAGAAACACGGCGCCGAGCGTGTCGCCATCGTCGACTGGGACGTGCATCACGGCAATGGCACGCAGGACATTTTCTGGGACGATCCCTCGGTGCTCTATTGTTCGACGCACCAGATGCCGCTCTATCCCGGCACCGGGGCTAAAAACGAAACCGGCGCCGGCAACATCGTCAACGCGCCGCTGGCGCCGCAGACCGGCTCGGACATGTTTCGCGATGCCTTGCTGTCGCGCGTCCTTCCGGCACTCGACAATTTCGCGCCCGATCTGATCATCATTTCCGCAGGCTTCGACGCTCACCATCGCGACCCGCTGGCCGAGATCAACCTCAGCGAGGACGATTTCGACTGGGCGACAGGCCAGTTGCTGGAACGCGCCGGGCGCCACAGCGGCAACCGGCTCGTCAGCCTGCTTGAGGGCGGCTACGATCTGCAGGGACTGGCATTTTCGGTCGCCGCCCATGTCGGGCGGCTGATGAAGGGGTAAAGTATGGCTGGCGAAGCAAATGAAGACGTGAAGGCGATGAGCTTCGAGCAGGCACTCGACGCGCTGGAAAAGATCGTCGATGATCTGGAACGCGGCGACGTGCCGCTCGACCAATCGATCAAGATCTATGAGCGCGGCGAGGCGCTGAAGGCCCATTGCGACCGGCTGCTGAAGGCGGCCGAAGACAAGGTCGAGAAGATCAGGCTGTCGCGTGATGGCAAACCGGTGGGAACGGAGCCGCTCGACGCGGAGTAGTGGAATGGGGCGGGCATAAAGCAGATAGGAGTTCAAGCATGTGCAGAAACATCAAGACCCTGTTCAATTTCGAGCCGCCGGCGACCCATGACGAGATCCGCGACGCCGCCCTTCAATTCGTGCGCAAACTGAGCGGAACGACGCGCCCCTCGCAGCGCAACCAGGCAGCCTTCGACCGTGCCGTCGAGGCGATCGCCGAATCGGCGCATGAATTGCTGCATTCGCTGGAAACCACGCATCATCCGCGCAATCGTGAAGAGGTGGCGGCCAAGGCAAAAGCCAAATCGGCGCTCCGCTTCGCCTGAGGACATCCAGATGAGTTTCTTCCCCGGCAAGGACCCTGAGCCTGGCGATGCCTTCGCCAGCGACCAGATCGAGCTCATGGTCATTCCAAACGCCAAGGACATTGGCGGCTTCCAGGTTCGTCGCGCTCTGCCGACGGCAAAGCGGCGGCTGGTCGGTCCCTTCATCTTCTTCGACCGCATGGGGCCGGCGATCTTGCGCGCCGGCCAGGCGATGGATGTGCGCCCGCACCCGCATATCGGGCTTTCCACCGTCACCTATCTGTTCGACGGCAATATCAGGCACCGCGATTCGCTCGGCACCGAGATGGTCATCCAGCCCGGCGACGTGAATTTGATGACCGCCGGCCGCGGCATTGTCCATTCCGAGCGCACGCCCGAAGAACTGCGCGGCGCGCCGATGTCGGTCTCCGGCCTGCAGACATGGCTGGCTTTGCCCGACGGCAAGGAGGAAGTGGCGCCGGTGTTCGAGAACACGGCCGCGCTCCTTCTGCCCGAGATCGACGCCGAAGGTGTTTCCGGCCGCGTGGTGATCGGCGATTTCCAGGGACTGCGCTCGCCGGTAAGAGCCGACACCGAGACGCTCTACGCCGATCTGAGGCTGGCGCCCGGCGCCAGCGTCAAAATTCCCGCCGACGCCGAGGAACGCGCCATCTACACGCTGGACGGCGATGTCTCGATCTCGGGCGACCGCTTTCCGGCCGAACGGCTGCTGGTGTTCCGGCCTGGCGACGAGATCGTCGTGTCGTCCGAGCGCGGCGCCCATTTCATGCTCTTCGGCGGCGCTTCGCTCGGCTCCCCGCGCCACATCTGGTGGAACTTCGTCTCGTCGTCGAAGGAACGCATCGAACAGGCCAAGCAGGAATGGAAGACCGGCCGCTTCGATATCGTTCCCGGAGATGAGGAAGAGTTCATTCCGTTACCGGACAATTAACGTCAGCATCACCCGCGTCACTGACACGCATTTACATTCCGGCGACGCAGGCATATTTCGCCATGATCGACGCGCATCATAGCTGAGCAGGCCTTTAACAGTGAACGCAACGCTGCATACGCCGCTTCTCGACAAGGTCCGCATTCCAGCCGACCTGAAGAAGCTTGACGAAAGCGAGCTGCCGCAGCTGGCCTCGGAGCTGCGCGCCGAGCTGATCGATGCCGTCTCGCATACGGGCGGGCATCTCGGCGCCGGCCTCGGTGTCGTCGAACTGACGGTGGCGCTGCACTATGTCTTCAACACGCCGGAAGACCGCGTGATCTGGGATGTCGGCCACCAGGCCTATCCGCACAAGATCCTGACCGGCCGCCGCGACCGCATCCGCACGCTCAGGCAAGAAGGCGGCCTGTCCGGCTTCACCCGTCGCGCCGAGAGCGAATACGACCCGTTCGGCGCCGCGCACTCCTCGACCTCCATTTCCGCCGGCCTTGGCATGGCCATGGCGCGCGACCTCTCCGGCGGCCACAACAATGTCATTGCCGTCATCGGCGACGGCGCCATGTCTGCCGGCATGGCCTATGAAGCCATGAACAATGCCGGCGCGCTCGATGCCCAGCTGATCGTCATCCTCAACGACAACGACATGTCTATCGCCCCGCCGACCGGCGCGATGAGCGCCTATCTGGCGCGGCTCGCGTCGGGCAAGACCTATCTTGGCCTGCGCGATTTCGGCAAGAAACTGACCTCCTATCTCGGCAAACGCGCCGATCGCGCCATCAAGCGGGCGGTCGAGCATGCGCGCGGCTACGTCACCGGCGGCACGCTGTTCGAGGAGCTCGGCTTCTACCACATCGGCCCGATCGACGGCCACAATCTCGAGCATCTGATCCCGGTCTTGAAGAACGTCCGCGACCATGCCGACGGCCCGGTGCTGATCCATGTCGTGACCCAGAAGGGCAAGGGCTACGCACCGGCCGAGGCCGCGGCCGACAAATATCACGGCGTCAACAAGTTCGACGTCATCACCGGCGCGCAGACCAAGGCCCCGGCCAATGCGCCGGCCTACACCAAGGTGTTTGCCGAAAGCCTGGTCCAGGAAGCTCGCCTGGATGACCGTATCGTCGCCGTCACCGCCGCCATGCCGAACGGCACCGGCCTCGATTTGTTCGGCGAAGCGTTTCCGACCCGGATCTTCGATGTCGGCATTGCCGAGCAACATGCCGTGACCTTCGCCGCCGGCCTAGCCAGCGAGGGCTACAAGCCCTTCGCCGCCATCTATTCGACCTTCCTGCAGCGCGCCTACGATCAGGTCGTCCACGACGTGGCGATCCAGAAACTGCCGGTGCGCTTTCCGATCGACCGCGCCGGTTTCGTCGGCGCCGACGGCGCCACTCATTGCGGCGCTTTCGACACCACTTTCCTGGCGACGCTGCCGGGCTTCGTGGTGATGGCGGCTGCCGACGAGGCGGAGCTTCGCCACATGGTGCGCACCGCCGCCTATTATGACGAAGGCCCGATCGCCTTCCGCTATCCGCGCGGCAATGGCGTCGGCGTCGACATGCCGGAGCGCGGCTCGGTGCTCGAAATTGGCAAGGGCCGCATCGTCAGGGAAGGCACCAAGGTGGCGCTTCTGTCCTTTGGCACAAGACTGCAGGACTGTCTGTTGGCGGCCGAGGAACTCGGCGCGGCAGGGCTTTCGACGACGGTTGCGGACGCCCGTTTCGCCAAGCCGCTGGACGAGGATTTGATCCGCCGTCTCGCCCGCTCGCACGAAGTGCTGGTGACGGTGGAAGAGGGCGCTGTCGGCGGTTTCGCCAGCCACGTGCTGCAGTTCCTCGCCCATGAAGGCTTGCTGGAAAGCGGTCTGAAAGTTCGGCCGCTGGTGCTGCCGGACGAGTTCACCGACCACGCCAAGCCGGAAAAAATGTATGCCGATGCCGGGCTCGACGCGGCCGGCATCGTGCGCACCGTGTTCGTCGCGCTCGGCCATTCCGCGCGCGCGCAGCGCGCCTGAATCAAAACCTCACGCAGCTGAAGCCGTTACCGGCTGCAACCCTATGTTAACGCTTCCTTTTGGCGTTTTGCTTACCGTGTCTTTTGGCCGTTTTTCAACGCCCCCCTGCTAGAACGAGAGCCAGGCAGGGAGTTAAAAACAATGCGAACGCTTCTGTGCGGCGCGGCCCTTTTGGCCGTCATCGCCGCGCCGGCCATGGCCGAGACGCGCTATGACCGCAAGCTCGAACAGGCGGTGGCAGGCATCGTCGCCCGCAAGATGGGCGATATCAGGGGCGCTTTTTCCTACAAGCAGGTGCCGCAGCTTGTCGTCGTGCCGGACGCACCAGTCGTTGCTGTCGAGCGTCCGCGCAAGCAGGCTTCAGATGACGGAAGCGACGCCCTGATGCCAGCCGTTGAACGGCAGGTCTCACGGACGATCTTCTAAAACCACATATCGCGCACGCAGCGCCCATCGCGCGGCAGGTCGTCATAAGTGTCCAGCCCGTCGAAATGGTCGATCGGCAGGTCGGCGACCGCCTTCGGCGGTGCCAGCCTGACATTGACGGCGATACGCGTGCGGCCGCTGTCGCTGCGGCGCAAACCGCGCCAGGCAAGCACACAGGCACATGTCGGGCAAAACAGGATTTCTAGCGACGGCGTCTCCTTCCCGGCGCGGGTGTAGGACTGCACAGGCCCCGCAAGCCGGATACGCTCGTCGACAAAGTCATAGGCCCAGAGCGTGCCATAGCGGCGGCAAAGCGTGCAATTGCAGGCCGTGATCGGGCCGGGATCGCCTTCCAGGGTCCAGTGGGCGGCGCCGCAATGGCAGGTTCCCGTCAGCATTCGTCTTCCTCCGCATTGCCTGAGCCTCTACATCTTGCCGGACTGGCTGCGATATTCAACCGGGCGGACTGGCTTGCGGCCCGGGTCTCGACGTCCTCCCATGCCAATGTCCTTGCCTTCGCGGCCGGCTTTCGCCATGAAGGCCGATGAACTCCCCTCTGCCAGCCAGCACACGCCAGCGGCTCGACGAATTGCTCGTCCAGCGCGGCCTGTTTGCGAGCCGCTCGCGCGCCCGCGACGCGGTCGAGCGCGGCACCGTGACGGTCGACGGCGTGGTCGCCCGCAAGCCCGGCCAGACGGTTCTGCCGCACTGTCTCATCGTCATCGACGACCCGGCGCAGGGTTATGTCTCACGCGCGGCGCTGAAGCTGATCGCCGGGCTCGACCATTTCAGTCTCGATCCCGCGGGCAGTGAAGCCCTCGATATCGGCGCCTCGACAGGCGGCTTCACCCAGGTGCTGCTCGAACGCGGCGCGGCCCATGTCACTGCCATCGATGTCGGCCACGGCCAGATGCATCCCGGTGTCTCGTCCGACCCGCGCGTCACCGTGATCGAGGGCCTCAACGCTCGCGAGCTCGCGGCTGCCGATCTCGGCGGCCGTATCCCCGATTTCATCGTCTCCGATGTAAGCTTCATCTCGTTGAAACTGGCGATGCCACCGGCGTTGGCATTGGCACGGGACGGCGCTCGTGCGGTGTTTCTGGTCAAGCCGCAATTCGAGGCCGGCCGCGAGGCGATCGGCAAGGGCGGTCTTTTGAAAGACCCTTATGACGCCGCCCGTGTGGCCGGCTTGCTGCAGGAATGGCTCGAAGGCGTCCCTGGCTGGCGTACATTGGGCTTGCACATGTCGCCGATCGAAGGCGGGGACGGCAACCGCGAATTCCTGCTTGCCGGGATCAAGGATGCCGGGACCAAGGATGCCGGGACCAAGGACCGATGAGCACGGGCTTCACCATCAAGAGACTGGGTTCGCAGGGCGACGGCGTCGCCGAGACGGAAACCGGCGAGCTGTTCATTCCCTTCACCCTGCCCGGCGAGACCGTCACCGCCGCGCGCGAGAGGGATCGCGCCATGCTGATGGCGGTATTGGAGACGTCGCCGCTGCGTATCGATCCGGCCTGCCGGCATTTCACCGAATGTGGCGGCTGCGCCGTCCAGCATCTGCAAGCCGACGCTTACCAGCAATGGAAACGCGACAAGGTCGTGCATGCCTTGAAAGGCATTGCCGGCGACATCGGCGCCCTGGTGCCGTGTGCGCCACACACACGCCGCCGCGTCGTGCTTGCCGCCAGGCGCGCCGACACAGGCATGCTGCTTGGCTTCCATCGCCATCTGTCGCCGGAAATCATCCCCATCGAGGAATGTCCGATCTCGCTGCCGGAGATCGTTGCCGCGCTCGATCGCTTGAGGTCGGTCGCCGACCTGGTTTGCGCCACCACCAAATCGTTCCGGATGGCGGTCACTGTGACGGGCTCGGGGCTTGACGTCGCTGTCTATGAGTCGGGCAAGCTGGGCGAGAACCAGCGCCGGGTCGCCTCCAACTTCATCATGGCCAATGGCTTTGCCCGGCTTTCGATCGACGACGAGATTGTCATCGAGCCGAAAAAGCCGGTGGTCATGTTCGGCACCGTCGCTGTCGCCATACCGCCTGGCGCCTTCCTGCAGGCAACGCAAGCCGCCGAACAGACGATGGCCGATCTCGTTGGCGGACATCTGAAGCGTGCCAGGAAAGTCGCGGATCTTTTCGCCGGCTGCGGCAGCTTTGCGCTTCGGCTGGCGGCCAAATCCGAAGTCCACGCGGTCGAAGGCGACGCGGCAGCCCTTTCGGCGCTCGACCGCGGATCGCGCTTCGCCACCGGCCTGAAGCGGGTAACCGGCGAACGCCGCGACCTGTTCCGGCGGCCGCTGACGTTCAAGGAGCTGAATGCTTTCGATGGCGTCGTCTTCGACCCGCCGCGCGCCGGCGCCGAGGACCAGTCGAAGCAGATCGCCCGCTCGGATGTGCCGTTCGTCGCCGCCGTCTCCTGCAATCCGGTGACGCTGGCACGCGACCTGCGCATCCTGATTGACGGCGGCTACATCTTGAAGAGCGTCACGCCCATCGACCAGTTCCTGTGGTCGCCGCATGTCGAGGCAGTGGCGCTGCTGGAGAAGCCGAAACGGCGACGTTAATCCGCCGATTTTCACAAGGCCGTGCTTGAGTTTGCCGCCCCCCGCAAGACGTAGCCGGCTGGCAAACTAGCCTTCGCGAACGCTTTCGTACCCGGCCGCTTGTGCGGCCTTGATGAACTTACGGTCGAAGGACACAAATGCTAAGCAGTGCGAGGACTTGCCCAGATGGAGCGCATCGGCGAAATCCATTCCCGTCTCGGCTAGATCGACCGCGGAAGAGACCATCGCAGCATCCTCTATCTCGATAGTGGGAAGCCCGCCGAACACCCGCAGTGCATTGACGATCGAGGCCTGATCATAACCATAGCCGCTGCGCAGCACCCACTCAGCCTCCAGGATCACCGTGACGGCGACGAAAACGGGCTGACCGTCGATCAGCCGCCGGGCTCGCGGGGACTGCTCGGGATCGTCGTTCGTCAGATACCTGACGACAACGTTGGTATCAATCGCGAGCATGGCGCCGCCGTGCTTCAGCAAGGACGGCTGCGTCCATCTCCTCCAAGGTCTTCGGTCTGCCACTGTGCGGCAGGACACCAAAGACATCTTCTGGTCGTGTCGGGGCAAAGGCAGGCGCCGGTCTCAAAAGTACACCGTCCGGTGTGTCTTCGACCTGCAGGCGCGTGCCCGCGCCCCAGTCCCTCCGTTTGCGGATAGCGCTGGGCAGGATGACTTGTCCCTTGGTCGAGACGGTCGTTATAAGCTTTTCTATTGCACCCATTGCGGTATTACCCTTGTGTAAGACAAAGGTAAGATATCCCTGTGAGGGGAACTATTCAAGCCCGCCGACGTCTCCTCGCTCAAACCCTGGTGCCGCCGACGGTCATCTGGTTCATCCTGAGATGCGGCTGGCCGACGCCGACCGGCACGCCTTGTCCGGCCTTGCCGCACATGCCGATGCCGGTGTCGAGTTTCATGTCGTTGCCGATCATCGAAACGCGGTGCATGGCGTCCGGTCCGTTGCCGATCAGCATGGCGCCCTTGATCGGCTGCGTCACCTTGCCATTTTCGATCATGTAGGCCTCGGTGCAGCCGAACACGAACTTGCCCGAGGTGATGTCGACCTGGCCGCCGCCGAAGGATACGGCATAGATGCCGTTCTTGACCGAGGCGATGATCTCGTCCGGCTCCATGTCGCCCGCCGTCATATAGGTGTTGGTCATGCGCGGCATCGGCTGGTGCGCATAGCCTTCGCGCCGGCCGTTTCCCGTGGCTTTCATGCCCATCAGCCGGGCGTTCTGGCGGTCCTGCATGTAGCCGACAAGCTTGCCGTCGTCGATCAGCACATTGCGGGCCGAAGGCGTGCCTTCATCGTCGACGGTCAGCGAACCCCGCCGCTCCGGCATGGTGCCGTCATCGACCACGGTAACGCCCTTGGCGGCGACCTGCTGGCCGAGCAGGCCGGCAAAGGCGGAGGTCTTCTTGCGGTTGAAGTCGCCCTCCAGCCCATGGCCGACGGCTTCGTGCAGCATCACGCCTGGCCAGCCGCTGGACAAAACGATGTCGAACGTTCCGGCCGGCGCGGGAATGGCTTCGAGATTGACCAGCGCCTGCCTGAGCGCCTCCCTGGCCGCATGCTTCCAGGCGTCCTCGACCAGGAACTCGCCGAACGCCTTGCGCCCGCCCATGCCATAGGAGCCGCTTTCCTGGCGGTCGCCGTCGCCGACGACGACGGAAACGTTGATGCGGACCAGCGGGCGGATGTCGCGCACGATCTGGCCGTCGGCGCGCACGATCTCGACATGCTGCCAGGACGCCGCGAGCGAGGCCGTCACCTGGCGCACGCGCGGGTCCTCGGCGCGCAGCCATGCGTCGATTTCCTGCAACAGCTTGGCCTTGACCTCGAAGGAGGGCGAGGGGATCGGGTTCTCCTCGCCATAGAGATGGCGGTTGGTGCGCGCGGGTGCCGCGGCAAGCGTGCCGGAATAGCCGCCCCTGACTGTCGAGACGGCGTCGGCGGCGCGCAGCAGCGACGCCTCCGAAAGATCGCTGGAATGAGCGTAGCCGCTGGCCTCGCCGGCCACGGCGCGCAGGCCAAAACCCTGGTCGGTGTTGAAATTGGCGGTCTTCAGCCTGCCATTGTCGAACATCAGCGCTTCGCTCTCGCTGTATTCGAGGAACAGTTCGCCGTCGTCGGCGCCGTTCAGTGTGTCGGCGACGATCCGCTTGATGCGATCATCTGAAATGTCGAATTGGCCGGTCAGGCTGTTCATGGCAGGTCCGCTCACAGGAGGAATGGTGTTGCCACGATGTAGGCGCGAAGACGCGCCTGCACAATCCGCAATGACGATCCGCAGCAGATAGGAGCGGGTAACGCCGCCCCTGAACATGACATCCATCTTGAAGTTCGACCCGTCACCGGAAAAGGCCTTCACCCAGCGGTATTTCTTGTTCCATTCATTGGCCTGGTCGGCCGTGAAGGGGTCGGTATAGCCCGAGGAGAACTGGATAGACTTGCACTTCTCATGGTTTTCGCAGCCATAGAAGTAGATCACATATTTCATGCCCTGGAGCCGGCCGGAGATCATCGGATCACCGCCGTCATCCTTGTCCATCTTGGCCGAGCCATAGCCTTTCGCAAGCTCGAAAATGACGGCCGGATCGGGCGCCGTGATGATTTCGGTATCCTCGGCAAAGGCGACGGAAACGGCGCCGGTCAGGATCAGACCGGTCGAAAAAAGCAAAGAAAAAGCACGCATGATGACCCCCACAGCCAACAATCAACCCGTGGGAATTGTGCGTCAGGAAAGACGGTTTCGCAAGCATCAAGCTCAGGGCAGGGCGGCAAAACCGTCGGCGAAGCCCTTGAGGTCGACAGGGATGCCGATGCCTTCTTCCGGCGTCTGGAAGACGATGAAGGTGGCCGACGTCCCGGTCTTCAGCGTGTCGAGCAGCGGCTTTTCGAGAATGACCTCGGCATAGCAGCCGTCCTGGAAGCAGCGCACGAAATAGGCGCGGCCGATATCCTTGCCGTCGACATTGAGGCCCAGGCCATTGGGCAGCAAAACGCCGAGCGGCGCCAGCACGCGCAGGATCTCAGCCTTGTTGTCGGCGGTGCGCAGGACGACGACGGACAGTCCCATTTCCGGGCGATCCTCGGCAACGACGTTCTGCATCATCACGCATTGTTCCGAGGTGGCGCCGGCCGGCGTGTCGCAGATGATCGACCACGCGCCATGCGTTGACTTGACCGTGCCGCTGGGCTGCGCTGCATTGGCGACGCCGGTTGCGGACGAGCCGATACCGATCAGGGCGGCGAGAAAAACGACCTTCGCCCCGCTTCTCGAAAGCCAAGCGCTTTTCGAATGCCAGGCGCTCTTCGAATGCCAGGCGTTTCTCGAAAGCCAAGAGGTCATGACGGCTCCATTGCGAATCACGGCACTTTAAGCCGCGCCAAGGCCAAGTAAAGGATAGGGCGACCGCCGGTCAGCCCCGGCAGGCGCAATAATGCGCTTTTCCCTAGCAAATTCGCCCGAATTGCGACCGTCGGGCGCATTCCGGACACAAGCCCGCATAGCCTGTCTGTCGACGACCCGCGCGGGCCACGAGGCCGTCGAAACAGCGCGGCAGCACTTGCGCGCAAAAATGCCGCACGGTTTCGCCCGCTCCTTTCTTGCGGAGGGAAATAGAGTATGGTTTGAACCACCCTTGGGACTGTCCGGGATTCCCATCCCGGCATTGTTCGATATTCTTGCGTCGCGATCGCGAGGAACCGGGAGATGAAGAGGGCGATGAGAAAATTCCCAGCAAGCGCCAAATTGATGGCAACGGCAGGCGCCGCCGCCGCATTTTTCGCCGGTGCCTCCGCCCATGCGGCCCAGCCGCAGCCGTGGGAGATGACTTTTCAGCCGCCGGCGACAGACATGATGCGGCAGATCGAGTGGTTCGGGAACTACACGATGTGGTTCGTCGTCCCGATCACTGCTTTGGTTCTGGCGCTTCTCGCCTGGTGCATCTTCAGGTTCCGCGCCAGCAAAAACCCGGTTCCGTCCAAGACCAGCCACAACACGCTGATCGAGATCATCTGGACAGTCGGGCCGGTCGTCGTCCTGCTGTTCATCGCCATTCCCTCGTTCCAGTTGCTGACGGCGCAGTACACGCCGCCGGAAGAGGCCAAGCTGACCGTCAAGGTAACGGGCAATCAGTGGAACTGGGACTATGAGTACCAGACCGAGAACACGCTCTCCTTCAACTCGGCCATCCTGCAGGACGCCGACCGCGCCGCGATCGGCAAGGAAGACCGCAAGGTCTATCCGCGCCTGCTGGCGGTCGACAACGAGCTGGTCGTGCCGGTCAACACCATGACGCGCGTCCTGGTTACCGCAGCCGACGTGATCCATTCCTTTGCCGTTCCGGCCTTCGGCATCAAGATGGACGCGGTTCCCGGCCGCACCAACGAGACGTGGTTCAAGGCGGAAAAGGAAGGCATCTATTACGGCCAGTGCTCGCAGCTCTGCGGCAAGGACCATGCCTTCATGCCGATCGCCGTCCGCGTCGTATCCGATGCGCAGTACAAGACCTGGCTGGCAGCAGCCAAGACCGACCTCCCCGGCGCCAACAAGGCGCTGATGGCCGAGGTCGACGGTACCAACAAGGTAGCGGCCGCCGGCAATTGATGCCGCGGGTTAGCAAGAATTAGGGAACGGAGCCGACCATGGCAGAAGCTGCAGCTCACGACGACCACGACCACAAGCCCTATCATGGCTGGGTCCGGTGGGTGTACTCCACCAACCACAAGGACATCGGCACGCTCTACCTGATCTTCGCGATCTTCGCGGGCATCGTCGGCGGCGCGCTTTCGGTCGTCATCCGCATGGAGCTGCAGGAGCCGGGCATCCAGATCTTCACCGGTCTGGCGCAGATGGTCTATGGCATGAACGGCGATGCCGCCATCGACGGCGGCAAGAGCATGTACAACGCCTTCGGCACCGCGCACGCGCTGATCATGATCTTCTTCATGGTCATGCCGGCGCTGATCGGCGGCTTCGCCAACTGGATGGTGCCGATCATGATCGGCGCGCCTGACATGGCCTTCCCGCGCATGAACAACATCTCGTTCTGGCTGCTGCCGCCGGCCTTCCTGCTGCTCATCGCTTCGGCTTTCATGCCGAGCGCGCCCGGCGCCTATGGCGTTGGCGGCGGCTGGACGCTCTATCCGCCGCTGTCGACCTCCGGCCAGCCCGGGCCGGCCATGGATCTGGCGATCCTGTCGATCCACATTGCCGGCGCGTCCTCGATCCTCGGCGCCATCAACTTCATCACCACCATTTTCAACATGCGCGCGCCGGGCATGACGCTGCACAAAATGCCGCTATTTGCCTGGTCGGTTCTGATCACCGCCTTCCTGCTGCTCTTGTCGCTTCCGGTTCTGGCCGGTGGCATCACCATGCTGCTTACCGACCGCAATTTCGGCACCACCTTCTTCGCCCCGGATGGCGGCGGGGATCCGATCCTGTTCCAGCATCTGTTCTGGTTCTTTGGTCACCCCGAAGTTTACATCCTGATCCTGCCGGGCTTCGGCATCATCAGCCACATCGTCTCGACCTTCTCGAAGAAGCCGGTGTTCGGCTATCTCGGCATGGCCTACGCCATGGTCGCGATCGGCGCCGTCGGCTTCATCGTCTGGGCGCACCACATGTACACGACCGGCCTGTCGCTCGACACGCAGCGCTATTTCGTCTTTGCCACCATGGTCATCGCCGTGCCGACAGGCGTGAAGATCTTCTCCTGGATCGCGACGATGTGGGGCGGCTCGATCTCGTTCAAGACGCCGATGCTGTGGGCGCTGGGCTTCATCTTCCTGTTCACGGTCGGCGGTGTCACCGGCGTCCAGCTCGCCAATGCGGGCCTCGACCGCTCGCTGCATGACACCTATTTCGTCATTGCCCACTTCCACTATGTGCTGTCGCTTGGCGCGGTCTTCGCCATCTTCGCCGGCTGGTACTACTGGTTCCCCAAGATGACCGGCTATATGTACTCGCCGGTGATCGCCAACACCCACTTCTGGGTCACCTTCGTCGGCGTCAATTTGATCTTCTTCCCGCAGCATTTCCTCGGCCTCGCCGGTATGCCGCGCCGCACCATCGACTATCCCGACGCGTTCGCCGGCTGGAACATGGTGTCGTCCTACGGCTCCTATATATCGGCCGTCGGCGTGGTGATCTTCCTCTATGGCGTGTTCGAGGCCTTCCAGAAGAAGCGCGTCGCCGGCGCCAATCCGTGGGGCGAGGGTGCAACGACGCTCGAATGGCAGCTGCCTTCGCCGCCGCCCTTCCACCAGTGGGAACAACTGCCGAAGATCAAGTAAGGCAGCCCGAATACGAAACCGCCGGCCCGCCGGCGGTTTTCGGCCAACGGAATGATTGGACTTATGTACGCATGGCCCTTGTCGACGACCCAATGATTGACGAAGCGGGCTTTCGCATGTCGGAAGCCACGTCGGGCGATTTCTTCGCCCTGCTGAAGCCGCGCGTCATGTCGCTGGTGGTGTTCACGGCCTTTGTCGGCATGGTCGCTGCACCCGTGACCATCAACCCGCTGCTGGCGGTGATCGCCATCCTGGCCATTGCCATCGGCGCCGGCGCCTCTGGTGCGCTCAACATGTGGTACGACGCCGACATCGACGCAGTAATGAGCCGGACCGCCGGCCGCCCGGTACCCTCCGGCCGCATCCTGCCCGGCGAAGCCCTGAGCTTCGGCCTTGTGCTTTCGGTGCTGTCGGTGATGACGCTGGGCGTGCTGGTCAACTGGCTGTCGGCGGCGCTGCTTGCCTTCACCATCTTCTTCTACGCCGTCGTCTACACGATGTGGCTGAAGCGCTCGACGCCGCAGAACATCGTCATCGGCGGCGCCGCCGGCGCCATCCCGCCGGTCATCGGCTGGGCCGCGGTGACCGGAACGGTGAGCCTGGAAAGCCTCGTCCTGTTCCTGATCATCTTCCTGTGGACGCCGCCGCACTTCTGGGCGCTGGCGCTGTTCAAGTCCGACGACTACGCCAAGGCCGGCATCCCGATGATGCCGAACGTTGCCGGCCAGGCCTCGACCCGCCGCCAGATCTTTGCCTACGCCCTGATCCTGGCGCCGATCGGCGTGCTGCCCTGGGTGCTCGGTTTCACTACCGCCTTCTATGGCGTCGCATCAGTGGCTCTCGGCGCCGGCTTCGTCTGGTATGCCTGGAAAGTGCTGTGCATGACCGATAGCGACCGCGTCATGAAGCCGGCCAAGGCTCTGTTCGCCTATTCGCTGCTCTACCTCTTCGCCATCTTCGCCATCTATCTTGCCGACTGTGTCGTCGGTCGCGCTTTGGCCATCGGTGGAGCATGACCATGATCGACAAGAAGCTTGAACTGGTCACGCTGACCGAAAGCCAGAAGAAGGCGCGGCGCAACCGTTCGGCGGCGATCGGCGTCGCGCTGGCGATTCTGGTCGTCATCTTCTACGTCGCGACCATCGTGAAATTCGGCCATACCGGATGAGGCCGATGATGACCCGCCAGACCGTGACCGATCCCAGGAAGAAGAACACCAACCGCGTCGTCGCCGCCGTCTGCGTCGCCTTTTTCGGCGGCATGATCGGGATGGCCTACGCCGCGGTGCCGCTCTACAAGATGTTCTGCCAGGCCACCGGCTATGGCGGCACGACGCAGCGCGCCGAAAAGCAATATGCCGGCCGCATCCTCGACCGCGACATCACCGTGCGCTTCGACGCCAACACCAACGGCATTCCCTGGCAGTTCCAGCCGGTCGCCCGCTCGGTCACCATCAAGATCGGCGAGACCACGCAGGCGCATTACAGCGCCACCAACAAGTTCGACCGCGCCGTTACCGGCCGCGCCACCTTCAACGTGCAGCCGGAACTGGCGGGCCCCTACTTCAACAAGGTCGAGTGTTTCTGCTTCACCGACACGACGCTGAAGCCCGGCGAGACGCTGGACATGCCGGTCGTGTTCTATGTGGATCCCGATATCGTCAACGTGCCGGAACTGAAGGACTTGAAGACGATCACCCTGTCCTACACCATGTTCCCGGTCCAAAAGAACAAGCCGGTGGCGTCATCGACGCCGAACAGCAGCAGCAAAGTTTCAGATACCGAAGCAAATCTCGGGGGTTGATATGGCAGACGCGCACGCAAAACCACAACACGACTACCATCTCGTCAACCCGAGCCCGTGGCCCTTCCTGGGGTCGATCGGCGCGCTGGTGACTGCAGTCGGCGGCGTCGCCCTGATGCAGTATCTCAAGAACGGCGATTTTCCAATTTTCGGCCACAACATCGCCAATCCGTGGCTGTTCTTCATCGGCCTGGTCATCGTCCTCTACACGATGTTTGCCTGGTGGTCGGACACCATCAAGGAAGCGCATGAGGGCCACCATACGCGCGTCGTGTCGCTGCATCTGCGCTACGGCATGATCATGTTCATCGCTTCGGAAGTGATGTTCTTCGTTGCCTGGTTCTGGGCCTATTTCGATGCCAGCCTGTTTCCGAGCGAAGTGCAGAATTACGCCCGCACCGCTTTCACTGGCGGCGTTTGGCCGCCGAAGGGTCTCGAAGTCCTCGATCCGTTCCATCTGCCGCTCTACAACACCATCATCCTGCTTCTGTCGGGCACCACGGTGACATGGGCGCACCATTCGCTCATCCATGGCGACCGCAAGGGCCTGATCAACGGCCTGGTGCTGACCGTCGGCCTCGGCATGCTGTTCACCATGGTGCAGGCCTACGAGTACATGCACGCTCCGTTCGGCTTCAAGGATTCCATCTACGGCGCCACCTTCTTCATGGCGACCGGCTTCCATGGCTTCCACGTCATCATCGGCACCATCTTCCTGCTGGTCTGCCTGATCCGCGCCTGGAAAGGCGACTTCACGCCCAAGCAGCATTTCGGCTTCGAGGGGGCTGCCTGGTACTGGCACTTCGTCGACGTGGTCTGGCTGTTCCTGTTCGCATCGATCTACGTCTGGGGATCGGTCGGCGCGGTGATCGAAGGCCACTGACGGCTTTCACCGAACCGACAAATCAGAAGGGCGGTCGCGGCAACGCGGTCGCCTTTCTTCTTTTCGGCGCCCATCAATGGCCAACGGATTCGGCTGGTCGGGCTGGCTGCTTCAATTGGTCGACTGGGCCGATGGCTGCATTGGGGTTACCGACTGCGACATGGACGAAATCTGGACTATGGTGCCGGATGGAACGCTGATCGAAATCGAGCCATAAAGCATGACTATCCATGAGTGAAGACAGGGCGATCTGGCCACCCATCGAGCCGATCTCGGCCGGCCTGCACGGACGCTGCCCGCGCTGCGGCGAAGGACGGCTGTTTTCCGGCTTCCTCGCCGTCGGCAAGCGCTGCAACAATTGCGGCCTCGACTATTCCTACGCCGATGCCGGCGACGGCCCGGCGGTGTTCGTCATCCTGATCATCGGCTTCATCGTCGTTGGGCTGGCGCTGTGGGTGGAGGTGAAGCTGAGCCCGCCGCTGTGGCTGCATTTCATCATCTGGATACCGCTGGCCGTGGCGCTGTGCCTGACGGCGCTGAGGCTGATCAAGGGGGTGCTGCTGACGCTTCAATACGCCAACAAGGCGGCCGAAGGCCGCCTGGACCAGGGGCAATGAACGAGGCACTGACCAAGCCCGCCGGCCGCTCGCGGCCGAAGACGGCATTGCTGCTCGGCCTCGGCCTGGTGGTGTTCGTCATCCTGCTCGGGCTTGGCACATGGCAGGTGCAGCGCCTGTACTGGAAGGAAGCCCTTCTGCAGACCATCGACCAGCGCACCCATTCAGCGCCGCAGCCGCTGGCGGACGTCGAGAAGGAATTCGCCGCAACCGGTGATGTCGACTACACGCCGGTCACCGTCAGCGGGACGTTCCTGCACTCCGGCGAGCGGCATTTCTACGCCACCTGGGACGGCGACGCCGGCTTCAACGTCTACACCCCGCTGGCCCTCGACGATGGCCGCTATATCCTGATCAACCGCGGCTTCGTTCCCTATGATCTCAAGGATGCCGCCAAGCGGCCGCAAGGGCAGGTGACCGGCAAGGTCACGGTCACCGGCCTGGCGCGCAACCCGCTGCCGGGCAAGCCGTCGATGATGCTGCCCGACAATGACGTGGCCAAGAACATCTTCTACTGGAAGGATCGTGATGTCATGGCGGCGAGTGCCGGCCTGCCGGCCGGCGCCGTGCTGGTGCCGATCTTCATCGACGCCGACAAGACGCCGAACCCGGGCGGGCTGCCGGTCGGCGGCGTCACCATCATCGACCTGCCGAACTCTCATCTGCAATATGCCTTCACCTGGTATGGCCTGGCGGCGGCTCTTGCCGCGGTTCTGATCATCAGGCTGCGCCGCCCGGCAAAGACTGAATGATCCAGAGCATCATCCCGAAAAGTGGGAACCGGTTTTCGGACAAGATCATGCTCCAACAAAGAGTTAGATCAAGTTGACCATTCAACCTGATCTCAACTGCCCTTGACAGGGCAGGGGTGCACACCTCATTTCGCGTCACGATACGATCAACCGATCTGGAATCATGCTGCAGACCGCCACAAAACCACCGCTGACGATCCGGCTCTGCCAGCCGCGCGGCTTTTGCGCCGGTGTCGACCGCGCGATCCAGATCGTCGTGCTGGCGTTGAAGAAATACGGCGCGCCGGTCTATGTCCGCCACGAGATCGTGCACAACCGCTATGTCGTCGAGGGCCTGCAAAGCCTTGGCGCGGTTTTCATCGAGGAACTCTCGGAAATCCCGGCCGAGCACCGCAAGTCGCCGGTTGTCTTCTCGGCCCACGGCGTGCCGAAATCGGTGC
This sequence comes from Mesorhizobium sp. LSHC412B00, assembly GCF_000503035.1. NCBI lineage: Bacteria > Pseudomonadati > Pseudomonadota > Alphaproteobacteria > Hyphomicrobiales > Phyllobacteriaceae > Mesorhizobium > Mesorhizobium sp. LSHC412B00. The sequence goes on along the minus strand of NZ_AYWB01000018.1, from coordinate 40,368 downwards.
CGGCCGACGCCAAGGCACGCGAGCTCTTCTATCTCGACGCCACCTGCCCGCTGGTGTCCAAGGTGCACAAGCAGGCGATGCGCCATCAGCGGCTCGGCCGCCATGTGCTTCTGATCGGCCATGCCGGCCATCCCGAAGTGATCGGCACCATGGGCCAACTGGCTGAAGGCGCCGTCACGCTGATCGAGACCGAAGCCGACGCTGGGACCTTTGCCCCCGCCGACCCGGAAGCGCTCGGCTTCGTAAGCCAGACAACGTTGTCGGTCGAAGACACTGCCGGCATATTGCGGGTGCTGCAGGAGCGCTTCCCGCAACTGCATGCACCGGCCGCCGAATCGATCTGCTACGCCACCACCAACCGCCAGGAAGCGGTCAAGGAAACCGCCGCCGGCGCCGATCTCTATCTGATCGTCGGTGCGCCCAATTCCTCCAATTCGCGCCGTCTTGTCGAAGTGGCGGAGCGCGCCGGCGCCACCATGTCGCTTCTCGTACAGCGCGCCGCCGAAATTCCGTGGAATGACATCACAAATATCTCGACGCTCGGCCTGTCTGCCGGCGCGTCGGCGCCGGAGATCATCGTCGACGAGATCATCGACGCCTTCCGCCAGCGCTTCGAGGTGAACATCGACCTGGCGATCACGGCCACCGAAACGGAGGATTTTCCAGTCATGCGGGTTCTGCGCGATGTAGAACTGACGCGGGCCGACATGGCCTTCGTCAACGGAGCCGCGTGAACAGGCCATGGCGGTCTACACCGACGTCAATGAGGGCGAACTCGGCGCGTTCCTGAGGGCATATCCAGTCGGCGAACTCTTGTCCTACAAGGGTATCGCCGAAGGCACGGAGAATTCGAATTTCCTGCTGCACACCTCAAGCGGCTCTTACATACTGACGCTCTACGAGAAGCGCGTCGACAAGGCCGACCTGCCGTTCTTCCTCGGCCTGATGGGCCATCTCGCCCGCAAAGGCATTTCCTGTCCGCTGCCGGTGACCGCGCATGACGGCACCGTCATCGGCACGCTGGCCGGCCGGCCCGCGGTCATCATCACCTTCCTCGAAGGCCTGTCGCTGCGGCGGCCGACAGCGGCGCATTGCGCGGAGGTCGGCAAGTCCCTCGCCGCACTGCATTTGGCCGGGCAGGATTTTGCGATGACGCGTGACAACGCACTGGCCATCGAGGGCTGGCGCAAACTCTGGAATGCCTCGCGCGACCGAGCCGACGAGGTCGAGCCGGGACTGGCGGCCGAGGTCGACGCGGATTTCGCGGATTTCGAACGCCATTGGCCGCAGGGCCTGCCGGCAGGCATCATCCATGCCGATCTGTTTCCCGACAATGTCTTCTTCCTCGGCGAGAAACTGTCCGGCCTCATCGACTTCTATTTCGCCTGCCACGACCTCTACGCCTATGACGTCGCCACCTGTCTCAACGCCTGGTGTTTCGAGAAGGATTTCTCCTTCAACCTGACCAAAGGCACGGCGCTGCTGGCCGGCTATCAGAGCGTGCGGCCTTTGAGCGATGGCGAGAAAGCAGCGCTGCCGATGCTTTCGCGCGGCTCGGCGCTGCGCTTTATGCTGACTCGGCTCTATGACTGGCTGACCGTTCCCGAGGGCGGGCTGGTCATGAAGCGCGATCCGACCGAATATATCCGCCGCATGCGCTTCCACCGCGCGATCAAGTCGCCTTCGGAATACGGACTGACATGACCAAGCAGGTTGAAATCTTCACCGACGGTGCCTGCTCGGGCAATCCCGGTCCCGGCGGCTGGGGCGCCATCCTGCGCTTCAACGGCAAGACCAGGGAATTGTCGGGCGGCGAGGCCGAGACGACCAATAACCGCATGGAGCTGCTGGCCGCCATCTCGGCGCTGAATGCGCTGAAGGAGCCGTGCGCCGTCGAGCTTCACACCGACAGCAAATATGTCATGGACGGTATCTCCAAATGGATCCACGGCTGGAAGAAAAACGGCTGGAAGACCGCTGACAAGAAGCCGGTCAAGAACGGTGAACTGTGGCAGGCGCTGGATGAGGCCAATCGGCGCCACAAGGTGACCTGGAACTGGGTCAAGGGCCATGCCGGCCACACCGAGAACGAACGCGCCGACGAACTCGCAAGGGAAGGCATGGCGCCGTTCAAGAGGGGCTCAGCCAAACCTGCGGCGCCGAAAGCGGCGCTGAAGCCGGCGGCATCCGAGAAGCAGCCTGCGGCGCCACGGGCACGGCGCTCGACCCAGAGCTATTGAGCTCAAGCTACCGGCAGGAGACCTCACTCATGCCGATCGTATACTACATCGCCCATCCCCAGGTTCAGATCGATGCCAACGTTCCCGTGCCGCACTGGGGGCTGTCCGAGATCGGACGGGCTCGAGCATCAGCCATGCTCGAGCAGCCATGGGTCGGGTCGATCCGGCGGGTCGTCTCGTCGGCCGAACGCAAGGCGATCGAAACCGCCGAGATCCTTGGCAAACACCTCGGCCTCGCGGTCGAGGTGCGGGAGCGCATGCACGAGAACGATCGGTCGGCAACCGGCTTCCTGCCGCCGCCGGAGTTCGAGGCGGTCGCCGACCAGTTCTTCGCCAACCCGCACAAAAGCATCCGCGGCTGGGAGCGGGCCATCGATGCCCAACAACGCATTGTCAGCGAGGTCGAAACGGTGCTGGGTGCTGCGGATGGCGGCGACATTGCCTTCGTCGGCCATGGCGGCGTAGGAACGCTCTTGCTGCTCTCGCTCAGCGGCCGCGCAATCAGCCGCGAGGCGGATCAGCCGGCCGGCGGTGGTAATTACTTCGCCTATGATGTCGGCACGCGCCGCGTCGTCCACGGCTGGCGGCCGATAGCTAGTCTGGCGCCGCGCTAAAGCGGATGTCAGGAGATCATCGATACCGTTGCCGCGATGAAGCCGCGCGAATAGAACCTGTCCTCAGCGGATCAGCAGGGCCGTGCCGTAGAGGCCGAGCGCGAACACCGTGTGCGAGATCACGTTGAAGGCGCGGATCTGCATCGCGTTGGGGCGCTTTGAGGCAGCCCAGCCGGCGCCCATGCCCGGCGCTAGCAGGAACCAGCCGGCGCTGATGGTGACCATGCCGAGGATGAAGGCCGGCAGAAAGGTCGGTGCGTCCAGCCATGCCGTGCCCACCAGCGCCACCAGGATGAAGCCGTAGACGATGCCGGTGACATAGTGGAAAGCCCAGCCCAGCGCCTGCTCATGCGCATAGGGTGCTGCTTGGGCGATATCGTCGTGGAAAACCTTGCCTTCCCTAAGGTGCCAGACCCAGCGGCCGGGCGGCCCCCAGTTCGGTCGCGGCTGACTGAGCGCCAGATGCAGGAACAGCGCCCAAAGATCCATCAGCACGGTGGCGCCGATGCCGATCGCAATGCTGCGCCAGATGATNCAGATGATGTCAAACATCGTCGATGTCCCCCAAAGCAGGCAATCCGGCCGGAAGCGCGTGGTCGTCAGGCCATGGCGCTCATGAGCCGAGGCGGCCGCGGTTTAGAGCTGGCTCAGAATGTGAGCGGCACCCGACGTGTCGACTCCTGGCTTGGTCTCGACATTGAGCGCCGTGACCTTGCCGTTGTCGACGATCATCGAGAAGCGCTTCGAGCGCAATCCCATGCCGCCGCTGGAATAGTCGGAGTCGAGGCCGATCGACTTGGCGAAGTCGCCATTGCCGTCGGCGAGATAGAGGATCTTGCCTTGACCGCCGGTGAAATTCGCCCAGGCGCCCATGACATGGACATCGTTGACGGACACGACGGCGATGGTGTCGACGCCGCGGGCCAGGATGGCATCGTGGTTCTCGAGATAGCCCGGCAGATGATTGTTGCTGCAGGTCGGCGTGAAGGCGCCTGGAACGCCGAACAGCACGACCTTCTTGCCCGCGAAAATCTCGGCCGAGGTGATCACCTTGGCGCCGTCGGCGGTCATTTCCTTGAAGGTCGCATCGGGCAGTTTGTCGCCAACGGCAATCGTCATGATGGTCCTCGTGTGAAAAGCAGGGAAGGTTTCTTGCGATAGCGAAATCGGGCATCTCCCGCAACCGCCGACAAGGCCTGGATCAAGGGAAAGCCCTGATCGGGTTCGGTATCAGGGGAACGGCAGAACGCCCTCGACTGCGCCTTCGGCACTTGTCAGGGTGTAATACAACTCGCCATCGGTCGGTGTCGTCGACGGCCGGTCGAGGATCGGAATGGTAAATACCAGCCGGCCGTCCTTTTCGCTGCGTGCAGGCGCCCCGAACATATAATCGCGTCCCCCGGCGACGAATAAATCCGCCGCCTCCGGATCGCCGGGAAAAGTCGCCTCGACGATCAGCGTCTCATGGTCGCCCGGCAGCACCTTGATCCCGAAATCGGGCTTGGCAGGCGCGGGCAAGGTGGCGAGTGCAGCCTTCACCAGCGCCGCATCCTCGGCATTGTCGGGATCGGCGGCGGGATCGACGCTCAGCCGCGTCTGCACCGGAATACAGATCGTCTCGCAGATGCCAAGAAAGATGTCGGCGTCGATGACGGCCGCATCCCCAGGCGACGACAAAGTGAACGTCACCGGCAGCGAGACCGGATGGTCGTAGCCGGCCCATTTGCCGTAGCCGTCGTCATGGCGCTGCGGCGGCGGGAAGGAAAACGCCGCATCGGTGATGTTGGTGCTGGCCGAAACGTCGATCTGCGGCGGCACGCCGGCGTCGCCCGGATCACGCCAATAGGTCTTCCAGCCGGGCTTGAGCGCGATGTCGAGCACGCCATGGATGCGACCGGCCTCGTCGGCCTTGCCTGATGTCACCAGCCGCACCTTACCGCCTTCGCTGTTGTACCAGTCGGAAGACGAGGCGGCGGCGGGAATAGCTGCTCCGCATCCGATGGCGGCGCCGAGCAGCAGGATTTTCAAGCTTTGCATGGCGTTGATTTGATCGTCAGTTCATGGCCGCGCAATGTTTTCATGGCGCTCTGCGTATCATATTTGCGTGACCTTCGGGCAAGGAACAGTTGGCTTCAAGCAATCGGCCGAGTGAAGTTCGCAGTCAAGACTCCGTTGTTTCAACCGTTGGGCTTTGGCCGAATCGCACGCGGCGCATCTTTTCGGCGTCCCGGAAACGCGTTACGCTCCAGTGCATGGACTTGTTGCGCCACAAAAAGACAGCCGGTGGACGCGGCTTTCTTGACGACCAGTTCCTGATTGCCATGCCCGGCATGAAGGACGATCGCTTCACGCGCTCGGTCATCTACATCTGCGCGCACAGCGATGAAGGCGCCATGGGCCTGATCATCAACCAGACGCAACAGATGCTGTTTCCCGATCTTCTGGTGCAGCTCGGCATCATGAACGAGCAGGAGGCGATCAGGCTGCCGGCGCAGGCTCGCGACTTCGTCGTGCGCAATGGCGGCCCCGTCGACCGTAGCCGCGGCTTCGTCCTGCACTCGGGCGACTACCGGGTGGAATCCTCGCTCACCGTCTCCGACGATATCTGCCTGACCGCGACGGTCGACATATTGCGCGCCATCTCGTCCGGCCGCGGCCCGCGGCGCGCGTTGATGGCGCTCGGCTATTCCGGCTGGGGCGCCGGCCAGCTGGAAACCGAGATCGCCGAGAATGGCTGGCTGACCTGTCCGGCCACGCCGGAGCTTCTGTTCGACGCCGACATCGAGCGCAAATACGACCGCATCCTGGCATCGATCGGGATTGATCTGGCGCATTTGAGCCTGGCCGCGGGGCACGCCTGAGGCCTCGCCTCGCCGACGTTCCGCCGAACCTTCGCGACTAGCCGAAGCCGCCCGCCACTTTCGTCATCCTAGGGTCTGCGCCGCGTCGCTGCGCTCCTTGCTTCGCCCTAGGATGACGAAGGCGCGGTCGCTTCAGCTAATTTTCGGGGTTCATTCCAATGTAACCACGCGCCTGCACGACGCATGCCTCACCCGTCACGCCTGCGTCATCGGGTACTGCTCTTTCAACGCCTTCAGCACCTGGTCGCCTGGCATCGGCGCGCCGAACATGAAGCTTTGCACATATTCGCAGCCCATCTGGCGCAGTTCCAGCGCATCGCTTTCGTCGGAAATGCCCTCGGCCACCACCGACAGGCCGAGTTCATGCGCCATGTTGACCATGGATTTGAGCAGCACCGCCCGCTTCGGCGTCGCGTCGTCGACGAAGCTCTTGTCGATCTTGATGGTGTCGAAGGGGAAGCGGGTCAGATAGGCGAGCGAGGAATAGCCGGTGCCGAAATCGTCCAGCGACAGGCCGATGCCGAGCTGCTTGAGCTTGGTCAGCACATGCGAGGTTTGCTCTGGATTGTCCATCACCAGCGATTCGGTAAGTTCGAGCCGGAAGCAGCGCGGCTTCAGATTGGCGCGCGCGATGACCGAGCGGACATCGCTGACCAGGTCGCGGCGGATCAGCTGGCGACTGGACAGATTGACCGACACCGACAGCGGCGTGTCGCCGATCTGCTTTTGCCAACCGGCGAGGTCTTCGGCCGCCTGCTGCATGGCAAACAGCCCAAGCTGCACGATCAGGCCACAGCTTTCGGCGACCGGGATGAAATCGCCCGGCGGGATCATGCCGCGGCGCGGATGGTCCCACCTCAGCAGCGCCTCGAAGCCGGCAATGCTGCCGTCCTCCAGCCGTACGATCGGCTGGTAGGCAAGGGTGAACTCACGCCGCTCGATGGCGCGGCGCAGATCGGATTCGAATTGCAGCCGGTCGGTGCCGACGGTGCGGAAGGCCGGCCGGAACGGCTCGATCCTGTCACCGCCGAAGCGCTTGGCCTGGTGCATGGCAAGCTCGGCGTCCTTGACCATGTCTTCTGCCGAAGTCTGCGCCGAGGTCCAGGTGATCAGGCCGATCGAGGCAGTCAGCACGATCTCGCGCTTGGCGAAGGTGATCGGGTTGTTGATGGCGTGCTTGATGGCGTCTGCCACCGCCGCGATGCGGGAGGGTTCCTGTTCGGAGAGCAGCATCAGGGCGAACTGGTCACCGGCAAAGCGCGACAGCGAATCCTTCGGTTTCAACAGCCGGTGCAAACGGCGCGCAATGGTGAGCAGGATGGTGTCGCCGGCCGAGATGCCAAGCCCGTCATTGACCTGCTTGAAACGGTCGATGTCGATGACGAAGACGGTCGGGCGCACCTTCTCTTCGGTGCGCGCGATCGAGATGATGGCTTCCAGCCGGTTCATCAGAAGTTCGCGGTTGGGCAGGCCGGTCAGATTGTCGTGAACGGCATCGTGCAGCAGCCTTTCCTCGGACTTTTTCTGCTCGGTGACGTCGACCATGGTGCCGACGCAGCGAATCACTTCGCCGTCCGAGCCGATCACCGGCCGCGCCCGAAGCAAGAACCAGTGGTAGTGCCCGTCGGCGCCGCGCAGGCGGAAATTCTGCGAGACCCGGCCGCGCCGATGTTCGAGCACCACGTCGAGGGTGGTGCGGAACGTGTCGCGGTCGTCGGCATGCAGCACCGGCAGCCAGTTGCGGGCCGCACCCCCCAGGCTGTTGGGCGCCAGGCCAAGCTGGATGCTGACGTCGGGCTTGGTGACGACGCGGTCGCGCAGCACGTCCCAGTCCCACACCGTGTCGCCGGAGCCGGCCACGGCCAGCGCCTGGCGCTCGAGATCGGAGAACAGGCCCTGATGCAGCGCGCCGCCGGCAAAGGCATGCTGCATGACGGTGAAGCCGATCAAAAGGATGATCAGGATCAGCCCGCCGCCCAATGCCGGCTGGGCGATGTCGTTGTCGAGCATGCCGGTGATCGCCATCCACGACCCGCACAGCCATAGCAGCACCATCACCCAACTGGGCACCAGCATGATCGCACGGTCGTAACCACGAAGACCGAGCAGGATGATGAGGCCGAGCCCGGTCAGCGCGGTGGCGGCAAAGGACAGCCGGGCAATACCGGCGGCGACGGCCGGATCGATGATGGCCACACCGGCAATCAGCACCAGGCCGAGGATCCAGACCAGCGCGCCATAGCTGAAATGGCCGTGCCACCGGTTGAGGTTGAGATAGGCGAACAGGAACACCACGAAGGTCGCCGCAAGCGCCACCTCCGTTCCCGCCCGCCACATCTGCTCGTTCCCGGGCGATATCTCTATGATCTTGTTTAGAAAGCCGAAATCGACGCAGATATAGGCAAGTACCGCCCACGCAAGTGCGGCTGTCGCCGGAAACATCGAGGTTCCCTTGACGACGAAAAGGATGGTCAGGAAGAGCGCCAGCAGCCCGGCGATGCCGATGACGATGCCGCGGAACAGCGTATAGGAATTGACCGAGTCCTTGTAGGCTTCCGGCTCCCATAGATAGACCTGCGGCAGCTTCGGCGAGGCGAGTTCGGCGATGAAGGTGATCACCGTTCCCGGGTTCAGCGTCACCCGGAACACGTCGGCGTCGGAGCTTGACTGGCGGTCGAGCGCGAATCCCTCGCTGGGGGTGATCGCGGCGATGCGGGTGGCGCCGAGATCGGGCCAGAAGATGCCGGAATTCACCAGCCGGAAATGCGGCGCCACGATCAGCCGGTCGAGCTGCTGGTCGGTGGTGTTGGCGAGCGCGAACACCGCCCAGTCGCCGCTCGAGCGCGCGTCATTGGCCTCGACCTCGATGCGCCGCACGATGCCGTCGGGACCGGGCGCGGTCGACACCTGGAAGTTTTCGCCCTGATTGACGTAGATCTGGACGGCGCGCGACAGGTCGAGCGCTACGTCGTCGCGGGCAATCTTGATCGGTTCGACGGCGAAGGCCGGTAGCGCCGCGCAAAGCGTGACGACAGCCGCCAGAACAAAGGCCAACAGCGACCCGTTTCGCAGGAAATTCGTCAAAAATCAGTCCTTCGTTCCAGCGCCCGGTGGATCGTCCGCGATCCGGGCGTAGAGGTAGTGGTCCTGCCAGATGCCGTTGATCCTGAGGTAGGATCGCAGAAGTCCTTCGCGCCGGAATCCGGCTTTTTCAAGCACGCGGATCGACCGGATATTGTCGGGAATACAGGCAGCTTCGATCCGGTGCAACCTCAGCGTATCGAAGGCGAAGCGGCAGACCACCTTGACCGCGTCGGTCATCAGGCCGCGGCCGCCAAACCGCTCCCCGATCCAGTACCCGACATGGCCGCTTTGCGAGACGCCGTGGCGTATATTGCCGAGCGTAATGCCGCCGGCAAGCTTGCCGCTCGCCTTCTCGAAGATGAAGAAGGCGATGGCTGTCCCCTGCGCATAGTCTTCGCGGTAGCGGCCGATGCGCAGCCGCCAGGCGGTGCGGTCGAGTTCATCGGGCGTCCAGCGCGGCTCCCACGGTTCGAGGAAGGCACGGCTTTCGCCGCGCACCGCTGACCATTCGCGATAGTCGTTGGTGTAGGGCACGCGCAGCATGACCCGGTCGCCTTTCAGTGCCGGCAGGTCACGGCGAAAGAAAGGGAGCGCGAACACCGGCGCTTGAAGGCTTAGACGGCGAGCTTGCGGGCCGTGGTGTGCGTGCCCGCAAGCGAATCGAGAATCGCCTCATAGGGCGCGAGCGTACCCACCGGTCCAACCGCGGTCAGCGTCGGCTTGGTCGAAAACAGCCGGGACGAAAGGTCGGTCAGCCGCTCGACGGTCAGCGCCGACAGCCGTTCCATCAATTCCTCCTTGGCGATCGGCCGGCCGAACAGAAGCAGCTGCCTGGCGATCTGCGAGGCGCGGCTGGCCGGGCTTTCAGCCGACATGATCAGGCCGGCGCGATATTGCGCGCGGGCGCGGTCGAGCTCTTCCTGAAGGATATTCTCGCCGGCCTTCTGCAGCTCGTCGATAATGACCGGCACCAGTTCGGCAATGTCGCTCTGCCCGGTCGCGGCATGAACGCCGAAGATGCCGGTATCGGAAAAACCCCAGTGGAAGGCATAGACCGAATAGCACAGGCCACGCTTTTCGCGGACCTCCTGGAACAGCCGGGACGACATGCCGCCGCCGAGGATCATCGACAGCACCTGCGAAGCGTAGAAATCGCGCACATGATAGGCTCGGCCTTCGAAGCCGAGCACGATCTGCGCGTCCATCAGGTCGCGATCCTCGCGGAAATCGCCGCCGACATACTGCGCATATTGCGGNAGCACGATCTGCGCGTCCATCAGGTCGCGATCCTCGCGGAAATCGCCGCCGACATACTGCGCATATTGCGGCATCGTGCTGTCGGACTTGCTACGGAAACCGCCGAGCTGCTTTTCGACCTCGCGCACGAAATTGTCGTGCTTAATGTCGCCTGCCGCCACGATCACCATCTTCTCGGCGCCATACTGGCGCTCTATGAAATCATGCAGCTGTTTGGAGGTGAAGGATTTGACGGTTTCCGGCGTGCCGAGGATCGAGCGGCCGATCGTCTGGTGGCGGAAGGCGGTCTCGGTGAAACGGTCGAAGACGATGTCGTCGGGCGTGTCGTGCGCGGCGCCGATCTCCTGCAGGATCACATGCTGCTCGCGCTCCAGTTCCTCTGGGTCGAATTCGGACTCCTGCAGGATATCGGCAAGGATATCCACCGCCAGCGGCACATCGTCGGACAGCACCCTGGCGTAATAGGACGTCGTCTCGACTGATGTGGCGGCATTGATCTCGCCGCCGACATCCTCGATTTCCGAGGCGATCTCGAAGGCCGTCCGCCTTTTCGTACCCTTGAAGGCCATATGCTCGAGCAGATGGGCCATTCCGTGCTCGTCGTCACGCTCATTGCGGGCGCCGGACTTGACCCAGGCGCCAAGGGCAACGGATTCGAGGCTTGGAAGGGTTTCGGTGGCGACTGTCAGGCCGTTCGACAGACGGCTTACCTCAACACCCATATGGCAAGTACTCCCTAACGCGCTGCCCTTGAGTGGCGGCTCACGTAATCTTCCACCATTTTCAGGTCGGATGGAAGTACCGTGTACTTTTCGTCGGCTGACATCAAGGACCCCAGCCATGCGGGCAGGGCCGGCGACACGCCGCAGGCGGCTTCGACCGCGGCCGGGAACTTGGCCGGGTGCGCCGTGCCCAGCACCACCATCGGCACTGCACCGTCAGCCTTGCCGGCGGCGACATGCACGGCCGCGGCCGTGTGCGGATCGAGCAGATAATTGCTGGATTCGAGCGTTGAACGGATGGTGGCGGCAACCTCGTCCATATCAGCGCGTCCGGCGTCGAATTCGGACCGCATCCGGTCGATTTCTGCGGTCTCGATGGTGAAGGCGCCGGATTGCTTGAGGCCGGCCATGTAACGCCGCACCGTCTCTGCGTTACGGTCGCAGGCCTCGAACAGCAGTCGCTCGAAGTTCGACGATACCTGGATGTCCATCGATGGCGACGTCGTCGCAAACACACCCTTGGTGCGGTATTCACCGGTCGCGAAAGTGCGCGCCAATATGTCGTTGTCGTTGGTGGCGACGATCAGCCGCTCGATCGGCAGGCCCATCTTCTTGGCGGCGTAACCGGCGAAAATATCGCCGAAATTGCCGGTCGGCACGGTAAAGGAGACCGGCCTGTCCGGCGCGCCGAGCGAAAGCGCCGAGGAAAAATAATAGACGATCTGGGCCATGATGCGGGCCCAGTTGATCGAATTGACGCCCGACAGCGACACGCGATCACGAAAACCATGATCGTTGAACATATCCTTCAGCAGGCCCTGGCAATCGTCGAAATTGCCTTCGATGGCCAGCGCCTGGACGTTGGTGGCCGTCGATGTCGTCATCTGCCGCTGCTGCACCGGCGAGACGCGGCCATGCGGAAACATCACGAAAATGTCAGTTCGGTCGCGGCCGGCGAAGGCATCGATGGCGGCGCCGCCGGTGTCACCCGAGGTCGCGCCGACGATGGTTGCGCGCTGGCCGCGCTCAGTCAGTACATGGTCCATCAGCCGGGCAAGCAGCTGCATGGCAACGTCCTTGAAGGCCAGCGTCGGACCGTGGAAGAGTTCAAGGATGAACGTGTTGGCGCCGGTCTGCACCAGCGGGCAGACGGCCTGGTGGCGGAAGGTGGCATAGGCTTCTCGCACCAGGCGCTCGAAGACGGGTGCGGCGATCTCGCCGCCGAGGAACGGCGTCAGCACGCGGATGGCGAGGTCCGCATAGGGCAGGCCGCGCATGGCGCGGATCTCGGCTGCCGAAAACTGCGGCCATGTCTGCGGCACATAAAGCCCGCCGTCGCGGGCCAGCCCCGCCAGCACCGCGTCGGCAAATCCAAGCACGGGTGCATCCCCGCGGGTACTCACATAGCGCATCGTCAAGGTCCATTGCTGCCGCCGGTTCATCCACGGCAATTGGTTAATTTTCCGAGCCGGCTCAGTCGCATTTTTGCCGTGGCGTTGCTATACGTCACCAACTTTGCGAGAGGGAAGTGCAGTTTCATGGCGTTTCACAAGTTCAACCGTCGCTTTGTCGCGGGTCTGGCGCTCACCGGCTTTATGCTTGCCGCCGCCGGTTGCCAATCGAGCGACAATGGCATCCTCAATCTCGGTTTCGGCAAGAAGACCGACCCGAATGCGCCAATACCGCCGCAGGATCCCAAGGTTCTCGCCAGCCAGTTGCAGGCCTACTGCCCGAAAGTGACGGTGCGCGATGGCACCGCCTACTTCAATACCTACGCCAAGGGCGCGCCGCAGCCGAGAAAGAAAAAGGCTGATGCGGCACAGGATGCCGAGGCCGCTGCCGCCGCGCAGACGGCGCCTGACGGCTCCATCGTCGATCCGAACAAGGATCCGGCCAAGATCATCTACCAGGCCTCGATCAGCGATGTGAGCCGCGATTGCAGCCGTGCCAACGGCCAGTTGACGATGAAGGTTGGCGTTGCCGGCAAGATCGTGCCGGGACCGCTGTTCGCCCCCGGCACCATCACCATGCCGATCCGCATTGCCGTCATGCACGGCCCCGACGTGCTTTATTCGCAAATTCACCCCTATCAGATCCAGGTCAGCGATCCCTCGACCGCCACCCAATTCGTGTTCACCGATCCCAACGTCGTCGTGCCCGAACCCTCCGCCCGGGATTACACTGTCTATGCCGGCTATGACGACACCGCGCCGGCGGCGGCGGACAAGAAGTCCGGCAAGAAAAAGAAGCGCGCTCCCGCGACGAACTAAGCGCCTGGGCGCCGTCGCTGCTGCGACGGTGCCGGTCAACTCTTTGAAAGATCCAAACGATCCGATCGTAATCCTGCAGGCGTGCGCCTGCGGCAGGTCGCGTCTGCGCTTTAATCTCGATCCATTCCGCCAGCGCACTTGACTCATCCATATCCCGGCGGTTATACGTCAATCAATAGCTCGCAGGTTATTGATCCCGATGCCGGACGCCCACGATACTTTGTTCAGAACGCTTGCCGACCCGACTCGGCGGGCCATCTTCGAGCGCTTGTGCCGCCAAGGTGAGCAGACCGTGGGGGCGCTGACGGCGCAGTCCGGGGTCTCGCAACCAGCGGTGTCGAAGCATCTCGGCGTCCTGAAGCTGGCCGGCCTGGTGCGTGACCGCCACGCCGGACGCCAGACCCACTACAGCGCCCAGCCCGCGGCACTTGGCCCGCTGACCGACTGGACAGTTCAAATGACTGGATTCTGGGAGAGCCGCTTCGATGATCTCGAGAGCCTGCTGAAAAGGATGGACCAGTGAGCAATCCCGAGCTGCGCACCGTCGTCGTCGAACGTGAAATATCCTGGCCGGCGGAGAAGATCTGGCGCGCGTTGACGCAGCCGCATCTGATTGAGGAATGGCTCATGAAGAACGATTTCAAGCCTGTCGTCGGCCACAGCTTCAATCTTCGCGGCGACTGGGGCGGCGTGCTCGACTGCGAGGTGCTGGCCATCGAGCAAAACAGGACGCTGTCCTACAGCTGGGATTTTGCGCATGAGGATGCCGCCTACAATCTGAAGAGCGTGGTGACGTTCACGCTCACACCCACGAGCTCGGGAACCCATCTGCGCGTCGAGCAGTCGGGCTTCCATCCGAGCCAGAAGCAGGCCTATGGCGGCGCCAGGGCCGGGTGGCAGCAATTCCTCACCAAGCTGGAGCAGGTCCTGGCGAAGCCGGATTGAAGCCTGCCGGTACCATGCCCTGATCGCGGGGCACCGAATGCAAAAAGGAGGAAATCGATGAAGATCAAGCTGACCAGCGTCTATGTGGACAACCAGGACAACGCACTGCGCTTCTACACCGACGTGCTGGGCTTTGCCGTGAAGGTCGACTTCAGCAATGGGCCTTTTCGTTGGCTGACCGTCATCTCACCCGATGAGCCCGAGGGAGCCGAGCTACAGCTGGCGCTCAACGACAACCCGGCCGCCAAGGCCTACCAGCAGGCCATCTTCAAGCAGGGGCAGCCCGCGCTCATGCTGTTCACCGACGACGTCAAGGGTGATTACGAGCGCATCAAGGGACGCGGCGGTGCGTTCGCCATGGCGCCGACAGAAGTGACCGGCTCGACTATCGCCCAGCTCAACGACAGCTGCGGCAATCTCATCCAGATCACCCAACTGGCGCGTTGGTAGGCGCTGGTTTCAAGAGGAAGTTGCAATGAACTTGAGCAAATGGATACGTCAAACCCATCGTTGGCTGTCGATCATCTTCACGCTGACCGTGGCAGCCAATTTCATCACCATGGCGTTCGGGCAACCTCCGGCCTGGGTGGTCTATTCGCCGCTGCTGCCGCTATTCCTGCTGCTGTTCAGCGGCCTCTATATGTTCGTGCTGCCTTACGTCGCGAGATCGCGTGGCGAGCAGGGCGCGCAAGGGTAGGACATGGCCAAGGCGCCGGGAAAATCGAAGGTCGCAAAACCGGCCCCAGACAAGCCGGAAAAGCCGGTCCTGCTTTCGGGCGGCAACCCGCAGATCCCGAAGGCCTATGGGGACGCTCCGGTGCAGGCATATATTGCTGCCATGCCGGGCTGGAAAAGCGATGTCGGGCGCTGGATCGACGCACTTATCGTCAGCGCCGTCCCCGGCGTCTACAAGGCGGTGAAGTGGAACTCACCGTTCTATGGCATCGAGGGCGAGGGTTGGTTCCTCAGCCTGCATTGCTTCACCAGATACGTCAAAGTCGCCTTCTTTCGCGGCACGTCGCTCGATCCTGTGCCTCCCGGCGGTTCCAGGCAAAAGGAAGTGCGCTATCTCGACATCCATGAAGGCGAAGAGATCGACGAAGCCCGCTTCGCCTCCTGGGTGAAGCAGGCCAGCCGAATGCCCGGCAATAAGATGCGAACGGAGGCAGACCATGAAGATCAGCATGTCGAGCAAGGATGAGGGAGGCGCCTCTGCCTCCGAGCGGATAGATGCCCGAATCCGGGAGCTGGACGATTGGCGGGGCAAGACGTTGGCCAGCCTGCGCAAGACCATCCTCGACGCCGACCCGGAAATCATCGAGGAGTTGAAGTGGATGGGCAGCCCGGTATGGTCACGCGACGGCATGATCGCCGTCGGCAACGCTCACAAGGACAAGGTGAAGCTGACCTTTTCTCACGGCGCCAGCCTGCCGGATCCCGACAGGCTGTTCAACAACGGGCTCAACGGCAAGGTGTGGCGCGCCATCGATGTGTCGGAGGGCGACGTGATCGATGCGGATGCGCTGAAAGCGCTCGTCCGCGCCGCGATTGCCTACAACAGGGCTAAGAAGAAACCGGCTCAGTCGGCCAAAGCCAAGGACTGATCGGTTCAGGCGTCCGACCACTCCGACAGAGCGGCAATCACACTTTTCAGTTCGGCCCAGCGGCGGATGACGGTTTCGGCGCCGGCTTCGGTCAGCACATCGGCATGGCCGGGATAGCTGTGCGCGGCGCCGGTGAAGCCGATCACGCGCATGCCAGCGGCCCTGGCGCCGGTAACGCCGTGCACCGAATCCTCGATGACGAAGGTGTTTGCCGGATTGGCGTTGAGTTGCTCCGCCGCAATCAGGAACACATCCGGCGCGGGCTTGGTTTTCTTGCTTGGTATTTCCAGCGCTGAAAAAATCCGGCCGGCGAAGAACGGCAGCAGGGCCACTTTCTCCAGCATGAACTCGATCCGCTCCAAGCGTGAGTTCGAGCAGACGCAGCGCGGCGCGGTGACCGCGGCGACCGCCTCGCGCACGCCGTCGATGGCGCGCACGTCGCTGCGCAGTTTGTGGTCAACCAGCTCTTCGGCCCGGTCGATCATCGAGGCCTGGAACGGGATCGCGGATTTTGCCTCGACCCGCATCATGATGTCCTTGAAGGTCAGTCCGGCATAGGTTTCGGCGTATTCCTCGGCCGAGATTTCATATCCGGCCAAGGTCAGCAATTCGGCCTCGACGCGGGCTGCGATGATTTCGGAATCGACGAGCACGCCGTCGCAATCGAAGATGACAAGGTCTGGCTGGGGCATGGCAATCCGAACGAGGGAGGGTGATGAGAGGCCCGGCAAGGCTCAAGCGGCGCGACATACACCAACGGGCCGGGCTGCGCAAATTGACGACGTCAGGGCTGCTTGGCCCGTTGCGTCCTTCACCGAATATTTACGCTGATCGGTAACCATAACGGGGAGTAAACAGTAACGCGTGCCTTGGGTGTAAAAATGTCTGCCGTGCGTCTTGTCGCCGACCTCTCCCACGCCCCCCAGCAATCCGAGTGGCTGGACACGATCCTCAAGGGCGATTGTGTCGCCGCGCTCGATCGGCTGCCGGAAAAATCCATCGACGTCATCTTCGCCGATCCGCCTTACAATCTGCAGCTCGACGGCGATTTGCACCGGCCCGACCAGTCCAAGGTCGACGCCGTCGACGATGACTGGGACCAGTTCGAGAGTTTCGAGGCCTATGACGCCTTCACCCGCGCCTGGCTCCTGGCGGCACGCCGCGTGCTGAAGCCGAATGGCACCATCTGGGTCATCGGCTCCTACCACAACATCTTCCGCGTCGGCGCCAAGATGCAGGATCTCGGCTTCTGGATTCTCAACGATGTCGTCTGGCGCAAGACCAACCCAATGCCGAATTTCCGCGGTCGCCGCTTCCAGAACGCGCATGAGACCATGATCTGGGCCTCGCGCGACCAGAAGGGCAAGGGCTATACCTTCAATTACGAAGCCATGAAGGCATCGAACGACGACATCCAGATGCGCTCCGACTGGCTGTTCCCGATCTGCACTGGCGGCGAGCGGCTGAAGAACGACAATGGCGACAAGCTGCATCCGACGCAGAAGCCGGAAGCGCTGCTCGCCCGCATCATGATGGCCTCGACCAAGCCGGGCGACATCGTGCTCGACCCGTTTTTCGGCTCCGGCACCACCGGCGCCGTGGCCAAGCGGCTTGGCCGCCATTTCGTCGGCATCGAGCGCGAACAGGCCTATATCGACGCCGCCAACGAGCGCATCGATGCGGTGCGGCCGCTGGAAAGCGCCGATCTCGCCGTGCTCACCGGCAAGCGCGCCGAGCCGCGCGTCGCCTTTGTCAGCCTCATCGATACCGGGCTTATGCAGCCCGGCGCCACGCTTTACGATGCCAAGAAGCGCTGGTCGGCCAAGGTACGCGCCGACGGCACGGTTGCCATCGGTGACAGCGCCGGCTCGATCCACAAGATCGGCGCCGAAGTGCAGGGCCTGGACGCCTGCAACGGCTGGACCTTCTGGCACTATGAGCGCTCGGGCGGCCTGACCCCGATCGACGAACTGCGCCGCATCGCCAGGCTCGGCATGGAGCGGGCAGGGGCCTGACGCTACCACATAAAGGTCGGCGCCCTACGGCGCCCCCCTCTGGCCTGCCGGCCATCTCCCCCACGAGGGGGGAGATCGCGCGCTTCATTGTTTTCGCCAACCTTCAACGTTGTAAGAAAGAGCCGTCGGCGAGGCTGCCAATCTCCCCCCTCGTGGGGGAGATGCCCGGCAGGGCAGAGGGGGGCGCCATAAAGCGCTACCTCGACCCCTCTGCGTAGCTCAGGTCGCGATGCCATACCGCTCAAGGTCCGCCTTGAGCGTTTTTGCATCTGTGAACAGCACAGCATTCCAGCCAGCCGCCCTGGCTCCGTCGACATTCCTGGGGCTGTCGTCGATGAACAGCGTGGCGGAGGGCTCCAGGCCGAACGCGACCACGTGATGGTCGTAGATGGCGCGGTCGGGCTTGATCTCACGGATATCGGCCGACACGGTCACGCCGCGCGGGCGGCTAAGGAAATCGAAGCGCAGTCTTGCCTCGGCAAGCGTGTCGGCGGCGAAGTTCGTCAGCATGGTCACGTCGCGGCCGCTCTCGATCAGGCCGAGCATGATGGCGACGCTGTCCTCATAGGCATGCGGCACCATGTCGTTCCAATAGCGCCGGAAATTGCGAATGTTTTCAGCATGATCCGGGTAATCCGCGATCAGCAGCGCTTCCGCCTCTTCCCACGTCCGGCCACGATCCTGCTCGATGTTCCAGTCATGCGTGCAGACATTGTCGAAGAACCACTTGCGCTCTTCGGCATCGGGAATGAGGCGGCTGAACGGAATGTTCGGATCGTAGTGGAGCAAGACGCGGCCGATGTCGAACACGATATGGCGGATTTCAGTCATTTCTGGCCTTTCAAAGCGAATGCTAGTCAATTGGGCGGTGTTTTTTGGTTGCGCCCGGTATCGCTGCTTCGATGACCTTTTTCATGACCGTCGGCAGCGCTTCACCGGAAATGTCATGGGCCAGCGACCAGAAATGCCCTTCCGGCGCATCACTTTTCACTTGAGCGTGAAAAACTTCGAGCTCGAGCGCGAAATGGGTGAAGACATGCGCGATCTCTCCGGCGCGCCGCCAGTCCGCAGCGAAGGGCGCTGCCTCCGAAGTGGTTGCGCCGTCTATCCGGGCTGTCCAACCTGTGGTCGGCACCTCGGTCATGCCGCCGAGCAGGCCCTTGTCAGGCCGCTTGCGCAGCAGGATGGCGCCGTCGCCTCGCTCGACGACGAAGGCGGCACCCCGCCTGAGTGGTTTGTCGACCTTGGGCAGGCGGACCGGAAAGCGCTCGGGGTCGCCGGACAGGATGGCGCTGCAATCCTCGCGCACCGGGCACAGCATGCAGCGCGGCCGTCTTGGCGTGCAGATCGTGGCGCCAAGGTCCATCATTGCCTGGGCGAAGTCGCCCGGCCTTGTCTGCGGAACCAGTCTTTCGACGAGCGCGCGGATCTCGGGCTTTGCCTCGCTGAGCGGCGTTGCGATCGAGTAGAGCCGCGAGATGACACGTTCGACATTGCCGTCGACGACCGCCGCCGGACGGTCGAAGGCGATCGCCGCGATCGCCGCCGCCGTATAGGCGCCGATCCCCGGCAATTCCCTCAATCCCGTTTCTTTGTCGGGAAAACGGCCGCCCTGGCTCGCAACCAGATCGGCGCAGGCCTTGAGGTTGCGCGCCCGTGAATAATAGCCGAGCCCGGCCCAGGCCTTCATCACATCCTCGGCCGGCGCAGCCGCCAGCGCCTTCACATCAGGCCATTTCTCGACAAAGGCGCGAAAATAGGATTTTACCGCTTCGACCGTGGTCTGCTGCAGCATCACTTCCGACAGCCAGATGCGATAGGGGTCCGGCCGTGCACCGCCGGCCGCCGCGTGCGGCGTGATCCGCCACGGCAGTTCGCGATGGTGCGCGTCATACCAGGCAAGCAGACGCGCGGCGATCTCTCCTGATAGAGTTGGTTCGGATGCGGCCTTGCGGGTCTGTTCGTGCAGTGCCATTGATCGCGGGCTGGCTCTAGGCTGGTGAGGAGCGTGGCTGGAGAACGTACATGGCAGGGAGAACGCCTTACGGCAATCCCGTTCCGGTGAGCGATCTCGCGACCGCGATCCTCGACCCCGTGCTGCGCAAGCGGGCCGGCATTTCGATCGGGCTGGTGCAGTCATGGGAAGAGATCGCCGGCCCCAGGCTCGCCGGCCATTCGCGCCCCGAAAAAATCCAGTGGCCGCGCCGCATGCATGAGGACGATCCGTTCGAGCCGGCGGTGCTGGTCATCGCCTGCGAGGGCATGGCCGCGCTGCACCTACAGCACGAGACCGGCGAGATCATCAACCGCGTCAATGCCTTTCTCGGCTTCAACGCGATCGGCAGGATCCGGATCGTGCAAAAGCCGGTGCTGAGGGACAAAGCCCGGCCGAAACCGACGCCGAGAGCACTGACTTCTGTCGAAAAGGCCAAATTGTCGGATACCGTCGGCAAGATCGAGGATGAAGGCTTGCGCGCCTCGCTGGAGCGTCTTGGCGCCACAATTCTTGGCCAAAGGAAGCTGCCAAGGTAATCAACCGGTAATCAGTCGGTCATGAACGCGTCATCTATCTCGCGCATTCGTGATCCTGCATGTAGAGTTTGGCGATTGGAATGGGGACGGCGATGCCTTAATTCCCGCCAACTCTCGCCTTTTCTAGCCTTTGCGTTGCAAAATCAAACCACAGTCAGGTGATTCGCATGAACCGTAGCTTGTCCCGCAGAAACCTCCTGTCTTCGCTGGCCGTCATTCCGGCAGTGGCTATGCTCGCCGCATGCAGCGATTCAGGCGAGGATGCCAAAGCAGCGGATGTGAAGCCTGCGGCTCCCGCGCCTGCTTCGACGCCTGCCACTCCGGCCGCCGTCAAGGTCCCGGAGTCTTCCGGCAATGTCGACATGGCCGAACTGCTGAAGCCCGGCGCTTTGCCCGACAAGCAGCTCGGCAAGGATGACGCCAAGGTCACCATCGTCGAATATGCTTCGATGACCTGCCCGCATTGTGCGCATTTCGCCGCGACCACCTTCCCTGAGTTGAAGACCAAATACATCGACACCGGCAAGGCGCGTTACATCCTGCGCGAATTCCCGTTCGATCCGAGCGCCGAGGCCGGTTTCATGCTGGCGCGCTGTTCGAAGGACAATTATTTCCCGATGGTCGACGTGCTGTTCAAGCAGCAGGCCAACTGGGTGGGCGTCAACAATACCAAGGATGCGCTGCTGCAGATCTCCAAGCTCGCCGGTTTTACACAGGAGTCCTTCGAGGCCTGCTTGACGGACCAGAAACTTCTGGACGATGTGAGATCAGTCCAGAAGCGCGGCGCCGATGAATTCAAGGTCGACTCGACACCGACCTTCTTCATCAACGGGAAAACCTACAAAGGTGCGATGTCGATTGAGGAAATATCGGCCATCATCGACCCTCTGCTCTGACGTCCAGGCGGCGCCGGAGCGACTGCGCTTCGGCGTCAGCGCACCTTTGTGCCTTCCAGGCAGGCGCGAATGAAGTTTTCGCGCCTTCGCCTCCTCGGCTTCAAGTCCTTCGTCGAACCCGGCGAGTTCGTCATCGAACGCGGCCTGACCGGCATTGTCGGGCCGAATGGCTGCGGCAAGTCGAACCTTGTCGAGGCGATGCGCTGGGTGATGGGCGAAAGCTCATACAAGAACATGCGCGCGTCCGGCATGGACGACGTGATCTTTTCCGGCTCGGGAACGCGCCCGGCCCGCAACACCGCCGAAGTCACGCTGTTCCTCGACAATAGCGACCGGACCGCGCCCGCCGCCTTCAACGACGCCGATGAATTGCAAGTGTCGCGCCGAATCGAGCGCGAAGCCGGCTCGCTCTACCGCATCAACGGCAAGGAAGCCCGCGCCAAGGACGTGCAGCTTCTGTTCGCCGACCAGTCGACCGGCGCGCGCTCGCCATCCATGGTCGGACAGGGCCGCATCGGCGAACTGATCCAGGCCAAGCCGCAGGCGCGCCGCGCGCTGCTCGAAGAAGCCGCCGGCATTTCCGGCCTGCACACCCGCCGCCATGAGGCCGAGCTTCGGCTGAAGGCGGCCGAACAGAATCTGGAACGGCTGGACGATGTCGTCGGCGAACTGGAGAGCCAGATCGAAAGCCTTAAGCGCCAGGCGCGCCAGGCATCGCGCTTCAAGAACCTGTCGGCCGATATCCGCAAGGCGGAAGCCACGCTCTTGCATCTGCGCTGGACGCTGGCCAAGACCCAGGAGGGCGATGCGCGGTCGGCGCTGGCGGTTGCCACAGCTCTGGTCGGCGACCGCGCCGCCGCCCAGATGGCTGCCGCCCGGGAGCAAGGCATCGGCGCCCACCGGCTGCCCGATCTGCGTGACGCCGAGGCCGCGGCTGCCGCCGCCTTCCAGCGGCTGTCGATCGCCAAGGCGCAGATCGAGGAGGAGGCAGGCCGCATCCGCGCCCGCCAGGCCGAACTCGAGCGCCGGCTGCAGCAGCTCGACGGCGACATCGCCCGCGAGGAGCGCATGGTCCGCGACAATGCGGATATTCTTGAGCGCCTGCGCGAGGAAGAAGCCACGCTCAACTCCGAAAATGCCGGCGCCGCCGAACGCGAGGCCACGACGCGGGCCGCTTTCGAGCAGGCCGGCGCAACGCTGTCGCAGAGCGAAGCAAAGCTCGCTGCGCTGACCGCAGAACGAGCGGAGGCCGCCGCCGCGCGCAATCAGATCGAACGCACGCTGCGCGAAAACGCCGAACGCCGCGACCGCTTTGCCCGCCAGCTGGCCGACGTCGACCGCGAATTGTCCGAGATTGTGTCGAAGGTTGCGGGCTTGCCTGACCCGGCCGAAAAACGTGCTCTGGTCGAGGACGCGCTCGCCCGGTTGGAGGAAGCGGAGGCCGGCGCCATTGCTGCCGAACAGGCGGTCGCCGAGGCGCGCGCCACCGAGAGTGCCGCTCGTCCGCCGCTGCAGGACGCCAGGTCGGAGCTCGCCGGCATCGAGACCGAAGCGCGCACGCTGGCCAAGATCCTCAATGCCGCCAGCGGCGATCTTTTCCCGTCGGTGCTTGAGCAGCTCAGCGTCGAACGTGGCTATGAGACGGCGCTTGGCGCTGCGCTTGGTGAGGACCTCGACGTGCCGCTCGACCGCAGCGCGCCGGTGCATTGGGGCGAAAGCCAGGTTCAACCAGGCGATGCGGCCTTGCCGGAAGGCATCAAGAGCCTCGCCAGCGTGGTGCGCGCGCCTTCGCAGCTTGCCCGCCGGTTGGCGCAGATCGGCATCGTCGATGCCGCCGACGGCAAACGCCTGCAGACGCTGCTTGCCCCCGGCCAGCGGCTGGTCAGCCGTGACGGCGCGCTGTGGCGCTGGGACGGGCTGACCGCCAGCGCCGATGCACCGACCGCGGCCGCGCAAAGGCTGGCGCAGAAGAACCGGCTGGCCGAGCTCGATGCCGAGGCGGTACAGGCGACGCAGATCGTGCGCGAGGCCGAAGCCGCCCTTGCCCAGGCCGAACAGGCACTCCGCCAGGCGAGCGAGGCCGAACGCAACGCCCGCCAGGCCGGGCGCGATGCCCAGCACGGCCTGGACGCCGCCCGCAGCGCGCTGGCCGAGGCCGAAAAGGCCGGTGGCGAGCTGGCAAGCCGCCGCGCCGCCCTGGACGAGGCGCGCGCGCGAATCGTCGACAGCCATGAAGAAACGGCCGCCGCCTTCGCCGAGGCCGAAATGCTGCTGCAGGACGCCCCCGATCTCGGCGACCTGCAATTGCAGCTTGAACAATCCGCCGCCAATGTCAGCCGCGATCGCGCAACCTTGGCCGACGCGCGCGCCGTCCATGAAGGCCTGCGCCGCGAAGCCGAGGCGCGCACGCGCCGGCTCGACGCCATCGGCGCCGAGCGCAGCAACTGGTTGCAGCGGGCCGAAAACGCCTCGACGCAGATTGCCTCGCTGGGCGAGCGCAGGGCCGAGGCCGAGGCCGAGCGCGAAACGCTGGCCGACGCCCCCGACGAGATCGACGCCAGGCGGCGCGCGCTGCTGTCGCAGCTGACCGAGGCCGAGACCTTGCGCAAGGCGGCCGCCGACCGTTTGCAGGAGGCCGAGAACAAGCAGGCCGAGCTGGACAAGGCCGCCACCGCGGCCATCCAGTCGCTGGCCGATTCCCGCGAAACCCGCGTCCGCGCCGAAGAGCGATTGACCGCCGCCGATGAGCGCCGGCTCGAGGTCGAGGCGCGCATCCAGGAAACGCTGAACACGCCGCCGCATCTGGTCATTCGCCATACTGGCCTGGAAGCCGACAGCCCGATGCCGGAAATGGCCGAGATCGAGCGCCAGCTCGACCGGCTGAAGGTTGAGCGCGAGCGGCTCGGCGCCGTCAATCTGCGCGCCGAGGAAGAGCAGAAGGAATTGTCGGACCGGCTGGAGACCATCGTCTCCGAGCGCGAGGACATCATCGAGGCGATCCGCAAGCTCAGGCAAGCGATCCAGAGCCTGAACCGCGAAGGCCGCGAACGGCTGCTTGCCGCTTTCGAGGTGGTCAACGGCCATTTCCAGCGGCTGTTCTCGCATCTGTTCGGTGGCGGCACGGCCGAACTGCAGCTGATCGAATCCGACGACCCGCTCGAAGCCGGGCTCGAAATCCTGGCACGTCCGCCCGGCAAGAAGCCGCAGACCATGACGCTGCTGTCCGGCGGCGAGCAGGCACTGACGGCGATGTCGCTGATCTTTGCCGTGTTCCTGACCAATCCGGCGCCGATCTGCGTGCTCGACGAAGTCGACGCGCCGCTCGACGATCACAATGTCGAACGCTTCTGCAACCTTATGGACGAAATGGCCGCGACCACCGAGACGCGCTTCGTCATCATCACCCACAACCCGATCACCATGGCGCGCATGAACCGCCTGTTCGGCGTGACCATGGCCGAGCAGGGCGTCAGCCAACTGGTGTCGGTCGATCTGCAGGCCGCCGAGGCGATGCGCGAGGCGAGCTGACGCAGCATGCTTTGTTGATTTCGTCGGCGATGGCCTCGATCCGACTGTTGCAACAGGACCGTCGCCCTTGCGACCTGCTTGCGACGCGCATTCTGTAAGGTTCGAAGAGAAGGAATTTAAGCGCCACCTGAGAGCGAACGCCAAAGCCCACATGCAAAGCGCCCGGCCAACGCGAAAGCGATGCCTACAAGGCGCAGATGGCAATAGGCTCCCACCGCAATTCAGCTGCCACGTTTATCGGAAGCCCAGGAAGCTCAGTATCGCAATCACGATAACGACTGCTCCGATGAGCCAGATTATGTTGTTCACCGTATCTCTCCCGAATTAGTTGCTGGGAGTGAACTCGTAAGAGCCTACTAATGTTCCCGCATTTTCTGCGTCGAAACAAAATGGCGGCCATCGCTTCGTCGATTGCCAGACCAAGGTCCGAACAGGGTATGACTGAAGTCCTGACGTCGGAGCCATAGGCCTGAAGGCGGGCAACCTATGCCCTCCCGATACATTGGAACCGGGCTGCCGAGCATGAGTCCCTTCATCGGTGGTCAATCGGGTGCCCGCCATTCCTGAGAGGTTAGCGGGCACCCGATTGTCGTGACACCGCCACGGCGTGCGTTTCAATAGCGAGGCTAACAGTGACCTTTGTCCAGAGATCTGTGCGTGACGGCGCAACCCGACCCGCAAACGACAACGACAGTCCTGCGGAAGTTTCTTCCGTTCTTGACCTCATACCATCGGCTGACGACGACAAGGTCGCTGAGCTTGTCAGGCGAACAGAGCGCCTGGCAATCGCAGTGGTTATCGGAATCGCGGTTCTGCTGATCTTGGCGCCGGTGGTTTACCTTGCACTTTCTTACGGGATCTGAGACGGCCCGACCTATGGGATCTGAAATGGCCTGATTGGTCTCGTAAATCTCACAAATTGTGCCGATGGTCTTCCTCGCAAGACAAGTGTTTCCCGTCACAGATCAGGAGATCGAACGCGACGACATAGAAGGGTCCTGTGCAGCGCTGCTTTGTCGAGTGGCGTAACCCTGGTGGTCGGCTTGAAAGAGCGCCTTTGCCAGAAGTTGCCAACAGGAGCTGCTGTCGCAACTTCTTCTTTCGATACGCCGTGTTGCACGGGAGCAGCCGTCACTGATCGCGCCCGTGGACCGACGACGCTACTCGGAACCAAAGGTATGGGACGCGGTTATCCCCGCGAAGGGATAATTAGCAGGTGGAGATATTACAATGAAAACAATGATCGTGAGCGCCTTGGCGCTGTTCATTGCCATGCCGACGATAGCTCCGGCAGCCGAAGCTGACGTGGTCATCACGACCCACCATCGACATCATCACAGGAGCGTAAAGGTCATCAATGACCAGGGTCAACGCCTTCATCACCGCAGACACGGCACGGTTGCCTTCTACGACCACGGCCGCAGACATCATCGCCGGGATACGGTCATCGTGACCGGCTCGATCGAGCGCAGCCATCATCGCTATTATCGACATCATCGGCATCATCCCGTCGTCATCCAGGACGACAACGATTACTGATCCTCTCCGCACGGCCCCGGCTCTGTCAACGGAGTCGGGGTCGCGTGGGAGTCAGATAGCTCCTGACGGCAGCCATCGACAAGGTCGGTAAATCATTGATTCCAAAGGCATGTGATTTGGCTGGGGCGCCAGGATTCGAACCTGGGAATGTCGGTACCAAAAACCGATGCCTTACCACTTGGCGACGCCCCAGCAAGCGAGCTTTGCCCGTTGCGCGCGGCCTTATAAGACGAGCGGCACGAAAGCTCAATGCCGAGTTGGCCACTGTGCAAAACTGATCCACCGCTTCGCGCGGGGAAGCGCTATTCGCCCCAGACCGCCAACTCGTTGCCGGCGGGATCGGTGAAATGGAACCGCCTGCCGCCCGGGAACGAGAATATCGGCTTGACGATCGTGCCGCCGGCGCTTTCGACAACGTCGAGGGTTGCTTCCAGATCCTGCGAATAGAGCACCGGCAATGGTTTCGCCGGAGCCTCGCCTGCATCGGCCTGGAAGCCGCCATCGAGCCCTTCGCCGAAGGCTGAATAGGCCGGCCCGTAATCGGTGAACGACCACGAGAAGGCGGCGCTGTAGAAAGCCTTGACGCTGTCCAGCGTCGCGCCGGTCGCGGGCAGTTCGAGATAGTCGAGTTTTCCGTTGAGTTTCATCACGCTGCTCCCAACTTGTTCCCTATATGTTCTATATCCTGGGCAGCGATACGGCAAGTCTTTTTGATGCGGCTTTCCTTAATCGATTGTAGTTGGCGCGCCTGGCCGGCCACGCCTTGCCTTTCGCACTGCAGCATAATAACGCTCGGGTCGGAGCGCGGGGGGAACCGGGTCTTGGCCCCGGGGTTCTAATCTTCCGAGAACTTGGAGGGCGAGCATGACCAAATGGGTCTACACCTTCGGCGATGGCGCCGCGGAAGGACGTGCGGGCGACCGCAACCTTCTCGGTGGCAAAGGCGCCAATCTGGCCGAGATGTGCAGTCTTGGCCTGCCCGTGCCGCCGGGCTTCACCCTCACCACCGAAGTCTGCAACGCCTATTACGCCAACGGCAACAGCTATCCGGCCGCGTTGCAGGCCGATGTCGTCAAGGCGCTGGACCATATCGGGCAACTGACCGGGCGCCGTTTCGGCGATCCGTCGAAGCTGCTTCTGGTCTCGGTCCGCTCCGGGGCCAGGGCCTCGATGCCGGGCATGATGGACACCGTGCTCAATCTCGGCCTCAATGACGAGACGGTCGAGGCGCTGGCAGCCGATTCCGGCGATGCCCGCTTTGCCTATGACAGCTACCGCCGCTTCATCCAGATGTATTCCGATGTCGTCATGGGTCTCGACCACGAAGTGTTCGAGGAAATCCTGGAGGACCAGAAGGCGAGCCTCGGCCACGAGCTCGACACCGAACTGACAGCGCAGGAATGGCAGAGCGTCATCGCCCTCTACAAGGCCAAGGTCGAGGAGGAGCTCGACAGGCCGTTTCCACAGGACCCGCACGAGCAGCTGTGGGGGGCGATCGGCGCGGTGTTTTCCAGCTGGATGAACAACCGCGCCATCACCTACCGGCGCCTGCACGATATCCCGGAAAGCTGGGGCACGGCGGTCAATGTCCAGGCCATGGTGTTCGGTAACATGGGCGAGACGTCGGCCACCGGCGTCGCCTTCACTCGCAACCCCTCGACCGGCGAAAAGATGCTCTACGGCGAGTTCCTGGTGAACGCGCAGGGCGAGGATGTCGTGGCCGGCATCCGCACGCCGCAAAACATCACCGAGGCGGCGCGCATCGCCGCCGGCTCGGACAAGCCGTCGCTGCAGAAATTGATGCCGGACGCGTTCCGCTCCTTCGTCGACATCTCCGACCGCCTGGAACAGCACTACCGCGACATGCAGGATCTCGAATTCACCATCGAGCGCGGCAAATTGTGGATGCTGCAGACGCGTTCCGGCAAGCGCACCGCCAAGGCGGCGCTGAAGATCGCCGTCGAAATGGCGCGCGACAAGCTGATCACGACGGAGGAGGCGGTCGCCCGCATCGATCCGGCCTCGCTCGATCAGCTGTTGCATCCGACCATCGACCCCAAGGCCGCGCGCGATGTCATCGGCGTCGGCCTGCCGGCTTCTCCGGGCGCGGCGACCGGCGAGATTGTTTTCTCCTCGAGCGATGCCGAGGATCTGAAGACGCAAGGTCGCAAGGCAATCCTGGTGCGCATCGAAACCAGCCCCGAAGACATTCATGGGATGCATGCTTCGGAAGGCATCCTGACCACGCGCGGCGGCATGACCAGCCACGCCGCCGTGGTCGCGCGCGGCATGGGCAAGCCTTGCGTTTCGGGCGCCGGCTCGCTGCGTGTCGACTACAAGGCCGGCACGCTGATGTCGATGGGCCAGACCTTCCGCAAGGGCGACATCATCACCATCGATGGCAGCAACGGCCAGGTGCTGAAGGGCGCCGTGTCGATGCTGCAGCCGGAACTGTCGGGCGATTTCGCCGCCATCATGGAATGGGCCGATGCGGTGCGCCGCATGAAGGTGCGCACCAATGCCGAGACGCCGCTCGATGCGCGCATGGCGCGCTCCTTCGGCGCCGAAGGCATCGGTCTCTGCCGCACCGAGCACATGTTCTTCGACGGCGAGCGTATCGTCGCCATGCGCGAGATGATCCTGGCCGATACCGAGAAGGACCGCCGCACCGCACTTGCCAAGCTGTTGCCGATGCAGCGCTCGGATTTCCTCGAACTGTTCGAGATCATGGCCGGCCTGCCGGTGACGATCCGGCTGCTCGATCCGCCGCTGCACGAATTCCTGCCCAAGACGGAAGCGGAGGTGGCGGAGGTCGCCGCCGCCATGAACGTCTCGCCCGACAAGCTCAGGCAGCGCACCGAAGCCTTGCACGAGTTCAACCCGATGCTCGGCCATCGCGGCTGCCGTCTCGCCGTCTCCTATCCCGAGATCGCCGAGATGCAGGCGCGCGCCATTTTCGAGGCAGCCGTCGAGGCCGGCAAGAAAGCCGGCGCGCTGGTCGTTCCCGAGATCATGGTGCCGCTGGTCGGCCTGGTGAAGGAGCTCGACTACGTCAAGGCGCGCATCGATGCGGTCGCCAAGGCTGTCATGGACGAGACCGGCGTCAAGATCGACTATCTCACCGGCACGATGATCGAGCTTCCGCGCGCGGCGATCCGCGCCCACGTCATCGCCGCTACGGCCGAGTTCTTCTCCTTCGGCACCAACGATCTCACCCAGACCACCTTCGGCATCTCGCGCGACGATGCGGCATCCTTCCTCGACACCTATCGGCAGAAAGGCATCATCGAGCAGGACCCGTTCGTCTCGCTCGACATCGAGGGCGTCGGCGAACTGGTGCGCATGGCTGCCGAGAAGGGCAGGGCGACGCGGCCCGACATCAAGCTCGGCATATGCGGCGAACATGGCGGCGATCCGGCCTCGATCCGCTTCTGCGAAGAGGTCGGCCTCGACTATGTGTCGTGCTCGCCCTACCGGGTGCCGATCGCAAGATTGGCCGCAGCCCAAGCCGCGGTGCAGATTCCCAAAACAGCAGTGCCGCGCCCCAAAAAGAGCGCCGCGGCATCCTGATTTCGACATAGTCCTTTCGGTATCGATGAAACGGCCACCCCTGGGTGGCCGTTTGGCGCTAAGCTTACGATTTTGTAAGCAAATTCACGCTGATGTGCGCGGCTCAACACGCAATCCCGACATCGTTTCCGCCCAATTTCACGGCCCCCCCAACCCGCCCGGTGCCGAGAAAAAGATGTTACAGATTTCGCCCAGACCCTTCCGCTCGATCCTGATTATCCAGACCAAGTTCATCGGCGATGTTGTTCTGTCCTCCACGCTCGCCAAGAACCTGCAGCTCGAATATCCCGGTGTCAGGATCGTCTTTCTCTGCGAGGCGCGCCTGGCCAGTTTTGTGACCGCCCACGGCATCGCCTCGGAAGTCGTGACCTTCCGCCGCGCCGCCATGCGCGGCACCCCGCTGGAGCGTGGACGCGAACTCTATTCGATGATCAGCCAGCTGCGCCAATTCCGTTTCGACCTGACCATCGACCTGACCGATTCAAAGACATCGCGGCTCATCGTCAGGTTCCTCAACGCCAGCACCCGCATCGGCTACAATCCTCCGGAAAGGCCGCTGCGCTGGCATGAGCGCCAGCCCGCCAATGTCTTTGCCGAGCCATTCGGTTTTGGCGAACGTCACTATCTCTACCGCTACCTTTCGCCGCTCGAGCCGCTCGGCGTCGGCCTGCGCGTGCGGGTGCCGTCGATTCGGCCATTGCCGATGGAGACGGCGAGGGCCCAGGCATTGCTGGACAAACACCATTTGCGGCCAAACGGCTTTGTCGCGGTGCATGCCGGCGCCAGTTTTCACGGCCGGCGCTGGCAGCATGAACGCTTTGCCGCCGTGATCGACACGATTTCGCGCGAAACCGGACTGGATTTCGTACTCGTCGGCGGCCCTGACGAGCGCAAGCCGGCCGAGCAGATCCTCGCCAGTGCCGCGTCGATCGTCAACCTCGTCGGCGCGCTGTCGCTGGAAACGCTGCTGGCGGTGTTGCAGCAGGCGCGGCTGTTTGTCGGCAATGAGAGCGGCCCCATGCACATGGCAGCAGCGGCCGGAACGCCGGTTGTTGGCCTTTTCGGCCTGACCAGCCCGGCCGTCTGGGGACCGGTCGGCGTGCCCAGCCTCGCCTTGCAGCCATCCATGCCGTGCAATTGCGTGGCGGGCAGCCTGTGCAATCCGCTCGATCCCAGCAAGGCCTGCTGCGTCTGGCGCCTCGAGGTCGGACCGGTCGTCGCGGCCGTGCGCGAAGTCCTGTCACGCACGCATGTGGAACTGGAACACGCCGTCTGACGGTGCGCGGCGGTCACATTGTCGGGATATCAGCTTTCTCACGGCCACTATCCCAATTTCCGCCTTGTTGCGGGTCCTGGGATGCGGCTATGACAGCGCCGATTCTCAGACGACAGGCTCCCTTGCAAAAGCTGTTTTGCGCCTTGGCGCTATCTATCCTGGCCGTGTCCTCGGCCCAGGCCGCGCCG
Source organism: Mesorhizobium sp. LSHC412B00 (assembly GCF_000503035.1). Taxonomy (NCBI): domain Bacteria; kingdom Pseudomonadati; phylum Pseudomonadota; class Alphaproteobacteria; order Hyphomicrobiales; family Phyllobacteriaceae; genus Mesorhizobium; species Mesorhizobium sp. LSHC412B00. The sequence goes on along the minus strand of NZ_AYWB01000018.1, from coordinate 9,227 downwards.
CTTGTCGAGCCGACGCTGCATCTGAAGGCTGAGGACGGTAGCAGTGTCGGCCGCGTCGCGCTTACGCTCGACGCCTGCGGCGGCCAGACCGATACGAGGATCCTGTCGGCGCTTGTGGAGAACCGGATTCCGGCGACGATCTTCGTCACCGGTATCTGGCTGAAGCGCAACGCCGCCGCCGTCGAGATCATGCGCGCGCATCCGGACCTGTTCGAACTGGAAAACCATGGCGGCCATCACATCCCGGCCGTCGACACGCTGCGCAAGATCTATGGCATCCGCAGCGCCGGCAGCCCGGAAGCGGTGCAGGCCGAAGTCGAATCGGGCGCTGCCGCTCTCGCTGGCACCGGCGAGCCGGCGCCGAAATGGTTTCGCGGCGCGACCGCCGAATACAGCCCGTCGGCTATCGCCATGATCCGCAAGCTTGGCTTCAAGGTCGCCGGCTTTTCGATCAACGGCGATGGCGGCTCGTTGCTCGGCGCAAAAGAAACTGCCCGGCGCATCGCCGCCGCCAAGGATGGCGATGTCATCATCGCCCACATCAACCAGCCGACCCACGCCGCCGGCGAGGGCGTCGTGCAAGGTCTGCTCGCGCTGAAGGCCAAGGGGCTGATGTTCGTGCGGCTGGATGACGCCGACGGTGTCGGCAACGACGGGACGACTGATTAGGATTGGGCGGCGGCAGGCAGTTTCATCGCCTTTGGACTGACGTCGCCGACGTTTGAGATTAGCCGAGGCCTCTAAACTTCGTCATCCCAGGGTGAAACAGGAGCGAAGCTCCGTCGCCAAGACCCTGGGATGACGAAGCGAGCAACGGCGGCTTGAGTCGCTTGCTCAGGCCGGTGCTGCTTCGATCGTCACCCTGTTGGGATAGAAGGCGCCGTGGTCGCGAATCTCAGCCATTTCGTCGAAGGGCTGCTCATAGCCCCACATCGCGTCCTTGCCGGTCTCGCCGGCCGGCAGCACGCTCCAGTAGCTGGCGTCGCCCTTGTAGGGGCAGTGGGTCGACAGGGTGGTTTTGCCGAGCTGGGTGAAGTCGATGTCTTCGAAGGGGATGTAGAATGCCTGGGGGTAGGGCGGTTCGGACAGAAGCTTCGCCCGCCTCGATGAGGCGATCACCGTATCGCCGGCACGCACGACCACGGTACCCCGATAGGGTTCGAGGGTGATGACCTTGCCGGGATTGCTCCGAAAGCCGGGGGCGGGGTTGGCGATCTGGTCCATGCGGGGTTCTCCTTGTTCCATTGGGAGCACAGTCCGATTGAGAGAGTGCGGGGTTGCTTCCCATGTCCCTAAAATGTGTCTGGAGAACTCGTTGCGCAAGCCTTCGCCAGTAGGCCAGAGCTGGCCTTCCGATCACTAAAAACGATCCCGCGTGGAATGCTCAGGCTGCGGTCTTGAACACGTCCATGAGGCCGGCATAGGCCGCGGCAATACCGGCTACCGGGTTGGTGCTTCTTGACGTCGTCTCGACCTTCAGCGGGCCGCCGCCGGTCGGCAAGGTGAGCAGCAGGAACTGGCGATTGCCGCCGTCGCCGATCGATGCGGCGGCGACATGCTGGCCTTCGCCTTCGTTCTGGACGCACATTTTGAACAGCAGCGTGCCGCCGACCGCTTCCAGGGCGCCGCCGACCACCTCGACAAATTCGTCTTCGGAGACCTTGTTGGCCTCCGGCACGAGATCGGCCAGACTTGCGGCAAGCGTGTCTTCAAGCTCTTTGTCGTCGAGTTGAATATCGTCCAACTGCACGTCTTGGGCCCCGCTGTCATCCAGCTGCCTGTCGTCGATCTGCCTGTCGTCGATCTGCCTGTCGCCGATCTGCCTGTCGTCGATCTGCTTGCCGTCGATCTGCTTGTCGTCGAGCTGCGTGTCCATGCGAACCTCTTTCAGTCGCCAATCCGCACCCTACCCCGTTAACGAACCTTAACGTCGACGATGGCCGGATTGTGGCGGTTTTCCCCGCCTTTCGATCACTGCTTGCTTCAGCCGTTAACGGTTGGAGACGTCATGGCTGGACAATCCGTCCGTTCGTCCCACAATGGAACAAAAGACGGGAAAAACGAGGAAGCAATGGGAGGAACCAGATGCTCGGACTGATGCAGGAATGGCCGCTGCTCTGCCACAAGCTGATCGACAATGCCGAGCGGCAGCACGGGACGCGCGAGATCGTCTCGCGCTCGATCGAAGGTCCTGTCGTTCGCACCACCTATGCTGAAGTTCATCCCCGCGCGCTCAAGGTCGCTCAACGGTTGGAGCGCGATGGCTTTGTGCTCGGCGACCGCATCGCGACCCTGGCCTGGAACACGGCGCGCCACATAGAGGCCTGGTACGGCATCATGGGCATCGGCGCCATCTACCATACGCTTAACCCGCGTTTGTTCCCCGAGCAGATCGTCTGGATCATGAACAATGCGCAGGATAGAGGGATCTTCGTCGACCTGACCTTCATGCCGCTGCTGGAAAAGATCGCCGGCGCCGTCAAATCGCTGAAAAAGGTGATCGTCCTGACCGACAAGGCGCATCTGCCTGAAACGACGCTGCCGAATGTGGTTGCCTATGAGGACTGGTTGAACGAGGCCGATGGCGACTTCGCCTGGAAGGTTTTCGGCGAAAACACCGCAGCCGGCATGTGCTACACCTCCGGCACGACGGGCGATCCCAAAGGCGTGCTCTACAGCCACCGCTCGAATGTGCTGCATGCCATGATCGCCGCCATGCCCGACGCCATGGGCCTCTCCGCGCGGGACACGATCCTCCCCGTCGTGCCGATGTTTCATGCCAATGCCTGGGGCCTTGGCCAGAGCGCGCCGATGATCGGCGCCAAGCTGGTCATGCCCGGTTGCAAGATGGACGGCGCCTCGATCTACGAGCTGCTCGACACCGAGAAGGTGACCTTCAGCGCCGCCGTGCCGACCGTCTGGATGATGCTGCTGCAGCATCTGGAAGAGACCGGCAAGAACCTTCCCTATCTCAGCAAAGTCGTCATCGGCGGCTCGTCCTGCCCGCGCGCCATCATCAGGAAATTCCAGGACAATTATGGTGTCGAAGTCATCCACGCCTGGGGCATGACCGAAATGTCGCCGCTCGGCACGCTGTGCACCATGAAGCCGCAGTATCAAGCGCTCGAGGGCGAGGACCGGCTCGATATCCAGGGCAAGCAGGGCTACCCGCCCTTCGGGGTCGAGATGAAGGTGACGGATGACGACGACAAGGAACTGCCTTGGGACGGCAAGACCTTCGGCCGGCTGAAGGTGCGCGGTCCAGCCGTCGCCAGCGCCTATTATGGCGGCGTCGGCGCCGAGCAGTTCGACAAGGACGGCTGGTTCGACACTGGCGATGTCGCCCATATCGATTCCGGCGGCTACATGCAGATCACCGATCGCGCCAAGGACGTCATCAAGTCGGGCGGCGAGTGGATATCGACCATCGACCTGGAGAACCTCGCCGTCGGCCATCCCGATGTCGCCGAGGCCGCGGCGATCGGCGTCCATCATTCGAAATGGGGCGAGCGGCCCTTGCTGGTCGTGGTCGCCAAGCCCGGCAAGGAGCCGAGCAAGGCCGATATACTGGCGTTCATGGACGGCAAGGTGCCGAAATGGTGGATGCCCGACGACGTCGCTTTCGTCAGTGAAATCCCGCACACCGCCACCGGCAAGATCCAGAAGATCACCTTGCGCAAGCAGTTCAGCGACTACCGCCTGCCGACGGATTGACCGGGACCGTGCGTTTCCTTGACCTTCAAGCTACCGGCGGCAAAAACGTTAGGGCAGGGGATGTTCAATTTGAGCATCCTTTGCTCTAAGCGTCTGTGCGGGTTGGGGCGGTGCTGAAGACAATGGAAATTGACGAGCGGCAGACATCGAAGGCGGCCGGCTGGTCGCGGCGCACGGGCGCTTTTGCCCTGGTCCTGCTGCTGACCGTGCTGGCCGGCCATCATTTCGAACTGGTGGAAACGCCGGCCTTCCTGTGGGTGCTGGCGATCGTCGCCTTGCTGGCTGCATTCGCTTTGCTGTTTGCGGGCCTCGCTTTGTCCAGGCTGTGGCATTTCGGCGACCGTGGCGGCCGCGACCTCTCGGTCGGCGCCCTGCTGGCGCTGCTGGTGCTGACGCCCTACGGCTTTGCCACCTATTTGGCGGCGACCACGCCGCCCCTGAGGGACATTTCGACGGACCTTGACAATCCGCCGGTGCTCGACACCAGCGACCGCACCAAGGACATGAACGTGCTTTCGCCGCCAACGCCCGGCGAGGCGCGCCTGCAGGCCGACGCCTATTCGCTGGTCACCGGGCACAGCTACAATCTGCCGTTCGAGACCGTCGTCGACGCCGTCGAAACCGTGCTCGACCGCCGCGACTGGCAACTCACCGCGCCATACCCGGTGACGGACGGTCAGGACGAGGTGACGATATCGGCGGTGGCCAGGAGCTTCGTCGTCGGCCTGCCCGCCGACGTCGCCATCCGGGTCAGCAATGACGGCGACACGATCGTCGTCGACATGCGCTCAGCCTCCCGCTACGGCCGCTACGACCTCGGCGACAACGCCGCGCGGATTGTGGAGTTTCTGGCCGAGCTCGACCGGGAGGTCGCGGGGCAGGTGGGTGCCGCGCCGGCTGAATAGTTCTCTACCCCACCGGCACAAAAACGCCGTCGATGGCCGGGTCACCCTGGGTAGCAACCAGGCCGCGCGCCACCAGGTCTTCGAGATGGGCAAGCACCGACAGGCCGGCGGCGCCATGCAGGCGTGGGTCGGTGTCCCGGTAGATAGCCTTGACCATGTCCGGGATCGTCCGGTCGCTGTCGCGGATCCGCTCGAGGATCGCCCGTTCGCGCATCTTGCGATGGGTCTTGAGGCCGCGCATGAAGCTGCGCGGCGCGGTCACCGGGCCGCCATGGCCGGGCAGCAGCAGGCGATCGCCGCGCGCGATCAGCCTGTCGAGCGAGGCCATGTAGTCGGCCATCGCTCCGTCCGGCGGCGCCACGATCGATGTCGCCCACGCCATCACATGGTCGGCTGAAAACAGGATGCCGGTGCCTTCGAGCGCAAATGCCGCGTGATTGGCGGTGTGGCCCGGCGTCAGCACCGTCCGGATCGTCCAGTCATCGCCCTCGACCAGCGCATTGTCGGGCAACGCGATCTCCGGGACGAAAACCGTGTCGGCGCTGGCGTCGAGCGGGTTGATCTCGCCGATCCGCAGCGGCCTTGCCGGGCGGTGCGGGCCTTCGGCCAGTACAATAGCGCCGGTGTGCGCTTTCAGCCGGGCGGCCAGCGGAGAATGGTCGCGATGCGTGTGGCTGACGAAGATATGGCTGACCGGCCGGTTTGCGATCACGTTGAGCAGCGTCTGGAAATGCGCCTCGTCATCGGGGCCGGGATCGATCACCGCCAGCGTATCGCGCCCGACGATGTAGCTGTTGGTGCCGTGAAAGGTGAACGGGCTGGGGTTTTTGGCGGTAACGCGCAAGACGTCCGGCGCAACGGTGACGCCCTCGCCATAGGCCGGATCGAAGCTGGTGTCGAATTTGAGCGCCATGGCGGTGTCGTTGAATCTCTGTTCAGGAAGACGGCAAAACTGATTGCCGCATAACACGGAAGCCAATATAGAAAAACGCAAGGCCGCGATCTGCGGCAATCCGGATTGGGGAAGACCATGGCACTTGCAACGACGATGCGCCCGCTTGTTTCTCTCGCTTTGCCCCAGGAGGGCGCGCAGCGCCTGGCAACCCAGCTTTTGCTGGCGATCGCCGGAACGCTGCTTTTGACCCTGTCGGCCAAGACGAAAGTCGTGCTCGGGCCGGTCGACATCTCGATGCAGACGCTGGCCGTCCTGCTGATCGCCACCGCATTTGGCCTGCGGCTTGGCGTCGCTACCCTGCTTCTCTACATGGCCGAAGGCGCCATGGGCTTCCCGGTCTTCCAGAGCACGCCTGAAAAGGGCATCGGCATCGCCTACATGATCGGCGGCACCGGCGGTTATCTCGCCGGCTTCGTCGTCATGGCGGCCATTGTCGGCTGGGCCGCCGACCGCGGCTGGGACCGCCACCCGATCAAGTTGTTCAACGCCATGCTGGTCGCCGAAATCGTCATGATGGCCATGGGCTTTGCCTGGCTGGCCACCCTCATCGGCGCGGAAAAGGCGTGGCAGTTCGGCGTTTTGCCGTTCGTCCTCGGCGACCTGATCAAGGTTGCGCTCGCCGCCAGCCTGGTGCCGGCGGTATGGTCGCTGCTGCCCAAGCAGCCCTGAAACCGGAGGTTTTTTCCACCGAATTTTACGTGAATAAAAGAATGTAAAATCGGGTACGGCTTTTTACGGAGAGTATAGCTATCATAATGATATTAAAAGGAAAATACGGATTTTGCATGCTTTTTTGAAGTGACCCCGGACAAGTTTTTAGTCATGTGTCGGCATAGGGCCAAAAGTGGTTGCCGTGAGCTGGAAAAAACGTCGATCGCTCAACAGCGTCCGGTCGCCTAGGCAAGATCAAGATCGTCACTGAAATCAGACTTTATGGCGAGCTCATAATGCCGCGAGAGAGATATCGTGCCAAAGTTTTCCGACTACGACATCGACGCGCCTTGCGACTAAACATGGCCGGCAAGATCGCCTTTCCAGGTAGGTCATTGGGCATCAAAGATCTTCAGAGAGAACGAGAGCGGGCTCATCTTGCTACAGAATAATCGCTACAGAACGTTGCAAACGCCTTGGCGGGGGTGGTCGGTATGCCTAGACGTGAAAGGTGATGCCCCCACGGGTCCTTGCAGAAGCGAGGCCGCTTTCAGCGTCGGCGGCTGTCGAGTTGGTGATAAAGATCGGCATAGGACGTACCCATTCTGTCGGCGGTGAAGAGGCTGATGTAGCGGTCCCGCGCAGCGCGGCCCCATTTGGCCATGTCGACCGGTGAATCGACGAACCGGTTGACGGCTTCGGCAAGGCGCGCCGGGTTCGAAGGCGGAACCACCAGCCCGGTTATACCGGCTTCGTTCACATAGCTTGTGCCTGTTCCGATTTCGCACGAAATCATCGGCTTGCCGCACATCGCGGCCTCGACGAGCGAAAGCCCGTATGCTTCCGACCTTTGGTTCGAGGGAAAAACAAACCCGAGGCAGCTGTGAAGCAGCGCCATTTTGCGCGGCTCGGCAACGTCGCCAAGGAAAATCAGATTGTCGCGGCGCAGCGTTTCGGCCTGAGCCTTGAGTTGCCGCTCAATGGGCCCAGAGCCGGCGACGACGATCTTGCAGCGGATCCGGTCCGCGGCCTGGATCAGGACATCCAACCCCTTATAGTAGCGCAGGACACCGACGAACAGCACGAACGGTTCCGTGACTGTCGATCGGCACCAGTTGTTGTCGGCCTCGGTTGGCGCAGGATAGGCATTTTCGTCGATGCCGATGGGGATGATCTCCGACTTGGCCTTAAATGCCCTGAGGGCAGGGCTCGACTCCAGATAGTTCGGCGACGTCGCCACGATCGCATCGACGTCCCCAAGGAAACGCATCATCAACGGTCGGTAGAAAGGCAGGACGAGCCTCTGTTTGACGATGTCGGAATGATAAGTGACGACGCTCGGCTTGCCGTGGCGGGATTGAAAATGCACGATGTCCATGAACGGCCATGGAAAATGATAGTGGATCAGGTCGGCTTTGCCGGCGAGAGCCTTGAACGTGCGGAAAGCCTCCCGTGAAAACCCGGTCGAGGCCACTTCGAAATCCAGCCTGGCTTTTGTGACCATGTGTTCGTCCAGGCGCTGCGTGGCCTCGCGCGGATTGCGGCTCAGCGACAGCACTTCCGTTTCGATGCCGTGCCTTGCAGTGCTTTGCGCGATGGCATGGATCGTCCGCTCTATGCCGCCAAATGTATCCGGCCAGTAGGTCTTGAAGAAGTGCAGGACTTTCAAGCGAAGGTCTTTCGTCTCTGCCCGATGGCCTGCTCAAAAATGCCAAGCATGCCCTTCCCGTGATTTTCCCAGGTGAAGCGCTCCGCATTCCGGCGCGCGCCTGCCGCGATTTTTTGCCGAAATTGCGCGTCGACGCAAAGCCGGCCGAACGCGCTGGCCATTGCCTCGGGATCGTTGGGGTCGACAAGAATTGCACTGTCGCCAGCGACTTCCGGCATCGACGATGTGTTCGAGGTCAGCACCGGCTTGCCGAAAGACTGCGCCTCGACGATCGGAAAGCCAAAACCTTCATAGAGCGACGGCATCGCCAGAAAAAGGCAGTTTGAATAGAGCGTGGCAAGCGTTGCGTCGTCGACAAAGCCGGTGAAGATGACATTTTTCTCGAGCCCGGCAAGCCGCACCTCGTCGGCCAGGCTGGTCTGCTTCCAGCCGCTGCCGCCGACGATGACCAGATCGCAGTGCAGCCGCGTGCTTGCCGGCAACAAACCGTACGCGTTTATCAAATTGCGCAGGTTCTTTCTGGGTTCCAGCGTGCCGACGAACAGCGCGTAGGGGCTGGTGATGCCGAGAGGCTCTAGGCTTGAAAGGCCAGATGGAGCGGGCAGGGCGGTCGTACCTGGGGGGGCGGTCCTGATCGGCGATTTCAGCCAGGGAAACTCGGCCACCAAGTCAGTGGCCATAGCCGCCGAATCCGTAACCACGACATCGGCGCTCTTCAATGCCGGCTTCATCATGATGCGGTCGCCCATCCGGGTTTGGACGCGCATGGTTTCCGGCGCGTGCACCCAGACAAGATCATGAATGGTGACCACCCGAGCGATCCGCTCATCCAGTCGAAGGGGCAACCGGTGAGCCGGCCCCCAGAAGACATCCAGCCGGCCGCGCGCGGCCCATGAGGGCAGGATGGCTTGCCCCCACAGCACGCGCCCGGGCAGGGCTTTGAAGCTGGCAGTGCGCAAGACGACGCCGGGCGGCAACTCGTAGTTGGCGTTGATCTGGGCCGGAGCATAGACAGATACCTCGGCACCGAGCGCCGACAAGGCCTCGATCGACTTGTGGACAAACCTGCCGATTCCATCCGTGGCCGATCCGAGGTTCCTGCCGTCGATGCCGATTTTCAAGGGGGCTCCCGGAAGTGAACCAGACGAAGGATTCCAGACATTTGTACGGTGGAATCAGGGGGGGCAGGATCACAGCATAGCAGGTAACCTACCATGCGTACCGCTGACTGGTTGTGTGCGTCAAGTTCTGCAAAATGGGGCGATCATGAAACTGGTCATGCGGCTTGGCGTAGAGCGAGCTTCTTGTGCTCGCGCAGATCATCCATGTTGAT